>CAMCOD010000007.1 GCA_945876435.1 uncultured Clostridia bacterium
AACATCCTTCACCGCCTGATGGTGGTATGTATTCACAGCAAGTTTGGAGGTGCCAAGAATTTTTGCCAGACGGCTGCCTTCCTCCAGCTCAACATAGTGGAACGGTTCATAGCGGGGACCGCTCTGATGATGGCACTGGTTGGAAGGGAACTGGCTTGGGATATCCTGATACAGCGTACCGCCAAAAGCAACATTGATCACCTGGACGCCGCGGCAGATGCCTAAAATGGGCTTGCCTAACTCCGCCATTCTCCGCAGTACGGCAAACTCAAAGAGGTCGTCAGCGCTTCTCATATTTGTAACCTGTTTAATCGCCTCTTCCCCATAAAGGAAGGTGGAAATATCGCTGCCGCCAGGGATCAAAAGACCATCCAAATGCGCAGCAAGTTCGGCATAGTCCTCATTCGCGCCGTTGGAAGGCAGCAGAACCGGTATCCCGCCGGCATCTAAGATCGCCTGTACATAGGACTGATTGCAGCGGTAAACCTTCATTTCTCCATTTTCAAAGGGCATCGCGGTCATACCAATGATCGGTTTCAAAGTAATCACCATCTTTTAAAATTTTTGCTCCCATTTGGGAATACACGTTCATTATAGCACAAATCCACCTCTTGAGAAGGTTTTTGACCAAAGAATTTTCTCCAGTCAGCAAAAAACCAGTCAATTCGCTGAAAAATTGGCTGGTTTTTTTGCTTAATCTTCATTCAGGTACTCGATCATGGCGTCACTGAGCAAGCAAGCGGTTTTATAGATCTGCACCGGGTCTGTTACACGCTCATAATCCGATGGATTGCTGATACAGCCGGGGCAGATGGACAAAGCCCGCGCCAGAGGAACCTTCAGGATGGAAAGATCCGTGCTGTTAAAGGCATTCTGAGGGATGCCAAGGCCTGCGGACAGGTGTTCATACAGCAAACCGCCAAACGCATGGGAGATTTCGCTGTCGTAATATACGCTCAAGCCTTCTTCAGACCAGCCGTTGTACTGGGAATCGGTCGCGTCCAAACGGAATGACAAATAAAAGTCTGCGTCTTTGTAGCTGCAGAACAGAATTCGATCCTCTCCATCCATCGCGGAGTCATCCGAGCGGGTAAGGAACACTTCTGCTCCCAGACTTTCCAGACGGCGGCGAAGCGTTTGTGCATAGGCAAGGGTAATATCTTTCTCTGTCGGGCCTTCCAAACCCAAAGCCCCCAGCGAGCCGGTATCCACACCGCCATGGGCAGGATCAATGATAACGGTGATGCCGCTCAGCGGAGCTTTTGGATCATCACTGAGCTGCGGAGGCGTTTTGCATTTCAAATAAAGATTTCCGTTCTGATACATCACCTGATAGCCCCAGAGAGTTTCTCCTTCTTTCAAATGCAGCCGGATGGTGCAAACACCACGAGACTCATCGTTCTGTACTGTGATGCTGTCGAAGAGACGGCTGGACAGGTGAGACAGGCTGGCCGGCATAGCGGCCACGTTGCTGAGCTGAAATGTCAGGGTACCGGAATGTTCACTGTAGCTGGTATAGTAGGGAAGACCCTCGCCGCCGACAAAAATCAGATTTTCTCCTTGGCCGGTGCTCTGAATGCCCACCGCTTCCACTGATTTTTGAATATCGACAAAGCTTTCCACGATGGACATGTCCTTTTTACGCACATAACCCCCAGAATAAAGACGGTAATAGTCGCCTTCAAGATCTGCCGCGTAATCGCAGGCGCCAACCGGCAGAATGGAAATGACCGCGCTCTCATCTTTACTTTGATAAACACGGCACACAGAGTCCTCAACTTTAACAGCAAGCCGGCTGCCGCTGCCTACCAGGTAAATCTGGCCGTTTGAGCGATACTTGGAGGTAAAATCAGAATAAGTCAATACATAGCTTACCTTGCCCAGATTAGTCGTTTTTGCCGAATCCACATTTTCCGGATAAATCTCCAAAGAATATTTTATTGGTTTTCCAATATCCTCCTCTGTATATTCGCCTTCCGCCTCCAGATGATAGGTTTTATTCTGAAAGCGAGCAATGACGGAACCGCCATAAGGAGCAATACAGGACAAAACCAAAGGTTGTCCTTCGTAGAGGATCTCGTTTTCCTGAGGATAAACGGAAGTTTCCAGAATATCGTCGATCGTTTCCTCTGTTTCCAATTCACGAATCGAGGAGTAGATGGTAAAACTTTTCCGACTGTATCCCTGCCGAACAGAGATTACGTTGGTTCCCCGTTTCAGATTCAGATTGACGCCCCAAAACCCGTCTTTGGTAATCTGGTCAGGATCGACGAGCTCATCATTGACATAAAGAGGCTTCTCCGGGTCACAGCGGCCGGACAGGAAATAGCTGGTATGTTTGGTGTAAATCAGGGAAGAAGCAGGAGCGATGGAGAGAGTTGCTTCTTCTTCATAGAGCAGAGAAGAATCCGGGCTGCTGGCGCTGTCGGGAACCAAAGCAATCTCTTCTGCAATGAAACTGCGGAGATCCTTCAGGTCGCTGTAAGAGCAGATTGTATAACCGCTGGCGCCGCTGACCTGATTGCCGTAAAGCTGATAGGAAAGCTCCCGTGGATCACCGAACATCAAGTCGCTGGCCAGAGGATAAAGCAGGAGGCTGGCCTGATTTTCTGTATACAAACGGACAGAACTGTTTTCTGTCAGGGCACTCCATTCCTTTAGATAATCGTCATACGCTTTTTCAGATGACAGAGAAATCTCCATTTCCGGCATGATGAAGTTAATGGAATCCCCAAGCTGGGTAATACATTTCTGCCAATTTTCCGATTCAGCCGCTTGATAGGAAAGCGCAACACCCGCGGAAAGCTCCGGTTCCACCAAGTGTATCGCCTGAATACAAGCAAGGAGCAGTTGTTTCACAGCGCTCACTGTCTTTTCGTCGTCACCAAGGCTGTCCAAACCGCGGAGAACAATACCGTCGAGGGAATAGCGCTCCACCAGTTCCGTCAGCACATCCACCCAGAAGCTGCGGACTTCTTCTTTGGTCAAATCAAAGTACAGGCTTGTCCCTTCGGTAACAAACCAGTCTGGATGCAGTACAACCGGGCTGTCCTGAGCGTAGGTATCACCAACTTCCCCGGCATAGAGAATGGAAACCGTAACACAGAGGTTGATTTTTGCCATGTCGGCGGTTTCCAACAGTACCTTCAGCGGGTCTGCAAGGATCAGCTTTCCCTCTTCCTCTACCAGATAGCGGCTGCTGGGCAGCTGGCGGGAACGGAACATAGCGTCAGCGCGGGGGCTGATCTCATAAAACAAAGTATTGAATTGATGTTCTTGGGCAAATGTTACGATCTTATCCGCCTCACCGCCCATTACAGCAGCTGTGGCGTCCTGCTGAGACGGATAATCCTTATTATTGAAGCTGTCAATGTTTAAACCCCGCAGCGAAATGTCACTGGAACCAAAGTAGGCAGTCTCAGCGGCTGGTTTTTCTGAGGATGTTTCACTGGCAAAAGAGGGCAGCGCCAGACCGGCCGCACAGCAAAGAGCCATTGTGGCCGCAAGCGTCCGATTGATCCGATTCATTGATGTTCGCCTCCAATCATTGGGCATAAAAACCGGAAACTAAAGAGAGAAATCCTCCGGGGAAAACTGCGGAAGCTGATGTACACGTTTGGGAACACGTTTCAACGGGCAGTAACTGAACTTACGGCAGGAAAAATACGGCGCCACAATTCCTTTGTTGCGGCAAAGGATCATCTGGCCGTCGGAGGAAGGCTCTCCATATTTACAATATTCACAGGCAGGCTGAATACGGCTGCCAAATCGTTTTGAACGGAACATATCCATTTCTCCTCACACTCATTTTCCTTAGCGAATACGAGGGAAATGAGTCTATTTTACATATAATTTTATCTTACCAAAAAATTGAGAAAAATGCTACTGTCTCAGCGCAATCTGCTGGATTTATTTTCTCTTTCTGTCCCTCGTTCCATCGAAGTCAGCAGGATCAGCATCATTCCAATCAAACAACCGGTGAGGAGCGGCGTGTAGGAATTGGTTATGGGAACCGGTTTTCCACTGGGCGTAAAAGCTTCCAGCGCTTGTGGAAAGCTTTGCAGCAGAATCCAGCTGAAGACGGATGAACAAATACCATGAAGCAAGCGTCCAAGAAACAGCTGACGCAGAGAACAGGGCGTTTCCCCCAAAATACTTTTCAGCTGAAATAGGACGGAAAGCCCACCGAAGGATAGGAAAAAGGATAAAATGCTTATTTTATAAGGCAGAGATAAGCCGGCAACCTGAACGCAGCCGTTTGTGATCTCCAGAAAAGCGGAAAACAGGGAAACTGCTTCTTTGGGCAGAGCGGTTTGCTCTAAGAGAGCGCTGAAAGCACCAAAAAGCAGGATATAACCACACATGGACAACAGGGTCTGTGAGGTGAAGAGAACAGATTCCACAATCGCTTTGCCGTAGGATTTGTTCATGGGCTTCCGAAGATAGCGGCAGATGCTGTTTCGGGTGCCTCCAACCGATAGGACCGACGTTACCAGTCCCAAAAAGAGCACTGCCAGCACCTGCGAGCTATAAAGAAGAATGCCTGCTGTTTGGCTGCCCAACAGACGTTTCCCAACCGCAACAATAACAAAGGAGGGTGCCGGACAGCAGCAAAATAGGGCCATCCGTTTCAGCAGCTTTTCATCCATTTGTTCGCTTTGATAAGCATCGGTGAGCGCTTTGATCCCCACCGGATAACCTCCCAAAAGACTCATCAGCAGGATGCTGCCGCAATCTGCGGGAAGACAGAGAAAACGTGTCACCGGCAACAAAGGCAAAGACAGGATCCTGCTCAAATTCGTTCCGGAAAGAAAGGAGGTCAGCACCATAAAGCAAAACAAGGATGGGATGACCGTATCCACACAGAGAGCCAAAGAGCTGCGGACAGAAGCGGTAATGACAGAGCTGTTAAAGAGAAGCTGCTCGCCAAACAAAAGGCAAAGAAATAAGGCAAAACCATCCTTTAAAATCGTCCGCTGGCGGGCAGAAAGTACATGAATATCCATATAGAACCTCATTTCACCACATATTCTCTGCATTTTATGAGCTGACATTTTGGAATAGAAGCGGATATCCCGCCCTTTTCTTTCATATACTCCAATGAATCGAGCCTTTTGAAAGGAGGAAGCGGTATGCCGGTGCGGCAGAACCAGCCTTTGTCGGATTTTTTAAAAAAAGAAGTTCATCTTGAGTTTAACGGAAACCGGGAAGTCATTATTGAGGAGTGCAGCGGTATTTTGGAATATACGGAACAGCAAGTGCGGGTGAATACAGCCAATTTCATCCTTCGTTTTCAAGGAAAAAACCTGCAGATCCGCACCATGACCCATGACAGCATCATCCTTAGCGGTCATATTGACCGGCTGGAGTTTCTGTTTTGAACAAAAGGGGGAAAGGGTATGTGGCTGATCCGTTTTCTGCGTTTCTGGCGCGGTACCATAGAATTTCAAATCGAAGGAAAGTATTTGGAACGTTTTCTGAACCTGGCAGCCCGCGCCAGAATACCCATTTGGGATGGAAAACGGGAGGATACTGTCTTTACCGGCAAAACATTGATCCGTAAAGAAGCACAGCTTCGGGAAATCGCAGAAAAAGTTCAGATTCAGTGGCAGGAAAAAAGCCGTTTTGGCGCGCCCAAGCTGAGGCTGCGCTACGGAAAAAGAGTCGGTATAGTTGCTGGAGCCGCGGTACTCGCTTTCCTGCTGCTGTTTTCGGAACAGTTTGTGTGGAAAATTAAGGTTCTGGGCAATGAGGAAGTCACGGACCAGCAAGTAATTGAAACTGCGGAACAGTTAGGACTGAAACCCGGCGTATTGAAAAATCGCTTGGATGTGATCAGGATTGCCGACCAAATTACTGTACAGTTGGAACAAGTGTCCTGGGCGGCGGTAAATCTGTTGGGTACCGTCGCGGAAATCGAAATCGTGGAGCGGGTAATGCCGCCGGAGCTACTGGATGAAGAAAGCCCCTGCAATGTGGTGGCCGGTCGAGCCGGACAGATCGTGGAACTGGAAGTCTATGACGGCGACCGGCAAGTGAAGATCGGCGATGTCGTCCATCAGGGACAGCTTATCGCCAGCGGCATTTTGGAGGATAAGAATGGACGAACCATTCTGATGCATGCCAGAGCCAGGGCAGTGGTGGAATATACCCAGGAGGAAAGCATAGAGATCCCTTTGTCCAGCAAGGAACTGGTTGTCACAGGAAATCATCAAAATTCCTATCGGCTGCTGTTCGGCGATTTCTCCATCCCTCTGTCCTTGGGAAAACCCTCCGGTTCTCAGTTTTCTTCCAAAAAAGGCTTGGTCGAGACCGGCGTTTTTCAATCCAATGAAGCAGGAGAACAATATTTCTATTGGGTGAGAAACAAAGCCTTAACGCTCTTTGGGGTTCCTTTGCCTGTAAGCCTTCAGATCCAGCAGTACATCCCCGTACAAGAAACCGAACTTTCTCTCACCGAAGCGCAGGCAAAGAAATCGGCCCTATTAAAACTGGAAGAAATACAGCGCAGGATGGAAAACCAGGATATTATGGTTGTAAAGCGGGAATTGCAGGCAAGTGTGCGGAAAAATAGTTATGTGCTGCAAGCCTCGCTTCTGTGCCAGGAGGAAGTGGCGCAGGAAACGGAGATCCAAATGGAATTATCCGAGGAAAAGCCTTAAAATGACCCCGTTTTCCAAAGATTTTTGTCCGCTTTGGCTATAATCTTTGCTTTTCCGAAAAAGGTGTGTTATACTATCAGTAAGTATGCAGTTTGTGCGTTTTTGGCTGCAAAAATTCTGTGGAATGCCACGACTCGTATGAGGTGATAAACATCGAACAGGTACTGAATATTGAAAAAGCGGAGCATATCCTGATGCTCTTTGGAAATTATGACAAAAATATCCGTATTTTAGAGGAGCAATTTCAGGTTAAAATCGTCTGCCGTGGAACAGAAATCAAAATTTCCGGCGAAGCGGATGCTGTTTCAAAGGCCCAGCGCGCCATCCATGTGCTGTTGGATATGATCCGCAGGGGAGACGCTCTTTCGGAGCAGAATATTTTCTATGTGATCTCCATGGTCAACCAGGGAACCGAAGAAAGCTTGAGCCAAATCAATCACAACTGCATTCTGGTCACTGTAAAGGGAAAGCCGGTCAAGGCCAAAACCCTGGGCCAGCAATCTTATCTGGATGCCATTAACAAAAACACTCTGACTTTCGGCATCGGCCCTGCCGGTACCGGCAAAACCTATCTGGCTGTTGCCATGGCTGTGAAAGCCTTCCGTGATGAGCAGATCAGCCGGATTATCCTGACCCGCCCCGCCGTGGAGGCCGGTGAGAAACTGGGCTTTCTGCCCGGTGATCTTCAGGATAAGGTCGACCCGTACCTGCGTCCGTTGTACGACGCTCTGTTTGAGATGATGGGCCCGGAAACTTTCCAGCGGAACCTGGAAAAAGGCGCCATTGAAGTTGCTCCTTTGGCGTACATGAGAGGCCGCACGCTGGACGATTCCTTTATTATTCTGGATGAAGCACAGAACACAACCCCGGAGCAGATGAAAATGTTTCTGACCCGTCTGGGCTTCAACTCCAAGGCCATCATCACCGGTGACATTACCCAGATCGACCTGCCGGACTCCCGTAGATCCGGCCTGATCGAAGCAGTGAAGGTACTGAAAAAAGTGGATGATATCGCGATTGTTCGTTTGAGCGAGCGTGACGTTGTCCGCCATAAACTGGTACAGGATATTATTAAAGCTTACGAACGATACAATAATAAGGAGGTTTCACGCTAAAATGGAACGTGTGAAAGTATTGATTTCCAATCAGCAGAATGCGGTAAAGATTCCAACCGGTATTCGTCTGTTGGTTCGCCGCTGCTGCTCCGCTGTCCTGCAGATGGAAGGGTTTCATGACCCGGCAGAGATCAGCGTGACCTTCGTTGATAATGAACAGATCCGGGAGCTGAACGCCGAATACCGCAACAAGGATTCCGCAACCGATGTTCTGTCCTTCCCTTTGGGAGAGGATGGCGTTTACGACCTGAACAATGAAACCGGCGCTTATGTCCTGGGGGATATTGTAATTTCCGTACCGAGAGCCATTGAACAGGCTGAGATGTACGGCCATTCCCTCCGCAGAGAGATCGGTTTTCTCACCGTGCACTCCATGCTGCATTTGCTGGGCTATGACCACGAAAACGAGGGGATGGAAGCGGTGCGCATGCGGGAAAAAGAAGAAATGGTGCTGAATAAGCTGGGGCTGAAGCGGGACGGCAGCTACGTTATGGATGAGGAAGACGAATAATGAATGAAAAAACAACCAAATCTGCCTTTGTTGCCATCATCGGCAAACCAAACGCCGGCAAATCTTCTTTGCTGAATCTGTTGATCGGCGAGAAGATCGCCATTACTTCCGATAAACCGCAGACCACAAGAACCCGTATCACTGGCGTTTTAACGGACGAGGAGACGCAGCTTGTGTTTATCGACACACCCGGTCTCCATAAAGCCAAAAATAAACTCAGCGAATATATGGTAAAACAAGTCGATGAGTCCATTGCCGACGTAGACTGTGCCGTTTTGGTGACCGAAGCCTTCGGCGAGATCTACACTGCGGAAAAAGAACTGATCGAAGCGCTGAAAACCATGCACATTCCTGCGATTCTCGCCATGAACAAAATCGACCTTCTGGAGGATAAATCCACCATGCTTCCAAAGCTGCTGGAATTTCAGAAGCTGTACGATTTCGAGGAGATTATCCCCATCAGCGTGCAGGAAAACGACGGCATCGACATTTTGATGAAGGCCATCAAGGCACAGGCGCAGGAAGGACCGCACTTCTTCCCGGAGGATACCCTGACTGATCAGCCGGAAAAGGTGATTGCCGCGGAGATTATCCGGGAAAAAGTGCTGAAAAATATGAGGGACGAAATTCCCCACGGCACCGCGGTCATCATTGAACGGATGAGAGAGCGGGACGGGCGGAATATAATGGATATCGACGCCACCATCCTCTGTGAGAAATCCAGCCATAAAGGAATGATCATCGGCAAACAGGGCAGCATGCTGAAAAAAATCGGCACAGAAGCCCGTTTGGAATTGGAGAATTTCCTGGACTGTAAGGTCAGTCTGAAATGCTGGGTAAAGATCCGGGAGGACTGGCGAAACAGTTCCTCCGCTATGCGGGATTTGGGCTTCAACTAATATTTAACAGCAATAGTCTGTCTGTTTCGGGGAAAACTCCTTGTAGAACATCCTGAAGGAGGTTTTTTCATGAACAGACAGGAGTCCGCGTGGGAACGCTTTGAGAAAACAGGCTGCATTTTTGATTATCTGGCCTATTGCCGGATTTCCAGCGGCCAGGGGACAGAAGGTGGCTTGTCTTATGCTGATTTCGACCGACGGCATCGTGCTGAAAACGAAGCCAGTGGGCAATGACGATCATGTTTATACGCTCCTGACCCGGGAAAAGGGCGTAATCACCGCCTTCGCGCGAAACCGCCAGAAGATTTCCCGGGGAATGGGGTCGGCGCTGGAACTGTTTACCTACTCCAATTTCGTTCTGTTTCAGTCCAAGGACCGCTATTCTATCAATACAGCCAGCAGCAATAAGATTTTTTTTGGTATCCGCAGCGATATTGAAAAGGTCTCGCTGGCCTCTTACTTATCCGAACTGTTGATCGAACTGGCTCCGGAGGAAGGGGAGGACCCCAACGACTATGCGCGCCTTTTCCTTAACTGTCTGTCCATGCTGGAAACCGGCAAGCGCAGCGTTTTGTTTATCAAACCTCTCTTTGAGCTGCGGCTGATGGCTATGGCTGGCTATATGCCGGATCTGCTGGGCTGCTCGGTTTGTGGAAAATCGGAAGGGAAAAGCCTCAGCTTTCTTCCGTCCAGCGGCTCTCTCCTGTGCCAGGACTGCATGGCGCAGGCAACCGGTCAGCTTGCTATACAACTTAGCCCTGGGGAACTGGCTGCCATGCGGCACATAATCTATGCGCCTATGGAGAAGCTGTTTTCTTTTGCTCTGCCGGATGAAGCGCTCAAACGTCTTTCCTCCATTGCGGAGACATACATTTATCATCAACTGGATAAAACATTCACTACATTGGAATTTTATCATACACTCCTTTGACAGAATTCGAAAGGAGGATGAACATGGTTCATTCCGAAAAATATTGCCGTGCTTTGGAACTGGACAAGGTTCTGAAACGGCTTTCTGATCTGTGCAGTTGTGACGAGAGCCAGAAATTGGCCCTTAATTTACAGCCGGTCACAGATCTTGTGCAGGCGCAGGCACTGATGAAAAAAACTTCCGATGCCTATATGCTTTCTGCTCGTTATGGCGCGCCAACCATACACCGGCTGAAGAATTGCTGCGACTCCCTGGCCAGAGCGGAAAAAGGCTCCAACCTGTCTCTGGGCGAATTGCTGCAGGTGGCTTCAGTGCTGTCCAACATTCGCTCGGTAAAGGATTGGAGAAACCGCTGTGATGCTTCCAAAACCTCTCTGGACGAGCTTTTCCAACTGCTTTCTCCCAATAAAGCTTTGGAGAATGCCATTCGAAACGCCATTCTTTCCGATGAGGAAGTAGCAGATGCCGCCAGCAAAGAGCTGGGGGATATCCGCAGAAAAATCAACAGTGCTCAGCTTCGGATCCGTGAAAAGCTGGACAAGCTGATCCACTCCACTTCCCAAAGCAAATTCCTCCAGGAAAGCATCATTACCATGCGAGACGGACGCTTTGTTGTACCGGTGAAAAGCGAATACCGCTCCGAGGTAAAGGGTTTGATTCACGACACCTCTGCCAGCGGCGCCACTGTGTTCGTCGAGCCTATGGCAGTGGTGGAAGCCAACAATGAAATCAAAGTCTTACAGGCAAAAGAGAAGCGGGAGATCGAGCGCATCATCGCCGAACTGTCCGCGGAGGTAGGAGTTTACGCTCAATCCATTATTTCCAGCTATGAACTGCTGGTGGAAATCGACCTGTACTTCGCGAAAGCGGCTTTGGCTTACAAAATGAAGGCTTCTGTACCGATCCTTACGGATAACGGACAGGTGGAGCTGAAAAAAGCCCGCCATCCGCTGATCGATCCGGAAAAAGTTGTGCCCACTGACGTCACTTTGGGCAAAAGCTTCGATACTTTGGTTATTACCGGCCCAAATACCGGCGGTAAAACCGTTACATTAAAGACCATTGGCCTGTTGACCCTGATGGCTATGTGCGGCTTGATGATCCCGGCCAACGAAAACAGCTCCATTTCTGTTTTCAAAAAGGTGCTGGTGGATATCGGCGACGAACAAAGCATTGAACAGAGCCTTTCCACATTCTCCGCCCACATGACCAACACAGTTTCTATCATTGAAGAAGCCGACAGTGACAGTTTGGTACTCCTGGATGAGTTGGGTGCCGGTACAGACCCGGTAGAAGGCGCAGCTCTGGCGATTTCCATCTTGGAGAGGCTGGCGCTTTATGGCGCAAAGATCGCCGCAACCACTCACTATGCGGAAATCAAAATGTATGCCCTGACCACACCTCGTGTCCAGAATGCCTCCTGTGAGTTTGATGTAGAGACCTTGAAGCCGACCTACCGTCTGCTCATCGGTATTCCAGGTAAATCCAATGCTTTTGCCATCAGCCAAAGGCTGGGATTGGATGAAAGTATCATCGAAAATGCCCGTCGAAACATTTCCACTGAAAACAGCCGTTTTGAGGACGTAATCTCTCAGCTTGACACGGCACGTCAGGAATTGGAAAAAGAAAAGGAGACGGTTGCTCAGCTCCGTCTGCAACAGGAAAAAGACAAGCAGGATTGGGAACGTTACAAAATCCAGGTCAATAAGGACATGGAAAAGGAACTACAGCAAGCCCAGGATAAGGCCAACCGCATTGTCTCCTCTGTTCGCGCCGAATCGGAAAAACTCCTGCAGGAGCTGGATGATATCCGGCGGCAGAAGGAGAGCGCCGAGTTCTCCAAACTGGTGCAGGGCGCAAAAGCCGGCTATCGTTCCGCTATCAATAAGCTGACCGATACGGCCAATCCGGTTATTCAAGGGCTTCAGGAGGACTATGTTCTCCCTCGTCCATTGAAAAAAGGGGACAGCGTTCTGATCGTGAAGCTGCAGCAGGAAGGTACTGTTCTTTCTGAAGCGGACGGCTCAAACTGTGTTATGGTTCAGGCCGGCATCATGAAAACCAAAGTCGCGGTGGATGAACTGCGCCTGATCGAAAAAAAAGGCGGCGTGACCTTGAACGGCTCGGCCCGCAAGCAGCCGAAACAAAAAACAGGCTCCGTTTCCAAGACCATCACCAGCCGCAGTGAGCGCAGCGCCAGCAGCGAGGTGGATCTGCGGGGTATGACCGTAGAGGAAGGGCTTATGGTCATGGATCAGTACATCGACAATTGTGTGCTGTCCGGCGTGAAAACCATCACCATCATCCATGGCAAAGGTACCGGCGTGCTGCGCAAAGCGGTACAGTCTCACCTGAAAAACAATAAAGCGGTGCGTACTTTCCGACTTGGCGTTTACGGTGAGGGAGAATCCGGCGTTACAATCGCCGAACTGAAATAAAAAAGTGAAAAAATCCTTTCGGCCTGCTTTTCCACAAGGGAAAGCAGGTCATTTTCTTTTGTTTTTGCTTTGATTTCGCTGCAAAGTGACGAATTTTCATAAAATTCTTGAAAAACAGGGGTTTTCTACTGTTCTTTTCATCGGAAAAGCGCTATAATAAAACTAAATTTGTAAGGAGGTATCTTATTATGGTTAATGTTGCAAATTATAAAGATTATCTGTTCGATGTTACCAAAAAGATCATGTCCATTGACAGCCCAAGCGGTTACTATTGGAATGTAACCGAAGCGGTTCGAGAAATCGCGGAAGGTTTGGGTTATCCCTTCGAGCGCCTGGAAAAAGGCTGCGGAATTATCACTGTTGACGGCGAAGACAACAGCCGCTGCACCATGCTGTCCGCCCATGTGGACACTCTGGGTCTGATGGTTCGCTCCATCCTGCCAAATGGTGACCTGCGCTTCACCTGCATCGGCGGTCCGATCCTGCCAACCCTTGACGGTGAATACTGCAATATCATTACCAGAAGCGGCAAGGTTTACACCGGTACCATCCTGTGCAAAGACGCTGCCGTTCATGTTCATCCAAACGCTTCTACTTCTCCACGAAATGACGAAACCATGATCGTCCGCATCGACGAGCAGGTTCACAACAAAGCGGATGTGGAAGCTCTGGGCATCTGCTCCGGCGACTACATTGCTTACGATCCCAAAACCGTCGTTACCGAAAGCGGCTTCCTGAAATCCCGCTTCATCGATGACAAAGGTTCCGTTGCCTGCCTACTGACTCTGCTAAAAATTATGAAAGAAGAAGGTCTGAAGCCAAAGAACAAAGTTAAGATCTTCATCTCCGTCTTTGAAGAAGTTGGCCACGGCGCATCCTATGTTCCGTCTGATGTAAATGAAGTGATTGCGGTTGATATGGGCTGCATCGGTTTGGATCTGAACTGCACCGAGTATGATGTCTCCATCTGTGCCAAAGACTCCGGCGGTCCATACGATTATGAGATGACCACCAGAATGATCAATCTAGCCAAAGAAAACAACCTGAAGTACGCAGTTGATATTTACCCAAGATACGGCTCTGACGTTGGCGCAGCTCTCAAAGGCGGCAACAACATCAAAGGCGCACTCATCGGCCCAGGCGTATGCGCTTCCCACGGTATGGAACGCACCCATTACTCCGCTCTGGAAAACACCATCAAACTGCTTCTCCTGTACCTTGATTGCTAATTTGAAACGAAAAGACCCTGAGGATATCTCAGGGTCTTTTTTTATGCTCGGCGGCATAAAATCCACTGAGAACAAACAGGTGGTGGTTTTATGCGAATTATTGGTATTCGTCGGTCGATCATACAGCTGGTTGCGGCTGTTTTGGGCATCAGTATTTTTCTCGGCGGCATCTGGTCGTTGATCCATCATGTGGGCGAGAGCCGCCCCGTCTATGTGCAGTATCACGCAAGACCGCAGATCATCATTGACGCAGGTCATGGCGGCTTGGATGGCGGCGCAGTGGGCATCAACAATGTGGTAGAGAAGGAGATCAACCTGGGGATCAGCCTGAAACTGGCGGATCTGCTGCGGCTCAATGGTTTTGACGTGATCCTCACTCGATCGGACGATAATTCCATCCATGACCCGGAGGAAAGCAGTCCAACCCGGCAAAAACGCTCGGATATGTACAACCGGCGGGATATTATGGAAGCCCATCCCAACGCAATTTTTATCAGTATTCACCAGAATAAGTTCAGTGATCCTTCCTGCAAAGGGGCTCAGGTTTTCTACAGCATCAATCACCAAGATTCAGAAGCTTTGGCACAGACGATCCAGGACCAGTTTCGGGAAAAACTGCAGCAGGATAACAACCGGCAGATCAAGGCCGCTGATGAGGGATTATTTTTGCTTTACAACGCCAAAATTCCGGCGGTTATGGTGGAGTGCGGCTTTCTTTCCAATCAGCTGGACTGTGACAATCTCTGTGACACACAGTACCAGAAAAAAGTGGCCTTTGTTATTTATTTGAGCCTGATAGACTTTTATAATCGCTGAACGCTGGAACGGGGCAGTCGAATCTGCTATAATGTAGAATAAGAGAAAGGATGTGCTGAAAATGGCAAAATCGAAAAACTGTTACGTTTGCACCGAGTGTGGCAGTGTACAATCCCGATGGATGGGGAAGTGTCCGGACTGCGGAAGCTGGAATACGCTTGAGGAGACGGTTCCGGAAGAAAGCGCTCCCAAAGGGAAAGCAGCACCTGCTTCGGCAGCTGTTACTGTGATCAGCACGCTGAAAGAGATTGATTCTTCCGAGGAAAATCGCTATACCACCGAAATGAGTGAGCTGAACCGCGTGTTAGGCGGCGGCATTGTGCCAGGCTCTGTAATCCTGCTCAGCGGCGATCCTGGTATTGGAAAGTCTACTCTGCTGCTGCAAATCTGCCAGAGTATCTCCGACGGAGCAAAAATCCTATATATTTCCGGTGAGGAAAGCCTGCGGCAGATTAAGCTGCGAGCCGGCCGTCTTGGTGTGGAAACAGAAAACCTGCTTCTTGGCGCCACCACCAATATTGAGGCGGTAATTGAGGCGATCCACCGCTTAAAACCGGACATTGTTATGGTGGACTCGATCCAGACCATGAACCTGAGCAGCCTGAATTCTACAACCGGTTCCGTTTCTCAGGTACGGGAATGCACACAACTTCTGATCAACACAGCCAAAAGCCTGGAAATCCCCACATTTATTGTAGGCCATGTCAATAAGGACGGCAACATTGCCGGCCCGAAAGTCATGGAACACATGGTTGACGCGGTACTGTACTTTGAAGGAGAACGAAATCTCAGTTACCGCATCCTCCGTGCCATAAAAAACCGCTACGGCTCCACCAACGAAATTGGGGTGTTTGAAATGCAGGAAAGTGGCCTTGTGGAAGTCCAGAATCCCTCTATGGCTATGCTGGAGGGCCGCCCGCAAAACGTTTCAGGCACTTGCGTTGCCTGCGTGATGGAAGGTTCCCGGCCAATTCTGGCAGAGGTGCAGGCTCTTGTCAGCAAAACCAGCTTCGGGCAGCCAAGAAGGACCTCCACCGGTTTTGATTATAACCGGGCAGCCCTGCTTACTGCTGTGCTGGAGAAGCGCTGTGGCTATTTCTTTGGCAATCTGGACAGTTATATCAATGTAATCGGCGGACTTCGCTTGGACGAGCCGGCGGCAGATCTGGCAGTAGCTCTTTCCTTGGCTTCCAATTTGCTGGATCGTCCCATTTCCGATGATTTGGTGGCTTTTGGAGAGATCGGTCTTGCCGGCGAGATCCGAATGGTAAACCGGGCAGCAGACCGGGTCAAAGAGGCAGAGCGCTTGGGTTTCGCGCGCTGCGTTCTTCCGAAGCAGTGTCTGTCCGCACTAAACTTCAGTCCGAAAATCCAGTTGATCCCGGTTTCCAGTCTGGCGCAGGCGATCCAACTGCTGCTTCGATGATGGGAGAATATCCCGGGCATCCGTAAAATAGGGGCAGTCTCCAAACGCTTGCTGGACAGGCTGAGTGCCTTCCATCGTGCAATAACCATCCCTCTGATGACGGCAGGGTTGACTGCATGGGAGCAAGTTCATGGAATCACTCCTTTCATCTCAATACAATGGTATTTTGTAACAGGAGAAAGGATTTATACGAGGAGGCTGTGAAATGAAAAAGGAGCAATTCCTGCCAATTCCGCATTGTCCGTCGGAAAAGGTATGTCGCTGCGCAGTTGGAGCGTCTTATCCGGAGCTTTGCGAAGCCCTTCTCAAGCTGAATATTGATGTTTTTCCAGTTCCAGCAAATACAAAATTATCCAGATTGGTGTCTTGTCATGCGGATTTGCAGCTTGGTATGTTGAAAGGGGACACAGCAGCCGTTGGAAAAGGGGAGGACTCGCTGCGCAAACGGCTGGAACAACTTGGATTTTATGTGTTGGAAGGGACTTTGCCTTTAGCGGATCATTATCCAGAAGAAGCCGCTCTGGATTTTCTGTCTTTCGGGGATCTTTTGATCGGAAATAAAAAGATTATTGAGCAGCAGTATTTGTTAAATTTTTCACAAATACTGCATATAAAACAAGGCTATGCCAAATGCAATATTGTTCCGGTCAACAAACACGCGCTGATCACTTCCGACGTTTCTGCCGCAGCAACTTGCCGTGCTGCGGGTTTTCAGGTCCTTCAGATCCGTCCAGGTCATATTGAATTGCCTGGTTATGATACAGGCTTTCTTGGAGGCTGCTGCGGTTTGATCGCTCCGGACTGTCTGGCTGTTGCTGGAGATTTGAGCCGTCATCCGGATTACTCAGAGATACTGGATTTTCTTCATCAGCATCATGTATCGATCCGAACATTATCCAAAGGAAAGCTCAAGGATGTGGGCGGAATCATTCCGCTGAAACAACGATAAACCAAACCTTGCTGTACAGGCAAGGTTTTTGTTTTGTAAAGCCACTGGATTTACGCAGCATCTATGTTATAATAAATATAGACTGACGGCCCAATTGACTTTAATTGGCTTTGAGAAGCCACCCCCCTCTATTTCGCTAAATTTTTATTTAGCGAAATATGGTTTGAAAGAATACCCAGACCCCTATTTTTATTTGTATTTTGGGTTTTCTATTATCAATTGGCTGGCGGCTACAGTTTTGGAGGTTTTTAAAATGAATTCCGATTTTCTTAATGACTGTCCGGATTTACTCCGAGACTTTCTATTTTATATGGAAACGATCCGCGGGCGCTCAGCCCGCACCGTCGATGGCTATTATATTGATCTTCGAACTTTTTTTCGTTATATCAGAGCAATAAAAATCCTTCACATCAAACCCAAGAATGATGAAACTTTTCATTCGATTCCAATTGGAGATTTGGACAAGGATACCATTTGTAGCATTACTTTGTCCGATGTATATGCCTATCTGAATTTCTGCATGGACGAACTCGGCAATCAGTCTGCTGCCCGAGCCAGAAAAGTAACCAGCATTCGCTCTTTTTATAAGTATGTCGTGACAAAAACCCCGTACCTGGAGGAAAGCCCAGTAAAAAACCTGGAACTTCCTGCTATCAAGCGTGCCATGCCAAAATATCTGACGCTGGAGGAGGCGTTGGAATTGCTCAATGGGGTGAAATCCAAATTCACACAACGGGATTTCTGCATCATAACGCTGTTTCTCAACTGTGGTATGCGGGTTTCCGAGTTGGTGGGGATCGATTTGGATGACATTCGAGACGACACTTTGAAACTTCTTGGTAAAGGCAACAAAGAGCGCATTATTTATCTCAATGACTCCTGCAAAATGGCCTTGGAGGAATACCTGAAAGTGAGAAAAGTGCCGGAGAACTGCAGCCGAGAGGACAAAAACGCCTTATTTCTATCCAAAAACGGCAAGAGATTGACCACCCGCCGGGTGGAACAGATCGTTGAGGAAGCTATGAAGCAGGCTGGTTTGTCCGGAATGGGTTACAGTCCTCATAAACTGCGGCATACAGCGGCCACTTTGATGTATCAGCACGGCGGAGTGGATATTCGTGTTTTAAAGGAAATTTTAGGGCATGAAAACCTGGGCACCACTGAGATTTACACCCACGTTTCCAACGCACAGATTCAAAACGCAGCCCAACGCTCTCCTTTATCGGGTGTGAAACCTAAAAAAGCTCCTGTCCTTCCCCCCGTGGAAACGGATAAAACAGATAAATAGAAACGATAAAAATATACGAAATGAGGTTTTAGTATGGAATTAAAAGAAAAGGCTTTGTTGGCGATAGAAGCCTTGGAACAGCAGTATCCGGATGCTATTTGTTCCCTGGTTTATGAGCGGCCTTATGAGCTGCTGATCTCTACCCGTCTTGCGGCTCAATGCACGGATGCCCGTGTGAACATCGTAACCAAAGATTTGTTTGAGAAATACCGTTCTCTGGAGGATTTTGCGAATGCGGAATTAAGCGACGTGGAAAATATCATCAAAAGCTGCGGACTTTACAAAACCAAAGCCAAGGATATTATTGCCATGTGCAAAATGCTGGTGGAGGATTTTGGCGGTATTTTGCCGGACACCGTCGAAGAACTGACCAAGCTGCCAGGTATCGGCCGAAAAACGGCGAATTTAGTCGTTGGAGATATTTATCATAAACCGGCTGTTGTTTGTGATACGCACTGCATCCGCATCACCAATCTGCTTGGGCTTACCAAAGGTAAGGATGCTTTCAAAGTGGAAAAACAACTGCGGGAAATCCTGCCTATGGATCGTGCCAATGATTTTTGTCATCGCTTGGTTCTGCATGGACGGGATACCTGTGTTGCCAACCGTCCCAAATGCGCAGACTGTTGTATGAAGCACTTTTGTTCTCATGCGCAGGAAATCGGTGTGAACTAAAAAAGGCCCTGCGCATGGTGCAGGACCTTAGAGAGACTATTTTTATGTTTTTCGGATCAACTGCGTTTTGCACTTGGGACAGGAAATACAGATCTTACCCTTCCCTTTTGGCACACGCAGCACCTGGTGGCACTGGGGACATTTGAAATAGCGATGGGTTTTCCGGTCCCACCACTGCTGCTGTTTCTGGCGGCACCACTGGGCGGCCTTCTGCCAATAGGGCATAAATTTCAAATTCTCATTGTAGCGCGCGGAAATATTGCGGGAATACATCCGAAAAATAACCAGTACCAGTAAAATCAGTCCAAGGGTGGACAAAATGTGCCAGCCGCTAATGGCCGCGATCAAACTCAACAGCAGAGCGAGGATGGTCATCGCCAAATTCAGCTGATCCATGCCATAGCGCCCCATCATAAAATTTTGCAGTTTTTGCCGAAACATAAATCATACTCCTTAAACGTTTTAATGAACAAGTTGGATTAATTTTTAGTATAGCACAAAGCATGGAGGAAGAATAAAAAATTTTTCGTATGCTTTGTAAATAAAATTCGAATCTTTTCCAAAAAAGGAGGGTCAAAATGCAATCAATTGATGTCTACTCCTATCAGTGTGGTGTAATGGACGCCTTCAGCGAAGTGGTTTCCGCCGGCGTGAAGCGTATTGCCCTTTCCCATCCCTGTGATACAGCAGAAGAGCGTGACCGCTACCTTCCCTTCGCGGAACAGCTCTGTAAACACTATGGTAATGTCCTTTATCTGGAAAACGAAGGCCTGGTGACGGATCTTTTTCCTCTTTCCCTGAACAAGGGCAAATTCAATATGGTTTTTGCCCATAAGCCGGAAGATTTAACTCTTTACCGGGAGCTGTCGCAGAGGAAAAAAGAATTGGTGGAAAAGAACCTCTACTTTGGTGAAGCCCGCCGTCGTCTTGCCTTCGATTTTGGCCGTCTGCTCTCCTACAGCGAGGAAGCCATAGAGCGCCTGGTTCGGCAGAACCAGGAAAAAGAATAATCTTTTCCAAACTCTTGATTTTTTCGCTGACTTGTATTATAATAAACAAGTCAGCAATGATGCTTGTGTAGCACAGTCGGTAGTGCAGCTCATTCGTAATGAGCAGGTCGCCCGTTCGAGCCGGGTCACAAGCTCCATGAAACTCCTGAAAATGGTCGATTGGCCCTTTTCAGGAGTTTTTCACTATAAGAACCAAGAAAACAAATCGTTAAAAGGAGAATGACCTTATGGACAGCAGTGTATACGCTTTCCCCAGCAGCCGGGAGGAAGCCCTTGCCATGCTTTGGCTGGAAAAACAGGATTTAAGCGGCAAAACGCCGGCTGAACTTCACACCATGTACTGGGAAGCTCTGAAAGAAATCCGCGCTGATTATGCCGCAAAACGAAATTCCGGCTATTCTTTCCGATAAATGATGTTGTATCAAGCAAAGAATTTTACGCTTTCCCTCAAAAAAGGCCAAATGGATGGTATTTCCTTTGGCCGAGGCCAAAAGAATCTGCTGATCCTGCCCGGTTTGGGCGATGGCATCCGAACGGTCAAAGGCTCTGCCCTTCCCTTTGCCTTTTCATACCGCTGCTTTGCTCAGGAATACAGGGTCTATGTGCTCAGCCGGAAAGAACCTCTGCCCCAAAGCTGCACCATACGGGAGATGGCCGCTGATGTGTTGGAAGCGATGGACGCACTTGCCATCAGCAAGGTAAAGGTTCTAGGTGTTTCCATGGGCGGCATGATCGCCCAACAGCTTGCTCTTCTTTGTCCGGAAAGAATCGAAAAGATGGTTTTAGCTGTGACCGCTTGCCGGAACAATGAGACACTCAATAGCGTGGTCAGGCACTGGATGGCACTGGCGGAATCCGGCTCCTTTCAGGAATTGATGATCGACACCATCGAACACAGCTATACCGAAGCCTATTTGAAAAAAAACGCCGCTTGTATCCCCTTCTGTCGTTGTTGGGAAAACCGAAAAGCTTTTGCCGTTTCCTCACAATGGCAGAAGCCTGCCTTCACCACAATACCGAGGATCAGTTGGAACAGATCCATATTCCAACTCTGGTGATCGGCGCTGCGGAGGACAAGATCATAGGAAGCCAGGCCTCTTTGGAAATAGCGGCGAGACTTCCTTGTGGACAGCTGTTTCTTTATGATGGTTTCGGGCATGGAGTTTACGAAGAAGCCAAGGATTTTAACCAGCGCGTGATGGACTTTTTGCAGTAATCGCCTTTCCTCTTGCAGACACAGACAAAATGTGCTATGATTAAGGAGCGATCATAGCCTGATTTAGTATATTTTATATATTTTATTAAAGGAGTTGTTGGCTGATGCATGAAGTTTTAAACTGTGTAACTGTAAAAAACGGCACTCTGCCGGAGGAAGAGATTCTGGCTTATGTTGCCCATGTGGAAAAGGAAAATCCAAACCGATCCATTGAGTCCATGACCATCGAGCTGGATGGTGATTATGTAAATCTGTCCTATGTTCTGAAGCCAGTTCCCTTTGAGCGCATCCGCCGCATCACCGGTTATTTGGTTGGCACCATGGATAACTGGAATGACGCCAAACGCGCCGAAGAACGGGATCGTGTAAAACACAACCTTTCATAAAACCATAGCAAGAATCCCCTCTGAACAATAAGCGGGGGATCCAACAAAAAACCCAACCGGCGGCTGAGAGCTTTGATTCTCTCAGCCGCCGTCTTCTCTATCCTTCTGTTAATGATCCGCCCTGTCCGGGAACCAGCCCAGCTCCAGTCGGACTTCCTTGCGCTCCAAATCCTGATTGCTGTAGCAGCAGGCATCAAAACCGATCAGCGTGAAACCTTCATGGAGGTAAAAACCGATGGCGTTAACATTGCAGGACTGCGTTTCCAGCATCAGAACACGGTTTCCTTCCTTTCGAGCTGTCTCCTTCGCCAGATTCATCAGCTGCTTTCCGAAGCCCTGCTTTTGATAAGGCTGATCGACCCAAAGTTCTGTCACACGCAGACGGTTGGACCAATTTTCCGGACAAAGCTCAATCGCGGCCACCAGCTTCCCTTTGTCCAAAAAACCATAGGCCTTTGCCTCCTCCCAGTGATCCTGGTACAGACTGTCTGGAAAGTCATATTTTTCTGGAGAAATGGTCAGAGGTTCATGGAAGGAACGCAATTCCATGGAAACCGTAAAACCTTTGGCACTTTGCTGCACAGCAACATCATAGTACTGTTCGGTGGTATAGCCGATGGGCAAAATCTGTCCCTTCCACTGTTCCTTTGGTAAAAATACAAGTTCCATATCAATACTCCCAAGCGCATTGGTTCTCCAGATGCGCACAAAGCTGCTCCAGATACTTTTGCTCTGTCTCATGGAAGCGGTTGAAGTCAGCACTGTCAATGTCCAGCACAGCAATTACCATCCCATTGTGATGGATGGGCACCACAATTTCGGAGCGGGATGCGCTGTCGCAGGCAATGTGTCCGGGAAATTCATGAACATTGGGAACAAGCTGCGTTTTATCTTCCGCTGCGGCAGTCCCGCAGACTCCCTTACCAATGGAAATACGCCGGCAGGCGGATTTTCCCTGGAAAGGTCCCAAAACAAGCACGCCGTTTCGCAGCAGATAGAACCCGCACCAGCTGATGTTGCTCAGATATTGCCATAAAACAGCCGCTGTGTTGGACAGATTGCAGATGGTGTCCGGCTCATCCATGGTAAGAGCCTTGCAGCGGGCCAGTGCCAGCCGGCACTGTTCTTCCTCCGCAGCGTTTTCCAAGCCCCAGCCACTGAAACCGGTGGGAATTTTGTTATTTTTTTCTTCCATAGCTTATCCTTCACTCCTTTTTGAGATCAGCAGCCCTTTCATATATGGGCTGTTATTGTGAAACTGATAGATTTGTTCCCGTTCCTCTTCTGTGCAGGCAATAAGAATTTTTATCTCAGAATCCCGTTTCATCAAATCCACAATACACATGATCCCATTGATTTGTTTTTGTTTCTCTGTTCCTAGCCACACATCAATTCCAGCCCCATCCATAGAACGGGTATTCTCCAGATAGCCGTAGTCCACTGGATAGATGAGCTGCGGAAATCGAGGATGAGCAGAGTTTTTGGGCCTATCAATCACGATTTCCGCCCCACTCACCAACTTTTCCAGTGCAGCCCAGAATTCCGGATCGTAAATCTTCCTTCACCTTCCTTCTGCTTATAAAACCAGTTTATGAAAAAAGCCCCTGACACGCAGAGGCTTTTTGTTTTCAGAGCTTATTTGTTCAGCATTTTTTTAGCGGTCTCAACAATATTGGCTGCGCGCAGACCAAACTCTGTGATCAGATCACCGCCGGGGCCGGAATGACCGAACACATCCTGAACACCCATTTTCACAACCGGAACGGGGCAGTTTGCGCTGACAGCGTCACAAACCGCAGAACCCAGGCCGCCGATAACGGAATGTTCCTCAATGGTGATGATCTTGCCGGTTTCTCTGGCTGCTTTGCAAATCAATTCCTCGTCCAGAGGTTTGATGGTATGGATGTTAATAATTCTGGCGTCGATTCCCTCTTTGGCCAGGAGTTCACCGGCTTCAATGGCTTCCGCTACCATCAGGCCGGTAGCTACAACAGTAATATCCTTACCGTCACGCAGAGTAATGCCTTTCCCCAGCTCAAATTTATAGGTTTCAGCGTCGTTGACAACCGGAACTGCCATACGGCCAAAGCGCAGATAAACTGGGCCGACATGTTCGATTGCCGCTCTTACAGCAGCTTTCGCTTCCACATCATCCGCAGGATTGATAATAACCATACCAGGAATTGTGCGCATCAAAGCGATATCTTCACAGCACTGATGGGTTGCGCCGTCTTCACCAACAGAGATGCCGGCGTGGGTCGCACCGATTTTTACATTGTTGTGTGGGTAACCGACGGAGTTGCGGATCTGCTCGAAGGCACGACCGGCAGCAAACATAGCGAAGGAGCTGGCGAAGGGGATCATGCCGCAGGCGGACAGACCAGCTGCAACGCCGATCATATTGGCTTCCGCGATACCGCAGTCAATGAAGCGCTCCGGACAAACCTTTTTAAAGGTAGCGGTTTTGGTCGCGCCGGCAAGGTCAGCGTCCAGAACCACCAGATTGGGATATTCCGCTGCAAGCTCGGCCAAAGCATTGCCATAGCTTTCTCTTGTTGCGATTTTTTTAACATCTGCCATGATTATGCCTCCAATTCTGCCAAAGCCTGATTCAATTCAGCCATAGCGATCTCGTACTGTTCATCGTTTGGTGCGGTTCCATGCCAGGAAGCCTTGTTTTCCATAAAGGATACGCCTTTGCCCTTAACGGTTTTCGCAATAATGGCGGTAGGCTGGCCTTTTACAGTTTTCGCCTCTTCAAAAGCAGCCTCGATTTCATCAAAATTGTGACCGTCAATGTTGATCACATGGAAATTGAAGGATTTAAATTTCTCATCAATTGGGTAAGGAGAACATACATCGGCAATATTGCCGTCAATCTGCAGACCGTTGTTGTCCACGATCACGCAAAGGTTGTCCAGTTTATTGTGGCCGGCGAACATAGAGGCTTCCCAAACCTGGCCTTCCTGGATCTCGCCATCGCCCAATACGGTATAAACACGGTAATCTTTGTTCATCAGCTTGCCGGCTTTCGCCATGCCGCAGGCGGCGGAGATACCCTGTCCCAAAGAGCCGGTGCTCATATCCACGCCGGGGATCTTTTTCATATCCGGATGACCCTGCAGACGGGAACCGATCTTTCTCAGTGTTTTCAGCTCTTCAACAGGGAAATAGCCTCGATTGGCCAGCGCTGCGTAAAGTGCTGGGGCAATATGACCTTTTGAAAGAACAAAACGGTCACGATCCTCTTTTTTGGGATCCTGAGGATCAATATTCATTTCTTTAAAATATAAATAAGCGATGATATCAGCAGCGGATAAAGAGCCGCCTGGATGACCGGATTTTGCGCAATGAACGCCTTCAATGGCACCCATACGGATTTTGCATGCAGCCAGGGACAGTTCTTTTTTCAACGTCTGGTTCATGGTACGTCCTCCTCATAGTTTTGGTTTGAAGCGGTTTTACCCCCGCTTTCCGTTTTACATACAGGTAAAGTATAGCATTTTTTGATTATAGATTCAACCGCTTTCCTTGTGGAAAGCGATTTTTTTGCGAGAAAAAGCCTCCAAGTCCTTGAACTTGGAGGAAATGACGTTCTATTCGTCCATAGGCTGGAGGGTCTTTAAGAAACAGGTAAAGTAATCCGGCAGCGGACTTTCAAACAGAAGGTGTTCGCCCGTGATTGGATGAATGAAACCCAGCGCTCTGGCGTGAAGGCATTGTCCTTCCAGTTGGGCAATGCATTTTTTCGGCCCGTAAACCGGATCTCCGGCAAGGGGATGCTGAAGGTAGGCCATATGGACCCGGATCTGGTGAGTCCGGCCTGTTTCCAGTTTCAGGCGGATATGGGTAAAGCCCTTGTAACGGCGGAGCACAGACCAATGGGTCACCGCTTCCCTGGCATTCGGGTCATTTGGCCTGAGCACCGCCATCTTTTTTCGGTCAACCGGATGGCGTCCCAGAGGAGCATTTACCGTTCCGCTGTCCTCCTTGAAGCCGCCGTAAACCACCGCTTCGTAATAACGGTCCATGGAGTGGGCTCTCACCTGCTCCGCCAGCCCTTCATAGGCGCCGTCCGTCTTTGCAACGACCAAAAGCCCGCTGGTATCCTTGTCGATACGGTGGACGATTCCCTGACGGAAATCCCCATTGACTGCGGTAAGAGGGCCGCAGTGGTGAATCAGAGCATTCACAAGGGTCCCATCGGGATTTCCATCCGCCGGATGGACCACCATGTGCTTTGGTTTATTCACCACAAGAAGATGCTCGTCCTCATAGACAATATCCAGAGGGATGTTTTCGCCCAAAATCTCAATGGATTCTTCCGCAAGCTCCGGAACCTGAATCAGGTCATTGGCTTTGACCTTATAATTTTTGCCAAAGGATGATCTTTCGTTGACAAATACTTCCCCGCTGTCAATTTTCTTCTGCGCAGCGGAGCGACTGTAGCCTTCCACATGATCCGCAATCCATTTATCCAAGCGGACACCGGAATCCTCCGGTTTTACCCTGTTAATCATGGCCTTCGCTTCCCTCTGGCCCCGCTTTTTTCTCCTCTTTTCCTTCAATCAGAAGATAATACAGCATCAGCAGGCCCACGCCGCAGACCACACAGACATCCGCAAAATTAAAAATGGCAAAGTTGATCAAACGAAAGTCGATATAATCCACTACAAAGTGTCCCGGATAGAGGAAACGGTCGATCATGTTGCCCAGGCCACCTGCGAACATCATGGAAATCGAAACCATGGCCAATGGATGTTTCATTTTTCTTGTCAAAAGTATATACAGCAGCACCAGAAGCAGAATGGTGTTGACCACCATAAGAAATTCCGTTTTACCGTTGAGAATGCTGAAGGCGGCTCCCCGGTTTTCACTGTAGGTCAGATGGAGCACATCCTGGATCAGCGGTATCGTGGAAAGTGGCTGGAGCTGCGTCACCGCCCAGTGTTTGATGAGCCGATCCACGAGAACCAGTGCCGCGGCAAAAATCAGATAAAAGAATACCATGATATCCTCCTTTTTCTATTGATAAAAGAAGCGGTGCAGACGGACTGCACCGCTTGAGAAAACAGATTATTTCAGGATTTTGCTGCAGCGGGCGCAGAGAGTCGGATGTTCCGGATCAGAACCTACCGTTTCGCTATAAACCCAGCAGCGTTCACATTTCTGTCCATCCGCTTTTTCTACCAGAACATGAAGTCCTTCTACCTCACCAGTGGTTTCGGCAGGAACGGCATCATTGAGAACCACTTTGGAAACAATAAATACCGTTTCCAGGATCTCTTCGTTGGCTTTCAGGAAGGCCATCTGATCCCCGGTACAGGTCAAAGTTACTTTTGCTTCCAGAGATTTACCAATGGTCTTGGCTGCGCGTGCATCCTCTAAAGCCTTATTGATATCGTCCCGGATTTTGCGGATATGCTCCCATTTCTCCATGAACGCAGGGGTCTCCTTGGATGCGCCGCCTTTCGGCATTTCGTTCAGCACAGGAGCCTCCGGGTTGTGATCCTGGGATTTGGGCAGATGCTGCCAGATCTCGTCGCAGGTGAAAGCAAGGATAGGCGCGAATACCAGAGTCAGATCCCGCAGAATACGGTAGATCGTTGTCTGTGCAGCCCGACGGGAAACGGAATTTGGTGCTTCCACATACAGGCGGTCCTTTAAGATATCCAGATAGAAGTTGGACATATCAATGGTGCAGAAATTGCGGACCGCATAGTAAACCGAATGGAATTCAAATCTTTCATAGGCTTCGTTGCATTCCTTCGCCAGTTTGTCCATTGTGGCCAAAGCCCAGCGGTCCAGCTCAAAGAGCTGATCATCCGAAACAGAATCGGTGTCCGGATTGAAGTCATACAAGTTGCCAAGAATATAGCGGGCTGTATTGCGGATCTTGCGGTAAACTTCGGACAACTGTTTCAGAATGTCATTGGAAATGCGGATATCGGAGTGATAATCCGAAGAAGCGACCCACAGACGAAGAATATCCGCGCCAAAGTCCTTGATAACCTCCTCGGGAGCGATACCATTGCCCAGAGATTTGTGCATGGTCTTGCCCTGCGCGTCAACGACCCAGCCATGGGTGCAAACATTTTTGTAAGGAGCAACACCCTTCCAGGCCACAGAGGTCAGCAGAGAGGACTGGAACCAGCCGCGGTACTGGTCTGCGCCCTCCAGATACAGGTCGCAAGGCCATTTCAAATCGTCTCGGGTGGATAAAACAGCGGCATGAGACGTACCGGAATCGAACCATACGTCCATAATGTCGCTTTCTTTTCGGAAGGACTGGCTGCCGCACTTTTTACAAGTGGTGCCGGCAGGGAGAATTTCAGATGCTTCGTGGGTCCACCAAGCGTCAGAGCCTTCTTTGGCAAAGAGCTGAGAAACAGCCTGAATGGAGGACTCATCCACATGAGGCTCACCGCATTTTTCGCAGTAGAAGATCGGGATCGGCACACCCCAGATTCTTTGACGGGAAATACACCAGTCGGAGCGGTCGCTGACCATATTCTTAATGCGGCCCTCGCCCCAGGAAGGAATCCAGTTAATTCCTTCGATGGCTTTCAGCGCATCCTCCTTGAAGTTTTCCACGGAGCAGAACCACTGTTCGGTAGCGCGGTAAATGATCGGATGTTTGCATCTCCAGCAGTGTGGATACTGATGGACGATTTTTTCCACCGCAAACATATGACCGCTTTCGGTCAGATCCGCAGCGATGGCTTTATTGGCTTCATCCGTAGACAAACCAGCAAATTTACCGGCAGCTTCGGTTAGATAACCCTTGCTGTCCACCGGAACGATAATTTTGATTTCCGGATAGTGGTTGACGCAAACTTCAAAGTCCTCGGTACCATGACCGGGAGCGGTATGAACGCAGCCAGTACCGCTGTCCAAAGTAACATGATCCCCCACAATAACCAGGGAATCCCGGTCCATGAAAGGATGTTTGCAGACCATGTACTCCAAATCCTTGCCCTGAAGGGAACCAAGGATCTCATATTCGCTGATTTCGGCAGCTTTCATGGTCGCGTCGATCAGCTCGCGGGCCATTACATAATACTCGCCTTTGGCTTTTACCAGACAGTATTCATATTCCGGACCTACGCAGATGGCCATATTGCCCGGCAGAGTCCAGGTAGTGGTTGTCCAGATCACAAAATAGGTCTTGGACAGGTCGGCGCCCAGCGCTGCCAGCTTGCCTTTATCATCTTTTACATCGAATTTTACATAAATGGAGAAGCAGGGGTCCTCTTCATACTCAATTTCTGCCTCTGCCAGAGCAGTCTGACATTCCGGGCACCAGTAAACTGGTTTCAGGCCTTTATAAATATAACCATTGGTGGCCATTTTGCCGAACACTTCGATTTGTTTGGCTTCAAACTCCGGTTTAAGGGTCAGATACGGATCATCAAAATCACCCAGAACACCCAAACGCTCAAACTGTTTTCTCTGGGTATCCACATAGTGCAGAGCATAGTCCGCGCAAATCTTTCTCAGTTCCACCGGGGAGATATTATTGGAAACGCCGGCTTTTTTGCGGGCCTTCAACTCAATCGGAAGACCATGGGTATCCCAGCCGGGAACATAGGGGGCCTGATAGCCGCTCATATTCTTCTGACGGACGATAAAATCTTTCAGAACCTTATTCAAAGCAGTTCCCAGATGGATATCGCCGTTGGCGTAAGGCGGGCCGTCATGGAGGACGTACTTCGGTTTTCCTTCGTTATTTTTGACCATCTTGTGATAAAGGTCATTTTCCTGCCATTTTGCGACCATTGCCGGTTCGCGCTGGGGCAGGGCAGCTCTCATATTAAAATCAGTCTGAACAAGGTTCAGCGTTTTATTATAATCCTGAGCCATTTCCATTCTCTCCTAACTATTAAATCTTATGCGTCTATCTATGATCAGCGATGTTTTTTTCGGGAGAACATGCTGTTTTTTTTGCCGTCGTCCCGTTCCACATCAAAACCTTCGCCGAATTTCAACTGTCCAAATTTCGAACTGGTGCTTTCAGAGGATGGGGTTGGGATCTCGGAAAAGCTCATGGTCGGCTGAGCCGGCTGAACGCTCTGAGTTTTTTCGTTTTCCCCCATGCCGGAGAAGTCCAGAACCACTTCCTCCTCTGCCGCTACTGGAGCCGGTTCTTCCGCGGGAGCAGGCTGAGCAGCCGCTGCCTCCGGAACTGGGGCCGGTTCCGCCGCAGGAGCGGTATTGTCATTGGCGATCATCTCTTCCGCATACTCCGGAAGATTGGTGATCAAATCCAAATGCTGACGATACATGGTGAGCATGCGGTTTTTGAACTTGCTGACCTCTTTTTTCATTTGTACCAGGGCAGTCTGTTCGATTTCCACGCTTCTCTGAGCGCTTTCTACCAGCTTCGCCGCTTCCACCTTGGCATCCAACAGGATATTCTCCGCTTTCGCCTTGGAATCCCGGATCACGCTGTCACCCAGCTTCTGCGCGCCAATCAATGCCGAGCGCAGGCTGTCCTCATCTTCCCGATACTCTTCAATTTTTGCTGCCAGAACTTCCACTTTTTTCTCCAGGTCCTCTTTCTGGGCCTGAAGCGCACGCATTTCTTCCGCAACCTGTTCCAGAAACGCTTCCACTTCGTCTGCGCGATAGCCGCCCATCGCTTTGTCAAAGCGTTTGTTTGCAACAGAATCAGGAGTCATCATAAACAATTCCCCCATTTATCTTAATTTTTGTATTGTTAGCTAAATATATTGATGTCCCAGCAGATGGTAACGCCCTTTTTGGGATAAACCGCCCACATGGGTCAAAACAAAACGGCCATAGCCTCGGATGGAAAAAATATCGCCTTCAGCGACGCTGTAGGACAACTCCTCCACCTCAAAGAAATTAACACTCACCTGACCGCTCCGAATCAGTTGAGAGGCCTTATCCCGGCTGAGATTGGTGAAAAAAGCAACCAGACAATCCAGACGCAGGGAGCTGACCGTTCCTCCTATCGGTTTTAAGGTATACGGTTCCGGCAGCACAGCCGGTATCCCGCCTTCCACGCGAACACCAGCCCGACCGATTTTCCTCAGCTCGTTCAGGACCAGGGTATAGGCCGGTTCCAAAAGAAAAATCACAGCATACTCTTCTCCAAGAAGAATATCGCCAACCAGCTCCCGCTTTACATTGAGTCCCATCAGCGTGCCCAAAATATCCGGATGCCGCGGCTTATCCGCCGGGCGGTAAGAAACCGTTACCGCTTTGATCGGAAAAGCCGTTTGTTCCGGCTCCTGATAGTCCGGAAACAAGCCTAAAAGCCTGCGGCCGGCTTTTTCATATCCACCGTACAGCAGGCTTTGATGAAAGCCGGATCGAGCAAGAAAACGGCTGGCAAGAGCCTGCTGCCGCTCATCCAGAAAGAAGCTGAAGCGCGCTGTCCAATTCCGCTCCACATCGCGGAGCATATCGGACAGATGGTCACAGAACAGCTTTTCTTCTTTGTCACATTTATCGGTCATTAGAAGATCACGCCGTTGTTTTCCAGTTCATCCAGCAGATCACCCATAATATCCACATTATAGGGTGTGATGATGTATGTATTGTTCGCCACCCGTTTCATCTTGCCGTGGTTGGCGTAAGCGGCACCGCAGAGAAAGTCGATCATCCGGCGGGAAACCTCTTTGCTGGCAGACTCCAGATTCAGCACCACAGTTTTTTTCTCATTCAAATGATCGGCAATGGCGCTTGCGTCCTCAAAGCTCTCCGGCTTTACCAGCACAACAGCCAACTGGGTGGTGGCATGAACATTTACCACCTTGTCATTTTTACGGCCATTGACCGCAGAAATCATCGGAGATTCTTCGAAGTCATTTTCATCCTGCTCATCGTTGTCATTATAGTAATCATCGGATGGAATACCAATCAGGTTTTTGAAAGTATCTTTGATTGCCATAGTTCTATGTCCCCTTTTCTATTTTCTATCGCCGAACATCGCGGTTCCAATGCGAATCAGGGTGGAACCGTGCTGTATTGCTATTTTATAATCCTTAGACATACCCATAGAAAGGATACTCATATTCATATTATCCATGTTTTTTTGTTTCATGTCAATAAAGAGTTGCTGCATTTTTGCAAAATAATGGGCAATTTCTGCGGCATTTTCGCATACAGGGGGAATTGTCATCAAACCCTTTACCGAAATATGGGGGAATTTGGCGATTTCCAGCAGCAAAGGCTCCAATTCTTCCGGAGAAACACCGGATTTGCTTTCCTCCCCGCCAATATTAACCTCCACCAGAACATCCATGTGAAGACCCCGAGCAGCAGCCTGTTTCTCTATCTCCTGGGCAAGGCGCAAGCTGTCCACCGAATGGATCAGGGACACTTTATCAATGATCTGCCGGACCTTATTGGTCTGCAGGTGACCGATAAAATGGATATCCACCCCTTCCTTCCGATAGCTATCGTATTTTTCCAGGAACTCCTGTACCCGATTCTCTCCCAGCAGACAGATACCGCTGTCTATGGCTTCGTTTACCCTCTCTGGCGGGACAGTCTTGGTAACTGCCATGACCCGGATCTCCTCCGGATTCCTCCCGCAAGCCCGTGCAGTTTGTTTTACATCCTCCAAAATCCTGCGGACATTTTCACCAACAGGGCTATTTGATCTTTTGTCCATCTTCCAGGTCACCTCCATTGATGATCACTTCGTCAAAACGTTTCAGGCAGTTATTGTCCTCGCCAATTCCCTGACAGAGAACATAGCTGCCCTGGTTGCGGATAATGCTGATTGGCTTAAAGCGGACAATGGCATCCCGCTCCAATACATAAACGCCAATAATGCTCTGTTCATAGCAGAGGGCTTCCCTGCTGACCTTCAAACCGGAATAGGTGCGGAAAGTTATGTCTACAGACTGGCGGCGGATCCCCAAAAGATCCTCGTCAATGTCTTTGCAGCAAAAGGCCACCACACTGCGGTCCTCATCGTCGAAGGTAAGGATTCTGTCGATCTGCGCCTCCACGGTTTTTCCGCTGGCAAAGCCAAAATCCAACACCGCGTTGGTGTTCTGATAGAAGGGCTCCATATCTTTGTTATCAATGGCAACAACAAAATACCAGTTCTGATTCTTCACAATCTTGCCGATATAGTCACCCTGTCTCTGGGTCTCGATCGAACTCAGCTCATCAAACAGCTCCAAGGACATTTCATCCAGACGATCAAAGGTATACAGGTTCTCATAACCGTCAACCACTTTGCTGAAATAGCCTTCCGCCGGGGTTTTCAGCGTCCGGGCAGCCTCGCCAACGCTTTCTTCCAGATAAGCCAGCTGGTTTTCCAGATAGGTGATTCGCTTTTCGAAGCTGTCCCCTTCCTTCAGAGCCACTTGTTTTTTGTTAAAAAGGAAGGTCAGATCCTCTTTTACAGCGCTCAACCCCTCTGTAATACCAGTATCCGTCAGGTCGATCAGGGTGTTCGCCTTCTCATGGATCTGGTTGGACAGCAGCTCCAGATTGGAACTGCCGCTGCCCTGCATATCCTGAATGGTCTGAAGGTTCTTCAGCTCCGCGGAGATATCGTCAATGCGCTGTCTGTTCTGCGCGGCCTCCTCTGAGTCATACGAATAGGCGAGAACAGAAGTCACACCCACTTTATCGCCGCTGTCATAGTTGTAAACCAGTACTCCTTCCGTCATCAGAGGAATGGTCAGCTCGTCGCGCAAAGCAAAACCTTCCGTGCGAATCGTTTCGGAGACCGTATCATACTCCGCGGTCTGCGTTTCAAAGCTTTTGCTGTTCAACCGGGCCACCTGATAGCCCACATAGGACAAAAGCAGCAGCCCACACAGTCCGATTGCCAGCCTTCTGCGGACAGATTCACTTTTCATGACTCTGTTTTCACCAGCCTTTCATAGTTTTACAGCTACAGTATATCACAGATCGATCCATTGGGACAGCTGTTTTCTCAGTTGGGCGTAAAACTCCTCTTTGGAGGCGTAATCGTCCGGATAAAGCCACTGGATCTCCTCATTCCGCCGGAACCAGGTCAGCTGTCGTTTCGCATAGCGGCGGCTCCCCTGCTGGATCTTTTCCACCGCCTGTTCCAGACTTTCCTCTCCCCGCAGATAACCGAACATCTCCTTATAGCCAATGGCCTGAGCGGCTGTGGGCGCATAGCCCTGCTCCAGCAGCCACCGGGCCTCCTGCTCCAATCCTTTTTCCAACATGGCATAAACCCGAAGGTTAATCCGCTCATAAAGAGTCTGACGGTCGCGATAGTTTAAAGCTAAATAGAGCGTGTTGTAGGGAGACGGCTCCCTGCGGGACTGCGCCATCTGCTCCGTCTTGGTTTTTCCACTGGATTCGATCATCTCAATGGCACGCACAACCCGACCAACATTATTGGGATGGATCGCGGCCGCTGCTTCCGGATCTTTTTCATTCAAAAGCTGCCACAGGGCCTCATTTCCCTTCTGCGCGGCGTATTGATGCAGCTCCTCCCGGCGGGCCGGGTCGCTTTCCGACGGGCTGAACTGGATGTTGTACACCAAGGAATCAATGTACAGACCCGTTCCGCCCACAAGAACCGGCAGTTTTCCACGGCTGTGAATATTCGCAATGGCTTCTTTGGCCAAGTGGACATATTCTGCCACGGAAAAAGGCTCAGATGGCTCCAGAAAATCCATGAGATGGTGGGGGATTCCTTCTTTTTCAGCATCGTCAGGCTTGGCTGTGCCAACCGACAGGTAACGGTATATCTGCATGGAGTCTGCGGAAACAACTTCTCCGTCAAACCACTGGCAGATCCGCACGGCCGCCTCTGTTTTTCCGGAGGCAGTCGGACCAGCAACCACTACCAGGGGTATTTTCTTATTGTTTTCCATAAGCTGCCTTCCTTCTTATTCCCGAAACGTACCTACTGAATACGTCCGAACATTTTTTCGATTTCCCGGCGGGACAGGGTTCTGGCAATGGGCCGTCCATGGGGGCAGTATTTGACCCCTTCATTTTGGCGGAGCATGGAAATAATCTGTTCCAGTTCCAATTTTGTGTTTTTATCGTGAGCTTTTATGGCGCTACGGCAGGCAATGTTGTGGAGAAGATCATCCAACACCTCCGGCGTCAGATCACAATGGTTCAGCAGCAGCTTGTGGGCAATCTCCTCAATAATACTGCGAATATCACAATCCGGCAGGGCGACCGGTACCTCCCGCACCAGTACATCGCCGCCATCAAAGTTTTCCACCGCGAAACCCAGACGACGGAAGGCTTCGATATGATCCGCCGCCGCAGCGTAATCCTCCCGGCTCAAGTGAACCAGAACCGGTGCCAGAAGAATCTGACAATCCTGCGTCAGATCCAGCTTCTTCAGCTGCTCAAAAATCAAGCGCTCATGGGCGGCATGCTTGTCCACCAGAATCAGCTGGTCGTTGTTCTCCAGCAGAATATAGGTACCGAACAGCTCACCGATGACGCGGGCGGTCTCATAGGGATCTTTTTCCCCATCTTCCTCGTTTCGCAGCGGAGAAAGCATTTCTTCTTTCTCTTCCCCTGTCTCTGGCAGCTTGGAAAGCGGAGAAGCTTCATAGGAAGACAGTGCGTCTATGCCGTCAGAAGTCTTATTTTCTCCTTCCATGCAGGGTGGCAGCTCCTCGTTCCAGTCTGCTGCCCGCCGCTCTAGCTCCGTTGGGCTTGCTTTGCTTGTATTCCGCTCAACCATATAGGGCTGCCGCTCATTGCGCAGCGGGAAAGTTTCCCCATATTTCCCGGCAGATTTGGAAGCCGGTCCCGAACTGGAAATTGTTTTGTGCAAATTGCTCAAAATACTGTCCAGGCCGTCCGATGCGGGCTTTGCATAAGACTGTATATTTTCTGTATATTCTATTTTTAAGCTGTCCTTCTGTGGTGGAAAAGCCTTTTGGGAAGGATTTTTGGGCTTCTTATCTTCTTTTGAGGCAAACAGATACCGGTATTCTTCCGCTGTCATGTGCTGCGGCGGCAGATCCTTGCTGTCCGGTACTTTTCCTGTTACTTTGGGAGCGTTCGGAGGCTCCTCTTTTCCCAGATTCAGCGAATAATCGTACTGATTCAGCGCTGATTTCACACCGTAGTAGATCACGTCAAAAACAGATTTCTCATTGGCAAAGCGCACCTCAATTTTAGCAGGATGGACGTTCACGTCCGTATCCTGAAACGGCGCCTGCAGATCCAGAACACAGCTTGGAAACTTCCCCACCATGATCGAGTGGCGGTAAGCCTCCTCCAAAGCAGCCATCATGGTTTTGCTGCGTACAAAACGGCCGTTGATGAAGAAAGTTTGCATGGTACGGTTGCTTCGGCTCTCGGTAGGTTTGCAGACATAACCCTTCACCTTCATGCCGAAGGCCTCATAATCCACCGGAATCATGGATGCCGCTGCCTCTCTGCCCAGCGCAGCGTGAATCGCGGACAGCAGCTTTCCATCACCGGGGGTATGCAGCTTCACCTGTCCGTCCCGGATAAATTTGAACGATACCTCCGGATGGGACAAAGCGGCTTTTTCCACGACCACAGCCACTGAATTGGCTTCGGAAACATCTTTTTTCAGGAATTTCATACGGGCCGGCGTGTTATAGAACAGATCCCGGGCGATCAAAGTGGTTCCCACCGGACAGCCCACCGGATACATCTCCTGCTCCTCGCCGCCATAAATCACATAACGACTCCCCTCTTCCGCCTCGGGTGTGCGGGTCATCATCTCCACCCGGCTGACCGCCGCAATGGAAGCCATGGCCTCTCCCCGAAAACCCAGGGTCGCGATCGCGTTCAGATCTTTTTCCTCCCGTATCTTGCTGGTGGCGTGGCGTTTAAATACCAGCGGAACATCCTCCGGCGCAATGCCGCAGCCGTTGTCGCTGACCCGAATATAGGTGATGCCGCCATGCTGGATCTCCACGGTGATCAGGCTTGCGCCGGCATCCAGAGAATTTTCCACCAGTTCCTTGATCACAGAGGACGGACGTTCCACCACTTCTCCGGCGGCGATCAGCTCCGCGATTTGTTTGTCTAATACATGGATCTTTCCCAATCGTCCGTACCTCCCTTAAATCAGTTCTTTCAGCTCGGAGAGCAGGACCAGAGCCTGGATCGGGCTCATGCTGTTCAGGTCCGCTTCCCGCAGACGGCGAACGATCTCGCTGTCATCGGGTTGAACCAGCATCAACTGGTTTTCCTCCGCCGCCTGTCTGCGCTTTTTGCTCTCCTGTATATTGGCAGCAACTGGATTCCCCTGCTCCATCTCCGCCAGAATTTCTTCCGCCCGCTTGATGATGTCATTGGAGATGCCCGCCAGCTTGGATACATAGATGCCGTAGCTGTCATCCGTACCTCCCCGGACAATACGGCGCAGGAAAATAATGTCGCTGCCCTTCTTCTTCACCGCAATGTTGTAGTTTTTAATGCAATCAAACTGGTCTTCCAGCTCCGTCAGCTCATGATAATGGGTGGCAAAGAGTGTTTTCGCCCCCAATTTGCGCTTGTTGGCAATATGCTCCAAAATAGCTCTGGCAATGCTCATGCCATCGAAGGTGGAGGTGCCCCGTCCGATTTCATCCAGAATCAGCAGACTTTTGGAGGTAGCGTTTTTCAGGATGTGCGCAACCTCGCTCATCTCCACCATGAAGGTGGATTGGCCGGAACTAAGGTCATCGGAGGCTCCGACCCGTGTATAAATGCCGTCAACAATACCGATGGAGGCGCTTTTAGCCGGCACAAAGCAGCCGATCTGCGCCATCAGGACAATCAAAGCGGTTTGCCGCATATAGGTGGATTTGCCCGCCATATTGGGGCCGGTGATAATGGCGATCTGGTTTTCGCTGTTATCCAGATGGGTATCATTGGATACAAACATCCGGTCGCCCAACATACACTCCACCACCGGATGCCGGCCCTCCTGAATATCAATGGTTCCGGACAGGTCCACAATGGGCTGGCAGTAATGATTCTGTAAGGAAACATGAGCGAAGGAAGCAAAAACATCCAGTTTCGCCACAGCGTTGGCGGTCTGCTGCACCCGGTCAAGCTCCTTTGCCACTTTTACCCGCACCTCATCATACAGGGCATTCTCCAGGCGGGAGATATTTTCCCGGGCGGTCAGAATGGTCTGCTCCAACTCCTTCAGTTCCTGGGTAATATAGCGTTCACTGTTGGTCAGCGTTTGTTTTCGTATATAAGTATCCGGCACAAGGCCCAAATTGGATTTGCTTACCTCAAGATAGTAACCAAAAACATTATTAAAACCGATTTTCAGATTTTTGATCCCTGTTTTTTCTTTTTCTTCCCCTTCGATGCGGGCAAGAATGGCCTTTGTATTGTGGACAACCTGATTATATTCGTCCAACTGGGCGTTATAGCCCTTTTTGATCATGCCGCCGTCCCGCACAAGCGCCGGCGGTTCTTCCACAATGGCTTCACAAATAAGCTGGGAAAGGTCCTCGAGGCCGTCCAGCTCCTGATAAATCTCCTTCAGATAAGCCGCGGAGCAGTTTTCGATCCGTTTCTTCAGCTCTGGCAGTTTCTCCGCCGTAAACTGGAGGGATTTCAGCTCTCTTGGCGTTACGCTGCCGTAGACAATGCGGGTGATCAGCCGTTCCAAATCAAAGATACCGGACAGGCTCTCCCGAATATCGGACAGCAGGATCGGGTCTCCCAGCAGCTCGGCAACCGCGTTGAGCCTTTTGTTGATGGCAGTGGCGTCAATGAGAGGTTTCTCAATGGTGGCACGCATTTTCCGCTTGCCCATGGCTGTCTGGGTCTTGTCCAGCACCCAGAGCAAAGTCCCCTTCTTCTCCCCGCTGCGCAGAGTCTGAGTCAGCTCCAGATTCCGCCTTGCGGTTAGATCCAGCGTCATATACTGGCTGTCCTCATAAAGATCCAGCGTCTTGATGCTGTCCAGACCGTGGCGCTGCGTCAGCTGCAAATAAGACAGCAGAGCGCCCAAAGCCCGGATCAGCAGCTGTTTGGACCCCAGACCCAGTTCCGTCAGGCTTTTGCCGTCAAACTGCTCAGACAGGCGGGTGCGGCAGCGGTCATCCAAATAATTCTCCTCCGGAAACAGGTCTACGGAACAGTTGAGTCTGTCCCGCAGGAAGGCGCCAAGCTCCTTCTGGTCCAGAAAGTCCGGATTAAAAATCACCTCTGCCGGAGAAAACTTGGCAAGTTCATTTTTCAGCCTGTTGACCCCATCCTTTTTCAGCTCGGTACCATGGATCTCGCCGGTGGATACATCACAGAAAGCCACGCCGAAGCGCTCTTCCTCCATATAAATGGAACAAATGTAATTGTTCCGCCCCTCATCCAGCATATTGGACTCCAAAACCGTACCTGGCGTGATCACACGGGTCACTTCCCTCTTCACAATGCCGGTAGCGGTGGCCGGATCCTCCATTTGGTCGCAGATGGCCACTTTATAGCCTTTTTTGATCAGGCGCGCCACATAAGTCTCGTAGCTGTGGTAAGGTACGCCGCACATGGGCGCACGCTCCTCCTGGCCGCAGCTTCGCCCGGTGAGGGTCAGCTCCAGCTCCTTGGAAACAAGGATCGCATCATCAAAAAACATTTCATAGAAGTCGCCCAGCCGGAAGAGCAGGATCTGATCCTTGTGCTGCTCCTTGATATCCATATACTGCTGCATCATTGGGGATAATTCAGCCATAAATACCGCCTTTCTTGTCTCTGTGCTTGGGATCCGCATAGAAAAAGCAGGAAGGAGACCGTTTCCGGTACCCCTTCCTGCCAAAATTACTGATTAGTGGCAGCCGCCGCAAGAAGCACAGTTGCCGCCGCAGCCTACCTGTTTTTCGATGAGGTCTGGGTTTTCACCGTTTACACTGCCCACCAGGATCTGGTTTACGAAGTTTACCATGTCGTCCAGCTCATGTTTTGCGTCATTGAACTCTGCCATATGGGTGTTTTCCATAACTTCCTGATAAAGGTCTTTCAGTTCCTTATCCAGCTGAGTCAGCTTATCAACGTCACGCTCTTCGCTGTTGATCGCAGTGCTCAGTTCAACCCGTTTCAGGTTGAATTTCTCGATCAGCTCCTGCAGGCCCTGATCGGCGTCATTGGCTTCTCTCGCAGCGACCAGTCTCAGGTAGCGTGCATCTTTCTGGATCTCTTTGCCCAGCTCTCTTGCCATCGTAATGATATCCATGGTTCTAATTCCTCCATCGGTTAAAAATATCAGTCCCCGGTTCACCGGAGTCTTGACAGGTAAGGCCTCTGTCTAAGCCATATTATACTGTTTTTCTCCCTGTTCGTCAACAAAATGGAAGCATTACTTGCTGTTTTCCAGCAAAGCGGCGCCGATAATGCCGGCGTCATTGCCCAGCTGAGCGCAGACAACTTTGGTTTTCTTGTCCGCAAAGCGGGCAAAAGCGTATTTTTCCACATATTCATTGATCGGGTCAAGGAGATTGTTCCCCTCTTTGGAAACACCGCCGCCCAGACAGATAATTTCCGGCTGAAGGGCGTTGACAATATTCACGATGCCTTCCACCAAATAGGTGGTATACTCATCCACAACCGCTTTGCCTTCCGCGTCGCCTGCCCGCATGGCGTCAAAAGCGGTGCGTCCGCCAGCCTTGTTGATGTCTCCTTCGCAAAGCTGCCACATAAGGGAGTCTTTGTTCCTCTCCATGTGTTCCTTGGTGGTGCAGATCAGTCCGGTGGCGGAGGCGTAGGCCTCAAAACAGCCTTTTCTGCCGCAGCCGCAGGGTCGTCCGCCTACAACAATAACATTATGTCCGATCTCACCGCCGGCATAACCGTAACCGGTGTAGATTTTGTTGTCGATAATAATGCCGGAGCCGATGCCGGTGCCCAGAGTCACCGCAACCATGGACTTGGAACCTTTTCCGGCGCCGGCTACATATTCGCCATAGGCGGCAGCGTCGGCGTCATTGGCTACAAACACCGGTGTATTCAGCTCCTTCTGCAGATAATCTGCCAATTCCGTATGGTCAAAGGGCAAATTGCTGGCGAAAACGATCATTCGTTTTTCCGTATCCACCATGCCGGGGGAACCGATTCCCACACTGTCGATCTCATCCCAGCTGACGCCATACTGCTCCACAGCCTCCCGGCAGCATTGGATCATGTCGTCGGCAATTTCCTGCCAGGAGCGGCCTTTTGCGTTGGTTTTGCGTTTCGCGCTATGTAAGATTCGTTTTTCCTCTTTATCCACAAGACCGGCCACAATGTTGGTGCCGCCCAGATCAATACCGATACAATATGCCATGTTTATCCTCCGTTCTGCAAGTCATATTCCAACCATTCTAAAGCTTTTCCATCATATTCATGGATTCTTTTACCGTCTCCTTGACCTTCTGCCCCAAGTCCTGAAGCTGTTTGGCCCGTTCTCCCAGCTGCGCTTTCTGAGCGGAAGCGGCCGCCTGTTCCAAAATGGACTTGAGGGGATGTTCCGCTTTGCCTTCTTCCGAGGTTTTTTCTGTCTCAGCAAAACCTTCTTCGCCGTTTTCCTCTTCCAAAAAGCTGTTTTCCTCACGGTCCGCCGTCATTTCCGCTTCGATCCGGTCAAACTGCTCATTGAGCAAAGAAACAGAAGCGTTCATCTGCTTACGGATGGCAAAAAACTGTTCTCTCAGCTCATCCTTTTGTTTTTGAATGTCACACAGATCGTTTTTTGCGTCAGCCACGATCTGCGCCGCCTTTTCCTGGGCCTGCGCTACAATAAGATCGGCCTTGGAACGGGCATCCGCGTTGATCCGGCTGGCTTCCTGACGGGCTTCCAGGATCACATCGCCAATGGAAGCGGCAGCTTCGTCGTATTTTTTGCTTTTTATCTCGACGGTCTGCGCCTGATCGCGGATCAAACGGTTCTGCTCCCGCTGCATGATCAGTTCCTGTTCTTTTTCCTCGTTCTCCTGCTGCAGCTTGCGGAGCTGTTCCTTCAAATCAGCAGAGCCTGCCTCTGCTTCCTGCTGTTTTTGTTTTTCCGCATCCAGTTTTTTCTGCAGTTCCCGGGAAAATACGCCAAGAGAGGCCACCTGATCCATCAGGTTCTCTTTTTCTTTTTCCCATTCGTTGGTTTGCTGCTGAAACTGGCTTTCCTTTTCCGCAAACTGACTGTTCAGCTCATCAATATATTTCAAAACGGCCGTTTTCTCAAAACCGTTCAGTGCGCTTTTAAAGATTACCTGTTTATCCATTGGGCATCCTTCTTTCTGATCGTTTGTGGGAAATTGATTTTTCCATTTTATTATAACATAAAATAGGCGCTGTTGCAGTTTTTTTGCGGAAAAAGTTTTGAAAGCTTTGAATTTCTTTTTCTGAAAGACAAACCTTCAAAAAACGACCGATGAGTGTTTACCCATCGGCCGTTTTAAGCTTAGAATCGCAGTCTTGCAATATCTGTGTCACTGAGGAAGGTGCTGACATTGTACAGAACAAAAATATCGTCAAATTCATTCTCCGTCAGCAGGGTTTTCATGCTGACCGGTGTGGAGCGAGGGTCAACAATCCAGATCTCATCGTAATGATAGGTCAGGAAAGGTACCATGGAATTGGCGAAGGAGTCCTTAATCAGCAGCAGCCGGCTGGGTTTCTCCCCCGGATTGCGGTTGTGTCCGGTAACGATCTGGGTAAGACCGTTGTTGCCCCAGGTGAAGGCGGCGTATTTATCCCGCGTCTCAAACTGCTCCAACTGATACATGCTGTTAACGGAGATCATGGGAATGCCGTTCCACTCGGTTACCTTTCCCTGGGAAGTGAGGGCCTCATTTTTTACGTCGCCGGTAAACTGGAAAGAGTCCACCGGTACGTCATACCAGGTGATCACATCCGCCTTCTGCCCGGGCTTTTTGCATTTGCTGTAATAAGTGCCGTAAAAATCCTCCACTTCATTGGCTTCCAGCTCATCCAGCGAGATGGGATCAAAGCCTTTGGCCTCGCAGTAATCCACATAGGCGTAATAAGCCCCCAGCGTGGTCCAGTGGTGGTCGGTGCGGTAGTAAATGTACTCGTCCTGATGCGCTCTCAAAGTGTCCAAAAAGTTCAGATAGGTCAGGTCCTCATCCTCATCAAAGCTGTTATAGATCTCCGGAATCATTTTCTCCTGATCCGGCAGCTCTGTGCCAAGAGGCAGCTTGTCCGTCATCACAGCATAGGAATTTGGTGCCAGCGCAAAGGTGACGGGAAGATCATACATCTGGAAAAACTCGTTCATAAACTTTTGATTGCGCTGGATCTGCAGCATATTGACCACATTGGTTCCGGCGGAGGAATCGGGTTGCTCAATAATCTGCAATTTTTCAAAAAGATAGCCGTCCTTGCCGTAAATCACGTTGTTATTTTCCTTTTTGCCAAGGCCGATCTCGGCGACAGCCTTCAGGGTGATCCACTGATCCCTGGCCGGGAACTGGTCATTCACATAGGTTTCATAGGTCGTGCTGTAACTGGAGTCGAAGAAAGATTCCCAAGTCAATTTTGGCTTCTGTTGAAGCTTTGTATTCTCAAACTCGGAGTAGACCCGATCCGGCAGAAAGAAATCCGCTGCCACAAACACCAGCAGAAAAAGCGCGAACAGCCAAACAAGAGGATGCTTCCATAATTCTTTTCCTTTCATCGTGCAGCCTCCTTAGAAGTTAAAGTACAGGAAGGGGTTGTAGCTGGAATCCACCAGGTAAGCCACCGACAGCAGCAAAACCGCAACCAGAAATCCGGTTTTCAGCCACTGATGATTTCCCCATTTTTCATAAGCTTTTTTCAGCAGCGGCGTTGAGAACACAGCCGCAAGCAGGAAGACCATGCCATAGTTTTGCAGGTAATAGAGCCAGTCGCTGCCTCCTTCAAAGGCGAACATCCGCCCAAACAGGCTGGAAAGCTGGCTCATATCGGATACGGCGAACATCGCCCAGCTGATCACTACGATAGACAGCAGGTAGATATGGGAAAGAATCTTGCTTTTTTCCAGCTTGGGCAGCAAAAACCACTTTTCCAGCACCAGAAAAGCCCAGAAGTACAGGCCCCAGAGGATAAAGTTCCAGTTTGCTCCGTGCCAGAAGCCGGTGAGGAACCAAACCGCGAAAAGATTGAAGAAATTTCTGCCCTTGCTGCAGCGGTTGCCGCCCAGTGGGATATACACATACTCCCGGAACCAGCTGCCCAGCGTCATATGCCAGCGCCGCCAAAACTCGGTGACGCTTTTGGAGATGTAGGGGTAGTTAAAGTTCTGCGGGAAAATAAAGCCCAGCATCCGGCCAAGGCCGATGGCCATCAGGGAATAACCGCTGAAGTCAAAATAGATTTGGAATGTATATGCCAGCACACCCAGCCACACCAAAGGTGTGGAAACATTCTCGAAGCCCAGCATCTGCACTTCGGTCCAGAGAGCACCGATGTTGTTGGCGATGAGCACTTTGCTGCCCAGGCCCATAATAAAGAGACGCAGGCCGTCGTCAATCATAGGCAGCGTGATGCTGCGCTGCTTCAGTTCCTTCTGAATGTCGGCATAGGTGACAATCGGTCCGGCGATCAGCTGTGGGAACAGGGAGACAAAGGCGCCGAAATCGATGATGTTGTCCTCGGCTTCCACCTTGCCCCGGTACACGTCAATGGTGTAAGACATGGTCTGGAAGGTATAGAAGCTGATGCCCAGCGGCAGTTTTTCCACATAAATTCCCATCAGATCCGTACCCAGCAGGGCGTTAATGTTGCTGACAAAGAAATTGGTGTATTTAAAGAAGAAAAGCAAACCCAGGTTGACACAGACGGAAAGCAGCAGAAAGAGCCGCTTGATGTTTTTTTGCTCCTTGAAGCGCTTGATCCCCTGTCCGGCGGTGTAGTCCACCAGAATAGAGATCAGCATAATGGGAAAATATTTCGGTTCGCCCCAGGAATAGAAGAACAGGCTGAGAATCAAAAGAGTCAGATTTTTCAGTTTTTTGGGGCATAAGTAATAAATCAGAAAAGCAATGGGCATAAAGCGGAACAGGAATAAAATGCTGCTGAATACCACTGCTGTCCACCTCCTTTATGTTTCGTTTTGGATAAAGCTTCGGATGAAGCGTTGCGTTTTATCAGAAGCAGACGTGCTCTGGAACGGATTCAGGGCACGTCTGTTTGCGTATTTTATTCGAAATAAGATTCGATGATCTCTTTTGCGCGGTTGACCTCCTTGTCCGCACCGGCCTGCACGTCACCGGCGATGACAAAGAACACATAGTTGCCCTTCTCCACAATCGTGGCGTTGCGGGCTTTTTCCTGCTGCTCCAGCAGAGACTGCTCAAAGCTGTCCGCAATGGCCTGACGGCGGTTTTCCAGGGCTTTTTTTACATCCTCCATGTGCCCTTCCTTCACTTTAAAGGCCAGCAGATGGTCAGCAGACGTATTGGCCGCGGAATATTCGCCGTAGTATTCCTCGATCCATTCCGGCTGGATGCCGAAAACATCCCGAAGATTGGCTTCATCCAGCTTTTGCGGCATGGTGATACCCAAATCTTCCCCCAGATCCATAATAATATCCTCCAGCTTGGTTCCGGCTCTCAGAACAGCACCGGTCAAACTGTTTTCAGGAACGGAGTCTGGATTTCTTTTTTCATCTTCCTTTGTTGTCTCTTTGTTCGGCTCGGCTTCATCCGGAACCATAGGGTTATTGTTCTCCGTTGCCGGCGGGGTCGTATTCTGGTTGTTATTTACGTTATTTCTGCGGCAGCCGGTCAGAAGACTCATGCACATAACCGCCGCCAGCAGCAACGCAAGGATCTGTTTCATTCAGCATTACCTCACTTCGTTTTATCCATTGTCCTGCTTTTGGATGCAGGGCACTATTATTGTGCTCAAAAACGAAATGATTATTGCAGGGTATGAAAATTTAATGATTTTTCTGTCCGAGCCGCATTTCAAAGCCCAATTCCCGCAGGCTGAGAGCATCGTCAATGATTTCAATATAGGCGCCCTCCGCCTGTTTCCACTGATTTTTCCGATACAGCCGGATAGCAGGTTCGTTGCAGTCTACGACGAAAAGCCGCAGGTATTCCGCGCCCTTTTCCTCTGCCAGCACAGCCGCCTGCTTCAGCGCGTAAGAGCCCCAGCCCTTTCCCTGAACACGGGGACTGACGCCCAGGCGATCCAGATACAGAGCTTTTGCTTTTGTTTGTTCCCATTTCATTTGTTTTGCACCCGGGTTGTCCGAACACAGGGCAAAAGCAGCGAAGAGCTTTCCTCCCTCTTCCAGAACATAGAGCCGTTTGTTCTCAATATCTTCCTTTACAAACTGGCAGGGATAGATCTCATCCCAGATTTTCAGGCCATTTTGATACATTTTTTCCACCAGTTCCCGGTAAAGGGATTGAACGCAGGACAGATCTACCTCCTGCGCCAACCGAACGAGCATATCCAACACCCCTTACTTACTCAAAAGCTCCAGAAGCTCCCCTTCGCTGAGGACTGGGATCCCCAGCTCCTGCGCTTTGGTCAGCTTGGAACCGGCTTCCTCGCCGGCCACCACATAAGAGGTCTTTTTGGAAACAGAACCGGCCACCTTGCCCCCTTCTTTTTCAATGAGAGCCTGTGCCTCGGAGCGTTTCAACGTAGGCAGTGTACCGGTGAGCACGAAAGTTTTGCCGGCGAATCGGTCCCCGGATTTTTCAAGTCGGCAGTCCATGTTCACCCCACATTCCCTCAGCCGCCGGATCTGCTCCCGATTGCTTTCCTGGCGGAAGAAGATTTCCACATTCTGCGCCATAACGGAACCGAAGCCTTCAATCGCGGCAATGTCGTCCGAACATGCTTTCATAATATTTTCCATGGATCGGAACTTCTGTGCCAGCAGCACAGCGGCTTTCTCGCCTACCTCATGGATACCCAAAGCAAAAATCAGACGGGAAAGGTCGTTCTGTTTGGATTTTTCAATGGCTTTGATCAGGTTGTCCGCACTTTTCGGGCCCATGCGCTCCAGCTCCGCCACAGCTTCCGCTTTCAGTTCATACAGGTCGGCGGGAGAATGGATCAGCTCCTTCTTCACCAGCAGATCAATGAGGGCTTTGCCCAAGCCGTCGATGTCCATTGCCCCTCTGGAAGCAAAATGAATCAGATTCCGGACAAGCTGGGCCGGACACTGGATGTTTGGGCAGCGGACCGCCGCCTCTCCCTCCTCCCGGACCACTTTTGTGCCGCAGGAAGGGCAGGTATCCGGCAAAAAGTAGGTTTCGTTTCCATTATGGCTTGCTACCGCCACTACTTCCGGTATGATCTCCCCGGCTTTGCGAACCACAATATCGTCTCCGAGGGCGATCCCCTTCTCACAGATAAAGTCCTGATTATGCAGGACTGCCCGGCTGACCGTCGTGCCGGCCAACTGTACCGGTTCAAAGACGGCTGTGGGTGTTAAAACGCCGGTCCGTCCCACCTGCACCTGAATATCCAGCAAACGGGTAACCTTTTCCTCCGGCGGATACTTAAAAGCCACCGCCCATTTTGGGAATTTGCTGGTGGAACCCAGCAGCTCCCGCTGGTCAAAGCGGTCCACCTTCACCACAGCGCCGTCGATATCGAAGCCAAAGCTGCCTCTGGTGCTACCGATGCGGCGAATCTCAGCCAAAACGTCCTCGATATCGGTAAAGGCCCGGTAGGATGGGATCACCGTTAGGCCCAGCTCCTTCATGTAGTCCAGCGCTTCCTTGTGGCTTCGAATCTCTTTGCCTTCCAGCTGCTGCAAATTAAAAACAAAGATATCCAAGCCTCGTTTGGCCGTGATTTTCGGGTTTTTCTGGCGCAGAGAACCGGCTGCCGCATTTCGGGGATTTTTAAACGGTTTTTCCTCCGCCAATTCCTGCTGCTCCACCAGCCGTTCAAAGCTGTGCACCGGCATATAGACCTCACCCCGCACCTCGATAAAGGGTAGATCCGTTTTGAGCTTCAGCGGAATGCTGCGGATCGTTTTCAGGTTAGCTGTCACATCTTCTCCAACAAACCCGTCACCCCGAGTGGAACCGCGAACCAGCAGGCCGTTCCGGTACTCCAGAGAAACGGAGAGGCCGTCGATTTTCGGCTCAACAATATACAGCGGATCCGAGATCTCTTCCCGCACCCTGCGGTCGAAGTCCCGCACCTCTTCCTCGGAAAAAACATCCTGCAAAGAACCCATCTGCACCGTATGATTCACCGGCTCGAAGCTGTTTTCCGCCATACCGCCCACCCGGTGGGTGATGGAATCCGGTGTCATAAGCTGAGGAAACTGCTGTTCCAGATCCAGAAGCTGGTGCATCATCTGGTCAAATTCATAGTCGGAGATTTCTGATTCGTTCAGGACATAATACTGATAGCTGTACCGTTCCAGCTTTTCACGCAGGCTATCTGCCAATTCCTTCGCCTGAGAAAAATCCATATTCTGTGGAGACATTGTTCACACTTCCTTATCGTCTTGATCTGCCGCTTCCTTGATAAATATCCATCTATTTTAAATAAGAAGAAATATCGTCATACGACAACAGTGTAACACAGATTTTTCTTCTTGTCACTATGCTTTTTATGCCTCGTCAAGAGTTTCCCAAATGCGTATGGAATCCGTTTGAGACTCATTGCCGCTGGTATGGGAATAGCGTTCCGGTACATTGCCGACAATGACAGTCTGGGAGATCAGATAGTCGCTTTTTGCTTTCGCGTCGGCGGAATAGCCTGGAAGAATAGCCGAGACCTCCACTTCCACATGGAGAACCACTTCATGAAGCACCTGGTTGATACCGGCCTGACGCATCCCGCTTTCCATTTGTATATTGGCCAGACCCATTGGAGACAGCGTGATTGGGATTAGAGGCCCGCGTCCGGAGAAAATCTCGCTGCCCAGAAGCGTACCCAAAGGAACCTCCACCACTTCTGTTTCTTCGGAGCTTAGTTCCCGAAGGATTCGCTCGGTGATACCGGTTTTGATCTGATTGATCCGCAGCATATCCAGCGTCACTGAGGTAATATTGGTTTTCTCATTTTGGTTGATCGTCACCAGTTGAGCATCCTGAATCGAAGCCAGCTCCGCTTCCACTGCTTCATTCATCAGGTTGGTGGCGTAGATGCTGGCATGGTAAGCGGCTGTAGCCCGGATCATAGGTCTTACCTGCCAGTCAATCAGCAGAAAAAGCCCCCATCCAAGCAGCAGAAAGCAAAAAATCAGTACTTTTCGTTTAGTTTTTCTTCGCAGGATCCCCATATACCATCACCCGCTTCAGTATATTCCTCCAATTTTCCGTTTATCGCAAAAAAGCGGATAAACCGCCTGCTCCGCGATTGATCCGCTTCTGTTTCCGTTCTTTTTTCAGTCCTTTGTTGCAGGAAAAAGAATATGAATGCTTAAAAGTCCGTTGCTGCTCTCAGCAAAGATACTGCCGCCCATCCGTTCCACCAGGGTTTTGGCGATCGCCAGACCAAGTCCGGTGGAATTTCCGGCGCTTTCCACCGAGAAAAACCGATCAAAGAGCCGGCCAACCTGCACCTGATCCACATTGGCGGCATGATTGGCGAACAGGATCTCACCGCTGTCTAAAAGTGTGATCCGCAGATCCCCATCGCTGTATTTGAGCGCATTGCTGAGGATGTTGCTGAAAACCCTGGACAGTGCCTTTCGGTTCAGCCTGCGGAAAACAGGGGTTTGCGTCATATGGATCTCCGGAATGATCTCTTTTTCCGTGAGGGCGCCATAAAAACCGGCAATGCTTTCCTCAAGGACTGCGTTGACGGCCAGCTTCTCCAGGGTCAGCTCCTCCTCGCCCAAGATAACCGAATAGCGGAACAGCTCCTCGGTCAACTGGCGAAGGGCCTGCGTTCGGTTTTTGATGTGAGACAGATAGCGGCTCACATTTTCCGACTTCTCCTCCCTCTCCAGCAGATCCAGATAGCCGCAGATGGCTGTCAAAGGTGTCCGCAGATCATGAGACATATTGGTAACCGCTTCTTTCAGCTCCCGGTCGCCTCCTAAGTACTGCTGCCGCTGCTGCCGGAGGAGCCGAAGCTGTTCGTTGATGGAAGCTGCCAGCTTTCTCATACAGGGATCCCGGCTGGTAATATCGATCAGCGTATTGGTGTCCCCTGCCAGACGGTCGACAAAGGCTTCCTCAATTTCAGAGGCTGCTTTGCGCAGCAAATGGATTTTGAACAGCAGGATCAGAACAATCACAAATAAAATGAGAATAACAGCCCACAGAAATCCCACCGGGATCCCTCCTTCCGGAATTTGAATGTTTTTTCCAATACCGCTATAGCGATCCTATCTCAAGTCCTTCTTTCGGAACAGCATTATGCCGGAAAAGCTGCTTAAAAAGCTAAAAGCAAGGGAGAACAAAAGCTGGCGCAGCGGGTTGACGATCTCATTGTTTGCCAGCAGAATGGACTGGCCGGTAGGAAGAAAGTCCAGGAGCGCTTCCAGTACGGTCCGCAGTCTGCCGGACACATAGAGAGGATTGGGCGTTGGGTCCTGCACCTCCAGACCGTTGAGGGTCATGATCGCGCTGCTTTGCATTTCCGGTTCACAAAGGCGGTCATAGATGGCGCTGGCGCAGAGCAGCAGCCCCAGCCACAAAAACAGCATCAGCACCACCGTCATGGCTTTGTTGTCGGAAAGGCTGCCAATGACGGTAAACAGCGCCGTCAGCGCCATGGTCCAGCCGAGGATGAGCAGCAGATAAATCAAAAAGTTCTGCACCCCCATCTCCAGCGGCCCCGCCAGAAACAGTCCCGGCAGGGAACCCAGCAGCCAGGCGGCCACAAAAACCAGATCGGCAACCGCACAGGTGATAAAGTTTGAGAGATAGATCCGGTCCCGCCGGTGCCCTACGATAACTTTATTCCTCAAAGTGCCGTCCGAATACTCCGTCCCCAAAAACAGACTGACAAACACAGACAAAAACAAACCAAGGAACGTGATCGCATTGAAAAAATAATCATCAAGACACATCTCATAGCCCCGGTTCACAGAGTCAATCACAGAATGACTGACACTCAGCATCATGAAAAGAGAGCTGCACAGAATGCCCAGGGTGCAGAACCAAAAGGTTTTATCCTTTTTCAGCCTGACAAGGCTGGCAGAAAGCAGTTTCATCATATCGCATCCCTCCTATTGCACATTTTTCTGCCGGAAAAACAGAAAACCGACCCATGTTACCGCTGCGAAAAATGCCAGAGAAAACCAGGGCCACCGTGCTGCCCGGGCAAAGTCCTGCTGAATAATCTGATTGAGTTGGCCGCTGGGAAGAAGATCGTAGAAAAACTCGCAGACGCTTCTTCTGAGGCCGCTGAGATAAGCGGGATTGGGTATCTCCGGCCCATAGCTGATACCATCCAGACTAATAATCACTTGGCTGTGGATCACTTCCGGCTCCACAAGCGCCGCCCCAAGCCAGCTGCTGAGGTACAGCAAAACCAGCGCAAGAAGCAGGCAAAGCACAGCGGATACCGCCTTGTTAGAACCGTTGATGGTGATGCACAGAAAAATAGCTGTATAAACCGCCGTGGACAAAAAAATGCAAGCCATGGTGTATGCCACTTGGGAAACGGAAAGCTGAAAACCCCCGAACAGATAAAAACCCACCGCTCCGCTTACTGCCCCGTGAATGAGAAGCAGCAAAACCGATGTGGCCACAGACGCAAGCAGATGGGAGAGAAAAACACTTCCCCTGCTGTGCCCCACGATCAGTTTATTCCGCAGCGTTCCGTCGGAATATTCCGTGCCCACAAGAAGTGAAATGCCGGCCGCCAGTACAAAACCTAACAGCTCATAATAAATAAAAAACACATCGTCCAGATACACTGGATTTTGGGAGCTTTGGATAGCCGGAGAGTAGTTCCACTTGCAGATCAGCAGCGAAAAAACCAGAGTGAAGCCTAATTCCACCCAGAATACTCGGCTTTTTCTCAGACGGTACAGGTTAGCGGAGAGCAGTTTGATCATTCCGCCCACCTCCCACCAGATTAACATAGTAGCTTTGCAGACTTTCGTCCCGTTCCTGGAGGGACAGCAGCTCACAATCCTCCTCTATCAGCCTCAAGGTCAGCTGGGAAATATTGATCTTGGCAAAGATGTCTGCCTGCCGGTCGGAAAGGATCTTGTAGTCCACCTGCATACCATCCAAAACCCGAGCGAGAGTCTGTGTATCGCTGACTTCCACCCGCATACACTTGCGGCAGGCGGCTTCCAATTCCCCGGCGCTGATTTCCTTGATCATCCGTCCGCTGTCAATGAAGCCATAGTGAGTCGCCAAACGGGACAGCTCATCCAGAATATGACTGGAAATCAGGACCGTGATCTGCCGCTCCCGGTTTAACTTCAGAATCAGCTCCCGAATCTCAATAATACCCTGCGGATCCAGTCCATTGACCGGTTCATCCAACACCAGAAAATCCGGATCTCCCGCCAGCGAAACAGCGATACCCAAGCGCTGCTTCATACCCAGGGAAAAGTTTTTGGCCTTCTTCTTTCCGGTATTCTCCAGTCCCACCAGCCGCAGCAGCTCCGGAATACTGTCAAAGGAAGGCAGTCCCAGCACCCGGTACTGCTCCTTCAGATTTCCCTCCGCCGTCATATCCAGATAAATGGACGGTGTCTCCACCACAGCACCCATTCTTCTGCGGGCTTTGGAAATGGTTTTTTGATTGTTGTTGATGCCGTAAAGCCGATAAGAGCCGCCTGTCGGCTGCTGCAAGCCGCAGATCAGCCGGATCAGTGTGGTTTTTCCGGCGCCGTTCTTCCCCACAAAGCCATAGATCGAGCCTTTGGGCACATGCATGGACAGGTTGTCCAAGGCTTTAAAACGGCCATAGGTTTTGCTTAACGCTTCGGTTGTTAAGATATAGTCCATATAAAATTCCATCCCTTTCTTTTGGATTTGTCCTCAGTTTAGCTCCCAACGGTAAAGGAAGCGGTCAGCAAAAGAGTCAAGAAAGGGTCAAGATTTTTCCGCCAGCTTAAAGCCAATGCCCCAAACGGCTTCGATATAGTCCCTGCCGCTCACATCCCGCAGCTTTTTCCGCAGGTTGCTGATATGCTGCTTCAAGGAGCTTTCCGTGCAGTCCGGCGTGTCAGCGCTGATACGCTCCAAAAGCACAGATTTGGCCAGCACCTGGCTGGGATTCTGCATCATCAGCTTTAAAATTGCGTATTCCGTGCGAGTCAGGCGAATCTCCTTACCGGCTGCCTGCGCCAAATGGGTTTCCGTATCCAAACGAAGGTCCCCACAGCTGAGAACCGCCTTGGCTGGGGTTTTTGCCCGCAGCACAACTGCAATGCGGGCCAGCAGTTCCCGGATATCAAAGGGCTTGGTGACATAATCATCGGCTCCGCCCAACAGGAGAGCAACCTTGTTATCCATCTCCACCTTGGCGCTGACCACGATAACCGGGATTTCTCGGATCCGCGTCAGCAGCGCCTCCCCGCTCAAGCCCGGCAGCATCAAATCCAGCAGAATCAGGTCCGGATGAGCATTTTCCAGCAGGAGCAGGGCCTCCGTACCGGAATAAGCCCGCAAAACCCGGTAACACTCTCTTGTCAGCACCTCTTCCAGCATATTTCCAATATAAATATCATCGTCAATAATCAGAATTTGTTTCATCTGTTTACAGCCTCCTGTCTGACAGGTGTTTTTTTCATTATATCGGCTGCGGAAAACAATGGCAATGAACATTCTGTGAACAGAAAGTCTGGAAAAAGCAAAGAAAAAGGACTGCAGCCTTCTGCAGTCCTCGAGGAAAAAGTGTATTAGAATTAGAGAGTGATGACTTTATCGGCTTTGTGCATACATTCGCTGATGTCGTACATATTGCTTACGTTGCCGGTCATCAGCTTGTCAGCAAGACCATAGAACTTCAGGCAGGTGCCGCAAACCAGAACCTCGCTGCCTTTTTCCTGAAGGGTTTTCAGGTGATCGGCGATCTGTTCGTTTTCTGCCGGCAGTTTAACGCCTTCATTCATGAAGAGAATGTATCTTGGTGGATCGTTGGATTCACAGAGGGTATAGAAGAACATGGTGATCAAAGACTGACCCAGTTCCACTGCGTTGGTGCCAATGGCGTCCCTGTTGACAAACAGGGCCCAGTTGTTTGGCTGTTTGGCGGAACCTTCTTCCACAGCCGCCGCGCTGCCATCACCGGTGAAGGTAACATGGAAGCCGCCCTCAACTGTTTCCGTAGAGGTGCTGAAATTCTGGCTCTGAGCTAGTTTTTCCAGATTTTTCACCGCGATCTCATTATCTACGGCAACAACAAAGTTTCCGTTGCCGGCGTCAATTTCTTTCTTGGCCAGAATAACAGGCTGCGGGCAGGCAAGACCCATTGCGTTTACCAATACCATATTGATCAAACTCCTTTATCATTTGTCATTCTTTGTTTTCATTATACTCTTTCCCGCCGCCCATTTCAATGATATTGATTTTTTCTACTTCTGTGCCAAATCCTATGGATTTTTTAGATAGTTCCGGGTCCTTCCGCCAGAGGGCATCCGGTTTCTTATGTGAAATATGCTGCATTATTTGTTTCCTTGATGTTTTTTTCTGTAAAATATGCTATTTCTTTTTTCATTGGAACCTGCTGTGCAATAAAACAGCCTAAGCGGCCCACTATTATCATGAACCCTCCCTTGAGGGCTGAAAAAAACGTAAAAAATCAAAAGGTGGTAAATAAGAATGAAAAAAAGAATGTTTGCTTTTCTGCTGGCTGCCGTGATGTGCGCTTCCGTTCTCACCGGCTGCTCCAATTCCGGAAAAGAAAATAACAAAACAGAAAACGAAACCAACGCTCCGGTGGAAACTCCCGCGGAAGGTGAAGAAAAACCGGCTGAGGACGAAGAAAATTCCGCTGAGGAACAGCCTTCTGTTGAGGAAATCGTCGCTGCGGTAAAAGAAGTTTACGGTGAAAACTATATTCCTTCCATGGAAATGTCCGAGGAGATGCTTTCGGACGTGATTGGCATCACCATGGACAACGTGGAGGAATTCTTCGCCGAAGGCCCAATGATCAGCGCCCATATCGACAGCTTTATCGTTCTGAAAGCGAAAGAAGGCAAAGTGGATTCTCTGTACGAACAGCTGAATCAGTACCGGGAGCAGCAGATCAACGATGCTCTCTGTTATCCTTCCAACGCTCTGCGGATCCAGGGCAGCCAGGTTCTGAAAATCGGCGATTACGCCATTTTCATCCTGCTGGGTGAACTGGCTCCGGTTGACAGCGGAGAAGAAGATGCGGTAAAATTCGCTGAGGAACAGACCCAGATCGGTGTTGACGCCATCAACGCTCTCTTTGCTTAAGCAAACTACATGAAAAAGGACCCTGACGGGTCCTTTTTTCTTTTCTCTGTTTACAGAATATCCGAAATTATGGTATATTGAAGGCAATAACGATAACAGGAGGCCTTGCCTTTATGGAAAAGTTGGAAAAGTTCGATTACTCCCTTGTTTCAAACCCAAGGATCTATCAAATCAATCGTTTGCCCGCTCATTCGGATCATAATTACTACCGCTCTGTGGAAGAAGCGGATTTGGGAGAGATGTCCTGCCGCCAGTCTCTCAACGGATGGTGGAAATTCCACCTTGCCCGCAGCATTGACCGTGCCATTCCAGGCTTTGAGAAGCCAGATTTTGACTGCGGCCACTGGGATGATATTCAGGTTCCCGCCCACATTCAGCTTCAGGGTTTCGACCAGCCCCGCTACCTGGACACCATGTACGCCTGGGACGGTCATGAGAGCATTCAGCCCGGCCAGATCCCGACCCGCTACAATCCGGTTGGCTCCTATGTGACTTATTTTGAGAAGCCCGACTGGGACGCGGTTCGTATTTCTTTCCAAGGAGTGGAAAGTGCCTTCGCCTGCTGGCTCAACGGCCATTTTGTGGGCTACAGCGAGGATAGCTTTACCCCTTCGGAATTTGACCTGAGCCCTTATGTGCAGGAGGGACGGAACAAACTGGCTGTGCAGGTTTATCGCTTCAGCAGCGGAAGCTGGCTGGAAGACCAGGATTTCTGGCGTTTCAACGGCATTTTCCGGGAGGTTTACCTCTATACGCTTCCCTCTTCCCATGTGGAGGACTTGAAAATCAGCGCGGAACCTGCTTCAGATTGGAAAAACGGTGTGGTTTCCGGCTCTCTTTCTCTTTCCGGCCAGCCTTGCTGCGTTAAAATCGCCATAAAAACCCTGGATGGCCAGCTTTTGGCGGAAACAGAATCGTCCTATGCAGGCGACGACCAGAAAATCAGCTATCAGCTGCCTGTTCCGTCCGTCCGTTTGTGGAGCGCGGAGGAGCCGAACCTTTACCTCCTGGAGGTACGGCTCTGTCACGGAGAGGAAATGGTGGAGCTGATCCGGGAAAAAATCGGCTTCCGCAAGGTGGAGATCAAAGACAGCATCCTCTACTATAACGGCAAGCGTCTGGAGCTGCGCGGGGTCAACCGTCAGGAGTTCAGCTGCGACAAAGGCCGGGCAATCGGCCGGGAGGAAATGCTCTGGGACATTAAGAACATGAAACGGAACAACATCAACGCTGTCCGCACCTCCCATTACCCCAATCAGACTGAATTTTACCGGCTTTGTGATGAATACGGTCTGTATGTGATGGATGAAGCCAATCTGGAGACCCACGGTACCTGGCAGAAACCGGACTTTGTCGGCCATGACGCCAACACCATCCCAAACGACCGGGAAGAATGGCTGGATATTATTCTGGATCGGGCCAATTCCCTGCTCCAGAGGGACAAAAACCACGCCTGCGTGTTTATGTGGAGCTGCGGCAACGAATCCTACGGCGGCGAAAATCTGCTGAAAATGGCCAATTTTTATCGGGAGATGGACAGCAGCCGCCCTGTACATTACGAGGGCTGTTTCAATGACCGCCGCTGCAACAACATCAGCGATGTGGAAAGCCAGATGTACACCAGCGCCGCCGGTGTGGAAAGCTACCTTTCCCAGCACCGGGACAAACCGTTTATCCTCTGCGAGTACACCCACGCTATGGGCAACTCCAACGGCGGCATGCACAAATACATGGAGCTGATGGATCGGGAGCCCCTGTTCCAGGGCGGCTTTATCTGGGATTACATCGACCAGTCCCTCCGGCTCCGGGACCGTTACGGAAAGGAATATTTGGGCTACGGCGGTGATTTCGGTGACCGGCCCACAAACTACAACTTCTGTGTCAATGGCTTCGTCACCGGCGACCGTCAGGAGTCTCCCAAAATGCAGGAGATCAAGTTTAACTACCAGCCTTACACACTGACTCCTTCCGCCGACCATGTTTCCATCCGCAACCGGAAGCTGTTTACCGCTTCTGACGATGTGCTGCTGCGTTTGGAACTGCTGCAGGACGGAAAATGTGTCTATCATACGGTTATGGAGGCTGTTGTGCCCCCCCAATCCACCGAAGAAATCCCCATTTCCCTGTCCCGGCTGGATAACAGCCATGAATATGTGCTGACTGCTTCTCTTGTGCAGAAAACAGAGACCCTTTGGGCGCCGGCCGGTCATGAGATCGCCTTCGGCCAAGCTGTTTTAACAGAAAAGCAGAAGGAAACAGCTCCCTCCCCTAAACCGGTGCTGGAGGACTGCGGCTATACCATTGGCATTCACGGCGATCACTTCAACGCCATCTTCGGCAAGCATAAATTCTCTTTGTGGAGCTACCGCTGGTGCGGAAAAGAGCTGCTGGAATACCCAGTGAATCCAACCTTCTGGCGCGCGCCCACCGACAATGACTTCGGCTGCAGCATGCCCCAGCGGGATGGTCAGTGGAAGCTGGCAAGTTTGTATTACACCCCAGTCTATGAGGGTGTTGAGGAAGGCGAAAACTCCGTTACCGTCCGTTACCGCTATGAGCTTGGCACCAATCCCAAGGCAAGCTGTGCTCTGTCCTACGAAGTATTCGGCAACGGCGAAGTAAAAGTCAGCCTTTCCATGACACCGGACGCGGCACTGCCGGAGCTTCCCCGCTTTGGTCTGGAAATGAAGCTGCCGCCAGACTACGATCAGCTTCAGTGGTACGGCATGGGGCCGGAGGAGACCTATAACGACCGCTGTCAGGGCGGAAAGCTGGGGATCTATACATCCGATACTGCTTCTCAACTTTCCCCCTATGTGATCCCTCAGGAATGCGGCAATCACATCGGCACCCGCTGGGCAAAAATCAGCAATCGTCTTGGTGTGGGGCTGGAGCTGTGGGGAGATCCCTTTGAGTTCTCCGCTCTGCCTTATACCAGCCATGAGCTGGAGAATGCCCGCCATCCCTACGATCTGCCCAAAATTCAGCGCACAGTCGTTACGGCAAGCCTGTTCCAAATGGGCGTGGGCGGCGATAACAGCTGGGGCGCGCGGACCTTACCGGAATACTGCTTCCCAGCGGGAAAAGAATACTGCTTCCGCTTCTCCTTCAAAGGAATCTAAATTTCTAAATGAAAAAAGGACCTCTTTTGAGGTCCTTTTTTGCGTATTTTTTCTTAAAACAGGCTCAGCTGCTCATATTCCTTCTCTTCGAAGGCATTGAGATAATCAAAAATCTTTCCATTGCTGTGGAGGATGCCATTTTTTTCGCAGCTCTCGTGGAAAATCTGTTCCAGCTTCTGATGATGCAGGCTGGAAATATCGTAGCGATTGCCGTAGGTGCGGATGTACTTCTGCTTCAGGCCGGGAAAATGCTGGTCCAGTTTCTGATAGAAATATTCCCGATTGCCTTCCCGAAGGGTCAGACCCATACCGAAATTGACAATACCCTTCACCTGTGCCTGGATGCAGTAATCCAGGATACCCCGCAGATTCTCCTCGGTATCATTGATAAAGGGTAAAATCGGACAAAGCCATACCACCGTAGGGATCCCAGCGTCTCGAAACTGCTTCAAGGCCTCAAAGCGGGCCTTTGTGGTGGAAACATTGGGCTCCAGGATGCGGCAAAGCTCCTCATCCCAGGTGGTCAGAGTCATCTGTACCACGCATTTGGTTTTTTCGTTGATCCGCTTCAGAATGTCCATGTCCCGCAGAATCCGGTCCGACTTGGTCAGAATCGTGACTCCGAAGCCGTATCGTTCAATTAACTCCAAAGACTGCCGCATATGACAAAGCTCCAATTCCTGCGGGACATAAGGATCGGTCATAGCGCCGGTGCCGATCATACAGGGCTTGCGCTTACGCCGCAGGGTTTCTTCCAACAGCGGAACGGCATTTTCTTTCACCTCGATATCCTCAAAAGGGTGCTCCATCTGGTAGCATTTGCTCCGGGAATCGCAGTAGATACAGCCGTGAACACAGCCTCGGTACAGATTCATGCCGTTTTGCGGCGACAGGATGCCTTTTGCCTTTACAAAATGCATGGGATCACCTCAGTTTTTGCACACATTCCTGAATATCCTTCTCAACCAGCGGCCGCATACTGTCCCCATAACCGCGAAGGTTGGCAGTTTCCAGCGCGTGGAGGATTCTCTCCCTCCACTGGGGCTTGGCCTCTGCCAACTGCGGCAAAGCCTGGATGAACTGGCGGGAGGTAATGGGTTTTTCATCGGTGATATGCTCCAAAAGCGAGGGAATATGAACATCCATCTGTCCTTCCCTGTCCCATTTGGCGTTGGCGCAGAGCAGCAGCAGACCCCGTGTGCGGCAGTAGGAGGAATTGTGATTAATCAGCTTTAAAAACTCTCCCCAATAGGGATAAACCGCGTCATTTTCCTGGCTGAGCGCCAGCAGTTCCTGCATGGCGGCACAGCCCTCCACGTTATTTTGGGAAGATAACTGGAGAATCCGGCTCTCAAGTTCCATCGTATCACTCCTTGCACATACTCTCCAAAAGCTGTTCCGCACTGCTTTTCAGGTTTGGTTCCACATCCATTTCCAGAAGTCTCAGACACAGCTCCTCCGCCTTTTTCCGGTCGGGATAAACACCTTTTCCCTGAGCATATAGCCGAGCCAAGGTGCAGAGAGCCTGCGGATCATTCTGTTCCGCGGCCATTTTCAGGTAGCTGACGCCATCCTCCAGGCTTTCCCCACCTTCTTCAATCAGAAGCTGCCCCAATTCACACTGGGAGCGGGCATCCCCTTTCTCCGCGCCAAGATAGTAAATCTCCAGCGCCCGGTCATTGTCCGGTTCTGTCCCGATCCCACAGCGATAACACTCCGCCAGACAGGCAATCGCCGGCAGAAAACCCGCCTCCACCGCTTTTTCATAGTAAGAGAAGGCTTTTTCCTCGCTTTGCTCCACGCTGTTTCCTGTCTGGTAATGCCAGCCCAGATTGCACAAAGCCCGCCCGAAGCCTGCTTCAGCCGCTTTTTCATACAGGGCAATGCCTTTTTCCGGGTCTTTTTCCAGACCGATCCCGTTAATATAGCTGTGGGCAATGTTGCAGACCGCATTCCATTCCCCTTGCTCCGCTGCCTTTTGGTACAGCTCCAGCGCTTTGGAAAGATTCTTTTCCACGCCCTGTCCCCGTTCATAGCAAAGACCCAGATTGCATTGGGCGGCTGCGTAACCTTCCGCGGCCGCCTTCTCGTACCAGCGGATTGCCTCGTCCATGTCCTTCTCCACGCCTTTTCCATGCTGATAGCACCAGGCAACACAGTGCATTCCTCTGGACAGGCCTCCTTTTGCAGCCAAGAGATACCACCAGGCTGCCCGTTCCCAGCTTTGCTCAATGCCGGCGCCTTTCTCATAGCACCAGCCCAAATTGCACTGAGCACGGGTCACGCCCCGTTTCGCCGACTCCCGGTACCAGCGAACCGCCTGCTTCATATTCCGTTTCACGCCACAGCCAACTTCATAGCACCAACCGATGTTACATTGACAGTTCGCGTCTCCCAGCTCTGCACCCATCCGATACCATTGAGCCGCGGCCCGCAGATTTTTCTCCACGCCCTCGCCGTTTTCATAGCTAAGGCCCAAATAATACATGGCCTCCGCATCGGCGCCTTGGGCCGCCTCTTCAAAGCACCGGACTGCCTGCTTCTGATCCACCTCTGTGCCTATACCATAGCGGTAACAGCGCCCCAGAGCCCGCAAAGCGCCCGGATAAGCTGCCAATGCCGCCTGACGATACCAATAAAAGGCCTTTTCCGGGTCTTTTTTTACTCCCTTTCCGGACTCATAGCGCATCCCCAGCCAGAGCTGTGCTGGTTCATCCCCCTCCAGAGCCGCATGTTCCAGCCAAAAAACAGCCTCTTTTTCGCTTTTCAGCACACCGTTTCCCTCGTGATAGCAGGAGGAGAGCAGGCGCTGTGCCCGTGGGAACCCCCGGGAAGCCGCCTCCAGATAACAGTCCGCCGCCCGCTCCGCATCCCGACTGCAGCCGAAGCCCCGCTCCAAACAGGTGCCCAGATTGCAGATCGCGGGAATATAGCCCTGTTCCGCTGCCTGCTCATAGAGCCAGACCGCCTCTTCCGGGTCTGCTTTCACGCCGATGCCCTCTTCATAGCACCAACCCAGATTACAGATCCCCCACACATCGCCTTCTTTCGCCGCGTTGAAACAACACTCAAAGCAACGCGCATCATTTTTATGATCCGGACTCATAGCAAAGACACCCAGAGCCGCCCAGTCTCTGCCGGACAAGTCCTTTTCCTCTGTTTCGACCAGTTTGCTGCCGCAGTCCGGGCAGGCTTCCAATGCCTCACCCTCGCCGATAAATTGGCAGCTGGGATTGGAACAACGATAAATCATCGGTTCACCGCCTTTTCTTTCTATTCTTTCTATCTATAGGATAAATGGCTTTTTCTATAATTGGAAAAGTAAACCTTTCACACTGGTTTTAACGATAGTATAACACAAAAGCGGCAAGAACAAAAGTTCCGGATAAAAGTTAACATTTAGAAGTTCATCGAAATATATTGACAAAGGCAGCCTGGCGTGCTATTCTTTATTTAGACATTTAGATAAATATCTAAATAAAGATTGGAGGTGCTGTTGTGGGTTTTCAGGATACTTTTAAAGCTTTATCAGACCGCACAAGACGGGAAATCCTAACGCTGCTTCGGGCAGGGCCATTGTCCGTGGGCGAGATCGGCTCTCATTTTGACATCAGCGGAGCCACTCTTTCCCACCATCTGGCGATCTTGAAGCAGGCGGACCTGATCGCCGACAGTAAAAAGGGAAAATTTATCTATTACGAATTAAACACGACCGTGCTGGACGATATTTTAGTCTGGCTCAAAAGTCTAACCGAGGAGGATGCGAAATGAAATACATTTCCAAGAAGCTGTTTTTGCTTCCAACCGCTTCCCTGCTGATTGCGGCTTTCGCTTACACTCAACTGCCGGAACAGATTCCCATCCATTTTAACGCTGCCGGCCAGCCGGATAACTACGCGGGCAAGCTTTTTGTCTTTATGGAGCCGTTACTGGCCTATGCGCTGTTGGTTTTGGCGGAATTTTTCCCAAAAATCGATCCGAAAAAGGCCAGCTATGAGCGTTTCCCCAAAGCATATCAGCTTATACAAGTGCTGGTGCAGATCCTTCTGTTGGGAACCAACGTTTTCACCATTCTGTTTGCCCTTGGCTATCAGCTGAATATGACTTTTCTTCTGAGCGCCGCGGTAGGTTTGATGTTTGTGGTTTTAGGCAATTACATGCCGAAGTTCAAACAGACCTTCTTCTGCGGCATTCGGACACCCTGGGCGCTGAGCGATGAGGAAAACTGGAACATGACCCACCGTTTCGGCGGCAAGCTGTGGATGGTCGGCGGTGTGATCGTCGCCTGCTGCGCTTTCCTGCCAGCGGATTATACCATTTATGTTTTGCTGGCTGTGATCGCTGTTATGGTCATTGTGCCCTATGTGTATTCTTATCTTCTCTTCCGGAAGAAAGAGGCCAAAAAATAAAGGCTCACAGCCTTTTCTCTGTAATTTCCCATTATTTTCTATGTTCAGAAAGGAGAAGTTGAGACGTTATGAACGCAAATGTTATTTTTTTAGGTTTTACGGCCTTGCTGTTGGTGCTTCTGCCTTTGGCGGCGGCTGTTTTTTGGAAGCGCAAACACAGGGAAACGGTTTCCTGGAAGGCTTTCCTTTTGGGTACGGTAGGCTTTTTCCTTTCCGCAAGAGTGCTGGAGCTGGGGGTACATATGTTTTGCATCGTTAATGACAACCCGGTATCCCGCTTCATCAACGGAAACACCCTTGCCTATGTGCTTTACGGCATCACCATGGCCGGTGTGTTTGAGGAATGCGGACGCTATTTGATGCTTCGCTTCTTCCTGAAGAAGAACCGCAATCCCGACAATATCGTGATGTACGGCATCGGCCATGGCGGCATCGAGGTATGGCTGATCTCCTTGACGGCGATCCTGTCCTATCTTATGATCGCGCTCGCCGTAGCCCAGCAGGGTTTGGATGGGGCCATGAGCGCCTTTGGCGTCACAGCGGAAACCAGCCAGAGCTTTGAGGCTGTTGTGGCTAGCGTAAGCTCCTTTGGCCTGTCCATGTCTATTATGACGGTAGTGGAACGGATCTTCGCCATGGTCTTCCATGTTTTCGCTACCCAGATCGTTTTCCTGTCTCTCCATAAAAACGATAAAAAGTACCTGCTGCTGGCTGTTTTGGCCCATATGATCCTGGATATCATGCCGGCATTGAGCCAGCGAGGCATCGCCTCCGTTTGGATGGTGGAAATCTGGCTCGCGGCCTGCTGCGTTGGGCTGTATTATCTCATCAAATCCTTATATAAAAACACCGGTCTGCTTTCGGAGAAGCAGGCATAACGGGAAAATTCCGTTAAAATCAAAAGGCTGCCCCGCTGGAAAGGCGGGACAGCCTTTTTTGCACCTTAGGCCGCAGAAGCAGCGGCCATAAAGTGATTATTTCTTGTGGAAAAGCTTTTTGGTCTGGTATTTTGGTTCGCAGGTCAGATGAATTCCCAGCTTTTTGTAGGTGCTGTTGTCAACCTGAGACAGGATTACCGTGGAATGGGCGTTGCAGCCGGTGAGTTTTTCCAGCTGTTTCATAGCCAGCTCGGCGGTTGGATCGGTAACGGCACAAATCGAAAGGGCGATCAGTACCTCGTCCATGTGCAGGCGAGGATTGTTATTGCCCAGATGGTTGATCTTCAAATCCTGAATGGGTTCGATAATCGTGGGAGAAATCAGGTGAAGATCATCGTCAATGCCTCCCAGAGCTTTCAGGGCATTGAGCAGAGCTGCCGAGGACGCGCCCAGCAGCGGAGAGGTCTTGCCGGTAACAATTCGGCCGTCATTCAGCTCAATGGCTGCCGCAGGCTGTTCCGTTTCTTCCGCCAGCTTCACAGCCGCATCCACACATTTGCGAATAGACGGATCAATTCCGGCCTTTTTCATCAGCAGCTCGATCTTATACACCGTCTCATCCTTGCCGTTGCCGATACGGCGGTCAACCAAAGCCTGATAATAACGGCGGACGATCTCCTGTTCCGAGGCCTCCCGGCAGGCTTCATCGTCGATAATGCAGTTTCCGGCCATATTGACGCCCATATCCGTTGGAGATTTGTAAGGGCTGACGCCGGCGATCTTCTCGAAAATGGCGTTCAGCACCGGAAAGACTTCCACATCCCGGTTATAGTTGACGGTGGTTTTGCCGTAGGCTTCCAGATGGAAGGGGTCGATCATGTTCACGTCGTTCAAATCGGCAGTTGCCGCTTCGTAAGCCAGATTCACCGGATGATTCAGCGGCAGATTCCACACTGGGAAGGTTTCGAATTTGGCGTAGCCAGCCTTGATGCCCCGTTTGTGCTCATGATAGAGCTGGGAAAGACAGGTGGCCATTTTGCCGCTGCCCGGACCCGGCGCGGTGACAATGACCAAAGGTCTTGTGGTTTCGATATACTCGTTTTTGCCGTAGCCTTCATCGCTGACAATCAGCGGAACATTGCTGGGGTAGCCTTCGATGGGGTAGTGCATATAGACCCGCAGGCCCAGCTTCTGCAAGTTGGCTTTGAATACATCGGCGGCGTTCTGGCCGGAATACTGGGAAATAACCACGCTGTCCACCAGCAGGCCGATGCCGCGAAAGGCGTCGATCAGACGAAGCACGTCCTGATCATAGGTAATGCCCAGGTCGCCGCGAACCTTGGACTGTTCAATATCGGAGGCGTTGATGACGATGACGATTTCCGCCCTGTCCTTCAGCTCCATGAGCATTTTGATTTTGCTGTCCGGCTTGAAGCCCGGCAGCACGCGGGAAGCATGGTAGTCGTCAAACAGCTTTCCACCCAGTTCCAAATACAGCTTATTATCGAAGCCGGAAATTCTCTCAATAATATGTTCCGACTGCATTTTCAGATATTTTTCATTATCAAATCCAATTTTGCCCATGTCTCTTCCTCCATTCTTTTTCCAAAAATAAAAAAACCGTCGATGGCAGCGCTGCCGCTTTGGTCGCAGGGCTCTGGTCTCACACCGGTACCTCCTGCGCCATAAAGAGAATTTGTCCGGATTTCCGGCCCGGAGCTGTCTCAATGGCACACGCTACAATCAGCGGTTATTCATTTTCTCATTACAGTTTAGCATTATACTGTTTTTACAGAATAATTACAACAGGAAAAATAAAAATTCTTTGATTTCTACATTTTTACGAAAAAATCCGGCTGGGTTTTGACAACTTTTGAGCATATCTGCGGCTCTCCCGCCGGAAGGAAGAATAGGACGGGCTTTCCGCCGCAGGTTACGGATTCTTCTTGCAGTTTTACCCGTTTGGGCTATAATAAAACTATAGGTTAGGAGGGAATCAACATGATCGAAATTGCTGTACCGGGTCGGGAACCGTTCCAAATCGCTTCTGTGGTGCTGGATTACAATGGCACCATCGCGGTGGACGGAAAAATCCCCATGGAATTGAAGCCTTTGCTGGTGAAGCTGCGCAAGCTGCTGCCGGTGTTCGTACTCACAGCTGACACCTACGGCAGCGCCAGGGCGCAATGCGAACCCTTGGGGCTTCAAGTGCGCACTTTTCCACAGGAAAATGCCGCTGTCTGCAAAGAGGAGATCGTCCGGGAGCTGGGCGGAAAAAATGTGGCCTGTCTGGGCAACGGCTTTAACGACATCTCCATGTTTCAGGCCGCGGGACTGGGCATTGCCGTTTTGGATGGAGAGGGACTCTGCACCTCCCTCCTGCCCCACGCCGCTGTCCTCTGCCGCTCCTCGGCGGAAGCGCTGGCTCTGCTGCTGAATCCAAAACGGGTCATCGCCGATCTGCGGAGCTGATCCGGCTGGAGAAGGGGCTGCCGCTCTCCCTTTATGTGTTGGTTTTATGTATTTGGAAAATCGTTCGTCAAAACAACCAATTTCAGCACAGAAAAAGGCTCCGCTTCCTGCGGAGCCTTTTTAATAGTTCGATAAATTGGAATTTGACTTGCCTATTTTCTTAAAATCTCATGTGGAGCTTCTATTTC
>CAMCOD010000008.1 GCA_945876435.1 uncultured Clostridia bacterium
TTCCCATACAACCGACGAGGCAAAGTCAATGTATTCCTATCATAGTGACGACACACTGCGAATGTATCGTGCTTTTGGAGAAAAAGCAAAAATTTATGAAGCAAAGATCTATGCAACAGCAGTTGTCCACGATTTCAATGAATTGAGGTGAACGCACAAACAGGATGGAATACCGAAAATTGACTGAAAAAGAAATTGATCCTTCCATGCTGAACGCTTTTATCCGCACCCAACCGGTGACCCGATGCTGGCGCAAGGAAAATGGCAAATGGGTCATTCGGGATGTGGTCTTCACGGATGATTGGAACGATGACGAGCGAGCGTTAAAGGCCGCACAGCTTCAGGAGACTGTCCGCAAAGGCGGCGCAGTGATTGCCGCTTTCTATGACGGACAGTTGAAGGGCTTTGCCGCAATCGAGGCAGCTCCTTTGGGCAGCCGTGGACAGTATCGTGACCTGAGCAAATTCCACGTTTCTCAGGATATGCGCCGGAAGGGAATCGGGCGGGAGCTGTTTTTGCGGGCAAAAAACTTTGCCCGGGAGATTGGCGGCGAAAAATTGTATATTTCCGCTCATTCTGCTGTGGAAAGCCAGGCCTTTTACCGGGCGATGGGCTGTGTGGAAGCCCAGGAATACGACCCTTATCACAGCGCCGACGAACCTTGTGACTGCCAGATGGAATGTTTGTTGTAAAATTAAGGCCGAAAAAAGCAGATACCCGGAAGGGTATCTGCTTTCTATTTTGCTTTTTCATCCACAAGACCCTTTTCAACAATATCCCCTTTTTCCGCTATACAGAATTCATAAAAGCGCAGGAAAAGCGTTGAAAATTTTAGTAAAACATTGTATAATGATTTAATTCAATCGGGAAAACTATAATCAGGCCCGTATTTTCTCATCCTGATGATGAAAGGAAGCTCTGATCATGAAAACAACTCCCTGGCAAACCCATCCCCGACCTCAATTGAAACGAAAGGCTTACCGGCTGCTTAACGGAAGCTGGAAGCTGAACCAGCAGCCGGTGCTGGTACCCTATCCGCCTCAATCCGCCCTGTCCGCCTACAGCCCGGATGTAACGGAACAGCTCACCTATGAATATACTTTCCTCTATCCGGAGGATTTTACCCAAACCCGAACCCTGCTCCACTTTGGCGCTGTGGATCAGATTGCCGAAGTTTGGCTCAATGACAAGCATTTGGGCCGCCATGAGGGAGGCTACCTGCCTTTTACCTTTGATATTACCGATGCTGTCCGCAAGGAGGAAGAAAACCATCTGCGGGTAGAAGTAACGGACAGCTTAGACCCCACTTATCCCTACGGCAAACAAAGCAAAAAGCCCGGCGGCATGTGGTATACCCCGGTCAGCGGCATTTGGCAGAGTGTCTGGCTGGAAAATGTTCCGGAGCTTTACATCAAGTCCATCAAGCTGGATGTGGATCTGCGGGGTGTCGATATCACGGTAGAGGGGATTTCTGATGGCTTTACCGCCGAAACCGACGGACAAAGCTACCATTTTGACGGAAATTCCGGTCGAATTGAGATTCAAAATCCCATCCTCTGGACCCCGGACAACCCTCATTTGTATCCTCTGACCATTTCTGCCGGCGAAGATACGGTGGAAAGTTACTTTGCTCTTCGCACTGTTGCCATCGAGAAAAAGTCCGGCGTTAACCGGATTCTCCTCAATGGTCAACCCATTTTTCTTCATGGCGTGCTGGACCAGGGCTACTTCCCGGATGGCATCTTCCTGCCGGCTGAGCCGGAGGAATACGACCGGGATATCCTGCGCATGAAAGAACTGGGGATGAATCTGCTCCGCAAGCATGTAAAAATCGAACCGGAATATTTCTACTGCGCCTGTGACCGGCTGGGAATACTGCTCATGCAGGATATGGTCAACAGCGGTTCCTATCATTTTATCCGGGACAGCGTGCTGCCCACCTTGGGCTTCCGCAGCCGTCCGGACACATTGGGACCTTCTCTGGACAAACGGAAGGAATTTTTCCGCCGCCACATGCTGGATACTCTGCGTCACCTGTACAACCATCCCTCGGTCATCGCTTACACCCTCTTTAACGAGGGCTGGGGCCAATTTCAAAGCGACTCTCTCTATGAACTGGCCAAATCCACCGATCCCAGCCGCCTGATTGACTCCACCTCCGGCTGGTTTGCCCAGAACAACAGCGATTTCGACAGCGAACACATCTACTTCCGCCTGAAAAAGCTGAGTTATCGGGAACAGCCGCTGCTGGTTTCCGAATGCGGCGGCTACACGCTGCCGGTTCCGGGCCATCTTTACAGCGAAAAACGGCAATATGGCTATGGCGCCTGTGAAAACAGCAAAGAACTCACCGACAAGATTCTGGAAATGTATCAGAAAATGATCTTCCCTGCCATTCAGGACGGCTGCTGCGGCTGTATTTACACCCAGCTCAGCGATGTGGAGGAGGAGATCAACGGCCTTTACACCTATGACCGACAGGTCTGCAAGGTGGATAAGGAGCGTCTGCGTATTCTCTCCAACGAGCTTCGCTATATTGTCAATTCTCTTTAAAAAGCCAAAAGACCGCTCGGATGAGCGGTTTTTTTGCATATGGTAATGCTATCGATTTTCCTCAAATGCCACAGCTGACTGGTACTTAATCCGGTTCAGCTCCTCTTTCTACCGGATCACCTGTTCCATATCGATCTCGTGGCAGTTGGCCAGCGCCGAAGCGTAATACATCACATCCAACTTCTTCCGCCAGCTTGAGAAAATAATCCTTGACCAGCTCCGGGTGGTGATCTTTGGCTTTAATATAAGTCTGCAAGTACTTCACTGTTGTTTTGCCGTCCATTGTTTTCCCTCCTGCGACAGCTTCTATCCTGCTGCCCGTTTTCATACTCTTGATTATAGCAGCTTTTTTCTTAAAATAAATGTACGCAAAAAAGATGCTGAATTTTTTACCATCAAGGAGGAATCCCATGCTTCCCGAAGTCTTAAGCATTGAAACGCCCGCCGAGGACGTCTGCCTCTATTGGTTTGATGGGCCCAGGCCTTATGTGACCTCAGTGGCTGCCATCTGCCGAAGCGGCGGCTGCCTGGTTTTGGATACATACTGTGGCTCCTATTATATGGACTGGGTCCGTCAGGATCTGGAACAGCGTTTTCAACCGAAATATTTCTGTGTAATCAACAGCCATCATCACTGGGACCACATCTGGGGCAACAGTTCTTTCCACGATTGCCTGATTTACAGCACTCCCCTTTGCAAAGAACATATTTTTCAACAATGGACGGAGCAAATGGAGGAAAACGCCGCCTTTTTCCGGGGAAAAGCAGAAATGTTTCTGCCCAATATTACCGTGGACCAGCCGCTTGAACTGCTGCCCCAGGTCTTCGCTTTTCCGGCTCCCAGCCATACCGCGGATTCTTTGGCTCTTTGGGATGAGAAAAACCATTTTTTATTTGCCGGCGATTCGGTAGAAAGTCCTGTGGTACAGCTTTGCTGCTGTAATCTGAACCAATACCGCAAAACCATCGCTCATTTTGAAGCCCTATCTCCGAAGGCAGTCTTCAGCGGACACAGCATCAACAGCAATCCTGCTATTCTTCGTCAGGTTTCCTCCTATTTGCAGGCTTTGGCAGAAAAAAGAGAGCTGTATATCGAAGATGAAACCGCCCGGCACACCCATTGGGACAATGAAAAACTGCTTTTCGGCAGGTAACCCGACGAGTCCTTCCTGCATAGGATATATGGCACGAAAATGATACCGTGCAATCCATCCTAAGGAGGCCTTGTCATGATTTATCGTCCTTTCGACAGCGGCTGCGGAATGAGCGACAACCGTTTTGAAAGCTACGGCTCTTCCCAGCCCCGTTCTCATAACTGCTGTTGCTGCTGTCCCTTTTTCTGCTGTCGTTCCTGCGATCTGTCCTGTACATCAAATCCCTCTGCGCCAAGCGTCAACGCTCTCACTGCAATCAACACCGCCGCTCAGGCCCCTGCGGCCAATGCTGTTTTGACCTTTGCGGAAAATCCTACCCTGATTGGAAACGCCATCAGCCATAGCCCGGGAAGCGCGGCCATTCTTATCCATACTCCCGGTGTGTATCAGATCTCCTTCCATGCCACGGTATCCCCCACTGCCGCAACTGAGGTTCCCCACAACAGCGTTCTCCAGCTGCAGCGCAATGGCGTGGATGTGCCCAGTGCGGTGGCCGCTCATCTGTCTCTCAACACGGCAGATGCCAGCACCATTGGGTTCTCTTACCTTCTTAGCGTGAACACAACGCCAGTAACACTGACTATCGTATCCAAAATCGCCAACTCTTCTATTGCATCTGCCGTTATCAATGTAACGCGCATCGGTTCGACTTCCTCCGGCTGTACTGCAACCGTGTAAAAGCAAAAAAGCCTCTCCAAAAGGAGAGGCTTTTTTTGCATTGTACCAATCGGTACCAATTATACCATGGAGTATGGATCCAGGATCTTTTCGATCTCTTCGTCGCTGTAGATGTTTTTGCTCTTCAGTACTTCGCGAACGGATTCGCCAGTCTTGATAGCAGTTTTTGCGATCTCAGCGGATACTTTGTAGCCAACGGTTGGGCAGATAGCGGTGATAACGCCTACAGAACCGTCAACCAGAGCACGGCAGCGGTCAGCGTTAGCGGTAATACCAACAACGCAGTTGTCAACGAAGGTCTCAACAGCGCCGCGGAGAGCATTGATGGACTCGAAGAGTCTGTGGTAGAGAACTGGTTCTGCGTAGTTCAGTTCCAGCTGGCCAGCTTCAGCAGCCATGGTGATGGAAACATCGTTGCCCATGATCAGGAAAGCAGCCTGGGACATAACTTCAGGGATAACTGGGTTTACTTTACCTGGCATAATGGAAGAACCATTCTGTTTTGCAGGCAGGTTGATCTCCTGGAAGCCGCAGCGTGGGCCGGAGGACATCAGACGGAAGTCATTGGCCATTTTGGAGCAGGAAATTGCACAGGTTTTCAGTGCAGCGGATACGTAAGCGTAGGAGTCCAGGTTCTGGGTACCATCAACCAGGTCTTCTGCTTTTACCAATGGAAGGCCGGTGATTTTAGCCAGCTCAGGAGCCAGAGCTTCTACATATTTTGGATTTGCGTTCAGAGCAGTACCTACAGCAGTACCACCCATATTAACAGCGTACATCTCTTCCAGAGCGCGATTCAGGCGAACCAGGTCGCGTTTGATGGCTTTGCGGTATGCGCCGAATTCAGAACCAAGACGGATCGGAACTGCGTCCTGCATCTGAGTACGACCCATTTTAATAACATCGTGGAATTCTTCTTCTTTTGCAGCCAGAGCAGCTTCCAGACGTTCTACCTGAGCAATTGCTTTTTTCAGCAGTTTTGCAGCGGTCAGTTTAGCAGCAGATGGGAAAACGTCGTTGGTAGACTGTGCTCTGTTTACATGGTCGTTAGGATGAACGATGGAGTAATCGCCTTTTTCACCGCCCAGGATTTCGATAGCGCGGTTTGCGATAACTTCGTTTGCAGTCATGTTAGCGGTAGTACCTGCGCCGCCCTGAACTGGGTCGCAGAGGAACTGATCATGGAGTTTGCCTTCCAGGATCTCATCGCATGCCTGGCAAATAGCATCTTTGATTTTTTCATCCAATTCGCCTACCATGCAGTTGCAGATAGCGCAGGCTTTTTTGATTTCAGCCATGGAGTTGATAAATTCCGGCTGCATTTTCTGTCCGGTGATCTGGAAGTTTTCACAACCTCTCATGGACTGTACGCCATAGTAAGCTTCAACTGGTACTTCTTTGGTGCCGATGGAGTCGGCTTCAATACGGTATGCCATAATGCTCAACCTCTTTCGTAATATTTGTAAAACTTGTCCAAAAATGACGCAATACTTGCATCGTCACCTTCATTATATCAACCTCAATCTTAAAATTCAATCCCTTTATGAAACTTATCTTGCAAAAAAACGCATTTTGTCATTGATTTATCGAGGTTTTTGCAATATAATGAGGGTAGGACCGGGGATTCCGACTGGGTGGGAACCCTTCTGGACATCGTTCTCTCCGGGTCCGGCGAACCGGCATCGGTTAATTCAAATCACTAAGGAGGCTGCATTACAATGACTCTGAAAGAACAAGCTCTGAAGCTCCACAAAGACGCTCAGGGTAAAATCGCAATTCAGTGCAAAGTACCTGTAAAAACCAAAGAGGACCTGTCTCTTGCTTACTCCCCAGGCGTAGCAGAACCATGCATGGAAATCCATCATGATTACAACAAAATTTATGACTACACCGCAAAAGGCAACCTGGTTGCAGTAGTTACCAACGGTACTGCCGTTCTTGGTCTCGGTGACATCGGCGCAGGCGCTGGTCTTCCTGTTATGGAAGGCAAAGGCATCCTGTTCAAATCCTTCGCCGGCGTTGACGCTTTCCCAATCTGCCTCAACACCAAGGATCCTGACGATATCATCCGCACCGTTAAGCTGATGGAGCCAACCTTCGGCGGCGTCAACCTGGAAGACATCAAAGCTCCTGAGTGCTTCTACATCGAAGAAAAACTCAAAGAGATCTGCGATATTCCTGTATTCCATGATGACCAGCACGGCACCGCTATCGTATGTGCCGCTGCTACCATCAACGCTCTGAAACTGCTGGGCAAAAAACCGGAAGATCTGAAAGTTGCTGTAAACGGCTGCGGCGCTGCTGCTATCTCCGTTTCCAAACTGATCATGGCTCTGGGCGTAAAAGACATCACCCTCTGCGACTCCAAGGGCGCTGTTTACAAAGGCCGTGAAGGCATGAGAGAATCTACCGCTGCAATCGCTGAGATCACCAATCCAAACATGATCAAAGGCGGCCTGGCTGACATCGTAAAAGATGCTGACATGTTCCTGGGTCTCTCCGTTGCTGACGTTCTGACTCCAGAAATGGTTAAAACCATGAAGAAAGATCCAATCATCTTCGCAATGGCTAACCCAAATCCAGAGATCAAACCAGAACTGGCGAAAGAAGCTGGCGCTGCCATCATCGGTACTGGCCGCTCCGACTATCCAAACCAGATCAACAACGTTCTGGCCTTCCCAGGTATCTTCCGCGGTGCTCTGGATGTTCATGCCAGAAAGATCAACGAAGAAATGAAGCTGGCTGCTGCAAAAGCAATCGCTGGCCTGGTTTCCGACGAAGAACTGAATGCGGAATATGTAATTCCTTCTACCTTCGACAGCCGTGTTGCTCCAGCCGTTGCTGCTAACGTAGCTCGTGTTGCAATCGAAACCGGCGTTGCAAGAAGAACAGACATCACTCCGGAACAGGTTGCTGAACATACCCGCGAACTGGTTGCAAAACTGTAATCCTTTCGTTTTATAATCGGTACACAGATAACAACAGCCCCTGATGGAAATCCATCAGGGGCTGTTCCGTTGTTTTTTTATTTTCTCTTTCTTTCTGAAAAAGCAGCGGCTTTTCTGATCCAAAACAGCAGCTCCTCATCGATCTCCTCCGTTCCGGCGATCATTACATGGTGGGTCCAGCGGTTGGGATACGGCTCCACAGCCGCGTCAATCCGCTGGGACGGCTCCTGATACTCCAGTCCGAAGCTGACCGTCAGATAATGAGCCGGTCTGTCTTTGGCTTTTCGTACCGGCAAAAAGGAAACAAAGGCAAAATTATGCCGGTTTGCAAAAGAAATCTGGGTTTTGGACACTTTAATCTTTATCTGACCCAGTTCTTCCAGCACTTTTTTCTCAAATTCTTCATATAAAGCCAGTTCTTCCGGCTTTCCTTCAAAGAAAAACAGCACGTCCGGATTTTGCATGGAAATCCCCCTATGAAAAAACCACCTCTCACGAGGTGGTTTTTATTGTAATATTGTTTAGAATACGCAATACTGTTCCATGTACTGTTCCATCAGCTTCAGTACATCCGCATATTCCTCTTTACCCTGAAGATATTCGTGGATATCTTTCGCGGTAACGATGGCATGAACGGTAATGCCGAAGTCATCTTTTACTTCCATAACAGCCGTCTTACCAGGGGTTTTGCCCACTTCGCAACGGTTTACGGAGATAAACATATCGCTGATACCCACGTCAGCGGCAGCTTTTAGCACCGGAACGGTTTCACGGACTGCGGTGCCTGCGGTGATCACGTCCTCAATGATGATGACCCGATCCCCATCCTTTGGCTGATAGCCAACCAGAGAACCGCCTTCCCCGTGGTCTTTGGCTTCCTTGCGGTTAAAGAAATAGGGCTTATTGATGCCATATTCTCTCGCCAGAGCGCCGGCAGCGGAAGTTACCAGCGGGATACCTTTGTAAGCAGGGCCAAACATGGCATCAAAATTGTCGCCCAAAGTCTCTTTGATGCAGGCGGCATAGAATTCGCCCAGCTTGGAGATCTGTTCACCGGTACGGTAGTTGCCGGTATTGACAAAATAAGGAGACAGACGGCCGCTTTTGGTCGTAAACTGGCCGAAACGGAGGACATCCGCACTCATCATAAACTCGATAAACTCTTTCTTGGCATTGGTCAGCATGGGAAAACACACCCTTCATTGATCTTGTATTTGGCTCGCAGCTGCGAGCTTTCTTTTTACAGTTTATCACAGCTGGCTCTATGGTTCAAGTAGCCTCGGCTCGTATTGTGGACAATTCTTCCTCTCATGTCATGGACTCTTACCACAGCCACCAGTCCGGCTGTCAGCAAAATGCCATAGAACACATCAATGACTGAGTGCTGTTTCAGAAAAACAGTCGACAAACAGATGGAAAACGCCAGCAACAGAGACAATCCCCGCACCAGTTTTGGACGTTTGAAGCCCTGGTAGTGCTGAACCGCCCAATCAACAGCCAATGTGCTGGACACATGGATAGACGGACAGACATTGGTTGGTGTGTCGACACTGCGCATCAGCAGAGCGATCTTGCAGAACAGGTTATCTCCTGTGATTTCCTGCCGCAAATTGATACCGTTGGGCATCAAAGTATAAATCAGCAGACAGACTGTCATACCGGTAAACATTATAAAGCACAGTCGCAGGAAAATTTCTTTGTCTTTTTGGACGAAAAATCTCAACGCTCCCAGAAAATACGGGAACCACAGCCCATAGGGGATAATAAAATATTCACAGAAAGGAATCAGATCGTCCAACGGCGAATAGATCCAATACTTTGGTTCTACTAAAAATTCAAGGGAGAAGAACCAAATCAAATAAGGGATAAAATACAGAAGTACAAGGCAGTGGGGGTTCTCTCTGACCCAGCGCAACAGCTTCTCTTTCATCATTACACCTTACATCCTCTTTCTCTCAGACAGCTCCCCGCCGACCAGCAGCAGGGAGCTGTTTCTTGCTTACAGCGTTTCAGCGACCTGTTTCAAATAGTCGCGGAACTGATCTTTTACCTCGGGATGCTCCAAAGCAACCTGAACGATAGCCTGAAGAATGCCGAATTTGTTGCCCATATCATAGCGGGTTCCTGTGTAGACCTTCCCCACCATTCCCTGCTTTCTGGCAAGGACGCGCATGGCATCCGTCAACTGGATCTCGCCGTTGACACCTGGGGCTGTTTTTTCCAAAATAGGGAAAATATCCGGCGTCAGAACCACCCGTCCAAGGATGGAATAGTTGGACATGACCTGAGCCGGCATGGGTTTTTCAATCATATCGGTAACGCGATAAAGCTGATCTTCGCCATCCATGGATTCAATTTTCAGGCTGCAGTATTTGCTGATCTGATCCCGCTCCACCGGCTTGATTCCAGCCACACTGAGTCCATATTTTTCATAGGCCTCGCAAAGCTCCCGGCAGGCCGGTTTTTCACCGCCGATAACAACATCATCTCCGTACAGCACGGCAAAAGGTTCGTCGCCCACAAAGGCTTTGGCGCAAAGCACTGCGTGACCCAATCCTTTTGTTTCCTTCTGGCGGACATACATAATATTTGCTAACTTGGAGATAGCAACAATCTCGTCATAAGTACTCTGTTTTCCGCTGGCCAACAGCCTTGCTTCCAACTCGGGAGCCCGATCAAAGTGATCCTCCACCGTGGTTTTGCCCCGGCTGGTTATGATCAAAATATCGGTAATGCCGCTGGCAACGGCCTCTTCAACAATATATTGGATAGCCGGTTTATCTACTATCGGCAGCATCTCCTTCGGCATAGCTTTGGATGCCGGCAGCACTCTGGTCCCCAACCCTGCCGCCGGAATCACCGCTTTGCGGATCTTCATGTCATCCCTCCTGTTTCGATAAAATCATTTGTGCTTATGATACCATAGTTTTTTTCGAAGATAAAGGCAATTTACAAAATATTCAGCAAAGCCTAACCAACTTGTTACATCTTTTTCAGCATATTTTTACTTTTTCTCCGAAAAATAGCTCTCCGGCTATGATCCGGAGAGCTGTTTGCCTATTGATTCGTCTTTTGATCAGTCCTTTTTCCATTTTACACCCTGAGGCGTATCCAGCAGGGTGATGCCTTTGGCCTTCAAATCATCACGGATCTTGTCGGCGAGGGCAAAGTTTTTGGCCTTTCGTGCCTGCTGACGCTGTTCGATCAGTTCCTCGATCTCCGCCTCCAGATTATCCTCCTTGCGGTTGTACAACAGACCCAGCACATCGGTCAGGCTGTCAAACAACTCCGCAGCAGCTGTCAATGCTGCTTTGGAACGGGGAACCGAGGAAAAGATATTGATGTCCCGAACCAGATCAAAGAGGGCTGCCATACCGTTTGCGGTGTTCAGATCGTCGTCCATGGCGTCAATAAACTGGTTTCTGCGTTTTTCCAGAGTTTCTTTGAAGGCTTCTTCCCCTTCGGTTGGCTCTTCCAAGCCATTTTTCAGGGCAAAGTCCAAATTTTCTCTTGCGTTGTACAGACGTTCCAGCGCCGCCTTGCACTGTTCGATGATTTCGGTGTTGTAGTTGATGGGGCTGCGGTAATGAGCGGAAAGCATCATATATTTGATTGGCTCATAGCCATATTTTTCCGCTACTTCCCGAACCGTAAAGAAGTTGTTCAAGGATTTGCTCATCTTCTTGTTGTCCACATTGATGTAGCCATTATGCATCCAGTAGCGGGCATACGGCTTACCGGTGCAGCACTCGGACTGAGCAATTTCATTTTCATGGTGAGGGAAGATCAAGTCCTGACCGCCGCAGTGCAGGTCGATGGTCTCGCCCAGATGTTTATGGATCATCGCGGTGCATTCAATGTGCCAGCCGGGACGGCCTTCGCCCCAGCGGGAGCTCCAGGACGGTTCACCGGGTTTTGCCGCTTTCCACAGTGCAAAGTCAAGAGGATCTTCTTTCTGCTCGTTGACATTGATTCTTGCGCCGCTTTCCAGCTCCTCAATGGGCTGGTGGGACAGCTTGCCATATTCATTAAATTTACGGGTGCGGAAATATACATCGCCGCCAACATGGTAGGCATAACCCTTATCTTCCAGCTCTTCCACGATCCGAATAATGTCGTCCATGGTTTCGGTTGCTTTTGGATGAATATTTGCCTTACGAATACCCAAGCCTTCCGTATCCTTCAAATACTCATTGATATAGCGTTCGGCGATCTCATGGGAGCTAACGCCTTCCTCATTGGCTTTTTTGATAATTTTGTCATCCACGTCGGTAAAATTCTGCACAAAGGTCACATCATAGCCTCGGAATTCCAGGTAACGGCGCATGGTGTCAAAAATGCAGATCGGTCTTGCGTTGCCGATATGGATATAGTTGTATACCGTTGGTCCGCAGGCATACATTTTGACTTTACCCGGCTCCAGCGGGATAAATTCCTCGTTCTGGCGGGTCATGGTATTATAAATTCGCATAGAAACTGACTCCTCTCATGGGATAATTTTCGAATGAAACCGATTTTCAGGGATCTGGCGTCCACCTTCTGCCAGTCCGATTCTGCAAATAAAAGCCCGCCTTCTTCTGCCAAGGCAGATGAAGGCGGGCAATACCGCGGTTCCACTTCAATTTCTTTCTTAAAACCCGTTAACGCCGGGATACGCGGACTGATACTGGGGAAAAACCGGTTCCCAATCCGTACTGGCAGGCGCACTTGGCGATGATCTGGGGCAAAAGCGCTTTCAGCGTGTCACGCTTTCTCTCTGGGGCAGCAGTTTCATCGTTACTCTTCCTGCGTCAAGGTATTTTTTCTATTGAGATAGCATCAGCATAGCACAAATCCAGAAAAAGCGCAAGTCTCCGCTGGTAAAAATTATTTGCCGAACATGGATTTATTCTTTACCACATAATTAAGACCGCTGTATACGGTGAAGAACAGGGACAAGAACATTAAACCGTAATGGAGGTATACCCCCACAGCCCCAAGCAGTCCGAATTCCAAAATCAGCAGGTTCCAGCAGATCCACACCATCGTGGTAGCGGTTTTATATTTGCCCCACTTGTCCGCAGCAAGAACAACTCCCTTGGCTGCAGCCAGCAGCCGCAGACTGGTCACCAAAAACTCTCTTGCCAAAATAACAATAACGACCCAGCTTGGCGTCAGGGCAGCCGCATCCCCTACAAAGCAGACCATAGCCGCCGTCACCAAAACCTTATCTGCCAGCGGGTCCATCAGTTTGCCGAAATCGGAAATCAAATTGTATTTCCGTGCGATTTTTCCATCGAAAAGATCGGTAATGGATGCCAGCGCAAACACGATAAAAGCCCAGAGATAATGCAAACCCAGGCTCTGCCATTCGTAAAGCAGTACAAATAACGGGATCATAATGATCCGCAGCATGGTCAGCTTATTGGGTAAATTGGGGGCAATGCTTCGTTCTTTACTCAAGCTCCTCAGCCTCCTCTTCCACTTCCCGTCCAATCAGGTCATAACCTTCAGAGTCCAGGATTTCAACCTGTACAAAATCGCCCGGATGCAGCTCTCTGGCGGCGGTGAAGCAGGTTTTTGTATCAACATCCGGCGCATCCATCGCGCTGCGGCCAACATACATCAGGTTGTCATAGTCATAATCTTCCACCAGAACCTCTATGGTTTTCCCAATGAGAGAGCGGCCTGTTTCAAAAGCAATATTCATCTGCTGCTCCATGACGACTTCAGCCCGGTGACGTTTGGTTTCTTCATCCAGCTGTCCGTCCATTTCAGCCGCCGGCGTATCTTCCTCCACGGAATAAGCAAAACAGCCTAAACGCTCAAAGCGGACTTCCTGAACAAAGCGGCAAAGCTCCTCAAATTCTTCCTCTGTCTCCCCGGGGAAACCAGCGATCAACGTGGTTCGCAGAGCGATACCCGGAACCTTTTCCCGGATATGCTTCATCAGCGCAACCATGGAAGCATAGTCGCCCGCACGGTTCATGGCTTTCAGCACTCTGCCGTTGGCGTGCTGCAAAGGCAGGTCAATATACTTGACGATCTTCGGTTCTGTCGCCATAACCTGGAGCAGTTCGTCCGTGACCCGTTCCGGGTAGCCGTAAAGGATACGGATCCAGCGAAAACCATCAATTTTGCACAGCTCCCGCAGCAGTTCTGCCAGTTTCAGTTCACCATAAAGATCCTGTCCGTAGCGGGTGGTATCCTGGGCGATCAGATTCAGTTCCTTCGCGCCATTGGCCGCCAGTTGACGCGCCTCCGCCAGCACATCCTCCATAGGACGGCTACGGAAACCGCCGCGAATTAGCGGAATGGCACAATAGCTGCACTTATTGTCACAACCTTCCGCAATTTTCAGGTAAACGGAGTAATTCGGTGTAGTCAACACCCGGTCTCCACCCAGCGCTAAGTCCTCTTTTTCGCCGTATTCGGCAACTTTTTCCCCTTTTAAAGCTTTGCGTACCGCTGCCGCGATGTCAAAGTTCCGTCCAATGCCCAAAACAACATCAGCCTCCGGAATTTCCCGCACCAGCTCGTCCCGGTAGCGCTCCGCCAGACAGCCTGTAACTACAATCACCTTTACATGGCCGCTTTTTTTCAACTGGCAGAACTCCAGAATTGTTTCAATAGACTCCCGCTTGGCATCCTCGATAAAGCCGCAGGTGTTAATGATAACCACATCACACGCAGCCGGGTCTACCGAAAGTTCAAATCCATCATGAACGATCAGCGCCAACAGCCGCTCGGCATCCACCTGGTTTTTGGAGCAGCCCAGGGACACCATTCCAACTTTGATTGCCATACTATTCTCCTAACTTTTCCATTTTCTATTCCATACCGCCGTTCAGCTCGATCTCATAATCCTGAAGCGCCTGCCTGATCTGCCCATAGGCATAGCCCAAACGCAGCAGGCCGTTGACTGCGCGGCGTCTGCCCTTTTCATCGGACAGACCGTTTTTATATTTCTTTTCAATCACCTGATGAATTTGCACGATGGGATCGCAGTCCACCTGTTCCAGCGCGCGATCAATATCGGCCTCTCCCACACCTCGATGGCGCAGTTCCTGCCGCACACGATTGACCGAATATTTTTTCAGATTCAGCAGATCCTTCGAACAGCGGACAGCATAATCCAAATCGTTCAGCAGCCCCAATTCTTCCAGCCGATCCAGAACCTCCGTCACCGTCTCCTCTGGAAATTCCTCCTGTCTCAGCCTTTGCCACAGCATCTGACGAGTATAGGATTTGTATCCTAAAAGTTTAAAAGCTCGGTCTCTCGCCTTTTTGTATTGTGTTTTCTCCTGGAGCTGGGCGAATTCGTCTTCGCTGAATGTCATTCCCTTTTGCAAACCAAACTGTGCCAGTGTCTCCAAATCCACTGAGAAAGCAAATTCCTCGTCGAAAAACAGGGCCATTCGGCCCTGTTTTGTCGGCGCTAATTTTGTCAGTACAGGCATTATTTATCGTCAGCCTCAATATCGATCATTTTGCTGCTGCGTTTAGCAGGTGCTTCTTCCACGGGAGCGGGCACATCCGGTACTTCATCCAATGAATTCTCTTCCGCAGTTTCCGTTTCCTCTGCTTTCCCAGCAGCTTTGCCATTGGTTTTATGGCTACCCAGAAGGGTATCTTTCTGTTCCATAACCTTATTTGCAATTTCTTCCGCAATGGCAGGATTGTCCTTCATAAACTGCTTTACCTTGTCCCGGCCCTGACCAACTCTCTGGCCATTGTAACTATACCAGGAACCGCTCTTATTCAGAATGTCCAAACGAGTGGCAAGATCCACAATTTCACCGTCACGGGAAATGCCTTCGCCGTAGATGATCTCAAACTCTGCCTCACGGAATGGAGGTGCGACCTTATTTTTCACTACGCGAACGCGAACCACATTGCCCACGTTTTCGGAACCCACTTTGATCACGTCCTTCTTCCGCACATCCAGACGGACAGAAGAATAGAACTTCAGCGCACGGCCGCCGGGAGTTGTCTCCGGGTTGCCGTACATTACGCCGATCTTTTCACGAAGCTGGTTAATAAAAATAACACAGCAGTTGGATTTTGCAATGGCGCCAGTCAGCTTTCTCAAAGCCTGAGACATCAGGCGGGCCTGCAAACCAACGAAGGTATCTCCCATTTCCCCTTCAATTTCCGCTTTGGTGGTCATGGCGGCAACGGAGTCCACAACAACCACGTCAACGGCATTGGAGCGCACCAGCGCGTCACAGATTTCCAGCGCCTGTTCGCCGGTATCCGGCTGGGAAACCAGCAGGGAATCAATATCGACACCCAAATTTTGCGCATAAACCGGATCCAAAGCGTGCTCTACATCAATAAAAACAGCTTCGCCGCCGGCTTTTTGCGCTTCCGCAACGATATGGAGGGCAACTGTGGTCTTACCGGAGCTTTCAGGACCGTAGATTTCGATAATACGGCCTCTGGGAACACCGCCGATCCCCAAGGCAATATCCAAAGACAAGGAACCGGTGGGGATTGCTTCCACATTCAGCGCTGTGGTCTGCCCCAGTTTCATCACCGCACCTTTGCCGAACTGTTTTTCAATTTGGGCAATGGCAGTTTCAAGAGCTTTTGTTTTTTCAGACATTCGATCCTCCGATCTGCTGCGGAATGCAGCCATCTATTTTCCCATGAATTCGATACAAACAAAGCGCAAACATCTGTTTGCGGGCTGTTTTTATTATAGTATATTCCATGAGAAAAATCAACACCGTAACCGACGCAAAAAGCGGCCCTCCCGAGGGAGAACCGCTTTTCTTGAAAAAGAATCAGTGGTGACGATTACTTTTTCTTAACATATTTTCTCATATCGATGGCCACTGCAACCAGAATGATCAAACCTTTTACAATATACTGAAGGTTCGGGTCAACGTCGACATAAGCCAAACCGAAGTTGATGGCCTGCAGCAGCAGTACGCCCAGTACAACACCGCCGATGGTACCAACACCGCCGTTGAAGGATACGCCGCCGACTACGCAGGCGGAGATGGCATCGGTCTCGTAGTTAACGCCCAGATTGTTGGTGGCGGAACCGGTACGGCCCAGCTCCAGAACGGAGGCAATACCGTAAAGGATACCAGCCAGAATATAAGTGGTAATGATGGTCTTATCTACATTAACGCCGGATACGGCAGCTGCTTCGGTGTTTCCGCCGACAGCAAACATGTTTTTACCGAAAGTGGTCTTGTTCCAGATGAACCAGATCACCGCAATGGCGATACCGGCGTAAACAACCAGCAAGGACAGGTTGGCGCCGCCGCCAAAGTCGATCACTTTGCCCTGTGCAATGGATTTAAAATCTTCGTTCAGGGAACCAATTGGGGAACCGCCGATCCAGTTGTAGTATGTAGAACATACGCCGTACATAACCAGCTGCATACCGAGGGTAGCAATAAACGGATGCATTTTCAGTTTCGCAACCATGGTACCGCTGACTGCGGAAGCGCAGGCAAGCAGAACGACTACCAGCGCGATTACCAGGAAAATAAAGCCCCAGTTGGAAGGAAGATTCGGGAAGATACGGCGTTCAAAATTCGGCGCCTGCAGCAGGGAAGCTGCCAGAACCGCACCCATACCAACCATACGGCCGATGGAAAGGTCTGTACCGGCAAGAACGATCAAGCCCGCAACGCCCAGCGCCAGCATGCAGCGGGTGGAGGACTGGGTCAGAATGGTAGTCAAGCTGTTCAGAGACAGAACGCTTGGGTCCAGAATAACGATCACCAGGATCATCAGCGCAAATACGATATAAATACCGTATGAGAGCAGGAAATTCGTGATTTGTTGTTTTTTTGCTTTATCCACAAACAGCACCCCTTAGATATATTTAGCTGCCAGAGCCAAAATTTCTTCCTGATTGGTTTCGGCCGTATTGACAATACCGGCAAGACGGCCATTGCTCATGACCATAATGCGGTCGCTGATGCCCAACAGCTCCGGCATTTCGGAAGAAATTACGACTACACCCTTACCTTTGTTGGCAAGATCGAGAATCAGCTGGTAAATCTCATATTTTGCACCGACGTCGATGCCTCGGGTCGGTTCGTCCAGCATCAGAATATCCGGTTCTGTCAACAGCCAGCGTCCCAGAATAACTTTCTGCTGGTTACCGCCGGACAGAGAACCGATTTTTGTCTTCTCACTTGGAGTCTTGACATGCATACTGTCAATGACCCACTTGGTGTCCTCTTTCATCTTCTTGTCATTGAGGGCGCCGATTTTATTGGCATAGGCCTTGATATTGGCAATTACCGAGTTAAAACGAATATCCCCAACAGAGAAAATACCGGTGGCACGGCGCTCTTCCGTCAGCAGGGCAAAGCCATTTTTGATCGCGGACAGAGAGTCTTTGTTGTTCACTTTCTTGCCTTCTACAAAGACCTCGCCGGAATCCACCTTGCGAAGGCCGAACAAAGCCTCCACCAGTTCTGTACGCCCGGAACCCATCAGACCTGCCACGCCAAGGATCTCACCTTTTTTCAGGTTGAAGCTTACATCCTTGATTTTTGGATCATAAAGGGTATTAAAGTGCTCCACCTTCAGAATATCCTCGCCGGGAACATTGGTCTTCGGCGGGAAACGATGGCTCAGGTCGCGGCCAACCATCAGTTTAATGATTTTGTCGGTGGTCAGCTCGCTGGCCGGCTCAGTGGCGATCCATTTACCGTCACGCATGATGGTGACTTCATCGGATATTTTCAGGATTTCCTCCATCTTATGAGAAATATAGATAATGCCAACGCCTTTTGATTTCAATTGTTCAATAATGCGGAACAAATGAGCAACCTCCTGCTCCGTCAGGGAGGAAGTTGGCTCGTCCATTACCACGATTTTCGCATCGTAGGAAACCGCCTTCGCGATCTCGATCATCTGTGCCTGCGATACCGAAAGGGAACCTACTTTTGTTCTCGGGTCTACTTTAATTCCCAAGTCATCAAAAATTTTCTGGGTCTCGGTAATCATGTATTTTTCATCCACCACGAGACCTTTTTTCGGGAAACGTCCCAGCCAGATATTATCGGCTACCCGGGTCTGACGCACCTGATTCAGCTCCTGATGCACCATGGATACGCCATGCTCCAATGCCTGTTTTGGGTTTTCATAGGAAACAACTTCGCCGTTTACCTTGATTTCACCGGCGTCCTTTGCATAAATACCAAAGAGACATTTCATCAGGGTGGATTTGCCCGCGCCGTTTTCACCCATCAGAGCGTGTACTGTACCAGGGCGGAGAAACAGCTGCGCATTGTCAAGCGCCTTTACGCCAGGAAATTCCTTTACAATACCGGACATTTCCAAAACATAATTTTCTTTACCCATTTATGCTCGTCACCACTTTTCATTACGATAAAAAACAGCAGACACGAACTGTTTTCGTTCCTGTCTGCTGTCCTTAGTTTATCTGTTCATTACAAAACAAACAGAACGATTTTGTTGAATTGGATACTATTTCAAGCCGTAAGCTTCTTTTGCAATATCCATATTGTCAACAGTAATGCCAACGTAAGGTACACGAACGGCTTTGGTGTCGTCCAAGGTCCATTCGGTGCCATCCAGAGGATCTTTGCCTGCTGCGTAGTTAACAGCCAGCTCTACACATGCGGTGCCCTGACCCAGTGGGTTGTTCAGAACGGTACCAGCCATCTTACCGGCTTCGATCAGGTCCAGAGCTTCCGGCAGAGCGTCAACGCCGAATACTGGCATATATTTGCCATCGCTGCCGAAGTAACCATTACCAGCCAGAGCTTCGATTGCACCCATAGCCATACCGTCGTTGTTTGCGATTACCATTTCGATCTGGTCGCCGAATTTACCCAGCCAGGTCTCCATCAGCTCTTTCGCTTTGGTAGCGTCCCAAGTAGCGGACTGGTTTGCCAGCTCTTCGGTTTCAATACCTTTTTCGTTGAGAGTTTTAATGGAGTATGTAGTTCTGGCTTCTGCGTCTGGATGACCAATTTCACCCATCAGCATTACATACTGGATTTTACCGTCGCCGTTTTTATCCCAGGCATCTTTATTTGCTTCCCAGGCGCTGGCGATCAGTTCGCCCTGGATAATACCGGATTCTTCAGAAGTGGTACCAACGTATACGCATTTGTCATAGTCGATCTTGTCAGTGCCTTCTGGATACTCTTTGTTAACAAAGACAACCGGAATATCAGCAGCTTTCGCTTTTTCTGCAATGGTAGGAGCCGCAGATGGGTCAACCAGGTTAACGATCAGCGCTTTAACGCCCTTCTGGATCAGAGTATCGATCTGGTCGTTCTGTTTGGACTGGTCATTGGCGGAGTCGTTCATGTTCAGGGTTGCCACACCTTTTGCAGCGTTTTCCATTGCGGTTCTGGTGTAGGTCATGAAGTTATCATCGTATTTGTAGATGGTAACACCGATCAGAGGCAGATCACCGGAAGCAGCCTGTGTCTCCTTATTGCTGGAGCTGTTGCAGGCAGCCATGGAAGCCAGCATTGCGCAAGCCAGCAGACCTGCAAGGATTTTTTTCATTTTCATCGAAATCATCTCTCCTTTGATTCTTTTTGAAAACCATTTTAGCGAATGTTCTTCGCTGTATCTATATTACCATCATTTGCTGGAAAATGGAATAGCTTTTTCAAAAGTTTTTTGTGAATTTTGAGTTTTTTTCTCGCCCAAAAAGACGTTATCTTGTGTAAAAATAATAAATATTTCATTTTATACAAGAAAAAGCTCTCATTTTTTTCAACAGAACATCCAATAAATTCTGCGATTTTGACGTAAAACACAGCCGATTTTACAAAAAACAACGATTTAAACAAACATCCTTTTATTTTTGTAAAAGACAGAATTACGCCCCTGATTTTTGTTACATATTTACAATCTCTCCCGCCGTTCGCAGGAGAGATTCTGTCTGTTTCATCAATGCGACAAATTATAAGCTTTCTGATTTTCTCCTTGGAAGTGATACCGATTATAAATAGAATGATAAAACAGAAATGGAATCTCATTCCTATTTTTATAAAATATCCGAATAATGCAGCCGTGGTCCCTTTATTTCTGCGCGGGCAGCAATTTGGACTTCATCAATGCCGTGCGGATCGCTTTCCCAAACACAGTGGCAAGCAGAATTTTCCCAAAATCAAAGACAGGAAAAGGGAACACACAAACGGTCAAAGCATACCACACATCACACTGCATCTGTAAAACAAACCAGACTGTGCCAAAGAGGTAGTCAACCAATGTGGCGACGATCATACCAAAAATCGTGATGACTACATTTCCGTGAGATTTTTCCATTATAAAGCCACAAATCAGCGCCATGAAAAGAAACCCGATCAAATAGCCGCCGGTTGGGCCGACCAGCTTTCCCAATCCTCCCTCATAACCAGAAAAAACCGGCATTCCCACTGCACCCAAAAGCAGATAGACCGAGGTACTGACCACAGCGCCTTTCCTGCCAAGCAGATAAACAGCCAGATAAATGACAAGGTTTGTAAAAGAAACCGGAACCAAACCGATTTGGATGGACATAGGTCCAAGCACACACATCAAAGCTGTCATCAATGCGCAAGTAGTCAGTTGATAGATCGTTTCGTTTTTTCGCATATTGTTTTCCTCCTAAGCTGATTTTCAAGCATTAGAATACGCATTTCCTTTTCTTTTGTCAATTGAAGGATAAGGAAATTATATCACTCATTTTCACACAACAGCTCGCGCAAATGAGTCTCTGCCAGCAAATGATGTATACGTTCCGATCTTAAGCGAACAAACGAAAAAGGCCGTGAAATCAATGATTTCACGGCCTTTTCTGTGGTGGAGATGAAGGGGATCGAACCCTCGACCTTTTGAATGCCATTCAAACGCGCTCCCAACTGCGCTACACCCCCATGTGATGTGATTATTATACTATAAGCATACACAAATTGCAAGAGGAAATCCAAAAAACACAAGGATTTTATGAAAAAAGGCCTGAAGGTTTCCCCTCAGGCCAATAAAATGATGCTTTTTATGCTTTGATCAGGTCTTTTCCGCCCATATACATTCTCAGAGGCTCTGGAATACGGACAGAACCATCTGGATTCAGATTGTTTTCCAGGAAAGCGATCAGCATACGGGGAGGCGCTACAACGGTATTGTTGAGGGTGTGGGCAAAGTAGTTTTTGCCTTCTCCTTTGATGCGGATGCCCAGTCTGCGAGCCTGCGCGTCACCCAGGTTGGAGCAGCTGCCTACCTCAAAGTATTTCTGCTGACGGGGAGACCAAGCCTCTACGTCGATGCTCTTTACTTTCAAATCGGCCAGGTCACCGGAGCAGCATTCCAGAGAACGAACCGGAATGTCCAGAGAACGGAAGAATTCAACGGTGTAATGGTACATCTTCTCAAACCACTCCGCGGAATCCTCCGGTTTGCAGACAACTACCATTTCCTGCTTTTCAAACTGATGGATGCGGTAAACGCCGCGCTCCTCGATGCCATGCGCGCCGACTTCCTTGCGGAAGCAAGGGGAGTAGCTGGTCAGCGCCTGTGGAAGGGACTTTTCGTCCAGAATGGTATCAATAAATTTACCGATCATGGAGTGTTCGCTGGTACCGATCAGGTACAGATCCTCACCCTCGATCTTGTACATCATGTTTTCCATCTCAGAGAAGCTCATTACGCCAGTTACTACATCACCGTGGATCATGAACGGCGGGATGTAATAAGTGAAGCCTTTGTTGATCATAAAGTCACGGGCATAGGAAAGGATGGCGGAATGCAGGCGGGCAATATCGCCGCAGAGGTAGTAGAAACCGGAACCGCTGGTCTTTCTGGCGGAATCCAAATCCACACCATGAAGCCGCTCCATGATATCAATGTGATATGGGATCTCATAATCCGGAACAACCGGCTCGCCGAATCGTTCTACTTCCACATTTTCGCTGTCATCCTTACCGATGGGAACGCTGGGATCAATGATATTGGGGATAACCAGCATACGTTTTCTGATTTCGCCCTCCAGCACTTCCTCTTTGGCTTCCAACTCTGCCATTTCCTGTGCCATGGAAGTAACCTGAGCTTTGGCAGCCTCCGCTTCCTCCTTCTGGCCTTTGGCCATCAGGCCACCGATCTGCTTGCTGATGGAATTGCGCTGGCTGCGCAGATAGTCCGCGCGGGATTTTGCCTCACGGAACTCCTTATCCAGTTCGATGACCTCGTCAACGAGCACCAGTTTTTCGTCCTGGAATTTCTTTTTGATGTTTTCTTTTACGATCTCCGGATTTGCACGGAGAAACTTGATGTCCAGCATGAACATAGCCTCCTTATAAGTTGAGTAAAACGTCTGATTTTGGGATTCGGGACGTTTGTTTTCAAAATAAAAAAGCCCCCGAACCCAGTAGCGATTGACTATTGGGACGAAGGGACTCCGCGTTGCCACCCAAATTGCCGGCCAATGGCCGACCACTTCATTGGTACGATAAAGGGTACAAACCTCCGGCTCCTCACCGGCAGCTCCGAAAGTGGATAAGGCGCCTTTCCTGACCGCTTTCACCTGCCGCGGACTCTCTGAAAGGAAGCAAACACCTATAGCTTTCCTCATCGCTGTGATGGGATTATTATATCCTCTTTTTTGTGGGATTTCAAGAGGATTTTTGGAATTTTATCTGGTACGCCAAGGAAGTTTGTGCTAAAATGAAGGGACAAGAACTGGACTGGGGGAACGATCATGGACAAAGAGCTTTTTTTGATCCATACCACCATGGAAAAAAAGGATTACCGGAAATTTTTGTACACTGCTGCCTTTTTCAAGAAGAAATGGCTGCTGCCTGTACTGCTGCTGATCTCTTGGGGCGGCGCGGTTCTGATCCAGTACAGCTTGAGCGGGCCTGACTGGGGAAAAACCGCCCTGACTACCCTGCTGCTGTTCTGCTTTGTGATCCTTATTTTATGCTTCAAAATTGAAAGGCGGAACCGAACCCGTCTGAAAACAGATCGTACCGGCTCCTTCGGCAGCGAAAATATCCTTCATTTCTATAGCGACCGGCTGGTATTTGAAAGCCCGGAGCGAAAATCCACTGGCGAGCTGCGCTACGATCAGTTTTACTCTCTGTTGGAAAGCAAGGACTATTATATCTTCTATCTGAACGCCAATCAGGCCGCCCTGCTGCGGAAAAAGGATGTGCCGGCGGAAACTGCCGATTCCCTGCGTCACTTTCTCCAAGCGGCTTTCGGCAAACGTTATAAACGGATTTAATCCGGCTCCCCTGGGTTTTTGCGCAGGGGAAGCGGACTGTTATATTTTCAGGAGGTTTTTATCATGAATTATCACATTGGCTGTGAAGTACATACTCACACAATCGTCAGCGGACACGCTTTCGGCACCATTCGGGAAATGGCACAGGCGGCCGCGGAAAAGGGCTTATCCCTTCTGGGCTTTGCGGAGCATGGCCCCGGCATCCCGGGTACCTGCGCACCCATTTATTTCGGTGGTTATGACTCAATGCCCAAAAGTCTTTACGGTGTTGAACTGCTGGGAGGCTGTGAGGTCAACGTGCTCAATGACGGAACCCTCTCCCTGCCGGAACGCTACCTGAATTATCTGGATTTCGCCATCGTGGGCATTCATCCGCACTGTTATGAAGATGAGGGACGGGAGAAAAACACAGACAATGTGATCTCCTGCATGAAAAATCCCAAAGTCTTTTTCGTTTCTCATCCGGATACCGACCGCCAGCCCCTCAATTACGAGCGCCTTGTGCCTGCCGCCAAGGAATACCATGTGGCTCTGGAGCTGAACAACTCCTCCCTGCGCCGTCCCAACAGCCGCATCAACTGTGTGGAAAACTACAAAACTATGCTTCCTCTCTGTGAAAAATACCGGGTGCCTATTCTGGTCAGCACCGATGCTCACGACCCTTCTGAGGTTGGAGACTTTGCTCTGGCACAGGCTCTGCTGAAGGAGCTGAATTTTGACGAAGAACTGATCGTAAACCGCTCCGCTGAAACGCTGAAGGCCTTTCTCGGACGGAAATAGGAGGTTTTGATGAACATTTATCTGGGCCTTTTGGCCGCATTTCTGGCTATGTTCGTCAAAGGCTTGGCCGCCTTTGGAAATACGCTGGTCTTTTCCCCTCTGATGAACTTCCAGTCAGACACCAAATTGATCGCTCCGGTGGATCTGTTGATGAGTATTCCGGCCAACGCCTATTTGGCTTGGCGGGAACGGAAAAGTATTTCTCTGAAAATCGCTCTGCCTCTGGTTGCTTTGATTTACATCGGCCTGATTCCAGGCACTTTTTTCCTCTCCATCGGCAATTCTCAGGTCCTGAAAGTTATTCTGGGCGTAGCGGTGGTTCTGCTGGGCATTGAAATGCTTCTGCGGGAGAGAGCCATCGCCAAACATGGCCGAAAAAAGTCCAATCCTCTGGTTTTAGCCCTTATTGGGCTTGGCTCCGGCATTCTCTGCGGCTTATTTGGCGTAGGCGCCTTTCTTACCGCTTATCTGAACCGCACCACCGATAACCAGAGCCAGTTCCGCGCCAATTTCTGCTGTGTATTCTTCCTGGAAAACATGGCTCGCTTTTTCCTTTATTTGTACAGCGGCATTCTGACCCTCAGCAGCGTAAAATTTACCCTTCTGATTGCGCCGGCGGCGGTGATTGGCCTTGGCTGCGGCGTTCTGGCCTCCAAAAAAATACCGGAAAAGCAGGCCAAACAGGTGGTGGCTGTTTTGCTGGTTTTGACCGGCCTGTCTCTGGCGGGACAAAATTTAGCTGCCCTGCTGGCATAGGGGAGGTTGGTGGAAATGGAGCAAAGAACAGACGAAAAAATAGCTGCTTTACGAGAGATCCTTTCTTCCCATCCCTTCAAGCTGGTTCTCAGCAACGGAAAAGGTTGCGATTACCAGAAAATTGTCGTCCAGTACAAGGATGAAGGTTACTATCAGCTGGAAAAATATACGCAGAAACAGGTTTTCCATGAAAACATTTCTCCGGACTCTCTTTACCAAGCCTTGGAGGAGCTGCTTAAACTGGGTTATCGCCAACTCAACAGCTATAGCGCAGACTGCCAGATGGAAATGAAGCTGTCCAAAAAGGGAAAGGTCCTGCTGAACCGCCGAAATCAGGCGGCAGTAAAACCGACTTCTTCCTCCCACAATAAGGAGAAAAATTATATCCTTAAAGAGGGCACCATCATCCCGCCTTTGGTGGATCTGGGTATTTTCACACCGGACGGACGAGTGGTCAAGGCCATGTATGACAAATATCGCTAGATCAACCGGTTTATCGAAATTGTAGACGATGCTGTTTCCTCTCTGGATGAAAATCAGGAGCTGACCATTGTGGACTTCGGCTGCGGGAAATCCTACCTGACTTTCATTTTGTACTATTATTTCGTTGAGCTTCGCCATCGACCGGTAAAAATGATCGGTCTGGACCTGAAGGCTGATGTGATCCAGCACTGCAATCAGGTGGCGAAGAAATACAGCTATGAACATCTGACTTTCCAGATGGGTGATATCAACGGTTTTCGCTATGACGGCGTCATTGATATGGTCATCACACTGCATGCCTGTGATACGGCCACGGACTTTGCCCTCTACAATGCCATACAGTGGAACGCTAAGATGATCTTTTCCGTTCCCTGCTGCCAGCATGAGCTGAACGGGCAGATCAAAACAGAAACCCTCTCTGTCCTGACAAAATACGGCATCATCCAGGAGCGGGTGGCGGCCTTGCTCACAGACGGCATACGAGACAGTCTGTTGGAAGCTTGCGGCTATCGGACACAGCTTTTGGAGTTTGTTGACCTGACCCATTCCCCCAAAAACATTCTGATTCGTGCGGTGCGTTCCAATCTTCCTTTGAGGAAACGAATGGCCTCCCTAAAGGAAGTCAAACAGGCGATGGAAACGTTTTCTGTGGATCCTACCCTGTACCGCCTGCTTTCTGACGCAGGCCGACTGCCGGAGGAAAAACAATAAAACACATAAAAACAGCAGCAGATTTATAAATCTGCTGCTGTTTTTATGTTTAAAACTCAATCCCTCTTCTGGCGCGGATACCTTTCTCAAAGGGGTGCTTGATTTTTCTGATCTCGCTGACATAGTCTGCCAGCTCCAGTAGCTGTCTGGATGGGTTGCGGCCGGTAAGAACCACCTCCAACCCTTCCGGACGGTCAATGAGGAAGTCCAGCAGGACCTTCTCCTCAATGATCCCATGATTGCAGGCAGAAACCGCCTCATCCAACACCAACAGGTCTGCGTTTTCTGCGGTTTTGATTGCCTCCGTCAGCAATTCGCTGTAGTCAGCCTTTGCCTGAGCCTGCTGCTCTGGGGTCATGTTTTTAAAGCGTCCAGGTATTGTTTTACAGTGAAGCGTGGTGATACCCTTCAACTGCTTTAAACTTTTCACCTCAGAGGAATTTCCGTTTTTGAAAAACTGGGTGAAAACCACTTTTTTTCCCGCGCCTGCGGCACGGACAGCCAAACCGGTGGCCGCGGTGGTTTTTCCTTTGCCATCGCCGCAATAAAGATGAACCAAACCCTGTACTTCCATGGCTACACCTCCCGATTCAGGATGCGGTAGATATAATCCATATCCAGACCCTGCCGAACCGCGTCAGCCAGAAGATCATACTGCCGTTCCTTGTATTCTTTTCCATCAAATTGCTCCAAAGCGGCAAAATCCACGCCTTTTTTTCCACAAAGAGCCTTCAGGATACCATCGGCAATACCCGGCGCGTCAAAAATGCCGTGAATGTAGCTGCCGTAGACATTCCCTTGCCCCAGCAGCGGAGGCAATTCCCGATCACTTCTGCCCATGTGGATCTCATAACCCTCATAGGTCATGCCGCTAAGGGCGGACAAAAGCCCTTCCACCGCTCCAAAACAGCCTTTTGTCTGCTTCTGCACCTTCTCTCCCTGGAAAACTGTGTCCATATCCAGTAAACCGATACCCGCCATCTGGGATAAACCGCTGGCTTCCACCTGATCTGGATCTGCAATGCTTTGTCCCAGCATTTGATAGCCGCCGCAAACGCCAAAAATCAGGGTTCCTTTGGAAGCAGCCTTATGGATGGCAGCTTCCAAACCGCACTGGCGCAGCCATTTCAGATCTGACATGGTGCTTTTTGTCCCAGGAAGAATGATCATATCCGGCTCATAAAGTTCTTTTACGCTGTCAACATAGCGCAGGGATACATTTTCATAGCGTTCAAAGGCGGAAAAATCTGTAAAGTTAGAAATACGAGGCAGACGGATCACCGCAATATCAATCATTTTTCGCACTGCGCTGCCGGTCAGTCTTTCTGAGAGGCTGTCTTCATCTTCCACATCCACATGGATATACGGGACCACACCAACCACTGGTGTTTTGCAGATCTCCTCCAGAACATTCAAGCCCGGCTCCAGAATCGAACGGTCGCCCCGGAATTTATTAACGATGGTTCCCTTGATCCGCTGCTGCTCTTCCGGCTCCAACAAGGCAATGGTTCCGTAAAGCTGGGCGAATACGCCTCCCCGGTCAATGTCGCCTACCAGCAGCACCGGCGCATCCACCAGCTTGGCAAGGCCCATGTTGACAATGTCCTCCTGCTTCAGGTTGATTTCCGCCGGAGAGCCTGCCCCTTCGATGACAATAATATCATTTTCCGCTGCCAGACTGTTGTAGGCCTCCAGCACAGCCGGAATATATTCTCTTTTCTTCTTATAATAGTCCATGGCTCGCATATTTCCCTGCACCACACCATTGACAATTACCTGGCTGCCCACATCTGTGGTAGGTTTCAGCAGGATCGGGTTCATCCGCACATCCGGTTTTATACCGGCGGCCTCTGCCTGCACCACCTGCGCCCGTCCCATTTCGCCGCCCTCCTCGGTAATAAAGGAGTTGAGGGCCATATTCTGACTTTTAAACGGAGCCACCCGATATCCATCCTGCTTGAAGATCCGGCACAGTCCAGCTGCCAGCAAACTTTTGCCCGCATTGGACATGGTACCCTGGATCATGATACATTTGGCCATTATTCCTCCGCCCTTTCCTGTACAATCCTATCAATTGCTTCCATCAGCTGCCGGTTTTGTTCCGGAAGCTTTACCGCTGTCCGGTACCAGCCCTCGCCCAAGCCGTGATAATTGGCGCAGTCCCTCAGCTGAATTCCCTGTTCCAGCAGCCTTTCCTTCAGAGGATACGGACTGTAAAAGAGAAGAAAGTTGACTGCCGATGGGCACACATAGAAACCGATATGCTCAAGCTGTCCCTTCATCCACTCACGCTCTGTTCGGATTATTTTCTTGGCTTTCCGAAGGAAATTCTGTTCCTGCAGAGCCGCGATTCCGGCTTTCTGGGCCGGAAGGGACACATTCCAGGACTGTACGCTGCGGCTCATGGCCGTTAGAAGCCTGGTGTCGGCACAAAGACCGTAACCCAGCCGCAAGGCTGCCATACCGTAGCTTTTGGTAAATGCTTTCAGAATAAACAGATTGGGGAAAGCGTCCAGTTTTCTCTTCAGGCTGACCGCTTTTTCTTCGTCGCACAGGTCCAGAAAACACTCGTCCACAAACAGTCTCATGTTCTTTTGATAACATATCTCCACAATGCGGTCCAACCGCTTTTCCGGAAGCAGTTGGCCGGTTGGATTGTTTGGGTTGCACAGTACCAGAACATCCCAGTCTCCCTTTTCCAGAAAGGAAAGAAACTCCTCATCCAGGGCAAAGTCTTTGTTTTGTTTCAGGCTGTAGCGTTCCACCTGACAACCCACACTTTCCAGAGCGGCGCTGTATTCCGAAAAAGTTGGCGCCAGCTCCAGTGCCTTTTTGGGCCTCAAAGCGCTGCAATAGGAGAAGATCAGTTCCGCCGCGCCGCTTCCGCAAAGGATTTTTTCCACTGGAACCTGCTCAAATGCTGAAATCGCCGCTGTCAGTTCCCGGCAATAGGGGTCCGGATACTGATGGAGGCAGTCAAGGCAGTCCCGGACAGCCTGTTTCACAGCTTCCGGCGTACCCAAAGGATTGGTATTGGCCGAAAAATCAAGCGTTACTGGCCGGCTGTACAGGTCGCCGCCATGGGGATTTGTAGTTTGATAGAGCAAAATCCTCTCTCCCTTCTAAAAAATCAACAGCCGAAGTAGTACAGCCAGCAGCAGCGCCAAAACCGCTGTCAGCATCATCAAATGACAGGCCAGCGGGATATCTTCATGTTCGATGGGACGCAGCTCGTCGCCAATGTACTCTTTTTTATGTAAAACACCATGATACCAGGCGTCTCCTGCCAGCCGTAGGCCCAAAAGGCCGGCACAGACAGATTCTGTCTGCGCTGAATTTGGGCTGGCATGTTTGCGGCGATCTCTGCGGAAGATTTTCCATCCGTTTTTTCCGTCCAGACCCAAAAGGGTACCGGCCGCCAACATCAGAAAGGCGGAAATTCTCGCCGGAAGATAATTCATCACATCATCCATCTTTGCCGGGATGAAGCCAATATTTCGGTATGGCTCCTCCACATAGCCTAGCATGGAATCCATTGTGTTCACCGCTTTGTAGAAAAAGCCCAGCGGTGCTCCGCCCAACGCCAGAAACAGCAGCGGAGCCACTATGCCATCCGATGTATTTTCCGCAACTGTCTCCACTGCAGCCCGGGTAACACCGGCATCGTCCAAACGGCTCACATCACGGCCCACGATCATGGAGACCGCTTTGCGGGAGGCCTCCAAATCTCCGCTTTCCAGCGCAGTATAAACCTTCATGCTTTCGTCCTTCAGGGATTTGGTGGCCAAAATCTGCCAGCACATCAGGCTCTCCACCCCAATTCCCAGCCAGGGATGGACACGGTAACAAATCCACAGGATCAACGCCGGTACACCGGTGGAAACAAGGACAACCAAAATCCAGAGCAACCCACCGGCCAGGCGTTCTCCTTTCTCGGTTTTCGGGAAGAGGCTACGCATTTTCTTTTCCAAGGCGGAGATCAGCTTGCCGATCAGCACTACCGGGTGAGGAATATTGTGGGGATCGCCAATCAGCAGGTCAATTCCAAAGCCCAACAGCAGGGCAAAAAAGGTCCACATGATTCTTACTCCTTTCAGCGGACGCAAAAAGGCCGCGGCAACCGATAAACCGTTGCCGCGACCGTATTTCCGCAGTCAAAATTTCCTTTTTCCATAACGGGTGGATCGGGGGGCTTCAAGCAGGTCTTCTGACTTACGCTTACCGGATCTCTCCAACGTCCAAGGCTTTGCCTTCCCGGTTTCCCAGTGACTGATTTTCATCAACAAACCTTGGACTCAGCGCTTACAGCGGCGGTACCATGCGGGATTTTCACCCGCTTCTCTATTCTTCCCGCATTTTCATCCGCGGGACACTTGAAGCATTGTTTATTTCGTTTCTTTCGCTTCTATTGTAGCATCCTGCCGCACTTTGTCAAGGCTTTCGCAGAGAATTCCCTTCCGCTGACGCCTCTGTTTTCTTCCGATTTTGTCGAAAACTCTGTACTTCCTTGTCGAAGTATGCTATTCTTAAAAAAACATCCGTTTCGCGGAAGGAGACAGCCATGAAGATTCAACAAGTGCCCTTGAGCTACCGTGGAAATTATATACAGGGCTATCGCTGTGGGCAAGGTTCGGACGTGATCCTGCTGATCCACGGCGCAGGAGTGGATAGCGCCATGCTTTCCTGGAAGGAGATCATGGAGCGTCTTGGCAAAAAAACAACCGTATATGCTTTCGATCTCCCTGGATATGGGAACAGCGATCCAATGGAGAGCATCCCGGAAGAAGGATTTTATCCATATTACCACCATACTCTGGAAGCGGTCGTGGATCAGTTGAAACTGGACCGTTTTGTACTGGTGGGGCTCTCCATGGGCGGCGCCATTGCCATCCGCTACGCTTTGGAGCATCCGGAACATGTCTGCGGACTGGTTCCGGTCAGCAGCTGGGGCTTATCCCCAAAAGCGCCTTATCATTCGATGACCTGTTGGATCGTCCATCACACAGACTGGATCCGCCGTTCCTGCCTGAAAATGGCCAAATCCCCGGCTCTGATCCGGGCCATGATACAGTACTCCCTTTTTGGCCGGAAAAATACAGTGACGGAGGAACTGGTGGAGGAGCTTTCCCAGCTGCTACAAAAGCCCTCCGCAATGGACTCCATTGATTTTTATCAGAAAAGCTCTGTTTCTCCCCAAGGAGCCATTCCCTATTTTGGCGACGAACTGTCCCGTCTGAAAATGCCTGTTTTGCTGATCAATGGCAAACGGGATCCGTTGGTTCCCCGCTCTCACGCGGAGCAGGCCACCCGCATCATCCCCAACAGCCGTTTGCATGTTATGCCAAGCTGCAAACACTGGTGTTGCAAGGAACAGCCGGAGCTGTTTTGTCAGGCCCTTTGGACCTTTGTCAAGAGAGACTGTCTGTTTTCTTATAAAAACATGCTGCCCTACAGCCCGGAAGAAACAAAAATGTCGCCGTCTTTCCAGAAAGCAGAGGAAAATCTTCTTCATCAAAACCTGAAAAAACGCTGGGAGAAGCGTCGGCGGCAGAATACCCGGCAGCGCCTGACAGAGACTGCCGCTTCCGGAACAAAGCAAAGGAAACAGCCGATCCCAATTAAAGCAAGAAACAAAAAACGCACAGCATAAGGCTGCGCGTTTTCTTTTTATGTTTTCTTTTTATCAGGAATGATTCTCTTCTTCACCGGATGGCAGAATCTCCGCCTTCACTTTCATAATGCGGCGTTCCTTCACCAGAAGAACTGTGAAGCGCAGGTGATCCACTTCTACCACCGGATGCTCGTTTTCACCGGGGATGCGGTCCAGCAGATCGGTGACAAATCCACCCAGCGTGTCATGTTCCTCGGATTTCTCCAGTTCCACATCTAGCGTTTTTTCCACGTCTTCCATGCTCAGTGCGCCGCTGAGGACAAACTCATTGTCAGAAAGCTGCAAAACTTCTTCCTCTTCATCATCGTACTCGTCCTGCATATTGCCCACGATGGCTTCCAGCAGATCCTCCATCGTCACCACGCCGGAGGTGCCGCCGTATTCGTCCACCACTACTGCGATCTGTGTTTTTTTCGCCTTAAACAGCTTAAACAGCTCGGTGCAGCGCTTGGATTCCGGTACAAAAAGCACTTCCCGGATAAAAGGCTTGATCGTCTCGTCTTTGATGCAGGGATTTTCCACATATTTCAACAGATCCTTGACGAAAAGTACACCTACAATATCATCTATATTGTCCTCATAGACCGGGATTCGAGAAAAGCCCTCCTCCATGGCGGTTTTTGCCACTTCTATAATAGTAGCTGTATCTTCTACCGCTACCATCTCCGTGCGGTGTGTCATAACCTCTGCAACCGTCTTCTCATCAAACTCAAAGATGTTATTAATCATCTCTTTTTCTGATTTTTCGATGGTGCCCTCTTCGTTGCCCACATCCACCATCAGGCGGATTTCCTCTTCCGTAACCTGTTCCACTTTGGCGTTGGGATCTATGCGGAAACAGAGCAGAAGCAAATTGGTCACTCCATTGAGCAGTGCGGCAAACGGCAGACTGATGCGGTAAACCAGATCCAGCAGCGGTGCTGTGTACAGAACCGATTGGTCAAGATGCTGCACCAACAGTTTCTTTGGCAGCAGCGTACCCAAAAGCATCACCAGAATGGTCAGCAGCAGAGTCAGCAGCAGGACAGCCGCAAGACGTACTCCCCCCTCCTGGAATGGAAGAAACGTCAGCTTCGCGCTCAAGGCAGGGGCAAACGTCTGCGCCATTTGGATGGCAGTCAAAAAGCCGACCAAAACACTGCCGCTTTGAATGGTAGCCAGAAATCGTCCGGGATCGTCCAACAGACGAAGCAAAAGACCGGCACGGCTGTCTCCATCCTCCGCAAGATGCTCCAATCTGGCTTCGCTGGCATAGAGAACAACCGTCTCTCCTGCCGCCAGAGCCACGCGGAACAGCAGGTATACAATCAGTAAGATCAGACAAAACATGGTACTGTCAGGGTCCATTTTCAATTTTCTCCTTTTTGGCAATAAGTATATAGTCTTACTTTATTATTATAGCGTCAATCGGTTCTTCTTTTCAAGGGCCATTTGGACGAATTGGAAGGACAAAACGAAGAATTTTCCACGAAAAAGGCAGAAAAAAAGGGAAAAACGCCGATTTAATCAGCTTTTCTCCCTTTTTATGCTTATTTTGCCATACCGGCAGCTTTCCAAACCAGATGCAGGGCGTGAGATGAAGCAATATAACGGATATATTCTCTGGCGTCGTCGCCCCGGGAAGGAATATGCAGTTCCAGAACCTGACAGAAGGCATCGCTGTCCACCGCTACATAAACAAGTCCCACCGGCTTCTCCTCTGTTCCACCGCCCGGGCCGGCGATCCCCGTGGTAGAAACGCCAATTTCTGCCCCGCTCAGCCGGCGGATACCGGCAGCCATCTCCTTTGCTGTTTCCGGAGAAACCGCGCCGTATTTCTCCAGCGTCTCATGGGAAACGCCCAGAACCTTCTCCTTGATTTCATTCGCATAGGAACAAACACCGCAGTCAAACACAGCGGAAGCACCATCCACTTCCGTGATGCGCTTGGAAACATAACCTCCGGTACAGCTTTCCGCTGTTGCGACACGAAGGCCCTTTTCCGCCAAACGGCGGACTGCCGCAGTCTGGAGATCACCCACGTCAATGCCGTAGATGAACTCTCCCGCCATTTCCCGCACCTTTTCGATTACAGGTTGGAGAATCGGATCCGGGTTTTCTCCTCTGGCAACTCTGGCCGTCACCCGCAGCATCACTTCACCGGATTTTGCGTAGGGAGCCAAGGTTGGATTGGTGCTGGATACCATCAGATCGTGGAGCCGGTGCTCCAGCAGGGATTCTCCGATGCCAAACAGATGGATCATTTTGGAGACCAGAACCGTGTCACTGTCCTTCATCAAATAGGGCAGCACATAATGCTCAAACATGGGCTTCATTTCCCTTGGCGGCCCAGGGAGCATAAAGGCGACTTTGCCATCCTGCTCAATGGCACAGCCCGGCGCTGTTCCATTGGGATTCGGAAAGATCGTGCAGCCTTCCGGCATCATGGCCTGTTTGCGGTTATTATCGCTCATGGGACGGCCAATGGCCCGGAAATGCTCCTCAATATGTTGGAGCGACTCTTTATCCAGCACTAATTTCCGACCAAAATAAGACGCAATGGTCTCTTTGGACAGATCGTCATAGGTCGGACCAAGTCCGCCGGTGGTGATCACAATATCCGAACGGGAAAATGCCCGGGTCAGACTGTCCAATAAACGCTGAGGATTGTCCCCCACAACCTCCTGGTGATAAACATTGACGCCGTTTTGCGCCAAACCTCTGGCAATATAGGCGGCGTTGGTATTTACGGTATTTCCCATCAGCAATTCGGTGCCGATGGCGAGAATTTCCGCACTTTTCTGTTTCATGGAAAGACCTCCGCTTCTAAAATAATCGTTTTCTTTCACCATAGCACAAGCTTCCTTGGGTTTCAAGGAGATTTTCTTCAAAAATCGCTCTGTTTGTGATACAATAAAGTCAGAAAACATACAAAGGAGCATTTTTATGGAACTGTATCTTTTATTTCTTCTGATCCCTGCCCTCTTCGCCTATGTGCTTCAATGGGCTTTCTTCAACAAAGTCCAGCACAAGTACTGGAAAAATGGCTCTCTGCTTCTGGTGGTGCTGCCGATGCTCTTCGCTTTTGCAGCGTTGAAGCTGCTGCCCAACGCCACCCCTGAGTGGAATCAGCTTGTGATGATCTGCTGGGCAACCATGTCCCTGGGGGTTGTTATCGGCTGGGCTTTGGCGCTGATTCTGGGCAAGCTGCAGAAAAAAATGAAGTAGCGGCCTCCAAAAAGGAAAATTTTTGTTAAGACCGTTTTTTAACACCATTTTTCATGCTATAATATCCTCAATCAAAGCAATTATACCCCTTCGCTTTGGAGTTCCGGCATTGTAACTCTTAAATCACTTTACGGCTGGAAAAAGACAGAAGAAATGGAGTTGAAGGCTATGGGACCAACCAATAAAGTGCGTATTGAAATCTATGGAGTCAAATTCGTGATCAACTCCACGGAATCCCCAGACTACGTCAAGCAGATCGCCAAGGAACTGGACGAACAGATTCGGGACTTTATGAAAGACCATCCCCGTTCCTCCCTCAGTGACGCCTATCTGATCTCCCTGCTGGATTACGCAGATCAGCTGAAAAAATGTGAGCGCAACGCAGATCATCTCCGCAGCCAGCTCAGTGCCTATCTGGAGGAATCTGCCCGGGCTCATATTGAGGCGGATGAGTACCGCCGGGAAATTGACAAGCTAAAACGGGAGATCAATCTGCTGCGCCAAAGTGGACAGCAGGCAGAATCAAACAAAAAATAACCCATTCCCCGGGCAGCAATGCTCGGGGTTTTCATGCAACAACCCAGAGGAGGTTTTTATGAAACAGCCTGAGATCCTTGCGCCGGCCGGAAGCATGGAAAGCATGATGGCCGCCGTCAACAGCGGCGCCGATGCCGTATATTTCGGTTACGGCCCCTTCAATGCCCGCCGCAACGCCAAAAACTTTGACCAAGATTCCTTCCGTCAAATGGCACGCTACTGTAAAGCCCGGGGCGTAAAAATGTATATGACTCTGAATACCCTGGTTTTTGACCGGGAAATGGAAGCCTTGAAGGAGTCCGTCCGGGCTGCCTGCGAAAACGGAGTGGACGCCATCCTGGTTCAGGATCTGGGCGTTATGCATCTGCTGCGCCAGTGGGCGCCGGACATTCCTCTCCACGCCTCTACCCAAATGGCGGTCCATAATGTATCCGGCGCGAAACAATTGCAGGAAATGGGCTTCAGCCGGGTGGTCCTGGCCCGGGAAATGAGCGCCAAAGAGATTCGGGCTGTTGTGGAGCAGGTAGCGGTTGAGACAGAGATTTTTGTTCACGGCGCTTTGTGTATGTGTCTGTCCGGCCAGTGCTATATGAGCTCCCTCATTGGAGAGCGCAGCGGCAACCGAGGCCTTTGCGCCCAGCCCTGCCGCCTGCCTTTTCGCTCTGGACGGGGCGATAATGGCTACGCTCTGTCCCTGAAGGATCTGACTTTAGTGGATCGTATTCAGGAGTTGCGGGAACTGGGTGTGGATTCTCTGAAAATTGAGGGCCGCATGAAGCGTCCGGAGTATGTTTCCGCGGCTGTCAGCGGTTTCCGGCAGGCTCTTGCCGGTGAAACGCCCAATATGGAGCAGCTTCAGGCCGCTTTTTCCCGCAGCGGCTTTACCCGAGGCTATTTTGATGGAAAAACCGGTATCGAAATGTTCGGCACCCGCCAACATGAGGATGTTCTGGCTGGTCAGAAGGTACTGAAACAGCTGTCCAACCAGTTGGAGAAAGAATATCCCCATGTTCCGCTGGACTTTTCCTTTGTTATGAAGGCGAATGAGCCGTTGTCTTTGACTGTCCGTGACGCTGACGGCAATTCTGTCAGTGTTCAGGGGCTGGTTCCCGAAATCGCAGCCAACCGTCCCACCACTGAGGAACTGGTTCGCCGCAGCATGGAGAAGTTGGGCGGCACCTTTTATTCCCTTAACAGCCTAAGCTGCCAACTGGATGAGGGTTTGATCTGCCCGGCATCCCAGATGAACCAGCTTCGCCGGGAGGCTTTGGAACAGTTAAGTGCGATCCGCAGCCAGATCAAGCCTTGGCGCTTTGTGGATCTGCCGGTTCCTCCTCATCCCAAGCTGCTTTGTCTGCGCAAGCCCAATCTGCGGGCACAGGTCCGCAGCCTGTCCCAGATCACTCCGCTGATGGAGGAACGCTGCGAGCTTATCGCCGTTCCTATGGATCAATTGGAAAAGGGTGTGGACCAGCTTTCCTCCGCTTTGCGGGAAAAAATCGCCGTTTCCCTGCCCCGCATGGTTTTCGGCGATGACGCAGCTCTCCTGACGCAGCGGCTGAACGGGCTGAAACAGGCCGGAATCCACCACCTTTCCACCGGAAACATCGGCGGCCTTTATCTGGGAAAGAAGCTGGACTTCTGTGTTCACGGCGAATTCAGCCTGAATATCGCCAATTCTCTGGCGCTCCGGGAATATGCCCAGCTGGGACTCCATGACAGTGTGGTCTCCTTTGAGCTGTCTCAAACCCGTGTTGTTTCACTGGGCGATTATATGCCTTACGGCATTTTTGCTTATGGAAAGCTGCCGCTGATGGTTACCCGCAACTGCCCCATCAAGCTCAAAGGCTGCAAAAACTGCAAACAGTACGGCGTTTTAAAGGACCGTAAGGACGAAAGCTTTGAGGTTCGCTGTACGGGACGGCAATATTCCGAGATTTTTAACGGTAAAGCGCTGTATTTGGCGGATCGCTGGGATGAATGGATCAATTTTTCCTTTGCCCTGCTGTATTTTACCGGCGAAAGTCCGGCAGAAATCGACACCGTCATCCGCTCCTACAGCGAAAACTTTGAGAAGCGGGAAGGGATCACCCGCGGTCTGTATTACAGAAATGTAAAATAGAAAAAATTCTTGCAATTCCCGTTTTTCCCTGCTATAATAGGCTCACAAATATGGAATGCGTTGATGAGGAGGAGTACATGCCACTCCAAAGCACAGAGAGGCTCCGGTTGGTGGAAGGAGTCCTGCGGCGGGTATGGAAGTAGCCTCGGAGCTGTGGACTGAACGGGCCTGTCGCGGCCTCAGTAGACTTCACCGGTCGTCCCCCGTTAGCGGGAAACGGCATCCGCCTTTCGGTGATGTGCCGACAGAGTGCAGGATTTTTTCCTGAATTTAGGTGGTACCACGGATTTTCATCCGCCCTAAGCAAAAACAATGCTTGGGGCGGTTTTTTATTTTTGTATTTGGATGAAAAACGCCCCAAAGAACAAAGGAGGAGTTTTTCTTGAAAGAACTGAACAAAGTTTACGAACCCAATAAGTTCGAAGACCGGATCTATCAATTCTGGCTGGAGGGCGGTTACTTCCACGCCGAGCCAAATCCGGACAAAAAACCTTACACTATCGTTATCCCACCACCCAATATCACCGGACAGCTTCACATGGGACACGCCCTGGACAATACTTTGCAGGATATTTTGATTCGTTTCCGCCGGATGCAGGGCTATGAAACCCTGTGGATGCCGGGTACGGACCACGCTTCCATCGCAACCGAGGCCAAAATCGTTGCCGCTATGGCAAAAGAGGGGCTGACCAAAGAGGATCTGGGACGGGAAAAATTCCTGGAACGGGCCTGGGAGTGGAAAAAACAGTACGGAGGCCGTATTGTTGACCAGCTGAAGAAGCTGGGTTCCTCCTGTGACTGGGAGCGGGAACGCTTTACCCTGGACGAAGGCTGCTCCAAAGCCGTTAAAGAAGTTTTTGTTAACCTGTATAATAAGGGCTTGATTTATCAGGGTGAGCGCATCATCAACTGGTGCCCCCACTGCATGACTTCCATCTCCGACGCGGAAGTTGAATATGAGGAACAGGCCGGACACTTCTGGCACCTGCGCTATCCGCTGGCTGACGGCTCCGGCTATGTTCAGCTGGCCACCACCCGTCCGGAAACCATGCTGGGCGATACCGCTGTAGCTGTAAACCCCAATGATGAACGTTACAAAGCTCTCATCGGCAAGAATGTTATTCTGCCGCTGGTTGGCCGGGAGATTCCAATTGTTGCCGACGACTATGTTGACATGGACTTTGGTACTGGCGTGGTAAAAATCACCCCAGCCCATGACCCCAACGACTTCGGTGTAGGTTCCCGCCACAACCTGCCTGTCATCAAGGTAATGAATGATGACGCCACCATGACTAAGGACTGCGGCAAATATGCCGGTATGGACCGTTATGAAGCCAGAAAAGCCATTGTTGCCGACTTGGAGGAGCAAGGGTATCTGGTAAAAGTGGAAGATCATAACCATAACGTTGGTACCTGCTACCGCTGTTCCACCACCGTTGAGCCTATGGTGTCCAAGCAATGGTTTGTAAAAATGGAGCCGCTGGCCAAACCAGCCATTGAAGCTGTTCGCAGCGGCAGAATCCGTCTGATTCCGGAGCGTATGGATAAAACCTATTATAACTGGATGGAAAACATCAAAGACTGGTGCATTTCCCGTCAGCTGTGGTGGGGCCATCGAATCCCTGCTTACTACTGTGAGGACTGCGGTGAAGTCATGGTTTCCAAAGAGGATGTTACCTGCTGCTCCAAATGCGGCAGCCACCACATCCATCAGGATCCGGACACCTTGGATACCTGGTTCTCCTCCGCTCTGTGGCCTTTCTCCACGCTGGGCTGGCCGGAAAAGACGGAGGAACTGAAATACTTCTACCCAACCAGCACGCTGGTAACCGGTTATGACATCATCTTCTTCTGGGTAGCCCGCATGATCTTCTCCGGACTGGAGCACATGGGTGATATACCCTTCAACACCGTTCTTTTCCACGGTCTGGTTCGGGACGCTCAGGGTCGGAAAATGAGTAAATCTCTGGGCAACGGTATTGATCCTCTGGAGGTTATCGACCAGTACGGCGCCGATGCCCTTCGTTTCACCCTTGCCACCGGCAACACTCCCGGCAACGATATGCGCTTCAGCGATGACAAAGTTCTGGCAAGCCGCAACTTTGCCAATAAACTGTGGAACGCCGCCCGCTTTATCCTGATGAACCTGACAGACGAAAACATGAAGGTGGTTCTTCCGGAAGAGCTTGCCATTGAGGACAAATGGGTTCTGTCCAAGTATAACAAGCTGGTAAAAGAAGTAACCGACAACCTGGAAAAATTTGAACTTGGCATCGCCGTTGGCAAACTGTATGACTTTATCTGGGATGTATTCTGCGACTGGTATGTTGAGCTGACCAAATCCCGTCTGTGGGAAGGCGGCGAAAAGGCGGAACCAGCCCGTCAGGTCCTGACCTTCGTCATGACCGGTATGCTGAAGCTGCTGCACCCCTTCATGCCGTTTATCACTGAGGAGATCTGGCAGGCCCTGCCTCACGAAGGTGAGTCCATCATGGTTTCCCAGTGGCCAGTATACGAGGAAGCTCTGAACTTCTCCGCGGAGGAACAGGAGTTTGAAAAAGTTATGGACGCCATCAAAGCTGTCCGTGCCCGCCGCTCCGAAATGAATGTACCGCCGTCCAAAAAGGCCACTCTGCATATCGAAACCGCATCGGAAGCTGTGTTCCGCCAGAGTCAGGCCTTCCTGGAGCGTCTGGCTTGGGCTGATACCGTAACCTTTGGCAGCGATTTTGACGCCGAATCCTGTGTACAGGTCATCACCGACAGCGCCCGCATCTTCATTCCTCTGGCTCAGTTGGTTGACCGGGATAAAGAGATCGCCCGTCTGAACAAGGAAAAGTCTGACTGTGAAAAGGACATCAAATTCCTCTCCGGTAAGCTGAACAATCCAGGCTTTGTTGCCAAAGCTCCGGAAAAAGTCATCGCCGCCGAGCGGGAGAAACTGGCCAAAGCACAGGAACGCATGGCCAAGATCGAAGAATCCCTGAAAGCTTTCGCGTAACGCAAAAAGAAAGGCTAAAATTTTATAAGAAACCGCAATCCCCCGTCTTTGGTAGCATAGACGGGGGATTTTGCTTTTTTCCGCGCTTTTTTGACAGTGGTTTTCGTCCAAAAATATGGGGAAAAGAAGGTATTCTATTAGCAGAAACCATAGAAAAGAGGGGTTTGCATGGCAGCAACCAAAACTTTTGTTACCATTGATGTTCAGGAAGACTATATGGCGGCCCATCTGTTCGGCGAGCTGGATCACCACAGCGTTCAGCCAATCCGGGAGGAGATCGACCGTATGGCAGCGCAAAATCACCCGAAAGAGTTGGTGCTGGATTTCGGGGGAGTCACCTTTATGGATTCCTCCGGCATCGGGCTGGTAATGGGACGCTATAAACTGATGCAGGAGCTGGGCGGGACCGTCCGTTTGACACAGCTCTCTACCTCCATCCGCAGGGTCATGCAAGTGGCTGGGATGGACAAGCTGGCAAAATTTTAAGCCGGCAATCACATACCGGGAGGTCAACCAATTATGAAAGCAATCAACAGCATGCGGCTTGTTTTTGATTCCCGTTCCACCAACGAAGCTTTTGCCCGCACAACAGTGGCAGCCTTTCTCTGTCCGCTAGATCCCACCATGGAGGAACTGATGGATATAAAAACCGCTGTTTCCGAAGCCGTCACCAACGCTATCGTTCACGGATACCGCAATACCATCGGCAAAGTATCCATCAGCGCCGCCTTGTATGAGGACAACAAGATCGTCATCAAAATCAAAGACAGCGGCTGCGGCATTGAGGATGTGGCAAAAGCCAGAGAACCTCTGTTTACTACCGCTCCCTCCGAAGAACGGGCCGGTTTGGGCTTTGCCCTGATGGAAAGCCTGATGGACAAGCTGCGGGTCAGCTCCAAACCGGGAAAAGGTACCACTGTCACCATGGAGCGGACCATCCACTCCCGGGAAAGCGACCATGAGCACCGTCATTGATTCCTCCCGGGAGGAGATCATCCAGAATAATCTGGGGCTTGTCCACGCCTGCGCCCAACGGTACAAAGGAAAAGGCATTGAATACGATGATCTGTTCCAGGCAGGTTGTGTAGGATTGGTGAAAGCCACTGACGCCTTTGACCATGAACGTGGAGTTCGCTTCTCCACCTATGCGGTGCCGGTGATTTTGGGCGAGATCCGCCGACTGTTTCGGGATGGCGGTACGGTAAAAGTGAGCCGTTCGCTGAAAGAACTGTCCCTGAAAGCCAATCGGGAGCGGGATCTGTTCACCCGCACCCACGGACGGGAACCTTCCATCAACGAGCTGGCGGAAATTTTGCAGGTGGATTACGGACAGCTTGTGGAGGCCATCTGCGCCTCTGCGCCTCCCCTGTCCCTAACCCATGAAGAGGATAACGCAGAGTTTGATCTTCCGGTGGATTCTCCGGAAGAAGCTCTATCCGATACCATCGCCCTGAAACAGGTTCTGGAGCTGCTGGACGTCAAAGACCGCCAGTTGATCATTCTCCGTTATTTCCAAGGCCAAACCCAAACCAAGGTAGCGCAGGCCCTTGGCATGACCCAGGTGCAGATATCAAGGCGGGAAAAAAAGATTTTACAGTCCTTGAAAGAGAAACTGTTATAGAAAAAGCGGTTCCGGTTGGAACCGCTTTTTCTATAACACAGGCTGAAGATTATACACCGCGCAGATCCTTTCGCTACAAATCGGAACAATGGCGAACCACTCTCTGCCTTCCCCATCCGGCCGATAGCACAGCTCCTCCAATTCCCGGCGAAGCAGGGTTTCTCCCCGTTCCACCGGAATTCCGCCTGCCAGCAGCTGACCCTTTTCCGGAATAACCGTAAAAGTAATTGCCAGTAAATCACCGCTTTCCAGCCCTAACTGCCGTTCCAGCGCCTCCGCACAAAAGACTGTACTTTGCCGCGGAAAAATCGGGATCGTATTCACCCGGCTTTCCATGGCGGAAACAGGCAGATAAAGAAGGGAACCAAACGTTAAACCAGTAAAAACCACTTTTTTGATGATATTTTTCATCCAGATCACTCCCCTTATCCAATATTTTTCGTGCAAAGATAGTTTTTCCCGAATTTGGCGCAAAAAATACGAATTTGGCACAAAAAGACGCAGGATTATTTTTCTCGGAGCCTTGGAATCTGTTTACAAAATCAAAAAACCTCTTTATAATAAAAGAATGGATGATTGTTTCTTTCATACAAAAAGCTGTAGGAAAGCCTTACAGCGAAACATGGAAATTTATATGGAAAGACGGTGATTTTTGTGTCTCACGAAATCGTACTGATTTTGGACTTCGGCGGTCAGTATAATCAGCTTATCGCCCGCCGCGTTCGTGACATGGGCATCTACTGTGAAATCATGCCCTGGCGCAAAGCTACAGTAGAAGCGATCAAGGAAAAAAATCCGATCGGTATCATCTTCACAGGCGGTCCAAACAGTGTATATCTGGAGACTTCCCCCAGCGTTGACCGGGCTGTTTTTGATCTGGGTATTCCTGTGTTGGGTATCTGCTACGGTCAGCAGCTCATGGCTTACACCCTTGGCGGTAAAGTAAGCCCAGGCGAAACCAAAGAATACGGCAAAACCAATACCACCTTTGACCCATCCTGTGTCCTGTTCCGTGATCTTCCGGAGCAATCCGTTACCTGGATGAGCCATACGGATCTGGTTACAGAACTGCCGGAAGGATTCCGGGTAACCGCTCATACGGATGCCTGTCCAGTGGTAGCCATGGAAAACGCGGAACGAAAATTCTACGGCGTACAGTTCCATCCGGAAGTGCTCCATTCCCAGTACGGTCTGAAAATGATCGAAAAATTCCTCTTTGATGTCTGCGGCGCTCACGGAGACTGGTCTATGGCCGGCTACTGTCAGACCGCCATCAAGGACATTCAGGAAAAAGTGGGAGACGGCAAGGTTCTTCTGGCTCTCTCCGGCGGCGTTGACAGCTCTGTTGTTGCGAAACTGCTGTCCAAAGCCATCGGCAAACAGCTCACCTGTATTTTTGTTGACCATGGCATGATGCGTAAGAACGAGGGCGATGAAATCGAGGCTGTTTTCGGCAATGGTGACATCAACTTTATCCGGGTTAACGCGGAAGAGCGCTTCCTGTCCAAGCTGGCCGGTGTGGAAGAGCCAGAGGCGAAACGGAAAATCATTGGCGAGGAATTTATCCGCGTCTTTGAGGAAGAAGCGAAAAAAATTGGCGCTGTTGACTTCCTGGCGCAAGGCACCATCTATGCGGATATTGTGGAATCCGGTACCGGTGACGCCGCTGTCATCAAGAGCCATCACAATGTAGGCGGTCTTCCGGACTACGTTGACTTCAAGGAAATCATCGAACCGCTTCGCCTGCTCTTCAAGGATGAGGTTCGCCGCCTTGGTAAGGAGCTTGGTCTTCCGGATTACCTGGTAAACCGCCAGCCATTCCCCGGCCCCGGTCTTGCTATTCGCGTGATTGGTGCCATCACCAAGGAAAAACTGGACATTCTTCGCGAAGCAGACTATATCTGGCGGGATGAGATCGCCAAAGCCGGTCTGGATAAAGAAGTAAGCCAGTACTTCGCAGTTCTGACTTCCATGCGCTCTGTCGGCGTAATGGGCGATGCCAGAACCTACGATTACACTCTGGCTCTGCGTGCAGTTACTACTGCCGACTTTATGACCGCTGACTGGGCGCGCATCCCTTACGATGTGCTTGAAAAGGCATCCAGCCGCATTGTCAACGAAGTTGGCCACATCAACCGTATCTGCTACGACGTCACCTCTAAACCGCCGGCCACCATCGAATGGGAGTAATTTCCAGCATTTTTCTTACAAATAATCCTTTAATTTAAGAGTTATATTTGTAGATATTTGCTATATTTGTTCCATTCTTGGCTTGGTTTGAGCCATTTAATTAAATACAATTTGTAACTTACCTCCTCCTATTTCAGTCAAACGTAGCCACTGTTTATGAAATATGAGGAGGTTTTGTTATGCAAAAACGCAGTGGGAAAGTAACTATTTCTATGAGAGGAAATAGTAACAGGTTGCCCGATTTATACTTCAAAGAACTTGTCCAGTTATATGTCAAGGATTGTCACCGGAGAGGCGTTGAAAAGGTCACGACTGATGGCTATGAATTCGCCTGTCAGAAGTTCCTTGACTATTTGCAGGAGGATGTTCGCTGTTCTGAACTCACCCAAGAGATGGTGGACGATTACCAGATGGATTTGGCTTCCAGAGTAAAAGCCCAGACAGTCAACAGTTATCTTTTCAAGATTTCCCCTGTTATTCACTTCGGCAAAGAAAAAGGTTATATCACAGAAGAAATCCAATTCTCACACATGGTTTACCAAGAGCATTTCAAGGATATTTACACAGAGGATGAAATCAAGAAACTGCTCGTCAGACCGAAAACAGAGAAGTTCAACGAATACCGCACTTGGGTAATTATCAGCGTTTTTCTTGGCACTGGAATTCGTTCTTTGGAACTCCGCTCCATCCGTTGTAAAGATGTAAATATGACCGATGGTTATATCAATCTCATTCACACCAAGAGCAAAGAACCACGCATTGTGCCGCTTAGTGATACGCTCATTCTCATCTTACAGGAATATATGCTGATTCGTGACGGAGAACCAGATGATTTCCTGTTCTGTAATATCTTTGGCGAAATGCTTGGGCGAGTTGCTCTGCAGTCCAGTGTTGCGAGATACAACAAGAGCCGTGGCGTTACCAAAACATCCATTCACCTGTTCCGTCATACATTCATTACTATGGAAGTGCGGGAAGGTATTGCCCCGATGGTGCTTCGTCGTATCACCGGCCACCGCAGCCTGAAATCTTTGGATGGATATTATAATCATAATATTGCCGACCTTCTTACCGCAGTCAACAGCACTTCCCCACTTGAAAAGTTCTCGCAGAAGAATCGCAAAGAATTTAATATGTCAAAACAGAAGAAAAGAAAACGATAAAAACCAAATTGAAATAGACCGCTCCACGGCGGTCTATTTTTGTTTTATGCGGTTTTATTTAATCTACGGCATCAACTTTTGACAACTTTTTATTACTTTCGGCAACTCTTGAATCTTAATATTCAAAAACAAAGATTCAGTCCAGTTCCACTCTGTATTTTTTGGCTTAATCATGCAGTTTATTTGATCTAATTTATTTTCTTTTTATTGTTTCGCTATTGTACGTTTATGTGCCAGAAGAAATCCGAGTGCCTGATATAATAAAGCGCTGAATGGCCTGAGTTTTCGCATGGCACAAGGAGAATTTACCGCCGTCATGGGTGCCTCCGGCTCCGGCAAAAGCACGCTGCTGAATGTCATTGCCACCATTGACCGCCCCAGCTCCGGCAGCATTCTTCTGGAAGGAATGGATGTTGCCGAGATGCGGGAACAGGATCTGGCGGCATTTCGGCGGGACCGGCTGGGGTTTATCTTTCAGGAATACAATCTGCTGGACACTTTGACCGTAGCCGAAAACATCGTGCTGCCCCTGAATCTGCAAAAAAGGCCCGTCCGGGAAACACAGGACCGTCTCCAGGCTGTCGCCGCTTCTTTGGAGATTACGGATCAGCTCTCCAAGTTTCCCCGGCAGCTATCCGGCGGCCAGCGGCAGCGTGCCGCCTGCGCCCGGGCACTGATCACCCAGCCGGCGCTGATTCTGGCCGATGAGCCCACCGGCGCTCTGGACAGTGCCAACTCGAAAACTCTGATGCAGACCTTCACGGTGATGAATCAAAGTCTCGGTTCCACCATTCTGATGGTGACTCACGATGCCATAGTGGGTTCTTATGCCTCCCGCATCCTGTTTTTAAAGGACGGGAAGATCTGGAACGAGCTGTACCGTGGTGATCGTACCCGTCAGGCCATGTATCACGAGATTCTGAGTGCCATGGCAGTGCTGGGAGGTGAGGCGGATGTTCGCTAAGCTGGCCTTACGCAATGTGAAACGCCAAATCAGCAATTACCTGATCTATTTTGTTACGGTCGCCCTGAGCATCGCACTGATGTTCGCGGTCAACAACCTCAGCTACAGCGACCGGATTCGTGAGCTTTCTGAGATTTCGTCCGATATGCATACCATGTTCACCATGGTCACGATCCTGTCCTGTCTGGTCACGGCGCTGGTACTCAGTTACGCCACCGGCTTCATGCTGAAGCTGCGAAAAAAGGAATTTGGCATGTACCTGACGCTGGGCATGACCCGTCGAAATATTCAAACACTGTTTGCCTGTGAGACAGGGATTTTGTCCTTTCTTGCCATGCTGGTGGGCATGGGTGCGGGACTGGTGATCTTCCAGCTGGTTGTAGCGCTGTTCGCTTCCATCATGGAGCTTCCCTTCGCCATCTCCGCGTATTCCGCAAAGGGAATTCTGTTGACGCTGGCCGTCAGTCTTGGAATGTTTCTTCTGTCCACGCTGGTTTCCCTGCGGTATCTGAAAAAAACCACCATTTCAGATCTGTTGAAGAAGGAGTCTGCGGAGAAAAGTGAAAAATATCCTGTTTTCTGGTGTATTCTGTCAATCCTGACCGTATCGGGCCTAATTGGCAGTCTGATCGTTACCTACCAAAACCTGATGGCAGCGTTCCATGACCAGGATGGTGTGATCCTGCTTCTTTGGCTTTTGGTGGATTTGGTAATGGTCTTTTTATCTCACTTCACATTCTCCAGGACCATCGCCGGGATGCTTCTGAGGAGCAACAAATTGAAAAACGGAGGCACCAACACGGTGGTTCTGCGGGGACTTTCCGGGAAAATGACCGTGAACTCCCTGCTCATTGGCGCTCTGGCCACACTTCTGGTGTTCGCCATTGCTATGTCCAATGTAGCGCTGGGGGAAAAGATTTACTCCGACCGCTCCATTGCGAAGGATTGTCCCTATGACGTGATGGCAATGCTCGACTGCTCTGAGGAACCGGGTATTTCCATGGAAGAGGGCGAAAAAATCATCGAGAAATACAGCCCCATCCTATCCCGGATGGATTTTCAGCTCTATTCCTCGGGAGAAACGACCCTTTGCAGCAGCATCCTTGGATATGACGTAATGGGCTGGACGGACAAATTCATGCCCTTGAGCCAGTTTAATGCGCTGCTTACCGGCTGCGGCTATGATCCGGTCGCATTGGAAGGTCAGTATCTGCTTATCACTTTTGTTCAGGGAATTGGTGAAACGGATTTCTCCAACAAAACCATCCATTTCAACGGAACCACCTACTCCTGGACAGGAAGCAGTACTCGATATCCCGAGTTTGCCCGGCGGGCATGGATGTATTTTGTCATGCCTGATGAAGCAGTGGCCGGTATGCCTGTTTCAAACGTCTGCGCCGCCTACACGCTGGAGAACAGCCGGCCAGACGCTATGGCAATGCTGAAAGATCTGACTTATATACAGGAAACCGAGGACGGTCCGGAAGAACAGTGCGATTTTGCGATCAAAGAGGATTACCGCCTGTACAGCAACGCGAACGCGGGAACGTTGATCATCGGTACACTGTATGTTTCCACCGTGTTCGTGTGCATGGCGCTGGCCATCCTCTCGGTGAAAACCCTTTCAACACTGGACGAGGAATGCAGACGCTATGCTGTGCTGTACCGTCTGGGGGCAGATGTCCGGATGCAGAAGTCCGCGCTGTTCCGGCAGATTGGTGCCTTTTTCCTGATGCCCTTTGCGTTTCCGCTTCTCATGACCGTTCCCATGGGCGTGATTTTCGGCAAAGTCTATGAGATCTGGGATTTCCAGGGTTTGAGCGGTCAGAAGGCCATGGAAACCGCTGTCCTAATCTCTCTTGTGGTTGCGGGCGTATACGCCTTCTATTTTTTCATCACCTACCGCATCGCCTGTGATCATGTAATTTGCTATGGCCCGGAAAGCGGCGGAAAGACAGAACGTATTCTGTAAGACACAATAAACAAGGCTCAAGCCCAGACTGCCATATCAAACTTTGCATTTTATTTGATAATGCCGAACAAACCTCTGCAAAATACACCATAATACATAGAAAGAAGGACAGGCTGTTCCCTTTTCAGCCTGTCCTTCTTTCCTTAGCCATGATTTCCTTCCACGATCTTGTTAAAAGAGAAGCGGCATAAAAAGTCGGGGAGCTAAAATCATGCCTTATCGCATTGGCAGACGCGCCTACCTGGACAAGCTGGATGAGGATCTTTCCACCGTGGACGGTAGTGAAGCGGAGATTTACAGCAAATTCAACGATATTGCCAGCGATAAAACCGCTATTTCCATCAGCCACCGCCTGTCCTCCTGCAAATACTGTGATTCAGCAGGGTACCCATGAACAGTTAATCGCTGACAAAAGCGGCAAATACCACGAGCTTTGGTATGCTTAGGCACAATACTACGACAAAGAACAGGAAAGAAAAGACCGGGATCCACCCGACCGCAAATAACAGTCGGGTGGATCCCGGATTGTGTTATGAACTGAAGATTGACAGCTTAATGTCCTCGATCATAAAGCTGTTGACCTCTGGACGCTGTTCCAGTGCCATTATTCCCTCCTTGCTGCCTATCACATAAACACCGTAGATCCCAATACCATTTTCATCAATGTAATCCAGCGCTTCTTTGTAATCCTTTGCGCTGTGGCCGTTAACGGCGCAGAGCGCCTTGAGGAAGTCCTCCAGATCGCACAAATAGCGCAACATGCTAAGGAAGTGTTCCTTTAACAGTTCCGCGTCGGTTTCTCCGTCCTTTTTTCTCCCCAGCAAAGAAAAGGCCGGGAACATGGCCTCAAATTCCTCTGTCGGCTCCAAAATTTGACCGCCATTGTTCATGGCAAAACCCATTTGCCGGTAGTAGGATGAGTCGCTAGTCCGCACCGCTGCCCAGTTGATGCTGCAATCCGCCCATTCCTCCTCCAGTTTCAGCAGTTCCTCCAGGCTGATATCCTGCGGGAAGGAGATATAGGCGCTGATTTGGGCACTTTTAGGCAGATCCGGCAGCGCGTCCCGGTACAGTTCCCGGCTGTCCGCCTGCTGCTCCCGATGCTCCACGCCATTGTCATCCACAAATACTACCTCGCTTGGCCCACGCTCGTAAAATACACCTGCCAAAGGGGTTTTAAAGAACCACTGCCGATTGATGCCCTGCTGCTGTTCACCTTTTACCACCTTGCAGGTGAAATCTTTCTGCCCGTCAAAGGCATGAACGGAAGAAATGCGGATGTGATAAGCCCCAAAGCCCAGCGGCTCCGCTTCCGCGCTAAACACGGTAGAACCGGGACAATGCAGTTCCGTAAACGCGCTTGCGCTGAGATACAGCGGCGAAAAGGAATTGATATACGTTTCATTTTCCTCTGTTTTTCCCTCCCGGATGTCCGGAACCCCCTCCACTGCCGCCAGTGGATCGTAAAACTGCCGGTTATAGGCAGGCAGACCCACATAATAGACCAGCGCGCCGGCTCCCAGCAGGATGGCGGCGCAGATGCCCACCATCTTCCACAGCCGTCGGTTGACTGCGGATCGGATCTTTTTCAGTTCCTGCCGGTCACTGCTCTCCGCTGTCGGAAGTTCTGAAAGCAATTTGTCACTGAGATACTCGTTGATCAACTCGTTTTTTTCCAATTCTTCCTCCACCAGACGTTTTTCCTCGTCGGTGGCGCTTCCATCCTTATATTTCTGCAATAATTCCGCGAATTTCATTCCAAGTCCCCCTTCAGTAAGTCTCTGAGCTGTGTTCTTGCCCGATACAGCAGTGTGCGGACTGCTCCTGGCGTACGTCCGGTCATATCTGCGATCTGCTTCCCGCTGAATCCATGGAAATAAAAAAGCAGCAGCACCTCCCGGGTGGCCTCAGGCAACCGCAAAATAGCTTGGTACAGGCTTTTTTCCGCGTCCTTTTGCAAAATCTGATCCAGCGGATCTTGCTCATCGGCCTTCAGCGGCAGATCATCAAGGGGAAACAGCCCTCGTTTCCGCTCTTTGCGCCGCTCATCAAGGAATGTGTTCTTGCACACCCGCAAAAGCCAGTATTTCATGGATGGCGTCTCCCGATCGCAGGAGAGCAGAGCCTTGAAAAAAGTGTCGCTGGTCAGCTCCTGCGCCTTATGCCGGCTGCGGCACAGGGAGTAAGCGTACAGATAAACATCGTTGTAATAGCGCCGGTAAATGTCCTCAAGCAGATCCCCGTTCATTCGCTCCGCCTCCTTTCACTGGATAAACGATGCAGAGGAAAAAATGTCACCGTTTATTCATGGACTTTTTTCTCCCAATGGTATACCATAAGGATAACAAAGATCAAGCAGAAAGGACAGGGGTTTTCTTATGCGTATGGTGGATATTATTGAAAAGAAGAAACTTGGACAGACGCTGGACAAAGAGGAACTGCGATTTTTCGTTGACGGCTATACTGCTGGGACCATTCCGGACTATCAGGCCTCCGCTTTGCTGATGGCGATCCGCCTGATGGGCATGGATTCGGCAGAAACTGCTGCCCTGACCATGGCAATGGCGCAATCCGGTGAGCAATCCGACCTGTCCGCCATCCCCGGGATCAAGGTAGATAAACACAGCACCGGCGGTGTTGGCGACAAAACCACCCTTGTGGTAGGTCCAATGGCCGCCGCCTGCGGTGTACCGGTAGCAAAGATGTCCGGACGGGGACTGGGGCATACCGGCGGCACGCTGGATAAGCTGGAATCCATTCCCGGTTTTCAAATTTCTCTGCCCAAGGAACGATTCTTCGACATCGTCAACACAGTAGGCTTCTCTCTGATCGGCCAGACAGGAAATCTGGCTCCGGCAGACAAGAAATTGTATGCTTTGCGGGATGTAACGGCAACTGTTGACAGCCTTCCTCTTATCGCCTCCAGCATTATGAGCAAAAAACTAGCCTCCGGCGCAGATGCCATTGTTTTGGATGTGAAAGCCGGCAGCGGCGCTTTTATGAAAACCGTTGAGGACGCTTACCGCTTGGCAGAGGAAATGGTCGCCATCGGCAGGCACGCCGGCCGGAATACGGTGGCTCTGGTCACCAACATGGATCAGCCGTTGGGCAGAGCCGTCGGCAACAGTCTGGAGGTTATAGAAGCCATTGATACCCTGAAAGGGGAAGGGCCTTCTGATTCTACGGATCTCTGCATTGAGTTGGCGGCCAATATGCTCTTCCTGGCCGGAAAAGGAAGTATGGATTCCTGCCGAACGCAAGCGGCGGCAAGCCTTGGTAACGGCTCCGCCCTGCAAAAATTCCGGGAAATGATCGCCGCTCAGGGTGGAGATCCTGCTGTGATCGACGATTACGGCGTTTTCCCGCAGGCTTCCGTGGTCCAACCGGTCTATGCCCGGGACCGCGGCTATGTAAGCCGCATGGAAACCCAGCTCTGCGGCACTGCTGCCATGGTTTTGGGAGCGGGACGGGCCACCAAAGAAGAAACCATCGACCACAGCGCCGGTATTCTTCTGGCGGTAAAAACAGGAGACTATGTGGAACAGGGACAGCTTCTTGCAACGCTCTATACCAACAAGCAAGCTGCACTTTCAGAGGCGGAAGATCTGCTCCAAAAGTCCATTGTGCTTTCCAGGATAAAACCGCAAGTACAGCCGTTGGTCTATGGACGGGTTGAAGCAGAATAATAGCAAAAAACAAGCTGGTTTTGCAGAAAACCAGCTTGTTTTTCCATTTATATTCTATTATTCCTGTTGGATCGCGGCGATCAGGTCCGGAAGCAGTTGTTTTTTCCGGGAAACCATCCCTTCTACCACAACGCCATCCTCCGGAATCTCCCGCTTGTAAGCGATTTCAAGAAGTTCTCTGGCATTTCCGCCGCAGTACAGAACCTGGCTGCTCTCCTCAATAATATTGGTCAGCATAAAGAAGTACATCATATCCGGATGATTCTTCTGCTGTTCCTGCATATACGCAAGCAGTTTGGGCTGCATCTGCTGCAGGCTGGTTTTGCTGACAGAAGTGATTTGACCAACACCAAAGTTTTTGCCGGAAGTGCTGAAGGTTTTGTAGTCCTGGTAGAACAGCTCCTCCGTAGAACGGGAGGATAGATCGCTGCCTGCTTCGAACATCTGTTGCGCGTAGTCCTCAACGTCAATCCCCGCAATTTTAGCCAACTCCTCTGCAGCGGCCCGATCTGTTGCCGTGCAGGTTGGAGAGCGGAACATAAGCGTATCCGACAAAATAGCGGAACACAGGAGACCAGCGATTGTCTTTGTTATTTCCGCGCCGTTTTCTCTGGCCATCTGATAAACAATCGTGGCAGTACAGCCCAGTGGCTGATTGCGGAACAGCAGTGGATTGATGCTTTCCATACCGCCCAAGCGGTGATGGTCGATGATCTCCAGAATATCCGCGCTTTGGATCCCATCCACGGCCTGATTTTTCTCATTGTGATCCACCAGGATCACCTTCTTTTTCTCCATGGCCAGGATATTGCGTTTGGAGATCATGCCAAGATAGCGGCCCTGATGGTCCGTGACCGGGAAGTAACGATGACGTTCCTTGGACATGATATCTTTGGCCTCATCACTGAAATCATCCAATTCAAAGCCCAGCAGATTTTTTCTGCACATAAAATACCCGATGGGCATACTCTGGTTCACCAGACGAGCTACCGTATAAGTATCATAGGGGCTGCTGAGAACGATACATTCTCTCGCGATGGCCAATTGCAGGATGGTTGGATTGGGCTCACTGTCCGTGCAGAGGATAATACAGGAAGCGCCTACTTCAATGGCAAAGAACTGGGACTCAAAGCGGTTGCCCAAAATAACCACATCGCCCTTGCTGATGTAGTTCACCATTCTCTCCGGCGTATTGGCGCCGATGATAACCCGGCCTTCATCAAAATCTTTGTCCACATTGCCGCAGAGTACCCGTGCATCCAATGTTCTGACAATATTTCGGAAAGGGGTTTTGGCTTTGGACACAACGTGATTATCGTGTACATCCATATCGGTTCCGGCAATATCCGTCATGGTGATCAGACCGTTGATTCGTTCTTCCTCATCGGTGATACACAGGGTTGTGGAGTCGTATTCCTTCATGGTCAGATAAGCTTCGCGAATGGACATATTCCGGTTCACACCGGGAACCTTTTTCAGCTGAATATCCCTGACTCTTGTCCGCACATCTCCCAGAAACTCCGGCTCTTCTACACCAAAGTAATCCAATACAAAGGCTGTTTCTTTGCTGATATCACCGGCACGCTTCGCCACATACTTTGCACCACCCAACTGGTTTTTCAACTGGGCATAGGCAATGGCGGAGCAGATAGAGTCGCTGTCCGGATTTTTATGTCCAATTACAATGATCTCTTGCTCTTTATTCAAAATAATCCCTCCGTTTCCATACTGCGGGGTCTACATTCTGCTATAACTATAACACGAAGAGGGGGTTTTTTGAAAGCTTTTTTCACCAATTCTTGCTTTTGCATAAAAAATATCCCCAAAACTTCCATTTTGATGACTTTTTATCCTTTCTTGTGAATTTTTCGGCAGAAAAGCATTTCTGTAACGCAGTAAACCGCAAAAAAGGCCGCCGGAATGTTTTCCGGCGGCCTTTTGGGGACTCAAACAGGATTTTAATCCAATCAAACATTACTCCCAGTCGATATCCAGCTTCTCCAAAGCCTCAACCTTGGAAATATCATACTTGGAATCCATGGCATTTTGCTGTTCTGCTTCTTCTTTATATTTTGCAATGGCTTTCTGGGAGTCTTTTACGGCCTGCAGCGTACCCATTCCGGCGATACAGCCGCCGGGACAACCCATGCCTTCCAGCAGGTAGCCATTGTATTTGCCCGCCTTAGCCATTGCCAACAGCTTGCGGCATTCCTGCAGACCCTCCGCGTAGGCGGTCTTTACTTCAAAATCAGGGTCAATGTGATGTACAGCATCTACAACCGCTTTGGCAACGCCGCCGGACACAGCGAAGTTACGGCCGGCGCCGGTGCTTTCGTTGAAGCCTTTCTCTTCCGGAAGCTGGCTGAAATCCAGATCCTTAGCCTGGAACATTCCCATCAGTTCTTCAAACGTGAGAACATAATCCACATAGCTGCGGATCGAGGTTTTCATCGCCTCCAATTTTTTCGCCGAGCAAGGACCAACGAAAACGATCTTGCAGTCCGGATCCCGCTGTTTTTCCAGGCGGGCGGTCAGCACCATTGGAGTCAGGGACATAGATACATAGGGAGAAAGCTCCGGATACATTTTTTTGGTCATTTCGATCCAAGATGGGCAGCAGGAGGTGATCATAAACGGCTGTTTTTCCGGCACCTCCTCCATGAAGCGCTTCGCCTCATCAATGGCGCAAAGATCCGCGCCCACGGCAACGTCTGCTACATGGTCAAAGCCCAATACTTTCAAGGCGGCTTCCAAGCGGCCGGACGTCATTTCCGGACCAAACTGTCCAACAAAGGCAGGAGCAATCAAAGCAACGACCCGGTGCCCATGTTTAATGGAACGAACCACCTGGAAGATCTGGCTCTTATCAGCGATGGCACCGAAAGGACAGTTGACGATACACTGTCCACAGGAGACACATTTGTTATAATCGATATCCGCATGGCCTTTTTCATCGGAACGGATCGCGCCCATGCCGCAGGCTTTGGCGCAGGGACGCTCCATTTTAATAATGGCATGGTAAGGACAAACATCGACGCAGCGGCCGCATTTTACACACTTTGCTGGATCGATCACCGATTTGCCGTGTTTAACAGAAATGGCGTTTTTAGGACAAATCTCCTTGCAGGGATGGGCAAGACAGCCTTGGCAGCCGCTGCTGACAATAACTTCTCTTTCCGGGCAGGCATGGCAAGCGAACTTAATAATGTTGACCAGCGGCGGTTCGTAGTACTTCTCCGCTACTACCGTATCATACAGGTTGGCGTTGGTGGGGATATACTGATCCACCGGACGCAGAGGTAAGCCCATTGCCAAACGCAGGCGCTCGCTGACAATCGCTCTCTCCAGGAAAATAGAATCGCGGTAATGGCTGTCCTCTCCGGGGATAATATTATAGGGAAGAGCCGCAAAACGGTGAATGTCTCCATCTTCATAAGCAAGACGGGCAAGCTCCGCAAAAACTTTCCTTCGAATATCGATTACGGACGAATACAGTTCAAACATATCGATCTCCCTCTCATTGTGCTGTCTTTCTCAATACTGTCTTTCTCAGGCGGAAAACTCCTTGTTCCACTTCATTATGCGTTATCGTTATATTTTTGTCAATTCCTTTTGAGAGAAACCGTGATTTTCTCCAAAATGTCAGAATAGAAGACGCTCTCTTCCAACAGAAATTTTCAAATAACGACCTTTTTTCTCATAATAACAGTATATCAGAGGTATTTTCTCAAGTAAAGAGTTAATAATCGGATTCCGAAAAAACGCTTATTGCATTTTCTGATTGCTTGAATTATAATGGAGTCAAAAATAAGCATTGTATCCTCTAAACGGATCGGTTAAAAAACTGTCCGCCAGGGAGGAACAGTAGCGGAGGTATGAAAAATGAATAACGCAAGCAAACAAACCGCAGATCTGACAAAAGTCGCACTTTTGTCCGCCATCATCGTCCTGTTGACATTCACCCCTTTGGGCTACATCCCCTTGGGATTCATGTACGCCACGACGATCCACATTCCGGTCATTTTGGGTTCCATTCTTCTGGGGCCGAAAAAAGGCGCTTTTCTTGGCGCTGTATTCGGCTTGACCAGCATGATCAAGGCCACGGTTACCCCAGTGATCACCAACTTTGTTTTTACTCCATTCTATTCCGTTGGTGAAGTGCATGGCAATTTTTGGAGCCTGATTATTTGCTTTGTTCCCCGTATTCTGACTGGTGTGGTTCCCTACTTTGTGTATGTACTGATGAAAAAACTGCTGAAGAAGGACAGCCTGTCTGTGGGTATCAGCGCTTTTGCCGGTTCCATGACCAACACTCTGCTGGTTTTGAACTTTATCTATCTTTTCTTCGGCAAACAGTATGCGGAAGTCAGCAATGTAGCCTTTGAGGGCCTGTACGCCATCATCGGTGTCACAACCCTGACCAACGGTGTACCGGAAGCGTTGGCTGCCTGTGTTATCGTGGTTCTGATCCACCGGGCGCTGAAGGCTGCCGCTTCTCATAAAGCCGTTCACTAACCTTTCTTGAGCAGAAGGAGATATCAACTATGCCACTTGCAGTAGACATCGGCAATACCAACATTGTTCTCGGCTGTTTTCATGAGCAGGAAATCGAATTCATCGCCCGTATTGCAACAGAAAGAGGCCGTACCGCAGAACAATATGCCGCAGAAATCAAAGGCATTATCCAGCTTTACGACAAGGACCCCAAAAACATTGAGGGTTCTATTATTTCTTCCGTTGTTCCCCCACTGACCACTGTTCTGAAAAACGCAGTGCAGCGAATCACCGGCAAAGCCCCCATGATCGTTGGACCGGGACTGAAAACCGGCCTGAACATCCGGATCGACAATCCGGCCCAACTGGGAGCCGATCTGGTCGTTACAGCCGTTGCAGGCATTCGCCGATACTCTCTGCCTCAGATCATCATTGATATGGGCACCGCTACCACCTTCTCGGTTATCAGCAAAAAAGGCGAGTATCTGGGCGGCTCTATTTTGGCCGGATTGAACCTGTCCCTTAATGCTCTTTCCAGCGGAACAGCACAGCTTCCTGCCATTGACCTGTCCAGTCCCCAGCGGGTTTGCGGCACCAACACCATTGACTGCATGACCAGCGGCGCGGTGTACGGCAGCGCATCCATGGTGGACGGTATGATCGAGCGGCTCAGCGACGAATTAGGGGAAACACCGGTCGTAATCGCTACCGGAGGCCTCTCCAAGCTGATCATTCCCCACTGTAAGCACGATATTCTCCTGAACGATGACCTTCTGCTTCAGGGCCTGTCTGATCTATATTACAAAAATAAAAAATAAGCCAGAAAAAAGCCTCCTGAGAAATCAGGAGGCTTTTATTATGTACCAAAATTAAAGATCAGCTTTCAGGAATTCGTAGAATGCGCGATAAGTCATGTAAACGTCGGTTTTCGCAACTACTTCCATTGGAGCGTGCATTGCCATTACCGGTACACCGATATCAATGGTATCAACGTCCAGAGCCGCTACGAATTTGGCAACTGTGCCGCCGCCGCCCTGGTCAACTTTACCAAGTTCACCGGTCTGCCAGATAACGCCTGCGTCATCCATTACGCGGCGAACATCGCCAGCAAATTTAGCATAGCAGTCGTTGGTGCCGCTCTTACCGCCGGAACCGGTGTATTTAACGATGCATACGCCGTGATTCAGGAAGGAAGAATTGTTTCTCTCGTAAACATCAGGGAAGGTTGGGTCGAAAGCTGCGGAAACGTCTGCAGACAGACATTTGGAGTGAGACAAAACGGTACGAACCGGCACACCGTATGGAGCAGCCAAGTCAGCGATCATGTATTCCATAAATGCGGAATGGAGGCCAGTATTGGAATCGCTGCCAACTTCTTCTTTATCAGCAAATACAACGATGGAGGTCCATTCTGGTTTCTCATCGCCGTAATCCAGTTCAGCCATCATAGAGGTGTAAGCGCAAACGCGGTCGTCATGGCCGTAAGCACCGATCAAGCTGCGGTCCAAACCAACGTCTTTGGATTTACCTGCTGGAACCATAGTCAGTTCAGCGGACAGGAAATCGCCTTCGATAATGCCGTATTTCTCAAAGAGGATATTGAGGATGTTCAATTTTACTTTTTCAGAAACTTTGTCGTCTTTGAACATCTGGGAACCGATTACCACGTTCATTTCTTCGCCTTTGAGACCATCCTTCAGCGTTCTCTGGTTCTGGTCTTTGGAAAGATGTGGCAAAAGGTCGGAAACCATGAATACAGGATCGTTTTCGTCCTCACCGATGGTTACATGAACAACAGAACCGTCTTTTTTGTACACATCGCCGTGGAGAGCCAGAGCGCGGGCAACCCACTGGTATTTGCGTACACCGCCGTAGTAATGGGTTTTGAAGAGAGCCAGTTCATCTTTTTCATAAACCGGTCTCTGTTTCAGATCCAGTCTTGGAGAGTCGATGTGGGAAGCGAGGATCTTCACGCCCTGTTCGATTGGGCGGGTACCCATTGTACCGAAGATCAGCGCTCTGCCGCGGTTGTTATAGTAGAATTTCTCGCCTGGCACATATTTTTTGCCGGACTCAAATGGTTTGTAGCCTTTTGCTTCCAGTTTTTCGATAGCAACGACTACAGCTTCATTTTCGATTTTTGCGTCATCCATAAATTTCTTATATGGTTCGCAGAAATCATGCGCTTTTTTCAGTTCCTCGTCAGAAAGCTTGGTTGTTGCGTTTTCTGCTTTGAGGAAAAGCTGTTCTTTCAGCAGCTCGCCTTTGGTCTTTTCCATGGTCATAAACCTCCTAAATTATACTTCGTACATTTCTACAGTCTTTGACCTGAGAAATGTGCAAAAAATACAAAGATTTGCCCAATGGCAGGATAAATTTTCTATCCACTCCTATTTTACTCTATTTTTGTCGTTTCGGCAATATCAATATAGTTTTTTGTAAATTTCTTTGGTTTCCAGCACCTTATTGACATACCAGTTCGTGTCGGAATAGGGGATCGTCTCCAGAGTCTCGCCATCTGAGGAATACTCAGGATCCTTGAGCCAGCTGTTCACGGTGCCCATCCCGGCATGGTAGGAAGCCAGAATGACCCTTTCATCCTCCCCCATCTCCTGCTTGAGGAGAGAAAGCATACAGACGCCGTACTTAATGGCTACCTCCGGCTCAAAAATATCCTCATAGCTTATACCGCTGTCGTCCTGAATCCGGTACTGTACCCACTCAAAGGCTGGTTTGGTGAGCTGCATGACTCCCCGGGCATCCGCTTTGGAATGCGCCTGGGGATCAAAATTGCTTTCGATTTTGCAGACGGCGTAAATCAAATCTTCATCCATGCCGTATTCTTTGCTGTATTTTTCGATCCAGTCCTGATAGCTGCGGGGATACATCCGTTCCATGGCAAGATCAGCGGCAGGCAGCAGTAAGCGAATACCGCCGTAAATCAACAGCCCCAGCACAACAGCTGACAAGGCCAAAAACGTAAGAAATCGAGGCCAAATGATTTTCCGGCTGCGTTTTTTGGCCATCAGAGTGTCTCCTCCTGGCCTTTTTCCTCGTCCTGCTGTTCCATCAGAACAGCCAAACGGTCAAGCAGACTGTCCGCCTGCAGCTTCAGCTCGGAAACATCGCCGTTATTCTGCAGAACCGCCCAGGAACGCTCCATATAGAAGTTGTCGCTATGCTGTGCTCCAATGCGATGAAGAGCCTCTTCCTCACTAAGGCCGTCCCGGTCAATAATGCGCCGGCAGCGGATATCCTGGGAGGCAATGACGGAAACAACCTTATCACAGAATTTGTCACAGCCGCTTTCGAACAAAGTCGGGGCGTCCAGAACAATGATACCCTCAAAGCTCTCCTGCGCCAGACGGATCTGCTCCCGGATATCCGCGATGATGTACGGGAACATAATATCATTGAGTTTTTTCAGCTTGGCTTTGTCGGTAAAAACATTTTCCGCCAGTTTTCTCCGGTTTAGGCTGCCATCTACCGTGAGATATTCACAGCCAAATTCCAAAATAACATCCGCAATGCAGTCAGAGCCTTTTTCCACCACATCCCGGGCCACTTGGTCCGCATCGATGATCCGGCAGCCCTTCTGCTGCAAATACTGGCATAAGGTACTTTTGCCTGCGCCGGTTTGTCCGGTGAGGCCCAGAACAATATTTATCATGGTTTTTCCCCATTCTATTCTTCAAGTTTAAATGGATTCGCTTTCGTTTTCCGAAAGCTCCAGCTCCTCAAAACCGGCCGCGCGGATCAGACGGTTATAGACAGCCAAACCAACCCCTTCTCTGGATGGGCCATGAGCATAAACCTGTACAGCTCCCAGCTTATCCAACTCCCGGAGTGCGGCAAACAGACGGTGGGCCTGGGAACCGTCATCGGTTCGGGAGCCCCATACAACGGCCGGAACGGTCAGTTTGGACACATCTTCCTCAAAACAGAGGGCATATACGCCTTCTCCTCCATGGTCAGCCAGAAAACGGGCATAAGCTTCCGAAGAACCGTTCAGAATAACTACCCTGGCGTTGGGAGAATAGTGCTTATAGCGCATCCCGGGAGAGGTCGCTTTCGCTCCCTGTTCCAGTTCGCCGGTCACAGCCTGATGGATCACCAGATTCGGCAGCACTTCCCGCAGCTGTTCAGCGGTCACTGCGCCGGGACGGAGCAGGATCGGCTGTTCCTCCGCAAGAGAAATTACCGTAGATTCCACACCAACCGCACATTCCCCACTGTCTACAATGGCCTCTATCTTCCCCCACAGATCATCGACACAGTGCTGCGCCGTGGTTGGGCTTGGTTTGCCGGAAAGGTTAGCTGATGGAGCCGCGATCGGGACGGCGGCAGCCGCAATAATAGCTCTTGCCACCGGGTGGGACGGAATACGGATGGCTACCGTGTCAAGACCGCCGGAGGTTTCCATTGGGATACAGTCTTTTTTCTTCAAAATGACGGTCAGTGGCCCCGGTGAAAAGCGCCGGCACAGTTCATAATAGACCTCCGGGATGGATTCCGCGTATTTTTCCGCCTCCGAAGCGTCGTGAAGATGGATGATCAGTGGATTGTCCTGCGGACGGCCTTTTGCCTGGAAAATACGCTTCACCGCTTGTGGATCCAGAGCATTCGCGCCCAGGCCGTAGACTGTTTCGGTCGGGATCGCCACCAAACCGCCTTTTTTGATAATATCCGCAGCCTGACGCACTTGTTCCGCTTGACTTTCCGGGTTTTTGATCACCAGAAGTTTTGTTTCCACGGTGTCACCCGCTCACTACATATCCTGCTGGTCGCTGGCCTGCAGTTTTTCTGCCTGATCGAAGGTGATCAAGGCGTCAAACAGCTCAGTCAGGTCGCCGTTGAGGATGCTGTCCAGTTTATACAGGGTCAGACCAATGCGGTGATCGGTCACACGGCCCTGGGGATAGTTATAGGTACGGATACGCTCGGCACGGTCGCCGGTGCCAACCTGCAATTTTCGCTCGCTGGCGATGCTTTCATTTTGTTCCGCCACCATCTTTTCATAAATGCGGGAGCGCAGGATCTTCATAGCCTTGTCTTTATTCTTGTACTGGCTGCGCTCGTCCTGACATTCTACGACCGTACCGGTTGGAATATGTGTGATACGGATCGCGGATTCAGTTTTATTAACGTGCTGACCGCCGGCGCCGCCGGAACGGTAGGTATCGATCTGCAGATCTTTGGGGTTGATCTCGAATTCCACGTCATCAACCTCCGGCAGGACAGCTACGGTTACGGTAGAGGTATGAATTCGGCCCTGTGTCTCCGTCTCCGGAACACGCTGTACCCGATGTACACCGGATTCAAATTTAAACTTCGAGTAAGCGCCTTCACCATTGATGCTGAAGCTGATCTCCTTGAAACCGCCCAGCTCAGTGGGGTTGGAGTTAAGAACTTCCGTTTTCCATCCCTGTGTATCGGCGTACATAGAGTACATCCGGTACAGAGAATTGGCAAACAGAGCTGCTTCCTCGCCGCCGGCGCCGCCGCGGATTTCCACGATAACGTTCCGGTCATCATTTGGGTCTTTCGGCAGCAGCAGGATTTTCAGTTCCTCTGAATATTCCTCAACCTTTTTCTTATTGTCCACAAGCTGTTCGGTGATCAGTTCCTTGAAATCTTTATCCAGACCGCCTTCCTCCAGCAGCATTTCAGCTTCTTCCATATCATCTTTTGCCTGCTTGTACTGACGATATTTTTCTACAATAGGGGTCAGGGTTTTGTATTCCTTCATCAGGGAAGCGTACTGTTTTGGATCGCTGACAACCGTTGGATCCATCAGACGCTGGTTGATCTCCTCGAATCTGCTTTCGGTGGCGCCAAGTTTTTCAAACATGAATAATTCTCCTTCTCTATCATAATAAACATCAAAAAATGATCTATGCTTTGTTGTCCTCGCCGGTTGAAATGATCTGACGAATATTCTTTTCCGCTTTGGAACGGGCTACCATCACCTCATGGCCGCAGTTTTCACAGCGAAGCTTGAAATCCATACCGCTGCGCAGAACCAGAAAACGGTTGCAGCCGCAGGGATGATTTTTCTTCATCACAAGGATATCTCCAACATTAACATTCATGGCATTCCGCCTCCTTTCACCGGCTTGGATAATGGAGGCCGGCAGACAATCCCCCATTATTATTCACATTGTTTATTATATCAAATTCTCTCCCTGTTCTGCAATGTTTCTACCGGTATTTTTTCGCGGTTTTGTACATCTTCCTCTCTTTTCTGATCCGGGACAGCCGCCTTTGCTTCTAAGCAGACACCTTTTGCAATATATTAAGACAGTGGACGCTGTAAAATGCAGCAAAAGAGAACATGAGGAGGTCTCAAAATGACAGATTACAAGCCTGAAGGCTGGCTGATCCATACCAGTGAAAATCGGGAGGCAACCCGCTCCCTTTCCGCCCTGCAGGATGCCATGCAGCAGAAAAAAATCCTGGAGGCAAGAGCTGCCGTCTGCACCGCAAACCATGATCTTCTGGTGGACTTTGGATTCTGCCGGGGAATGATCCCCAGAGAGGAGGGGGCCGTTGGCATTGCGGATGGCAGCACCCGGGATATTGCGCTGATCTCCCGGGTCAATAAGCCGGTCTGTTTTCTTGTGACCGGATTTTCCACCGATGAAAAAGGAGAGCCTATGCCGATCCTTTCCCGAAAGAAAGCGCAGGAGCTTTGCAGAGAACAGTACTTGTCCCAAAAAATCCCCGGCGACGTTTTGGATGCCCGCGTTACTCATATGGAACCCTTTGGCTGTTTTGTTGACGTAGGCTGCGGCATCCCATCCCTGATTCCCATTGACTGCATCTCCGTCAGCCGGATTTTCCATCCCAAAGACCGCTTTACCAATGGGCAGGATATTAAAGCGGTCATCCGCTCTATTGACGAAAACGGGAGGATCACCCTGTCCCATCGGGAGCTTTTAGGCACATGGGAGGAAAATGCCTCCCTGTTTACAGTAGGGGAAACCGTGTCCGGCATTATACGCTCTGTTGAGGACTATGGAATTTTTGTGGAGCTTACTCCTAATTTGGCTGGTCTTGCTGAACCCAAGGAAGGCGTTTTCCCCGGTCAGCAGGCCAGCGTTTATATCAAAAACCTTCTTCCGGAAAAAATGAAAGCAAAACTGATCATCGTCGATGCCTTCGACGCTGTCTATAAACCAGAGCCGCTTCGCTACTTCCGCTTGGGCGGTCATATTGACCGCTGGGTCTATTCGCCGGAAGGTGCCTCGCGGCAGATCAGCAGTGAATTTTCTCCCCTGAAATAAAGAAAAAAGAAATAAATATCCCCCGGCGAAGCCGGGGGTTTTTCATATGCGGGCGTAGCCCTCT
>CAMCOD010000009.1 GCA_945876435.1 uncultured Clostridia bacterium
CAGTTCTTCCGAAATGCTTTTACGATTCATTGTACTCTCTCCTTTGAATGGATCTGTTGACTATATGGTTCCATAAATTCAAGCAGAATAGGGTTCAGCTTTCCAGCAGCCCGCATGGGAAAGTCATGGGACGCTCCCGGCAGGATCATTGTTCTGCAGTTTGGGTTTTCTCCCAACAGCTGAAGGGATTGTTTCATTTCTCCCGCTTCCCCGCTGCCGCAGATTGCCAGCATCGGCAGCGTCAGACTGCTGTACTGCGGATAGTCTGTCAATTTTAAGGTTTGTGTAAAGAATGCTTTGTACTGTTCCGCCGTGATCAAGCGGCTGTACTCCGCCATATAGGCAGCCTGCTGTTCGCTGTAGTGCCAATAACGGCCCTGCAGCTTGACCAGCCAGCTCCATTGCAGCATTTTTGCTGCCATAGGGGCAAGGCGCGCATAACTTTTCATGTTTTTTTCCGTGGGATTGACCCAGGCGCTGAGAAACACAGCAAAGGAAAAGCGTTCCGGCTGTTCACAAGCCAGCATGACAGCCAGCTGTGCGCCCAACGAATGACCCATTAAGCCGATCTTTTCCTCACCCAAAGCAGAAATCAACTCCAGCAGAGCCTTTTTCTGCTTCTGTGGCTCATAAAGCTGGCTGACTGACTCTCCGGCGCCAAACAGATGAGGAACAATAAGATGACATTGCTCCGCAAAGCAATACTGCTGACAGAAGGTGTCCAAAGCGGCCGCCCCATGGAGCAGAAGCAGGATCGGTTTGGCCGGGTCGCCGTATTCGTCATAATGGATCACAGACTTTCACCTCACAGTACCAAAAATAAGAATGGAGAAAATTATTCCGCTTCTTGAATTTTGTCGCAGAGCATAGCCGTTGCTTTGGGCAGCAGCTCCCACTCCGCCTGTTCCATTACCCGGCGCTGGAGAGTTTCCGGGGTGTCTCCTTCCTCCACATACACCGCTTTCTGTAAAATAATGCTGCCGCCGTCGGTGATCTCATTGACAAAGTGCACCGTAGCACCGGTAACTTTGACTCCGTAAGCCAGCGCGGCTTCGTGAACTTTCAGGCCATAGAAACCGTCGCCGCAGAAGGATGGGATCAAGGATGGATGAATGTTGATGATGCGGTCACGGTAAGCGTCGATAAACTTCGGACCAAGGATGGACAGGAAACCAGCCAGAACCACCAGCTGGATCCCCTCTTCCTTCAGTTTTTTCGCTAAGGCCACATCGTAGTCCTCCCCACAGGCGTAATCCTTCCGGCGGATCACTGCGGAAGGAATTCCAGCCTGCTCCGCGCGCGTCAGAGCATAAGCCTTCGCGTTGGAGCTGACCACCAGAGAGATCTTGCCGCAGCCCAGTTTTCCCGCGGCCTGCGCGTCGATAAGCGCCTGGAGATTGGTTCCTCCGCCGGAAACCAGCACAGCAACCTTTACCATATTCTGACCTCCCTTACAGCAGTTCGACCTCTTTGCTGCCGGCTTCGATTCTGCCGACTACATAAGCATCCTCGCCCTGGGCGTGGAGGATTTCCAGCGTTTTATCCACATCGTTTGCAGCAACGATCAGCATCATACCAACACCCATATTGAAGGTATTGAACATATCCCGCTCCGGAATATTGCCCTCCTGCTGGATGAGCTTGAAAATCGGAAGAACTTTAACGTCCTCTTTTTTGATCACGGCTTTTACATTGTCGTTCAGGGCACGCGGAATATTCTCATAGAAACCGCCGCCGGTGATATGACAGATGGATTTTACATTGACCTGATCCAGTACAGCCAGAATCGGTTTGACATACAGTTTGGTTGGGGTCAGCAGAGTCTCGCCCAAAGTTTTGCCCAGAACATCGGAAAAACGATCCAAAGGTTTGTTCTCAATATCAAATACTTTGCGGACCAGAGAGAAACCGTTGGAATGTACACCGGAGGATGGCAGAGCGATCATAACGTCGCCAGGTTTTACATTGTCATTGTTCAGAATGCGTTTTTTGTCTACGACACCAACACTGAAACCGGCCAGATCATACTCGTCCTCAGGGTAGAAGCCGGGCATCTCAGCTGTTTCACCGCCAACCAGAGCGCAGCCGCTGCCAACACAGCCGTCTGCAACACCTTTTACAATGTCAGCAACTTTTTCCGGTACATTTTTGCCCAAAGCAATGTAGTCCAAAAACAGCAGAGGTTTTGCGCCGCAGCAGATAATATCATTGACGCACATTGCCACGCAGTCGATACCTACGGTGTCATGTTTATCCATCATAAAAGCGATTTTCAACTTGGTGCCGACACCGTCGGTACCGGAGACCAGACAAGGCTTCTCAATTCCAGTCAGATCCATCTCAAAAGCGCCGCCGAAACCGCCGATGTCAGAGATCATACCGGGGATCATGGTCTTTGCCACATGGGCCTTCATCAGTTCTACCGCTTTGTAACCGGCCGTTACGTCCACGCCGGCAGCTTTATAGCTTTCACTGAAGCTTTTGTTGCTCATTGTCATCGTTCCTTTCCTTGATGGGGCCTCCTGTCCCGGAGGCAAACCCGTTCTTAGTTCTATTTTACCTGTTTTGGGTGGAAAAGTCCACCATAACCAGATCTTTTCTGACAAGGATCAGCGTTTTTCGTTAATGTGATAGTTAAATTTGTCGCAGATCTGTTCCGGAATCTCCACCGGATAGTTGCCATCGAAGCAGGCTGTGCAGAAACCACAGCCGCTCTGTACATTGGCGATCTTTTTCACGCTGTCCAAGCTGAGATAGCCCAAAGAATCTGCGTTCAGATCCTTACGGATTTCTTCCAGCGTCATACGGCAGGCGATCAGCTTGTCTTTGCTGTCAATATCCGTGCCGAAATAGCAGGGATTGATAAAAGGCGGAGAAGAAATCCGGATATGAACCTCTGTCGCGCCTGCATCCCGAAGCATACTGATAATACGCTGGCTGGTGGTACCGCGGACAATGGAGTCATCCACCAAAACAACACGTTTGCCGGCTACGGTCGCTTTCAGCACGTTCAGTTTGATGCGGACCGCATTCTCCCGCTGTTTCTGGGTTGGCAGGATAAAGGTGCGGCCTACATAGCGGTTTTTGATAAAACCGATTCCGTAGGGAATACCGGACTGCTGAGCAAAGCCCAAAGCCGCGTCCAGACCGGAATCCGGCACACCGATAACAACGTCTGCCTGGCACGGATGCTCCAAAGCCAAAAAGGCACCTGCCCGGCGGCGCGCCTCATGAACGCTTGCACCTTCGATTACCGAGTCAGGACGGGCAGTATATACAAATTCAAAAACACAGAAATGGCCCTTGCCGCCGCAGTGACTCTCAATGGAACGAAGACCGTTGCTGTCAATTACAATGATCTCGCCGGGTTTCACATCCCGAATAAAGGTAGCGCCAATGCTGTCAAAGGCGCAGCTTTCGGAAGCGATCACAATATCCTCACCCAACTGACCGATACACAAAGGACGGAAGCCTTCCGGGTCGCGAACCGCAATCAGCTTTTGCGGACTCATAATTACCATGGAATAAGCACCGCTGAGATGGGACATTGCTTTGTCCACCGCTTCCTCGATCGAACCGCAGTTCAGGCGCTCCCGGATAATCAGATGGGAGATGATCTCCGCATCCGTGGAGGAATGGAAGATCGCGCCTCCCAGCTCCAGCTCCTCTCTCAGCTGCTGGGCATTGACCAGACTGCCGTTATTGGCCAAGGCCATTGTACCTTTAATATGACGGACAACCAGCGGCTGCGCATCGCTGCGGTTTCCGTTTGCGTATTTGGAATATTCAACATGACCAATTGCAATGTTGCCCAAGCCCAGCTCTGCCAGGGTTCTTTGATTGAAAATATCCGGAACCAGACCCATGTCCCGATAAGAACGGATCACGCCGTCGTCGTTTACTGCGATGCCGCAGCTCTGCTGGCCGCGATGCTGCAGGGCATAGAGCGCCAGATAGGTTTCGGTTGCCACATCGGACTGTTTTTGTTTGGAATAAATACCAAATACACCGCATTCCTCATGAATGTCGGACATGGTAAACACACCCTTTCTTTCCTAAAAAGATGATCAAGCCTGTGGATCGCTTACAAAGCCGCTACAGCCTCCTGAAGCTTGGCGTCTTTTTTCGCAACCGCTTCTTTCATCTGCACCTTCATATCCGCCAGCTTCTGTGCCAGATCCCCATTGGACAGGGCCAGCATCTGAATTGCCAGAATCGCTGCATTTTCTGCCCCGTCAATGGCTACGGTAGCAACCGGGATGCCGCTTGGCATCTGTACGGTAGCCAAAAGAGCGTCCAGACCGTCCAGCGTGGAAGATTTGACTGGAATACCAATAACCGGCAGCGTGGTGTGTGCTGCCAGAACGCCAGCCAGATGAGCCGCTTTGCCGGCTGCCGCGATGATCACGCCAAAACCGCTTTCCGCAGCTTTGGAAGCAAATTCACTGGCTGCTTCCGGTGTGCGGTGCGCAGACATAACCCGGGCCTCCACCGGAACGCCAAAGCTTTTCAGCTTTTCGATCGCTGGTTTTACCACTGGAAGATCGCTGTCGCTGCCCATCACAATTGCTACTTTTCTCATTTCCATTTTAAGTTTCCTCCTTGTTTCTGTGCGGCCAAAGGAATGCAGTGCAGGACGAAAAAAACGAAAAACGCTGCGACTCTCGTCACAGCGTACTGCTTCCCTAACGTGCCATAAGCGCACTATTTCTCTGTTTTTTTGTCTGCATTACGCCCTTGTAAAAGCTTACACTACCGGCATGGTGGATATGAAAGAGCGTATTCGCCTTTTGCAAGTTGGTTTTTTCCAAACCACAATACCACATCATAAGTCCCCCTGCCACTGTGATCGCAACGCAGATTGCTTTTTGTTCTTATTCCTTTTTCTTTTTTCTACAGTAAAAAGAAATTCAATCCTATTGTAAGGGAAAGGGCAGAAAAAAGCAATTCCCTTTTGAAAAAAAACAAAAAGAATGGCAGTTTCATCAAGAAGCGGCAACTTTCCTGTCATTTTTTTGCCGATTTCCACCATTAAAACGGTTATTTTTCCCGCTCCGCCTCCTGTTCCTTCCACAGTTGGGACAGATCCAGCTTTTCTTCCAGGATTTTGGTCAAAGCGGAGAATTTCCGTGCTGTCTCCATGCTGACGCCATGTTCCATTTTGCAGGCTTCTTCTTCCGCAATCGCCGGTTCAATGTTCAGCACCTTCTGCAGGAAAGAACTGAAAATCTCATGCTTGGCATTGACCTCCGCGGCTTTCATCTGACCGCTTTCCGTCAGATAAATAAGGGAATACTTTTCCTGCGTCACCAGACCCATTTCCGCCAGCGTAACGATGGCGCGGTGGACGCTGGGTTTGGAAACCGACAGCTTGGAAGCAATATCGGTGGATTTTACGCCCTGTCCCCGATTGGTCTGGTAGATACATTCCAGATAATCTTCGATCGAGGGGGTGAATTTCGCGCTCATAATGATTCTCCTTCTCCTGATAATAGTTTAATTATACTGAATGTTCCCGTTTTTTTCAAGCGCTCCCGCGGCGATTCTGCGTTTTTTATCTAATTGCGGCACGGGACTTTCTGTGATACTATAATAAAGAAATAAAGGAAGGAATGGAGAATACTCAATGAAAAAAGTAAAAGAAAGACTGCCGTATTTGCTGACTGTGCTGATTTCAGAGCTGCTCCTGCTTTTGGGCTGGCTTTATGTAAAAGATGGGGCCAATTTATTCCAGCAAACGGATAACACCACAATGGAAGAGGTGCTTTGCCGTGTGTTGGAGATCACGGATGACGACCAGAAGATCGGTTCTCTTGGAGATATGTACTATTTGGAGCGGAACATCCGCTTTGACGCGGAGATTCTAAAAGGTCCCCGAAAAGGGGAACGGATTCAGGTCCAGCAGCTCATCGATAATGTATCCACCATCGGTGTGGAACCGGTGGAAAAGGGGGATAAGGTTTTCGCCTACTTAACCGATGCGGGCGGAACCGAGATCTGGAGCGCCGGTGATTATTACCGCAGCGGACAAATGGGCCTGTTGCTGTTCTTTTTCTGCGCCGCTCTCATTTTGTTCGGCCGGAAAAAGGGCTTTAACACCGTCCTCTCTCTGGGTTTTACCTGTATCGCGATTTTTGCCGTTTTTGTGCCCTCCATTTTGTCCGGCCATAATCCCTACCTGTTTTCCTGCCTGATCTGCCTGTATGTCATTGCCATGACGCTGGCGCTGGTCAGCGGTTTTTCCCGGAAAAGCCTGGCCTCGGCTCTGGGCTGCGCCGGAGGGGTACTGGTCGCCGGCCTAATGACCGTAATTATGAGCCACCTTATGAAACTGACCGGCTTTCTGGATGACGATTCTCTTTATGTCTACCTGCTCAATCCAGACAAACCCATCAATTTGAAAGCCATTCTGTTCGCCGCCAATATTATCGGCGCTCTTGGCGCGACTATGGATGTTTCCATGTCCCTGTCCTCTTCCCTTCAGGAGCTTACGGAAAAAGTGCCGGATATCGGCTTCGGCGCATTGTTTCTGTCCGGTATCCGCATTGGGCAGGACATCATGGGTACGATGGCGAATACCCTTGTTTTGGCCTATATCGGCAGTTCTCTGTCCACCGTACTGCTCTTCCTCAGCTATCAAAGCTCCCTGCTGCAACTTTTGAACCGGGAAATCATAATTGCCGAGCTGCTTCAGGCTCTCAGCGGCAGCATCGGCATTCTGTTCACCATCCCCATCTCCACCCTGGCGGCTTCCCTGCTCTATAAACGACAGCATTCCAGCCTTCTTACCGGAATCAAGTAGATTTTTCCGGCTTCTTGTGGTAGTATTAGATGAGTGAAGTATTATCTGTATACAGGAGTAAAAATAACTATGATCGTATCATTGGAACATGTGAGTAAATATTACGGTGCGGAACTGATTCTCAAAGACATTACCACTTCCGTTCAGGATAAAGACCGGATCGGCCTGGTGGGACCCAACGGTGAGGGAAAATCCACCTTGCTGAACATGATCGCCGCAGGTCTGGACTATGAGGAAGGCGAAATCACCCTCTCCTCCGGCGCTACCATTGGCTATCTCCGCCAAAACAGCGGCTTGTCCAACGGCCGAAGCATTCAGGAAGAAATGCGCAGCGTTTTTTCCGACCTGCTGGCTCTTGGTGAAGAGGTGGAACAGCTCCACCAGCAGATGGCGCTCCATCACGATGAACCGGAATTGCTGGAGAAGCTGACCGCCCTTTATTCCCAAAAGCAGGCCCTCTTTGAGCAGCGTGAGGGATACTCCATTGATGTGAAAATCAATATGATTTTAAGCGGCATGGGTTTTGCCAATTATGACCGCAACACCATAACCGATAATCTCTCCGGCGGTGAAAAAACCCGGCTCGCCATTGCCCAACTTCTTCTGCGGGAACCAAACCTGCTGATTCTGGACGAGCCTACCAACCATCTGGACTTTAAAACCCTTGGCTGGCTGGAAGAATACCTCCAATCCTACAAAGGAGCTTTGCTGGTGGTATCCCATGACCGTTATTTCCTGGATCACCTGGTAAACAAGATCTGGGAGATCGAGCGCTGTACGCTCAGCGAATACAACGGCAATTACAGCAGCTATGTAAAACAGAAAAAGGAGCGGGTGGAACGCCAATTAAAGGAATATGAAATGCAGCAGCAGCAAATCGCCAGCATGGAGGATTTTGTTGCGCGGAATCTGGTTCGGGCCACCACATCCAAAATGGCCAAATCCCGCCGAAACGCTTTGGAGCGCATGGAGCGCATTGAAAAGCCCCAACTTTGGAGCAAAAAAGCCTCTTTCTCTTTTGAATATGGTGAGGAACCGGTAAAGGATGTGCTTCACGCCGAAGGAATGGCGATTTCCGTCGGTCTTGGAGAAAATCGCAAGACTCTTTGCCAAAATCTTGATATTGATGTCCTTCGAGGTGAGAAAATCGCCTTCATCGGTCCAAACGGCGTGGGCAAATCCTCTCTTCTGAAAGCGCTGATGGGCTTGATCCCTTGTGAATACCGTCGGCTGGATTGGGGCCGCAAGGTTAAAATCTCTTACTATGACCAGGAAAACCGCCAGCTTTCCCCGGAAAAACGGGCCATCGACGAGATCTGGGATCGATTTCCCGCCATGGTGGAAACCGAAGTTCGCAATATTCTTGGACGGGTGCTGCTTTCCGGCGAGGATGTGTACAAAGAAGTGGGCCAGCTTTCCGGCGGCGAACGGGCAAAAGTAGCCTTCGCGGTTATGATGCTGGAGCGGGGAAACGTTCTGGTCATGGACGAGCCTACCAACCATTTGGATATCGCCAGCAAAGAGATGCTGGAGGACGCCTTGGACTCCTTCACCGGCACGCTGATCATGGTTTCCCATGACCGCTACCTGCTGAACAAGATCCCAACCAAAATCATTGAAATGCACCCCAGTGGTCTGGAAATCTATAACGGCCGTTACGATTACTATCTGGAACACCGCCGGGAACCGGAAGTAAAAGCTCCTGAGAAAAATGAGGCTTCCAAAGAAAACGCTCAGAAATACCACCGCAGCAAACAGGAACGGGCTCACCAGGTAGCGGTACAGAAACGCATTGCCCTTTTGGAAAAAATGACGGAAGAAAACGAGAGCCTGGTGGAGGAACTGACCGCCCAAATGGCGCTGCCGGATGTCGCCTCCGATTATCAGAAGGTGGAAGAAATCTGTCAGAAGATTGAGGAACTGAAAAAACAGAACGAGGCTTATTCCGAAGAATGGCTGCTGCTCTGTGAAGATCTGGACTGATTCCATAAAATCCAAATACGGAAAGAAGAAGTGAACATGAAACTGGATTGGAACCGAAAATACACAACGATCGCCATTTATGCCTTTCTTGTAATCGCGGCAGGATTGCTTTTTCAGAACGTAGTTTCCAATATCCCGCCGCTGACCAAATATCTTGGCATCATCGGCGACCTTCTGATGCCGTTTGCCGTCGGCGGAGCCATCGCCTATATTCTGAATCCGGTGCTCAACTGGATCGAGAACAGCCTTTTCCCGATGATTTTCGGGAAAAGGGTCAGCCGGCGCGCCCGAAGGAACCTCTCTGTCCTGTTAAGCTATCTGTTTTTGTTTTTTATCATCTGCCTTTTTGCCCTGATCGTTCTGCCGCAGATTTATATCAGCATACGCAATCTTCTGGACCAAAGCTCCAACTATGTGAGTGAAGTACAGAAATTCTTTAATATGCTTACCACCAATTACGGCGATAACCCGGTGGTACTGCGGATACTTCAGCAAATTTACGACTCCGCTCAGACCATCATCCAGCAAAGCTATAAATTGATCTCCAATGTAGTCCCCATGATCGCCAATGTGGCGATTGGAGTGACCAACAGCGTTTTCGACGCCATTATGGGACTGATCATCTCTATTTATATGCTTTTGTCCAAAGAAACCTTTGCCGCCCAGCTGAAAAAACTGCTCTCCGCCCTGTTTTCCCGAAATTCCGTGGACAATCTTCTTACCATCGCTCACGACAGCAATGAGATTTTCTGCGGTTTCATTACCGGAAAACTTGTGGATTCCTTCATTATCGGCGTGATTTGCTTTGTGGGAACAACCATGATGAATACACCGTATGCCATGCTGGTCAGCGTCATTGTTGGCGTCACCAACATTATTCCATACTTTGGTCCTTTCATCGGCGCGATCCCCAGCATCTTCCTGATCCTGCTGGCTGACCCGGCCAAAGCACTTTCGTTCTCCATTTTCATTCTGATTCTTCAGCAGGTAGACGGAAATATTATCGGCCCAAAGATTTTAGGAGACTCGACTGGTCTGTCTGCCTTCTGGGTTGTCTTTTCCGTGACCTTCTTCGGCGGACTTTTTGGCTTTGTTGGCATGCTCATTGGTGTACCCACCTTTGCCGTTATCTACAGCCTGATCCGCCGTGTCGCCGAGTACAGCCTGCGAAAAAAGGAATGGCTACCAGCACTGCTTCCTATGCTTCTCCCAATCATCCTCTGATTGATATGGCAAAAAAAGAAAAAAAGCAGCCTGTCAAACCTCTCCCGGAACAGTCCAATGAGAAAGGAAGGCCCTGATGTCCTTAGTCATTCCGGATTATTTGAAGCAGCGCTTTGATATTACACTTCATCAGCAGCAAATAGAAGCATTGGACGCCGTAGAGGGTCCAGTGCTTCTTCTTGCTGTTCCGGGGGCAGGCAAAACCACGGTAATGGTTGCCCGCATCGCTCACATGATTGCCAACTGCGGCATCCGGCCGGATCAAATTCTCACCATCACTTTCTCCAAAGCGGGAGCCGCTGACATGAAACAGCGCTACGAAACCCTTTTCTCCCCTCTGGGCTGGTCGACGCCTCAGTTTTCAACCATTCACGCTTTCTGTTACCGGGTTTTGCGTTCGTACTGCCGCTTAACCGGTGGACAAATCCCGGATCTGCTGGAAAGCCAGAGCGGTATGAAAGGCCGCAGCGCAGTTCTGCGTGATCTGTACAGCAAAATCAACCGGGAATTCCTCGCAGAGGATGTTGAAGAGGAACTGGTTTCCAATCTGAGTCTGATCAAAAACAGCATGCTGAGTAAGGACGAAGTGTGCGAGCTGGAAACGGATATCCCACGGCTTTGGGAATTGTACGAGGCTTATGGCTCTTATAAGCGCAGTCACAACCTGATGGATTTTGACGATATGCTGGGCTATGCTTTTACCGCCTTGCGGAAATATCCCCAGCTCTGTGACAGCTACCGGAAAAAATACCCTTTTCTCTGCGTGGATGAGGCGCAGGATACTTCCCGGCTGCAGCATGAAATTATCCGGCTGGTGGCCGCGCCTCAAAACAATCTGTTTATGGTCGGCGATGAGGATCAGAGTATTTACCGCTTTCGCGGCGCTGACCCTCAGACTCTTATGGACTTCCCCCGGCTTTATCCCGGCGCGAGAATCTTAAAAATGGAAGAAAATTTCCGCAGCAGTCGAAATATTGTTGAGCGAGCAGCGGTTTTTATCGCTCAAAATAAGAACCGTTATGAGAAAAACATGATAAGCCACGCCCCAGCGGGAGTACCCATAGAAACCCCGAAACTTCACGATATGAGCGAAGAGTATCAACTTGTTTTGGACACAGTCCGCCAGCAGAACGGGACCTGCGCAGTCATCTACCGCAACAACTTCTCCGCCATCCCTTTGGTGGATCTTCTGGACCGAAAGGGGATCCCCTTCTACATTCGTGACCATCGGGCCGCTATCCGCAACCATTATGTGGTCAGTGATGTTCTCGCTTTTTTGGCTTTAAGCTTTGACCCCAGCGATCTGCGGGCTTTCAGTCGCGTTTTTCACAAAACCAGCGCCTACATCAAACGAAATCTTCTGCACAGCATGGATACTTCCCCATTGGCCGCCGGCGAAAGCTGGTTTGACCGGATTCTGGAACAGCAGTCGGACGCAAGCAGTTCCGGGAGAGCCCATTATATTTCTGCTATGATCGCTTCTTTGCGGACTATGAAGCCGCAGAAGGCCATTGAAACCATTCTGGGTCCCATCGGCTATCTGGATTTCCTCCAGTATACCTGTGGAAGTTCCTTCTCCAACCAGGCCCACAAGCTGTCAGCCTTGCAGCAGCTGGCCGCAAGAGTCAATACCGTGGAAGCGTTTTTGGACCGTATTGACGGAATGGACCAAATCATCCGGGATCACAGCCAGCAAAACTCCAGTTCTCTCACCCTCACCACCGCCCATGCCTCCAAAGGCTTGGAATTTGACACCGTCATTCTTTTGGACGCGGTGGATGATATTTTCCCAGGCCATACTGCCGTAGAAGATGAGAAAAGGGGAAACACCGACTCGATGGAGGAGGAAGCACGACTCTTTTATGTGGCCTGCACACGAGCCCGCCAGAGGCTGATCATTCCTCAGTCCGATTTTTCCGGGGATGCACCTATCACTCCTTCCCGCTTCATTTCCCGTCTGGTGCAAGACCCTCTTAACGCCGCAATCAGTGGAACAAAAGGCATATTTCCCGGCATGAGACTTTGCCACAGCAGCTTCGGCGAGGGACAGGTTATGAGCATTGACCGGGAAAGAGGCCGCTTTGTCTGCTTCTTTAAGGAAAAAGGTACTCGAACGCTGACTCTGGATATTCTAAGCAGCGGAAAAATAAAACCATTATAGAGGTGTAAGCTTATGAATTATCTTACCTGCCCGGTCTGCGGAGAAACCTTGCAGAAGGCTGAACGCAGCTACCGCTGCCCAAAGGGACACAGCTTTGATCTGGCCGCCTCCGGCTACCTGCATTTGCTGCCGTCCAACAAAATGCACTCCAAGCTCCCCGGGGACAACAAACAGATGGTAACGGCCCGCCGGGATTTTTTAAGAAAAGGCTATTATCAGCCGGTCAGCGACAAATTAAACGCTGTTATCGCAGCGGAACTGGGCCAAAATCACAAGAAACAGCCTTTTATCCTGGATGTTGGCTGCGGCGAAGGCTACTATACCTCCCGGTTGGAAGCTTTCCTCCGGGAAAAAGCCATCCATTCCACTGTCTGCGGCATGGATATTTCCAAACTGGCTGTCAACGCGGCTGCCAAAGCCTGCAAAACGGTTCAATGGGCGGTGGCCAGCTCCTTTGACCTGCCAGTTGCTGACCAATCCTGCGATGTGCTGATTAGTATGTTTGCTCCGATTTGCATGGAGGAATTTCGCCGGGTTCTGCGAAAAAACGGCGCTTTGGTCTTTGCTGTCACTTCCACCCGGCACCTGTGGGAGCTGAAAGAAGCGATCTATGACGAACCCTATGAGAATAAAAAGGAAGATCATCAGTATGAAGGCTTTGTTTTTGAACAAAAGCACAAGGTCCAGAGCAGCATACACCTTCCTTGTCAGGAGGACATCGCCAATCTGTTCGCTATGACACCTTACTATTATAAATCCTCTGTGGAAACTTCCCGCCGTGTGGCTGCTCTGGAACAGTTGGACACTATAATTGATGTGGATATTCTGGTTTATCGGAAAATTTAAGCAATAAAAAAGAGCCCTTAGGGCTCTTTTTTATTGCTTACAGGCTCAACAGCCGAATATTCCCATCCTCCGCAGTCACGCGAACCACAGAAGGGACGTTGTCGCCTTGTTCCACCAGCATATTGCACAGTGGATCCTCCACATTTTGACGGATCACCTTGCGCAGATCCCGGGCGCCGCCCTTCTGGCCGTAGGCTTTGTGGGAGATCGCGGCCAGAGCCTCCTCATCATAATCGAACTGAACGCCTTTATCTGCCAAAGGCTCTTTCAGTTCGTCCAGCATAAGGGCCGCAATTTTGCGGAAGGCATCCTCACTGAGCGGATCAAACACCACGATCTCATCCACACGGCCCAAAAACTCCGGACGCAGGAACTGGGACAGACTCTTCATCGCCTTATCCCTTGCAATATCCCCTTCCGTTTTGTTAAAGCCAAGGGAAGCACTGCCAGTCTCACTGCCGGCATTAGAAGTCATAATAATAACCGTGCTTTCAAAGGAAACATTTCTGCCCTGTGCGTCGGTGATCTTACCTTCATCCAGAATTTGCAGCAGAATATTCATCACATCCGGGTGTGCCTTTTCGATTTCATCAAAAAGCACCACAGAATAAGGCCGGCGGCGAACTTTTTCCGTCAGCTGACCAGCTTCATCATAGCCAACATAGCCGGGAGGCGCGCCAATGATTCGCGCGACGGAGTGCTTCTCCATAAATTCCGACATATCCAGACGGATCAACGGGTTGGTGGCATCAAACAGCTCCTCGGACAAAACTTTTACCAGCTCGGTTTTGCCTACGCCGGTAGGGCCGACAAAAATAAAGGAAGCGGGACGGCGTTTTTTACTGATCTGCACACGAGAGCGTTTCACCGCTTTGGCAACCAGTTCCACCGCCTGATCCTGACCGATAATACGGCGTTTGAGAGCTTCTTCCAATCCGGCCACCCGCTGCAATTCCGATTCTCGAATCTTGCTTGCCGGAATACCGGTCCACAGCTCGATGACCTTGGCCAGATCCTCCTCCGTCACCTGCATACCCAGAGCCTTTTGCTCCAACTCCGCACGTTCTTTGTCCAGCTGAATAATCTTGGATTTGCTTTCCGCCAGTTTTTCGTAATCGATGTCCCCGCTCTTTTGCTCCTCTTCTTCCACAAAACTGCGGCAGGAATCCAGTTCTCTGCCCAACTGGTCATAGCGGGACAGTTCCGTATTCCGCAAAGAGGCGCAGGAACAAGCCTCATCCAGCAGATCAATGGCCTTATCCGGCAGGAAGCGGTCATTGATATAACGCTCCGACAAAAGCACTGCCTTGTGGGCAATGGCATCGCTGACCTGTACCCGATGGAAGTCTTCATAGTATTTCTTGATGCCGGAAAGGATCTCAATGGAGGCACTGATCGTCGGTTCCTCTACTGTTACCGGCTGGAATCGCCGCTCCAAAGCGGCATCCTTCTCGATGTGCTTGCGATATTCGTCAAATGTGGTGGCACCGATTACCTGGATCTCTCCTCTGGACAGAGCCGGTTTCAGAATATTGGCGGCATTCATAGAGCCTTCCGCATCTCCCGCTCCCACCAGAGAATGGACTTCGTCAATGAACAGGATCACATTGCCCCGGCGCTTCACATCCTCCAGAAGTCCCTTTACCCGGCTTTCAAACTGGCCCCGGAACTGGGTGCCAGCCACCAGAGAGGTCAGGTCCAGCAGGAACAGTTCTTTCCCCTGAAGCATGGCAGGTACATTGCCGCTGGCCAAACGCTGAGCGATTCCTTCCGCCACAGCGGTTTTACCGACGCCCGGTTCACCGATCAAACAGGGATTGTTCTTTGTCCGGCGGTTCAGGATCTGCATCACCCGCTCAATCTCTCTTTCCCGTCCAATAATCTGGTCGATTTTTCCGTTCCGGGCTTTTTCACAGAGATTTTCACAGTGGGCGTCCAAAAACTTGTATTTTTTCTTGTCTTTCTCTTTATTTTTCTTTTGTTTAAAGGCTTCTTTTTCCTCTTCAGCGGCAGAAGCCTCCTGATTTCTTTCTCCGGCGGAATTCATCAGGGAGTGGAAGAGATTTTCCAGCGCTGGAAGCTGTTGAGCGCCGCCCATTTCAAAGTCGCTATCTCCATCCTCTTCCTCATAATCCCCCATTTGGTCGGATAGAGCCATCATTTGCTGGTTCATTGCCTCCAGTTCCTCCTCGCTGATGCCCAGCTTATCCAGCATAGCGCTGACCTGCGGGATCCCCAGTTCCTTGGCGCATTGGATGCATAAACCTTCATTGATTACCTTGCCGTTTTCCTCCCGGCCAATAAAAACCACTGCCATTCTTTTTTTGCAGCGGGAACAGAGCATATTTGAATTCATAAAATCTAATTCGATCCTTTCTGTTTACTAAAACCTTCCTGATTAGGATAGCACCAAATCATGAACCTGTTGTGAAAATTTCAAGACCTAATTCAAAAACTGAAAGGGATTGAACTGGTATATCCTGCTCCAGAGAAAGGTATCCATGATCAGACTCTCATTAAAGAAAGCCGGCGGGTTTGGAATGAAATACAGAATAAAACGGGCAGCCAAAGCAATCAGGTACAAGTTGATGCAACCCTGAAGAAGTCCCAGAACACCACCGAAAAATCGGTCAACTGTTTTTATGACAGGCAGCTTAAAGACAAAGCCCACAGCCTTGGCAAAATGACGGACCAAGAAGCAGAACAGAGCAAAGAACAGAAGGAACAGCACAATATGAATAAAACCGGTGACAGCCGGTTCCACCAACTGCTGCTCCAGCGCTTCCACCGCGTTAGTGATCGAGTTTCCTACGGCATTTTGCAATTGCTGGCTGTCGGAAATGCCATAAAAGTTTGCCACAAAATCCGGCAGAGCATCCGCCGCTTCCCGCAGACTTTCCAGAATCTCACTCATGCTGGTGGAATCCGCAATTGCCTCCTGGAGGAAACGCCTCAGCCTGTTTTTCAAAAACAGATTATAAATCAACTGTGATCCCGCTTTTCCGATAAAAAGCGCTCCAAAGAAAGCAGCGATCCTGCCCACAAAGGTGGTAAATGTCTCCGCGAAGCCAATACGGGCACTTTTATTGACAGCCAGCAGCAGAATCAGAACCGCCGCGGCATCATATAAAACCAAAAGTAACAGTTCCATAATACAACTCCATATTCCCTATGATCTGTTTTATAAGCCGGGATCCTGCGGATTTGTACCGGTAGAAGGCTTATATTCCTGTTCCTGCGGCTCTGTCTCCGGGGCAGGAGAATGGTCCTCTGTTTCCGAAGGTGTTGTTTCTTCCGCGTCCGGCTTCTGCTCCTCCTGGATCTCCCAGTCCTCCGGTTCTTCCTCTTTTCCGTTGGATTCAGGAACAATATGTGACTGTGTCTGACGGTCCTCCGATCTGACCTGATCCATCCGGATGATCTCCGCATTGGTGATCGCAAAGACGCCTTTGCCGATGGGCTGCAGGTCATACAGATATTCGGACTCCTCCTCTACCAAATGCTCACCGCTGAGCAGATCGATCTGATAGTAATGATTTCCCGCAAGGATATAAGCATTGTTTTCGTCGGCTTTCAGGGTATGAATATTTCCCTGAACTTCACTGCTGCTTTGACGGTTCATCTCTCCGTTCAGCGCCACAAGCTCATAACCGCCGTCCTGCCGGTAATCGCCCAGCAGAAGAACCGTTGACTGCGTCGTATTGGAAAAGGCCGCCAAAGGCTTCGACTTATAATCATACTCGCCCATCAGCTTTCCCTTGTCCGAGATCAAAAACGCACCCTGATCGGTAATCCCCCGGATCTGCGTCTCTCCTACGAAGACCAGAGAGCAAATCAGCGCATCGTCAAAGGTTCTGGTATCCACAAGCTGACCGTTGTTGTAAAGCAACAACTGGGATTTGATGGTGCCGTCCTCGGTGTACAGCCCACAGACAGCCAGGCGGCTGCCGCTGGGAGACAGGGCAATAACAGAAACAATCTTGTCTGAGTAGTTCCAACTGTACTGGGGCGCATTATTTTTATCATAAACCGTCACCTGAGACAGGTAATCCTCACTTCTGGTGGCAAGGGCGAAGCTGCCTTTGGCAGAAACGGCCCCTGTGTAGAGGACATAATCCGTCTGGCTGTCCACGAGAGGAACATTTTTCTGGTACAGAGCATAGGATTTTGCTCCCTGGTCGAAAATCAGCAGCATATTCTCCCGGATACGGATCTGAGGATCCGCCATCTGATGCTTCACACTGAAGGTCTTGCTGCCATTGGCATTGTACATCATCAGATCCGTGTCATTTGTAATGCAAAGCAGATCGCCCAGATCATACATTCCCTTGGATTTTCCCCCGGGAGCCTCCACCGGATAGCCCGGACCGGACTGGAACAGATCAAAGAAAGAATCCAATCCATAGCTGTCCCGGCTGCTGAACAGGAAGGTAAGTATAAAGGTCAGAAGCAGAATAACCGCAATCAGCACAAGACCTTTTCGGGTTCTTTTTTTATTTCTCTTCTGGCGAACCTCGCTCAGATTGGTGATCTCGGCCATTTTTCCGCCTCCTCTGGTTTATAAAATCAAATCAGTTTCGTTGTAAAATACCTTTGTCAGGTAAAGGCCCCAGGCTGGGGCTGTAGCACCGGCAGCAGAACGATTTTTTGCCGCCAGAATGGCCGGGATGGAGCTTTCCGGAATTGTTCCGGAAGCAATTCCTAACAAAGTCCCAACCATGATCCGCACCATGTTGTACAGAAAACCGTTCCCTTCCACATAGAAGGTCACTAGCTCCCCCTGCCGGTACAATCCACAGTCATATACTTCCCGCACCATGTCCTGAACCGAACTTTTCGCCGCGCAGAAGGAAGAGAAATCGTGCTCACCGATAAAGTCTTTCGCCTCCCGATCAAGCTTCTCCACATCCAGCGGATACGGATGCTCCAACACGGCTTTATAATGAAACGGGTCCTTGTTTAAAGCATTGTGGATCCGGTATTCATAGCGCTTTCCCCGGCAGTTATAGCGGGCATGAAAGCTCTCCGGCACCTCACGGCAGCTTTTTACCGCCACATCCGGCGGCAGCTTCACATTCAGCGCTTTCACCAGGTTTTCACAGGGGATCCTGCACTCCGTTTTCACGCTGACACAGAACATTTCCGCGTGAACGCCGCTGTCTGTGCGGGAACAGCCCTTGATGTCATCCCGGCTGCCCATAACGCTTTCCATAGCGTCCTGCAAAACCTGGGCTACCGTAACAGCGTTGTTTTGCACCTGGAAGCCATGAAAACGGGTACCCAAATAAGCAATTGTCAGTAAAAGATTACGCATAGATGCACCCAATCATGCCAGAATCCGGTTCAGCAGAAGAACGGCTGCAATGGAGACCAGCATTATACACAGAGCGATCCAGTCCCGATGGCTGTAGTGAAGCTGTTTCATACGGGTTCTCCCGTCTCCGCCCCGGTAGCAGCGGCACTCCATGGCCATTGCCAGCTCATCCGCTCTTCGGAAGGAGGAAACAAACAGAGGAACCAGAATCGGCACCAAAGCCTTAGCCCGCTGCATCAGTCCGCCGCTTTCCATGTCAGCGCCCCGGGCCTTCTGCGCGTTCATGATCTTATCCGTTTCCTCGATCAAGGTGGGGATAAAACGCAGCGCAATGGTCATCATCATAGACAGCTCATGCACCGGAACCTTCACCTTTTTCAGAGGATTCAGCAAAATCTCAATGGCATCGGTCAGCTCGATCGGTGAAGTGGTGTAGGTCAGCAGTGAACTGCCCGCAATCAGGCAGAGAATGCGCACAGACATAAGAATAGCCAGCATCAAACCCTGACGGGTAATTTCAATAAAGCCAAATTGAAACAGAGGGTCACCGCTGACGAAGAAAATATTCAGCACCGAAGTAAAAATAATGATCGGGACCACCGGTTTCAGGCTTTTGGTGATCATTTTCATGGGGATTCCAGACACCCGGTACATCAAAACCAGCATCGCGATGCCGACGATCAGGCTCAGCGGATGGCTGGCAACAAAAAGCATCACAATGTACAGCAAGGTGGCAATGATTTTCATTCTGGGGTCCATTTTATGGATGGGAGACTGGCCCGGGAAGTATTGTCCTATGGTAATATCTCTAAGCACGAACCTCCCCTCCTTTCTCCAGCAGACGGATCATCTCTTTTTTGGCTGCTTCAATGGTGTACACATTGGAGTTGACCGGATAGCCCCGTTTTTTCAGCTCCATAAACACCTGCGTAATCTGCGGAACGGCAAGCCCGATTTGAGAAAGCTCTCCGGCACGGGCAAACACATTTTCCACACTGTCATAGAGAAACACTTTTGAGCGGTTCATGACCAGAACCTTCTGGGCAAATTTCGCTACGTCCTCCATGCTGTGGGATACGATCAAAACCGTGTTTTTCTCTTCCTGATGATATTCTTTGATCTGGCCGAGAATACGATCCCGTCCTTTGGGATCCAAGCCTGCCGTAGGCTCGTCCAAAATCAGCACTTTGGGTTTCATAGCCAAAACACCGGCAATGGCTACCCGGCGTTTCTGCCCACCGGACAGTTCAAAGGGGGATTTCATCAGCTGTTCTTCGCTCAGACTGACAAAAGCAGCTGCTTCCCGAACCCGCCGGTCGATCTCCCCTTCGTCAAGGCCCATATTTTTAGGGCCAAAAGCGATATCTTTGTAACAGGTTTCCTCAAACAGTTGGTATTCCGGGTACTGGAACACCAGCCCGACTTTAAAACGAATATCCCGAAGCTTACTTTTGTCCGCCCACATATCCTCTCCGTCGATGTAAATTTTGCCGGAGGTAGGCTGAAGCAAACCGTTAAAGTGCTGGATCAGGGTACTTTTGCCGGAGCCGGTGTGTCCGATCACTCCGATCATCTGTCCCTCTTCGATTTCAATGCTAATATTATCGATCGCCGTCTTTACAAAAGGAGTCCCTTCAGAATAGACGTGGCTCAGGTTTTCTGTTTTAATAACAGCCATATTTGGACCATTTCCTTTCTTTGGGCTTACTTTTTCCCGCCTAATTTGGCTGCCTTCCGTTTGGCAGCATATGTGCGCTCGATCAGCTTCTGCAGCTCATCGGCACAATCCCGCACAGAAAGCACCTCCGTCGGCATGGTATAGCCGGCTTTATTCAGTTCATAACAGATCTCCGTTGCCTGCGGCACATCAAGCCCTACACTTTTCAGCATTTTCACATGAGAAAAGACCTCTTTTGGAGTAGAATCCAAAAGCACCGCGCCGGAATCCATAACCACCACCCGGTCACACTGGGCAGCCTCATCCATATAGTGGGTGATCAAAACAATGGTGATCCCATAATTTCGGTTCAGATCCAAAATGGTGCGCATAACTTCACAGCGACCCTGCGGGTCCAGCATTGCGGTAGGCTCGTCCAAAACAATGCAACGGGGACGCATGGCAATAATGCCGGCAATGGCCACCCGCTGTTTCTGTCCGCCGGACAGGCGGTGAGGCGCATGGGTCTTATACTCACTGATCCCCACACTCTCCAAAGCCTGATCCACCCGGCGGCGGATCTCCGAAGGCTCCACGCCCATATTCTCAAGCCCAAAGGCTACATCTTCTTCCACAACGGTAGCAACGATCTGGTTATCCGGATTCTGAAAGACCATACCAACTTCCTGTCGGATATCATACAGCTTATCATTATCCTGGGTATCCATCCCGTCTACGGTAAGCTGTCCCTCATCCGGCAGCAAAATAGCGTTAAAATGCTTGGCCAGCGTGCTTTTGCCGGAACCATTGTGGCCCAATATGGCTACCAATTCCCCCTGACCAATGGTAAAATCAAGATTCTCGAATACACGGATGGGATTTGGATCATCCTCCATGGCATAGCTGAAGCTGATGCCGCGGGCTTCGATAAAGTCGTTCATAGGTTTGGGAAAACCACCTTTCCTTCAATTCTGTTCCTTGCAGAATGGGCACTCTTGCCCGTCTCCCTGTCACAAACCGGAGAAACGCGCAGCAGTACCCCTCAGAAACCGGGCAGAACAATCCCGCCCGGTTTCTCAGATACAAAGTATACAGGAAATATGCAAAGAATAAAATAGATAGTTTTTGAATTTTCACCAGACAGGCTGTTTCCGCTCGCGGAATGCCGCCAAAAGCACGGCAGCAAGCATTACAGGTTTGCTCTGGTGCCGCAAAAGCGGTTTTTGGTTCGAAAGCCGTTACTCTTCCCACATAGCGGTGCTGCCGCAGGGAAGAATAAAGCCACTTTTGCGGACCGGCAAGCCAATTTCAGAGGAAGACAGCTTTCCTTTATATTTTTTACCCACAGTCACACCCAGAATATATTCCATAACCGATGGGGACAAGCCGGTGGTATAAGAATTCAGCAGGAAGAACAGCGGTTTGTCGCTGAGCACCTGCGCACACAGATCAACCAGAGGGTAAATCGCTTCTTCCAGCTTCCAGACCTCACCGCCTGGTCCCCGGCCGTAGGAAGGCGGATCCATTACGATGGCATCATAGCGGTTTCCCCGCCGGATTTCCCGCTCCACAAATTTTTTGCAGTCATCCACGATCCAGCGGATCGGCTTATCAATCAAGCCGGAGAGCTGGGCGTTTTCTCTGGCCCATGCCACCATACCTTTGGAAGCGTCCACATGGCAAACCTTTGCGCCCGCCTGCGCGCAGGCCAGTGTGGCCCCGCCGGTGTAAGCAAACAGGTTCAGTACGCTGACAGGGCGGCCGGCAGCACGAATCTTATCCGCCATAAAGTCCCAGTTTACCGCCTGCTCCGGGAAAAGGCCGGTATGTTTGAAGCCGGTTGGGCTTATTTTAAAGGTCAGTGGGCCGTAAGCGATGGTCCATTGATCCTTCTCCATGGATTTGTTGTCCCATTGACCGCCTCCGGAGGAAGAACGCTGATAACGGGCATTCGCCTTTTTCCACTCCGCCCCTTTCGGCGTATTCCAGATAATCTGCGGGTCCGGTCGAGCCAGAATCACATCGCCCCACCGCTCCAGTTTTTCCCCGGAGGAGGTGTCAATGATTTCGAAATCCTTCCAATTTGTTGCTGCTCTCATTTTTAGTAGGCCAACCTTTCCTGAATCGTTTGCGCAATGGCAGTCGCTGCCTGCTGGATCAGCGCCTGATCCTTGCCTTCGACCATAACGCGGATCAAAGGCTCCGTACCGGAGGGACGCAGCAGGATTCTGCCCTCTTCGCCCAGATTCGCTTCCCATTTTTTCAGTTCCTTCTGAACACCTTCATCCACCTGAAGCTGTTTTTTCATTTCTTTATCGGCGCGGACATTGATCAAAACCTGCGGATAAACCTCCATAATAGACGCAGCGTCGCTGAGGCTCTTACCGCTTTCCTTCAACAGTTTCAGCAGCTGTACCGCGGTCAACTGGCCGTCACCTGTGGTCATATACTGACGGAAGATAATATGTCCGCTTTGTTCACCGCCAATGCCATAGCCCTTTTCCCGCATCCGTTCCAGCACATAGCGGTCGCCCACCTTGGTGATCTCCGCCTTGATGCCGTTTTCCTTGCAGAAGCGGAAGAAGCCCATGTTGCTCATCACGGTAACAACAGCGCAATCCTCCGGCAAAACTCCTTTTTCTCTCATGTAGAGGGAGAACATGGCGATCAACTGGTCGCCATCCACCAATTTGCCCTGATGATCCACCGCCAGACAGCGGTCTGCGTCGCCATCAAAGGCAACCCCCAGGTCAAAGCCCTGCTTCACCACCTTTTTGCCCAATTCCTCAATATGGGTAGAGCCACAATGGTCATTAATATTGATGCCGTCAGGCTGATCGTTGATCACAGTCACATCAGCACCCAGTTTGCCGAAGATTTTAGCCGCTGTTCTGGTAGCAGAACCGTTGGCGCAGTCCACCAAAACCCGGATCCCGCTCAGATTTTCCTCACAGGTTCCTGCAATATGGTTGATATAACGATCAATCGCGTCAAAGTCCTCCCGGATCGTCCCTAACTGATCGTTCCATTTAATATCATAGGGCAGGACCTGATCCAACACAATTTCTTCAATGGCAAATTCCTCCTCGTCCGTCAGCTTAAAACCGTCGGAGCCGAAAACTTTTATGCCGTTGAACTCATAGGAATTGTGAGAAGCGGAAAGCATAATAGCACCATCCGCGCCCATTTCTTTTACCAGATAGGCTACTGCTGGTGTAGGAACAACACCCAAAACCGTAACATTGGCCCCAACAGAACACAAACCAGCGGAAATCGACCCAATCAGCATATGGCGGGAGATCCGGGTGTCACTGCCCACAAGAAATACAGGATGTTCTTTATGTGTTTTTTGTGCCACCACCATCGCTGCCGCTCTGGCAATGTCCATAGCCAATGTACAGCTGATCTCCGTGTTTGCTACGCCCCTTGCACCATCGGTGCCGAAAATTCTTCCCATGGTAATTCCTGCCTTTCCAAATCAATTTACTCTTTTACTCTTCTATTTTTATGCAGACGATCTGCACAAATTTCCCTACAAATCCGACAAGCGAAGCTGTTCTCCGCCTTCCATGCTGTTCATTTCCTTTGGGCGCTTCATCCCCAGATGATCATAGGCCATCGCGGTAACACAGCGGCCTCTTGGTGTCCGAATCAGAAAGCCCAGCTGCATCAAATACGGTTCGCACACATCCTCTATGGTGACGGTTTCCTCCCCTACAGCGGCTGCCAGCGTTTCCACCCCCACCGGTCCTCCGTTGTAATTGCGTATAATGGTCTGCAAAATCCGCCTGTCATTGGAATCCAAGCCCAAACGGTCGATTTCCATCCGTTCCAAAGCCAAATTGACGATATCAGCGGTGATAACGCCGTCTCCCATAACCAGAGCAAAATCTCTGGCCCGTTTGAGCAGGCGGTTGGCGATTCGAGGCGTACCCCGGCTCCGTCTTGCCAGCTCCAGCGCTCCCCCTTCTTCACAATCCACCTCTAAAATCTTTGCGCTGCGGCGGATGATTTGCCCCAATTCCTCCGGATTATACAGTTCCAGCCGCAGGATCATGCCAAAACGATCTCTTAACGGGGACGTCATCTGACCAGCGCGGGTAGTGGCGCCAATGAGGGTAAATTTCGGCAGATCAATGCGGATTGAGCGGGCAGAGGGACCTTTTCCGATGATAATATCCAAAGCATAATCCTCCATAGCCGGATAGAGGATCTCTTCCACCGCTCTGGACAGGCGGTGGATCTCATCAATGAAAAGAATGTCCCCCGGCGCCAGATTGGTCAGCAGTGCCGCCAGATCCCCCGGTTTCTCAATGGCCGGACCGGAGGTGATGCGCAGATTTACGCCCATTTCGTTGGCAACAATACCGGCTAATGTCGTTTTGCCCAGTCCCGGAGGGCCATAGAGCAGCACATGATCCAGCGCTTCGCCCCGCATTTTTGCCGATTTCATATAGATCGCCAGATTTTCCTTAACCTTCTCCTGTCCCACATATTCCGCCAGAGTTTTGGGCCGCAGAGAGCCTTCCACATCGGAATCCACCGGCGTATATTCCGGAGTGACCATCCGGTTTTCAAAATCCAGTTCTTTTTCTTCCAGCATCGGTCCCATTTTCCTCCCTTTTCACATTCTTCCCTTACCAGCGTCCGCCGGACAGCTTCTTCAGACCCTGCTTAATAATTGTATCCACTGATTCCTCATCGCTGCAGCCGGCAATCGCCTGAGCAGCCTCACTCTGGGAGTATCCCAGCGCCAGCAAAGCCGCGATTGCCTCACTGATTGAGCCGCCGCTGACGCTGTGGCTGGCAGTATCCGCAATGGTTTGCGCCTCAGACGAGAAACCTGCGGTCTTCATCTTGTCCTTCAGCTCCAGCACCAGCCTCTGGGCCGTTTTCGGGCCGATACCGGGTGCTTTGGTCAGACTTTTATGGTCCCCGGAAATCACACAAAGAGCCACTTGATCCGGGGTCATCAGGGATAAAATCGCCAAACCGCCCTTTGGTCCCACACCGGAAACGGAGGTAAGAAGCTGAAAACAGTTCTTTTCTGCCAATGTGGAAAAGCCAAACAGGGTTACACCGTCCTCCTTCACCTGAAGCACGGTGTAAAGCAGCACCTCATTTCCTAAGGAAGGAAGTTGATTCAGGGTGGAAAGCGTTGTAAAACAGTGATAACCCACGCCGCCGCAGTCAACGACAGCCTCATTGGTGGAGGTATAGATCAGTTTTCCTCGTACACTGTAAATCATATTATTTCTTTCCTTTCCCCTTACTGCTGCAGCAGCTTGTATTTTTCCAGAATCCGATTCTGCAGGGAGGAGCCGGAGCAGTGGGCGTGGCACACCGCCAGCGCCAGCGCGTCCGCTGTATCATCAGGCTTGGGCACTTCCCGCAGCTTCAGCAGCATACGGGTCATCTCCATGACCTGCTTTTTCTCCGCCTTACCATAGCCCACCACCGCCTGCTTCACCTGCGGCGGCGTATATTCATAGACACTTATCCCGGAAAGAGCTGCTGCCAGCAGGATCACTCCTCTGGCCTGTGCCACATCAATACCGGTGGTCTTATTGTTCGTAAAGAACAGTTTTTCGATGGACAGCGCCTCCGGTTTATACTTACCGATGACTACGCACATGTCCTTATAGATCATCTCCAGACGTTTTTCAAAGGACAGACCGGCCGGCGTCGTGATGGCGCCGTAGCCTTTTACCTGAAACTGTCCATGCTGATAATCCAATACGCCCCAGCCCACGATGGCATAGCCGGGGTCGATCCCTAAAATCGTCACGATTTGCACCTCGCTGCTGTGGGAAAAAGAAAAAAGCGCACAACCCACATGATAATTGATTATAACACATACCGCCTTTTGAAACAAGAAAAACAGCGGATTTCTTGCATGCGCCAACGGCTTGTATTATAATGAACATGAAAAAATTCAACAGGAAAGGACTCATGCACATGGAACCAATGATCAACAACACCATCGAAAAAACCATTGAACAGATCCGTGCTCATTACGGTCTTGCCGGAGGAATTCTGGTTGCTGTAAAGGACGGTAAATGTGTACTCAAACACTGTTTCGGCGAAGCGGATGTGGAAAAACACCGCCCGGTGGACAGCAAAACCCTTTTCCAAATTGCTTCCTGCAGCAAGGCTTTCACCACCATGATCGCCGCCCAGCTCTGTGACGAAGGAAAAATGACCTGGGATACGCCGGTGAAAGAGCTGATGCCGGACTTTGCCATGATGGACAAGTACGCGGAGGCCCATGTAACCCCTCGCGACATGGCCTGCCACCGCACCGGTCTTTGCCGTCATGACGTAATGCGCACCTTTGTCCGGGAGGATCGGGCGGATCTGGTGCGGCGCATTGCCTATTTCCCGCCTGCCTTCGGGTTCCGGGAAAAATACAGCTATCAGAACCAGATGTATGTGGCTCTGGGACAGCTCTGCGAGCGCCTCAGCGGCAAAACCTGGGAAGAATTGCTGACAGAACGCATTGGAGAGCCTCTGGGCATGGATATGTACTTCCGGGGACACTGTGATATCCATTCTCTTAACGCCGCTCTTCCCTATTCTCAGAAGGATGGCCAGGTTTATCTGGTGGATGAAGTGGTTGGACAGGCCAGCAACCCTTGCGGCGGCCTTTACACCAATGCGGACAGTTTGGAAAAATGGCTGTATCTCCTTTGCGGCAAGGGGGAGTACAACGGCAAGCGTCTGGTCAGCCCGGAAGGTTTTGCGGAACTGATCAAACCCAATGTGGTAATTCCTGGTCGCTCCGCCCATCCCCAGGAACTGCAAAAAGCCTACGCTCTGGCCTGGATCACCGCCGTTTACAAGGGGCGTCCGGTGGTCTTTCACTCCGGCTCCACCAACGGCTTCAACTCGATGGTGGGCTTCTTCCCGGAGGAAAACGCCGCCTACGCCCTGTCGGTCAACACCGTTGATACGCCGGCTTACAGCTGCCTGAGTTATCTGCTGCGGGATATTCTTCTGGACGATGTGCAGGAGGATTACTCCTTCCTCATTGATGCTTTCCGCCACTCTGTGCGCCTTGGTCCGGATTACACGGAGGAAGAAAAGGCTGATCTGCCCCTTTCTCCGGAAGAAGCCAAATCCTTCTGCGGCCAATACTACAATCCCGGTTACGGTATGATGGACTTTACTTACGAAAACAACCACCTTCGTCTGAAATATGGTTTGATGGATCAGGAATTTAATCGGGTCAGTGAGCGGAAATTTGTTGGTTTCGAGGTGATGGACACCCGCACCTTCCGGGCGGAATTTACCGCGGATGGGAACCTGATCATGCGCCTGTCCACCGATGCTGTCTGTCCGATCCGCTTTGAGAAAGCGAGATAGTCCCATGAAACAGGAAAAAGACCAGTGGGAACAACTGTATGAAGCCGCCAAAAAGGTTCAAAACGGACGGGAAATTTCCCCTTTTCTGGAGGCTGGCGGGGTCGCTGCCGCTCTGCTCACCCAGGCAGGAAACATTTATGTAGGTGTTTGTATCGACAGCGCCTGCTCCATGGGGATGTGCGCCGAACGCAACGCCATGGCCAACATGATCACCCACGGAGAAAGCAAGATCTGCAAAATCCTTGCCCTCATGTCCGATGGAAAAGCAGGCCCTCCCTGCGGCATCTGCCGGGAATTTATGATGCAGCTGGACAAAGACAGCGGAAACATCGAAATTCTCATGGATTATGAGAGCCGAACCACCGTCCGCCTGAAGGAACTGCTGCCGGACTGGTGGGGAAGCGAACGCTTTGCGGATAAGCATTAAAAACACTTCCAACAGACAAAAACCACCTCTTGCGAGGTGGTTTTTTCTTTAGAATAAACTCATCTGGCTGCTTTCCGGCAGGTCACCCAAAGCGCCGCAGTCCTGCAGAGTCTGGACAATTGATTTGCCCACGCCCCGGCTGATCAGCTCATCCTGGGAGATACATTCGCCCTGTTGAGCGGCTTCATAAATCATTTTCGCGGCGTTTTCACCTACCCCCTTCAAAGAAACGAAGGGAAGGCGAATTTTGCCGTCCTCAATGAGATACCGGGTAGCGTCGGATTTATACAAATCAACCGGCAGGAATTCAAAGCCACGCTGGAGCATCTCGTAGGCAGTCTGCAAAGCTACGAATTGCTTATCCTCTTTATCCGTCATATCCATTCCCTTGGCTTTCAGCTCTTTCATCCGGTAGAGAACCATCTCCTTGCCCTGCATGACCGTCTGCGCGTCAAAATCATCGCCTCGAACCGTAAACATGGCCGCATAAAAGGCCAGCGGATGATGGATTTTATACCAGCAAAGACGGATGGCGGCGATAACGTAGGCCGCCGCGTGCGCTTTCGGAAACATATATTTGATTTTGAAGCAGCTGTCTATGTACCACTGGGGCACACCGTGGGCTTTCATGGCATCAATATGCTCCTGGGTCAGCAGCTTGGTGGCCTTGCCCTTGCGGACGATCTCCATGATCTTAAAGGACATGGACGGGTCCACTCCATGATAAATCAGGTACAGCATAATGCTGTCACGGGTACCGATTACTTCAGAAATGGTGCATTGCCCGCTTTTGATCAGGTCCTGCGCATTGCCCAGCCATACGTCCGTACCATGGGACAGACCGGAAATCTGCAAAAGATCAGAAAATTTCGTCGGCTTACAGTCCATCAGCATCTGCCGCACGAAAGGTGTACCCATTTCCGGAATGCCTAACGTACCGGTCTCGCACATAATGTCCTCCGCCGTCACACCCAGCGCTTCCGGAGAGGTAAACAGGCTGTAAATCAGCGGATCGCTGGTGTCCGCGTCATTGGCATCAATGCCGGTAAGATCCTCCAGATGCTTATACAGGGTCGGAACATCATGGCCCAGAATATCCAGCTTCAGAATCGTATCATGAAGGGAGTTAAAGTCATAGTGGGTCGTGACGATATCGCTTTTCACGTCGTCCGCCGGGTGCTGAACGGGGGTAAAATCATAAACTTCGTAATTCCCCGGCACCACCACCATGCCTCCGGGATGCTGGCTGGTGGTGCGTTTAACACCGGTACAGCCGATCGCAAGCCGGTTCTCCTCCGCTTTGTGAAGGACCTTTCCCCGCTCATCCAAATATTTTTTCACATAACCGTAGGCGGTTTTATCCGCTACAGCACCGATGGTGCCGGCCTTGAACACATGAGAGCTGCCAAACAGCTCCTCTGTATATTTGTGGGCCTGGGCCTGATATTCACCGGAAAAGTTCAGGTCGATATCCGGCGATTTGTCTCCGTGGAAACCTAAAAAGGTTTCGAAAGGAATGTCATGACCGTCTCTCTTATAGGCAGTGCCGCAATTTGGACAGTTTTTGGGCGGCAGGTCAAAACCGGAACCCACCGAACCATCGGTGATAAATTCGCTGTGCTTACAGTTGGGGCAAACATAGTGAGGCGGCAGAGGATTGACCTCGGAGATTCCTGCCATAATGGCCACAAAGGAAGAACCAACCGATCCTCGGGAGCCGACTTTATAGCCGTTGCTGACGGATTTCGCCACCAGCTTCTGAGCAATAATGTAGAGAACGGCGAAACCATGCTTGATGATGGAGTCCAGTTCCTTGGAAAGCCGCTGGGCTACCAGTTCCGGTACCGGATCGCCGAACATTTTCTTTGCGCTGCTCCAGCAAATCTCCTTCAGTTCCTCATCTGCCCCCTCAATGGTGGGGGTAAAGGTGCCGTTGGGGAAAGCCCGCACCGGTTCGATCCAGTCGGCCACCAGATTGGTGTTTTCCACCACGATCTCATAGGCTTTTTCCGGCGGCAGATAACTGAATTCCGCCAGCATCTCCTCGGTGGTACGGAGATACAGCGGTGCCTGCTGGTCCGCGTCAGGGAAGCCCTGTCCTGCCATCAGGATGGCACGGAAGATGGCATCCTCCTTCTTCATAAAGTGGACGTCTCCGGTTGCTACCACCGGGATATGCAGGTAATCTCCCAGCTTGATGATCGTCTTGTTGAATTCGATCAGCTCGTCCATGCTCTTTACGTCGCCGTTGCGGAGCATAAATTCGTTGTTGCCTAGAGGCTGTACCTCCAGATAATCGTAAAACTTGGCGATCTCACACAGCTCCCGCCAGTTTTTTCCCGCCACGACTGCCCGGAACAGCTCGCCTGCCTCGCAGGCGCTGCCAACAATCAGACCTTCCCGGTGGCGGATCAGCTCCGATTTTGGGATCAACGGACGGCGCTTATAATATTTCAGGTGGGACATAGAGATTAGCTTGTACAAGTTTTTCAGCCCCACATTATTCCTTACCAACAGCACCTGATGGGTATATTTCAGCTTGGTTGGGTCGCTGGAGCCTAAAGCGGTATTGATTTCCTGAAGGGAGTGGATCTTTTGTTCGCTTTCCAGCAACTCCAGCATACGGATAAAGATCTTTGCCAGCACCGCCGCATCATCGCAGGCGCGGTGATGGTTGAAATCGCCGCATTTCAGGTACTCGGCAACCGTATTCAGCTTATGGTTTTTCAGATTTGGGAACATGGATCGAGCCATGGTCACCGTATCCGCGTAGGTGTTGGTAAATTCCTCTCCGCAGCGGCGGTAAGCCTGCCGCAGGAAACCGGTATCGAACTCGGCATTGTGAGCTACCAGCACCGCATCTTCCCCGATGAACTCTTTCCAAAGAGCAATGGCCTCTTTTTCTTTGGGAGCGTCTTTGACCATCTCGTCTGTGATACCGGTTAGCTCCACAATATTACCGGGAATCGCCTTTTCCGGGTTCACAAAGGTGTTGAAGGAGTCGAACACAGCACCGTTTTTCACCTTTACCGCACCAATTTCCGTAATGCGCTCCGTACTGGCGGACAAACCGGTGGTCTCCAGGTCGAAAACAATAAATTCCTCATCAAAATCCCGCTGGCTCAGGCCTTTTACGGCGGAAATCATGTCATCCACAAAGTAAGCTTCCACACCGTAAATGACCTTGAAGTCCTCCCACTTGTCGCTGAGGTACATAGCGTCCGGGAAGCTCTGACAAACACCGTGATCCGTAATGGCAATGGCTGGATGGCCCCAGTCATGAGCCTGTTTCACCAAATCGGCGACCGGTGTCATGCCGTCCATGGTGGACATATTGGTATGTAAATGAAGCTCCACCCGCTTTTTCGGCGCGTCATCCGTCTTTTTCTGTTTGGAAACCAGCATAATATTCCGGGGTGTAATGGTCACATCATGCTCATACTTATCAAAAGCCGCGTCGCCCTGAACCAGCAGCGTATTTCCCGGCTTCAGTTCATCAATGGCCTCCTTTTTGTCGGCGGCACAGATGATTTTCAAGGTATTGGAGCTGCTGTAGTCCGTAATATCAATGGAGTAGATCTCCCACTTTTTGTCACGGGAGCTGATGGACTCTTTGCGGATAATATCGCCCCAGACCGTAACCTTTCCGCTTTCCTGGGTCACATCCACCAACGGAATAGGCGCTTCCTTGATCTCCTTACCCAGCACCAAAACGGCACCCTCCGGCAGAATGGGCAGATCGCTGCAATCAAAAGCAAGCCGTTTCGCGTCCGCCTTTTTCTCTTTTTTCGGCTTGTCCCCCGTTTTGGGCAGGGTTTTGACAAAGTCCTGAAGGCCTTTTTCCTGATGCTCCTGAGGATCGGCAGTTTCCCTTGTATCCAGAGAGATCTGAAAGCCGCGCCCAAATTCCTCCGCAAGCTGCTGGCGAATGGCATCAAGGCAGCCGGTATTTTCCAGAAAATTGCATCCGCCGTGTTTCAGGGTGATCAGCAGGCTGTCCCCCTCCCAAGCAGCCTCACTTTCGTTAAAAAAACCGTTGACCGGATAGCCTTTGTCCCGCAGAGTATCATAAATGCTCTCCATATAGGAGGGATCGAACTGCTCCGGCTGGTAGCGGCACAGCAGAGAACAAGCATTGAGACGGAACTGCTCCTTAAAATGCCGCTCCACCTCCCGCAGCTCACAGCGACGGATCAGCTTTGGCGGCGCCAAGCGCAGAATGATCTCCCGTTTTTCCTGATTTGCCGTCACCGGCTCCAGAATGGCGGACTTTCGCAAAGCCTGCGGCACCGAATCGGGCAAAAATTGCCCCAAGACCTCTTCCAATGTTGCCATGGCCAGCTTTCCCTTCCTTTCCTCTTCCTACATTTCTTCAATTTCTCGCAGCAGTTCCTCCAAAACCTGGTTTTCCGGTACTTTCCGAAGGATCTCCCCTTTTTTGAACAGCAGAGCGCAGCCATCGCCGCCGGCAATGCCGATGTCTGCTTCTCTGGCTTCACCGGGGCCATTAACCGCACAGCCCATGACGGCGACCGTTATTGATTTTTTACAATCCTTCAGTGCTTCCTCCACCTGCTGCGCCAAAGCGATCAAATTGATCTTTGTTCTGCCGCAGGTTGGACAGGATACTATGTTGACGCCATCTTTTTGCAGTCCGACTGCTTTCAGAATATCTTTGGCGGCGGCAATTTCCTCCACCGGATCGGCAGTCAGAGACACCCGGATGGTATCGCCGATTCCATCACAGAGGAGAGAACCAATGCCCACTGCTGATTTGATCAGTCCCATGCGCGCAGTTCCAGCCTCCGTAACACCCAAATGCAGCGCATAGGGGCACTGCTGCACCGCCAGGCGGTAAGCTTCGATCATGGTAGGCACATGGGAAGATTTGATGGAGATGGCGATCTGATCATAATCAAATTTTTCAATCAGGCGCACATGATACAGGGCGCTGTCCACCAGCGCCTGGGCAGTGGGAGAGCCGTATTTCGCCAAAATTTCCCGCTCCAGCGAGCCGCTGTTGACACCCACGCGAATGGGGATATTTTTGACGCGGCAGGCATCCACCACCTGTTTTACCCGGCTGTCATCGCCGATATTGCCTGGATTGATGCGGATCTTGTCAATACCCGCAGCTACAGATTCCAGCGCGAGTCGGTAATCAAAATGGATATCCGCCACCAAAGGCATTGAAACAGCCTCTTTCAGCCGTGGGATCAGCTTTACTGCCTCCCGGTTGGGAATCGCTGCCCGCAAAATCTGACAGCCTGCTGCCTCCAGACGCATCGCCTGGGCCACGCTTCCTTCCACATCCTCGGCGGGGATGTTCAGCATGGATTGAATGGATACTGGCGCACCGCCGCCAATGGTAAGAGAACCTGCTTTTACCGGCAAAGACTCTCGTTTCACAGTCATTCCTCTTTTCTTTTTCCTGTTTATTTGAAAATCAGCTTAACAATGTCGTTAAAGGTGACAAAGAGCATCAATCCCATTAGCAGCACCAGACCTGCTGCATGCACAAAGCCTTCGTACTTGGCCGGAACCGGCTTACCGCGGATAGCTTCGATAAGAAGGAAGAACAACCGCCCGCCGTCCAGAGCCGGCAGCGGGATCAGATTGAACACACCGATGTTAATGGTGATAAAAGCTATCATTAAAATCAGATTTTCCACACCGACTGAAGCTGCCTGACCGATGGCTGTGCTGACACCAACTGGTCCGGAAAGCTGCTGCACCTTATACTGACCGGTGATCAGCTTGAAGAAGGAATCCCATACCTGTTTCACGACGCCGGTGGTCATGTGCCATGCTTCTTTCAGGGTTCCCGCTAATGTTTTTTCCTGTCCATAAACCAGAAAATCCATGGAGGCCACTGTAATGCCGTCGACGGTTTCCGTGGGGAAAGGCACATTCTCCAAAGTCAGGATTTCCCCATCCCGGCGAATCGTCAAATCGATTGGATCCGAGCCGACGCTGATCAGCTCAAAGATAATATCATTGCCGATGCTGACTTTTTTCCCATTGATCTCCAGGATTTCATCGCCCACCTGAAGGACCTGAGAGCTGACCGCATCTTCGTTAAAGCGGGCAACCACGGTTGTGGATACCAATTCCTGTTTGGATACCAGAAACATCATCAGCAGGAAACCGAACAGAATATTCATAAAGGCTCCGGCACTGACAAAAAGGATTCTCTGCCAGACAGGCTTTTTATTGAGGGCTTTTTCATCATCGCTGTCCTCATCTTCGCCCTCAACGGCCACAAAGCCGCCAACCGGCAGCAAGCGCAGAGCATAGGTTGTATCGCCCTTCTGCTTTTTGAAAATGGTTGGACCCATACCCAGAGCAAATTCATGAACACGGACCCCACAGGCCTTCGCCACGGTAAAATGTCCCAACTCATGAATAAAAATAATAAAACCAAAAATCAGAACCACAAAAATGATCATCACAGGGAGACTCATTTTCCTTCACATCCAATTCCACATCAAATTACAGGTCAAAAAGACTGCGCACATAGGCGCGGGTTTGCCGATCCTGCTCCAGCAGCTCCTCAACAGTGGTGTATTCCCCTCCACTGAAGTGAGAAAGAGATTCATGTACAGCCCGAAAGATATCCAGATAGCGAATTTTATCCTGTAAAAACAGTTCAACCGCCTGCTCATTGGCAGCATTAAAGATACAGGGATAAAGGCCGCCTTTTTTGGCGGCTTCCATACCATCCCGCAGACAGGTAAAGGTCTCCAGATCCGGCTTCTGGAAGGTCAGAGGCGGACAACTGAGCAGATCCAGCTTTCTCGCCGGGGATTCCATCCGTTCCGGCCAGGTCAGGGCATATTGGATAGGCACTCGCATATCCGCTGCTCCCAACTGCGCTATAACCGAACCATCCACATACTCTACAAGAGAATGAACAATGCTTTGGCGGTGAACCAACACATCAATCTGTTCCGGAGGCATGTCAAACAACCACATAGCCTCGATGAACTCCAAAGCTTTATTGGCCAAGGTGGAGGAGTCAATGGTGATCTTCGCGCCCATGGACCAGTTGGGATGACGCAGAGCCTGTTCTCTGGTGACAGCGGAGAGCTCTTCCCGGGTTTTCCCGAAGAAAGGCCCACCGGAAGCCGTGATGATCAGTCTTTTCACCTGTTCTTTATGATTTCCCTGCAAACACTGGAATATGGCTGAGTGTTCGCTGTCGATTGGCACCAACGGGATGTTTTTTTCTTTTGCCAATCCGGTTACCAGCTTTCCTCCCGCAACAAGCGTCTCTTTGTTGGCAAGAGCCACCGAATTACCTGCCTGAAGGGCATACAGGGTAGGCAGCAAACCACGAACGCCCATAAGAGCGTTGATGATCACATCCTGCCCATCCTCCTGAACCGCGTCCAGCAGAGCTTGAAACCCTGTTTTTACCGGAATGTCCAGATCTCTAAGACGCAGCGCAAGGCTTTTTCCCGCCTCAACATCTGTGACAATGACCTGCTGCGGACGGAACTTGCGGGTCTGCTCCTCCAATAAAGTTATATTCCGGTGAGCGCAGAGGGTATGCAGCCGATAACCCGCTTTTTCACAAACGTCCAGACTCTGGGTACCAATGGAACCAGTAGAACCAAGAATCGAAACTGTTTTCATAAGCCTTTTCCTTTCCAAAACGCAGGAGGTCACCCAAAGATGACCTCCTGCCTGTGCTGTCATAATTTATCGGATCTGTGCAATGGGGAAATTCTGAACAATCCCCCAAATCAAGGGCGCAACAAAAAGAACGCTGTCAAAACGGTCCAAAACGCCGCCATGACCCGGCATGATGTTGCCAAAGTCCTTGACGCCGTACTGCCGTTTCACCAGAGAAGCGGAAAGATCTCCGACAATGCTGGTAACAGAGGCCACCGGCGCCAGCAGCGCCAAGCGCAGATAGTCAATGGTAAAGCCCGGGACTGCGAATTCAAACAGTTTTCCCACCAGCAGCATACAGATTGTACAGATCACAACGCCGCCCACTGCCCCTTCCCAGGTTTTGTGCGGACTGATTACAGGGGTCATCTTATGTTTTCCAATGCTGCAGCCCACAAAATAGGCTCCGGTATCGCTGAACCAAGCCCCGCCCAGGGCAAGAATCAGGTAGAACAGACCAATAACGGTACCGTAACTGTCCCGGAAATAAACCGCTGAGCTGAGGGACAGCGGGATCGCCAGGCTGATCATAAAGGTCATTGCCGCCTGTTCCACCCGGGTGGTCTTATGGGTGGCCAGCAGGATACAGAACAGCACACCGATGTAAGGAAGAAGCACGACCGGCAGCCAATCCGATTCATTCGCCCGGGGAATAAACGGAATGATCACAGTAACCAGGTAAGCAACCCCGGTCAACAGCCGGTTTTCGCTGATCTTTGTCGCGTGGAAAAACTCATAAACAGCCAAGAGCGCGATAATACTGATCGCTCCGTTGAGAACCAGAGTATCAAACAGGCTGAGAACCACAGCCAGAACCACCAGTCCTCCCAACGCAGAGAGGATTCTTTGTTTCAAAACAACCACTCCTGTATATTATTTAGGATTTTGCTGCTGTAATATCGCCAAAGCGGCGGCTGCGTCCGGCATATTCCTCCAGAGCCTGATCCAGCTCCTTTGCGCCGAAGTCGGGCCAGAGCACATCCATAAACACAAATTCCGCATAGGCCGCCTGCCAGATCAGAAAATTGGACAGACGCAGCTCTCCGCTGGGGCGGATGATCAAATCCGGATCCGGCTGACCAGCGGTATAAAGGGAATCGCTGATCAAATCCTCCGTCACCTGGTCCGGTGACAGGCTTCCTTCCTTGATTTGCTCCGCCAGAGACCGGAAAGCATGAACCAGTTCATCTCTTCCGCCGTAGTTCAGAGCGATATTGACGGTGATCCCAGTGTTCCCCTTGGTTTTTTCCTCCAAACGGGCGATTTTTTCCCGCAGATCCGGAGCCAGAGGCCCCGTGCTGCCAATCACTTTAACGCAAATATCCTTATTTTCATCCTCATGCTGAAAGGCTTCATCCAGATAGTCCCGCAAAAGCTTCATGATCGCGTCCACTTCCTCTTGGGGACGTTTCCAGTTTTCGGTCGAGAAGGCGTACACAGTCAGATAAGGGATCTTCCGTTCCAGACAATGTTTCACCAGCTCCCGAAAAGCCTTGGCACCGGCTTTGTGACCAAAAGTCCGGGGCATTCCCCGCTTTTTGGCCCATCTTCCGTTGCCGTCCATAATAATACCAATATGTTTTGGTCGATTTTTTTCTTCCATAATAAGCCGATAACCGCCTTTGTATAGGGAGAGACCCACTGGAGCCAGTGGGTCTCTCTGAAATCAATGCAGAAAAAAATTAGATGGAAAGAACCTCGGTTTCTTTGTCCTTCACCAGTTTGTCAATGTTCTTGATGTAGTTGTCGGTAACGGTCTGAACTTCTTTTTCGCCGTCTTTCTGTTCATCCTCGGTAATCTCGTTATTTTTCTTCTGCGCCTTCAGCTGATCGACAAAGTCGCGGCGGATATTGCGGATGGCAACCTTCGCCTCTTCACCCATTTTGCTTACTTTTTTGCACAGCTCTTTCCGGCGTTCCTCCGTTGGAGCCGGGAATACCAAACGGATCACAGAGCCGTCATCGGTTGGGTTGATGCCGATATCGGAAGCCTGAATTGCTTTGGTGATCATCTTCATGGTGGATTTGTCCCATGGCTGAATGGTCAGAGTTCTCGCATCCATAACATTGATGGCAGCCATCTGGTTGATTGGGGTTGGAACACCATAATATTCTACCGACACCCGTTCCAACAGAGCTGGGTTTGCGCGGCCGGCGTTGATCGCGCGGAATTCATTTTCCAAAGCAGTGATGCTCTTTTCCATTCTTCCGCAGATCTCTTTGTTCATAGCTTTGATATTCATAAACAACTCTCCGTTCTGTGGCAAAGCCACGTTTTTTATTCTTTATCCAGAAATTTTATCCAGAAATTTTCTTGTTACGCCTGATGGGAAACGATCGTGCCCACCTTGGTATCGCCGCCGACAACGCGGATAATATTATCCGGGTCCTCCAGACTGAATACAACCACCGGAATATTGTTGTCCGCGCACATGGAAAAGGCCGTAATATCCATTACATTCAGGTGTTTGCCGATGACCTCGTCAAAGGAGATGGTTTCATAGCGTTTGGCATTGGGATTTTTGTGTGGATCGCTGTCATAAACACCGTCCACCAGCGTTGCCTTCAGAATAGCGTCCGCGCCGATCTCCGCGGCCCGAAGTGCGGATGCGGTATCTGTGGAGAAGAATGGGTTGCCAGTGCCGCAGCCAAAGATCACAATGCGGCCTTTCTCCAAATGACGAACCGCTTTGTTTCGGATATAAGGCTCCGCGATCTGCTGCATGGCGATGGCAGTCTGCACACGCACATCACAGCCAAGCTGTTCCAGAGAATCCGCCAGTGCCAGTGAGTTCATTACAGTAGCCAGCATACCGATGTGATCAGCACGGGTGCGCTCCATCTGGCCGCTGGATCTGCCTCTCCAGAAGTTTCCTCCTCCTACAACAATGGCGATCTGGACCCCCATATCATAGCATTTTTTGATGCTCTGACAGATTTCGGTCACTTTATTATAATCAAGTCCGGTTTTTTTATCGCCGGCAAGTGCTTCACCGCTCAGCTTCAGCAAAATTCTACCATATGCAAGACTCATTTTCAACCACTCCCTGTTTTTTCAGGAGCCGCGCTGCGACCCCCAACATTCTTTTCTTATTTTACAATAAGGACCTGAATCTGTAAAGCCCCCAAGAAGCCTCTTGCCTCATTTTGGAGAAAGTTTAAAGAAGCTTTACCAATTGTCTATCAATGAAATCACCATAAATTTCCTTGCATTTTAACATTTTTGTAGAAAATCAACAGGTTGATAGAAATTTCACATTTTTCTGCTTTTCTTTTTACTTTTTTGCCCTTAAGATAAGGTTGTACCCCGATAAATTTTACATCTTTACATCAAAGGAGACAGAATTATGGCAAATCGTATTATGCTGAATCAAACTTCTTACCACGGTGCCGGCGCAATTGCTGAAATTGCCAACGAAGCAAAATCCCACGGCTTCCAAAAAGCCTTCGTTTGCTCGGACAAAGACCTGATCAAATTTGGTATCACGAAAAAAGTGTGCGATGTTCTGGAGCAAAACGGATTGGCTTATGAAATCTTCTCCGATATCAAACCAAACCCAACCATTGAAAATGTTCAGTCCGGTGTGAAAGCGTTCAAAGAAGCCGGAGCAGATTATATTGTAGCAATCGGCGGCGGTTCCTCCATGGATACAGCCAAGGCCATCGGCATTATTATCGCAAACCCGGAATTTGAAGATGTCAGAAGTCTGGAGGGTGTTGCGCCAACCAAAAAGCCCTGCGTTCCGATTATTGCTGTTCCGACCACAGCCGGTACTGCCGCGGAAGTAACCATCAACTATGTCATCACCGATGTGGAACGGAAACGGAAATTTGTTTGCGTTGACCCTCACGATATGCCGATCGTTGCTGTTGTTGATCCGGAAATGATGGCCTCCATGCCCAAAGGCTTGACCGCCTCTACCGGTATGGACGCCTTGACCCACGCAATCGAAGGCTACACAACCAAAGCTGCTTGGGAAATGACCGATATGTTCCATCTGAAAGCCATCGAAATCATTGCCCGTTCCCTCCGTTCGGCAGTAAACAATGACCCGAAAGGCCGCGAGGACATGGCTCTGGGACAGTACATTGCCGGTATGGGCTTCTCCAACGTTGGTCTTGGCATCGCCCACTCGATGGCACATACCCTGGGTGCTGTTTACGATACCCCGCATGGCGTTGCCTGCGCTATGATGCTGCCGATCGTTATGGAATACAACCAGGACTGCACCGGTGAAAAATACCGTGAGATTGCCCGGGCAATGGGTGTAAAGAATGTGGATTCCATGTCCGTTGAGGAATATCGTAAGGCCGCAATCGACGCTGTACGCCAGCTTTCCATTGATGTTGGTATCCCCACCAAGCTGGAAGCAATCAAAGAAGAAGATCTTGCCTTCCTGGCTGAATCCGCTCATGCGGATGCTTGCGCTCCCGGCAATCCAAAAGAAGCCTCCATTGAGGATTTGAAGGCTCTCTTCCGCAAAATCATGTAATTCTTCCATGCATATCCATAAAAGACAAGAATCCGGCCTCATCTGAGGCCGGATTCTTGTCTTTTGGAAAGCCATTAAAGCGATAAAACAGAGAAAAAGCCTCTGTGGATTTCTCCACAGAGGCAGCAGCATTTCGTTGAAAACTATTTCATCATGCTTGCAACTTCGTCAGCGAAGTTTTCTTCTTTTTTCTCAAGACCTTCGCCTTTTTCCATGCGAACAAAATCAACAATTGCGATCTTGCCGCCCAGTTCTTTGGCTTTTGCTTCCACATATTTGGTGATGGTCAACTCGTTGTCTTTGATGAATACCTGATCCAGCAGGCAGTTTTCTTTGTAGAATTTCTGAATTCTGCCGGCAACCATTTTCTCAGCGATTGCTTCTGGTTTGCCTTCGTTCATTGCCTGAACCTTCAGAATTTCTTTTTCTTTTTCGATCACTTCAGCTGGTACAGCGGCTGCGTTCAGGTAAGATGGGTTTGCAGCAGCAACCTGCATCGCTACATCATGACCAACTTCGTCAAAGCCTTCTTTGTCAGCAACGTCAGTATCGAATTTTACCATTACGCCGATAGCGCCGCCACCATGAACATAGGTAGCAACCGTGCCTTCGTAACGAACGAAACGACGGATTTTCATATTTTCGCCGATTTTCTGGATCTTTTCAGTAACCAGCTCTGCAACGGTCATATCAGTGCCAGAAGCTTTCATGGTGTTGAGGGTCTCAACATCAGCAGGATTGCAGTCAATGATGGTCTGTGCAACAGCAGTAACCATCTCCTGGAATTCTGCGTTTTTAGCAACGAAGTCGGTCTCAGCGTTTACTTCAACCACTACGCCAACATTTTTTTCCGTATCAACGAGAGCTTTTACAACACCTTCAGCAGCAATACGTCCAGCCTTTTTCGCAGCAGTAGCCAGACCTTTTTCTCTGAGGATTTCAATTGCTTTTTCACGATTGCCGTCAGCCTGAGTCAGTGCTTTTTTGCAGTCCATCATGCCGCAGCCGGTGATTTCGCGAAGTTCTTTAACGTCCTGAGCAGAAAATGCCATCTCAAATTCCTCCAATGCTTGATCTATGAATGGATGTTTTTAACGACGGTTGAATTATTCCTCGTCAGCAGCAGCGCTTTCTTCTTCTACAGCGGTTTCCTGCAGGCCCTGTCTGCCTTCGATAATGGCGTCAGCCATGGTAGAAGCGATCAGTTTAACAGCGCGGATCGCATCGTCGTTACCAGGGATAACATAATCGATCTCGTCTGGGTCACAGTTGGTATCAACGATAGCAACGATCGGAATACCCAGTTTCTTTGCTTCTGCAACAGCGATTCTTTCTTTTCTTGGGTCAACGATAAAGAGAGCGCCTGGCAGTTTATCCATGGTTTTGATACCGCCCAGGTATTTTTCCAGTTTATCAATTTCAAGTTCCAGTTTGATAACTTCTTTTTTGGTCAGACGGTCAAAGGTGCCGTCTTCCTGCATTTTGCGAAGCTGTTCCAGTCTCTGGATTCTGCGGCGAATGGTTTTGAAGTTGGTCAGCATACCGCCCAGCCATCTTGCGTTTACATAGTGAACGCCTGCGCGCTCAGCTTCTTCTTTCACAGAATCGCCGGCCTGTTTTTTGGTACCAACGAACAGAACGGTGTCGCCGTTAGCAGCTACTTCTTTTACGAAAGCGTATGCTTCTTCCAGCTTTTTAACGGTTTTCTGCAGGTCGATGATGTAAATGCCGTTTCTTTCGGTGAAGATATAACGGGCCATTTTAGGGTTCCAACGACGGGTCTGGTGACCGAAGTGAACGCCTGCTTCGAGAAGTTGTTTCATGGATACTACGGACATTTTATATTTCCTCCTTTGGTTTAAAACCTCCGCCTTACGCACTTTGCAGCGCATCCGGGCCTTGCCGGCACCCGCAGCCGCAATTATAAGGCGTGTGTTTTCTTTTGGTGTTTTCCTTGTTTTTGAGGCATAACGACCCCTGGAAAATCACACGGTAGTATTATAGCACCGCTTTTTCTGAAATGCAAGCCCAAAATTCAAAAATTCCGCGGATTTATACTGTTTTTTTACTTTTCTTCCCCGATCGAATCGCTGTAATCCGGATTTTCTTCCCTGTCCTCCCACTGCTCCGTTCCGCTTCTGAGCCAGCCTCCCCGTCTTTTCCTGCGAGGTGCCTTGTGCGGCGGTGCGACATTGACCAGAATTGTATCCTCGCCAATAATCCGGATCTCTTCCCAGGGTACGATAATATCCTCTTCCCGACCGAAAAAGAACCAGCGATATTTGCCATAGATCACAATGGATTTTAGCTGGGCTGTCTTGGTATCCAGTTCCACATCTCCCACATAGCCCAGGCGGGTCCCATCCTCCACACAGACGACATCTTTATAGCGAAATTCTTGTATTCTGCAAATCACAGCGCATCCCTCCTCCTGCTATCCTATGCGGAAAAGGAGGATTTCATACAAAAACAGGATTGGAAGATGAATCACCCAATCCTGTTTTCTGTCTTACTTATTTGTTTTTATTGAAAATGCTCAGAAAATCAAAAGCATCGGCGGAATTGTCCTCCTGCTGAGGAGCGGCAGCTTTTGGCGCCGCTGCTTTTGGAGCGGAAGTTTCAGGAATTTCAGGCATTGCCATCGAATCCAGATCCATATCTTCCACACCGCTGTCAAAATCGGTGGCAATGACGGTAACAACCATCTCATCCTCCAGAGAATCATCGAAGCTAGAGCCGAAGAACAGTTTTACGTCTGGATGTACAGCATCCCGAACCAGCTTGGAAGCCTCTTTGATCTCTTTCATGCGGACAGTTTTCGGAGCGGTGATGTTCAGCAGTACCCGTTTCGCGCCGTCGATGGTGGATTCCAGCAGTGGGGAGTTGATAGCGGCAGTGGCAGCAAGTTTTGCTTTATCCTTACCGGTTGCGCGGCCTACGCCCATATGTGCATTGCCCGCCAGAGACATAACCCGGCGAACGTCCTCAAAGTCTCGGTTAACCAGACCGGTCTTCAGGATCAGATCAGAAACAGCCTGAACGCCCTGATACAGAACCCGGTCCGCCTCTTTCAGCGTCTCCTCATATTCCAGTTCTTCATAAATCTCTTCCAGTCTTTCATTTGGAATGACCAGCAGGGAGTCAACATTCCCTTTCAGCTTCTCAATACCGCGAACAGCCTGCTCCATACGGGCGCTGCCTTCAAAGCTGAAGGGCTTGGTCACAACAGCAACCGTTAGGATGCCTTTTTCTTTGGCTACCCGGGCAATGACCGGAGCGGCGCCGGTTCCGGTACCGCCGCCCATACCGGCGGCAATGAAGAGCATTTGAGCGCCCTGAAGAGCGGCCTCGATCTCCTCAATGTTTTCCTCGGCGGCTTTTTCACCCTTGTCCGGGTCACCACCGGCTCCACGGCCCTGGCTCAGTTTGGTACCGATCATGATTTTTTCCGGTGCTTTGGATTCTCTCAGCACCTGGGCATCGGTGTTTACAGCGATGAAGTCCACATTCTCCAGTTTTTCCTCGATCATGCGGTTCACAGCGTTGCCGCCGCCGCCGCCAACACCGATTACCTTTATCGTAACTTTGCTTTCGTTGATTTCTTTGTCCATGTCAAAGTTGTTCATTACGATCCTCCTATTTTTACAAGTAAGCTGCGATTACCTGATATTATCCAATCCTATATAAATGTATTTTAACAGATATTCAACAGAGTTTCAATGGCTTTTTCCCCTGAAACTCATAAAATAGCCTCAAAATTATTCTGCTTTCTCCGGCCCTTCGGAGCCACTTCCTTCGGGGGCTGTTTCAGGCTGATCCTCATCGGGATTTTCTCCCCCTTCCAAACCCTCCGGGAGGCTTTCCTGCTTCGTATCGTCAGCGAAGAACGCATCGTTCTCCTCAAAAACAGTGAAGGCTCTCTCGTCCCGGATCGTGTTGATGGCGATCGCCCGGGTGCGAAGCTGCTTTCGGTTTGTGATATCAATGGTGCCCTCAAAGTTTTCGTTGGTATAGCCGGAAAGAGGATGTTCGTTGGCGATTCCATCCTCCAACACCTTCAGCACAAAGGTGATCTTTTTGTCCAGGTCGATTTCACCGCCAAAATCGATCAAAATCCGCCCATCGTAGAGCACTCGGATCTCTCCGTTGTCTGTGATGTCAATGTAGGTCAAGCTGTCCAAGCCCAGTTCTTCCGCTGTATCCAAAAAGTTCTGCAGCTCCTGGACCTTTTCCGACAGCACACGGGTTTTCTTGCCATCCTGTCCTTCTGAGAGCTGGTAAAGATAGCCTCCCACCGTAAAGGTTTCATCCTCCAGCCCGAGCAGCACCGGAATATCTCCCGGCGGCGCGCTCACTCCGGTTTTCAGCACCTTTCCGCTGTAAGAAAGGACAGCGTAACCATCCTCGGTATAGGCTGCGCCTACGGGACGCTCCTCTGTCACATTGATGATGATTGTCGTTGGCAGTCTGCGCTGAATCTTCACATCCTGTAAGTAGGGAAAGCGGTCCACCAGCATTTTTTCCGTATCACCAGCAGAAAAAGCGAAAAGGCTGTCCCCTTTTTGGATACCGGAGCGGCTGATCAGTTCTTCCGCGCTGTAAAAGGTATTGTTCTTCACCTTGATCGTATTGACCTTAAAGAGGACAGTGAAGCACAGCATCAGCCCCAAACCAACACAGAACAAAAACAGCAGTAGATAGTGGAGGGTATATTTTTTCTTTCTTCGGCGCTGAGGCGCTCTTTTCTGAGCCTGACGGTTCTGCTCAGGTCTTCGGCTCTGTTTTTGCTGGGGCCCGCTTGACCGGCTTCGGCCAGCTTGTCTGCGCTGTTCCATAAATTCCCTCCTTTTTTGCAAATCCAAACGGTAATGGGATGGATGCCGGCTACCGGCATCCATACGCTCATAGAATTGTAATACAGGCTCCCACCTGCCTCAGCTGTTCCGGAAGGTTCTCATAGCCCCGCTGAATATGCCGGATCTCGCCGATGGTGGTCGTTCCCTCTGTAGCCAATGCCGCAATCACCAGCGCGGCTCCTCCCCGAAGGTCCGTACAATTTACAAAGGCTGGATGCAGCATCTTTACGCCGCGGACAACAGCGATCCGTCCTTCCGTTCGGATATCCGCACCCATTCGGCACAATTCCCAGGCCTGTTTGTAGCGGTTTTGAAAAATATTTTCCGTAAAAATAGTGGTTCCCTGGGCGACTGCTGTAAGCGCCATCACAGGAGCAAGGGCATCGGTGGGAAAACCGGGATAAGGCATGGTTGTTACATTTTTTACTGCCTTCAGCCGCTGGGGAGCCAATAGTGAAACTTGATCCCCATCAATTTTCAGGCTGCAGCCCATCTCCTCCAAAATCGGAAAAACAGCCCGCATATGATCCGGGCGGGCGGAAGTGATCGTAATATTCCCGCCGGTGATCGCACCGCAGCAAAGGTAGGTAATGCCTACGATCCGGTCCGGAATCACCGAATATTCACAGGGAGAGAGCCTTTCCACGCCGGAAATATGAACCGTTCCGTCCTTTTCAAGGTGAACACAGCCTCCACAGGCATTCAGAAAACCTGCAAGATCGCTGATTTCCGGCTCTCTGGCTCCGTTTCGGAGAATGGTTTCTCCCTTTGCCAGGCTTGCTGCCAGAATCACATTTTCTGTCGCTCCTACGCTGGGAAAAGGCAGGTCAATACTGGCTCCGTGGAGTTCATTTGGTACACAGCAATCCAGTCCATCACCATTCTGCGTAAATTCCACACCCATTTTCTCCAATGCGGCAAGGTGCATGTCAATGGGACGGGGTCCAAGCTCACAGCCGCCGGGAAAGGTCAGGTGAGCCTGTCGGTATCTGGCCAGCATGGCGCCCAAAAACACAATGGAGGAGCGCATTTCCCTCATCAGGTGGTCGGGAATGCGGCAGTCTGAACTGTCACCGGAGCGGATCAACAGCGCGCCATCCTGCCAGACCGCTTTGCAGCCAAGGTGACGCAGGATATTGCAGGCTGCCTCCACATCGGAAAGTTGTGGACAGTTATGCAGACAACAGCACTGTCCCGAACGGCTGTCACAAAGCAGAGAAGCCGCTAAAATGGGCAAAGCCGCATTTTTGGCGCCGTGAACCTGCAGCTTTCCGTTCAGCGGATGAGCGCCCTTCACTTGATATCGTTCCATATTCACGCACCCTTTCCAAATTCATTCTACAAATATACTATGCAGAGCGCGAAAAGGTGGTGAAAAGAGGATTTTCCTTATTTTTTCAACAAAGTCATGATCTCCTCACAAATTTTCCGGTTGGCATCCAGAATTGCAAGGCTCTGTGCGTTACGACCGAGGGTTTTCAGTTTCTCCGGATCTCCGGTCAGGCTTTCAACCGTACGGCACATCAGTTCCCCGCTGAGATTCTTTTCCTCAATAACAACAGCGGCATCATGATCCGCCAGCACCATGGCGTTAAAATACTGGTGGTTTTCCGCAACATTGGGAGATGGGATCAGAATCGATGCCCTGCCTGCCGCCTCCAGCTCGGAAAGGGTCAGGGCTCCGGCCCGGCCAATGACCAGATCGGCTGCTGCCAGGCAGTCATCCATATCGTTGATGTACTCCCGGATATCAGCCTGGGGCATATTCTCCGGGTCAAGTCCCCGCTCTTTCAGCAGTTGGGGGAACAGGTCCACGCCGTACATACCGGTCGCATGGATATGGTGGATGTTTTTCCCCTGTTCCCAAGCCATAAGGTCTGCCATGGCCTCATTCAGCCGGCGCGCACCCTGGCTTCCTCCAAAGGATAGAATACAGATCTGCCCTTCCCCGATGCCCAGCTTTGCTCTTGCTTTGCTTCGGTCCGCAAAAAGAATACTTTCCCGTACCGGATTGCCGGTAACGCTGTATTCACACTGGTCGGAAAGATACTGTTTTGCTTCCGGCACCGCCAGAAGGATCTTATCAACATAACGGGCCAACAGTTTTGTGGTAACGCCGGGGAAGGCATTGGATTCATGGGAAAGGGTTTTAATCCCCATTTTTGCGGCCTTTCGCAGAATTGGCCCGCTGACATAGCCTCCTGTGCCGACCACAATATCCGGATCAAAATCCCGGATCAGCTTCTGCGCTCTGGCGGATGCCGTGGTCAGATAAAATACGGAAGAAATATTATATTTAATGTTTCTCCAGTTCAGCTTTCTCTGGAAACCCTTTATGGTAATGGGCGCAAAATCGAAACCGGCCCTGCTCACCAGCTTGGCTTCCATTCCCTTGGGATTCCCCGCAAAGCGGATGATGGCTTCCGGATAATGTTCCCGGATATAGGATGCAACGGCGATGGCTGGATTGATATGTCCGCCGGTTCCGCCGCAGGCGAAAAGAATTCTCATGGCTGCTGCCTTCTTTCTTGCTCTGTACTTATTCCTTCGTATGCCTTGCCTGCCGGGATACTGCCAAGATCACCCCGATCTCACCCAGCATGATCAGCAAAGCTGTGCCGCCATAGGAGAAGAACGGCAGAGAAATGCCGGTGTTCGGGATCAAGTTGGTCACTACGGCAATATTTAAAAAGGCCTGAATACCGATCTGGGTGGTAATACCTGTCACCAGCAGAGAACCAAAGCGGTCCTTTGCGTTCATGGCGATTACATAACCCCGCCATACCAGCATGGCAAAGAGGACAATGACAATGCAGGCGCCAATGAAACCCAGCTCCTCACAGACAATGGCAAAAACGAAGTCGTTTCTTACTTCCGGCAGGTACATGTGCTTCTGCCGGCTTTCTCCGAAGCCAACGCCCCACAATCCGCCGGAACCGATGGCCAACAGGGACTGACGGGTCTGGTAGGAACCGGCATCCGTGGTGGAAAAAGGATCCAGCCAGTAGGTCAGGCGGGTCACAACGTGTGCAAAACGCTCCGCAATGAAGTCCCGCAAAACAAAAGCCGCAAGCAGGCCTAAAATCAATACCGGTATGCCGATCTTCAGCAGATTACTGAACTTTGTTCCCCCTAAAAACATCATTACTAACACAATAATGCCGATGAGCAGGGTACCGGACAGGTGCGGCTGAGGCAAAAGGATAACGGCAACCGCTCCGTAGAGAACAAGATAGCGAAGGGTTCCCTCCACCATTAGGCCCATTTTGTCCCGATCCCGATCCATCAGATGGGCAAAAAGCAAAATGACTGCGAATTTAGCAATTTCTGACGGCTGGAAGGTTAAAAATCCCAGATTGATCCAGCGCTGGGCACCGTTTTGACCAGGAAACAGGTAGCACATGGCCATCAAAACCAGTGAAACCACATAAGCCAGCCAGCAGAAATTCCGAAGAAAGCGGTAATTGACCAGAGACACCGCCAGCATGGCTATTACACCTGCCACTGCGAAAAGCAGCTGCCGCAGGATGTAGTAGTAGCTGTTATCCATGTAATAATAGGAAGAAGCGTGGCTGGCGGAAAACAGAGTAACAAGGCCAATGCCCAGTAAAGTCAGGACCAGGATCAGAAAAGGGGTATCGAAGCGTCCCAGCATAATGACCGGCTCATGAAAGCTTTTTACTGGATTGCGGAATTGGGCAGCCTCGGCGGATCGCAGCCTGTTTCTGGAAGGCGCTTTGGCCTGGCTTGTTGCAGAACGCTGTTGCCCTCGACTATTGGGTGGATTCATCCGATTATTTGCCAAAGTTCTTCTTCCTTTCTGTAAAAATCATAATATAGAGCTGTTAAAGCTATTTCACGGCTTCTTTTATAGCATCAGCGCTGCTGCGACGGCAACGATGCAGCCGAGTGCTGTCACAGCGGAAAAGACGCCGACAATTTTTTCCTCGCTCCAGCCGCAAAGCTCGAAATGGTGATGAATTGGGCTCATTTTAAAGATGCGCTTGCCGGTTGCGTGGAAACTGATAACCTGCAAAATCACCGACAGGGTTTCCAGCATATAAACAATGCCGACAAAAAGCAGAATAACCGGCATACGAACACCAAAAGCAATGGCTGTCACCATACCGCCCAGAAACAGAGAGCCGGTATCGCCCATAAAGACCTTCGCCGGATGGAAATTCCAGCAAAGGAAGCCCAAACAGCCTCCTGCCAGCGCGCCGGAAAGCATGTTCATCTCCCCTACGCCAAGGATCGTGCTGATGATCATCAAACCAATCGCTGCCACGAAGGTAACGGAAGAACACAGACCGTCAACTCCGTCGGTCAAATTGACTGAGTTGACACAGCCTACAATGATAAAGAGCATAAAAGGATAGTAGAACAGACCAATATCCATTTGACCGATAAACGGGATCTGCAAAATCGTGGAATTAGCTCCGCCAAAATACAACACTGCCAGATATACCACAGAAATCAGAAGCTGACCGGCCATTTTCTGTTTGGCAGTGAGGCCCAGATTTCGTTTTTTTACAACTTTGATGTAATCATCGGCAAAACCCAAAGCGCCGAACGCCAGCGCCATAACCACACCGGCTGTCAGGTAAAGCTGATTCAAACCAGTGGTTGCCGTGTGGTTGAGCTTCATCGTCAGCGCGCCCACAACCGCCGCCACAACGATACCGAAAATAAACATAATGCCGCCCATAACCGGTGTTCCCTGTTTGTTGTTGTGCCAGGTTGGGCCATCTTCCCGAATGGTTTGGCCATATTTCAATTTCCGAAGAAAAGGGATCACCCATTTTCCGGAAAGCGCCGTCAGCAGAAACGCAGCCGCGGAAGCGGCTACCAAACTGATGATATCCATAATTTAACACTCCTCATAAATTCTCTTGATGATATCCTCAAGGTGGATGCCGTGGCTGGCTTTAAACCACAGAATATCCCCAGGCCTGATCTGTCCTTCTTTGATTTGTCTTAAAAGTTCTTCCGCCATATCGTCCCGCTGCATCGCGTGGAACCCTTGACGTTTTTCATTCGACAAAACAGCTTTGTTTGATTTCTGGAACCCTTCCAGCGTATTCTTGCTCAATTCGCCGCAGCAATACAGGCGGTCAATCCCCTTTTCCGCTGCAAAATTGCCGCAGTCATAGTGAAGCTCTCTGGCATAATCGCCTAATTCCAGCATATCACCCAGCACCATGATCCTTCTTCCTTTGCAGGGCATGGTGGAAAAAGCGGCAATGGCGGCTTTCAGAGAATCCGGGCCGCAGTTATAGCAGTCCTCCACAATGGTAAGCCCCTTGTGTTCCACCACTCGCTGGCGCATACCGGAAGGGACATAATTACACAGTGCGGCGATAATATCCATGTCTTCCATACCCAGTTCCCGGCCAACGGCGTAAGCCGCCAAAGCGTTCAGCACATTATGCCGCCCAAAGGTCGGGAGCTTCGCCGGCATTTTTTTCCCATCGGCACAGATAAGGAAACAGGTCTGCCCATCTTTTTCTTCTATGTCCTCGGCAGTGACAGCACATTTCTTGTTATCGATGCCGTAGCGGATAATCCGGAAATTTTTGTCCTCAAATCCGCTGAGAAGATCATCATCCCCGCATAAAATCAGCGGGGAGCCTGGCTGCATTCCCTCTCGAATTTCCATTTTGGCTTTCAGAATTCCTTCCCGGCTGCCCAAAAACTCAATATGCTGCACACCGATGTTGGTGATCACTGCAATATCCGGCTTTGCCCGGCAGCTCAGGTCGGAGATCTCTCCAAACTGATTCATACCCATCTCGATCACAGCGCACTGGTGGCAGTCATCCAGCCGCAGCAGTGTTTTCGGCATACCCACCCGGTTATTCAGGTTTCCTTCATTTTTCAGAGTGCAGAAACAGCTTTCCAGTACTGCCGCGATCATTTCTTTCGTTGTGGTTTTGCCTACAGAACCGGTAACGCCGATCAGTTTCACCTTGAATTTGTCCCGGTAATATCCTGCGATATCCAAAAAGCCCTGTTCCGTATCCGGGCAGAACAGCAAACGGGGATCTTCACGGTCGCCATGATCCACCAAGGCATAAGCGGCTCCCTGTTCCAACGCGGAATTTACATAATTGTGCCCGTCAAAGGTTTCACCACGCAGGGCGACAAAAAGGCTTCCCTTACTGACACTGCGGGAATCTGTGTCAATCGCGGTGATCTGTGTGCTGTCCTGGGTCTCAAAACCCACAGCGGCGCCGATCTCCTTTATGCTCAGCGGTTTCATTTTTCCATTCCACCAATCTTTCTTAGTCTATGTACCATTTCTGTGTATCATTATAGAAAATTTTCTTTGTTTTTTCAATATGATAGCTGCTTTTTAAACAGTCCCTCAGCACTTCCTCCTCGTTGAGGTATATGCTTTTTTCCGACAAGGCCTGATAGCGCTCATGTCCCTTGCCCAACAACAGCAAAAGATCGCCCTTCCCGCACCAGCTGAACGCTTCGGCGATCGCTTCTTTTCGATCAAAGACTCGAAGGAGTTTTGGGTCTTGCGGAATGTCTCCGCAAAGCTGCTCCCACGACTCTCCGCGGGGATTGTCTGCTGTAAAAACGGCCCGATCCGCATAACGCAGAACCGTCCGGGTCATCAAAGGGCGATCTCCCCGGTCCCGCTCCCCAGCACAGCCAAAAACCACATACAAATGTTTCGGCTTCATGCTTTGAGCCAGCCGCAGAATCTTTTTCATTCCGTCAGAGGTGTGGGCATAGTCGATCATCGCCCGAAAGCTGCCACAATCCATGATCTGCACTCTTCCGGGAACGCCAGGGCAGTTCCGCAAACGCTCCGCTGCTGCTTCCAAAGGCTGTCCCAGCAGATTCGCCGCTGCCAAAGCCGCCGCCGCATTGCTGGCAAAAAATTCCCCCGGCATGGCGAAGCGCACACGGGCAATCTCCCGATTGCCCACCAGGCAGAAACAGCTGCCATTCTCATCACTTTTCTTCTGATAAACCGTATAATCCGCTTGGTTATTGAACAGCGAATAACTTTTCAGCCCATCTTCCCGGCATAACAGCCGCCCATGATCGTCATCCCAGTTGGCCAGCCCCATATCACATTGGGCAAACAGACTGCGCTTAACTTGAAAATAGGTTTCCATGTTCCCATGCTGATCGAGATGATCCCGGGAAAGATTGGTAAAAATCCCTAATCGAAAGTTCAACCCGGCCAGTCTCTCCTGGGCCAAGGCCTGACTGGACGCTTCCATAACGACGGTTCGGCAGCCGGCTTTTTTCATCTGCGCCAGCAGCGGATATAACTGGCCGGCGTCCGGAGTCGTGTAGCAGGAAGGAACTTCCTGATCAGCAAAACGGCTGCAGATGGTTCCGATCAGACCGCAGTCCGGCAAAATATGCTGCAGCAGCCATGCGGTGGAGCTTTTGCCGTTGGTACCGGTAACAGCCACCAGCGTCATACCGTTCTGCGGTTCTCCCCAGAAGCGGCTGCAGGCCAAACTATAGGCTCTGCGGGGATTTTGGGAAACAATCCTGCTTCGGTCCGCGCCTTTCTTCTGGTCTTGGGTACAAACAATGGCGGCAGCCCCTCGCTTCTCTGCTTCCCCGATGTAACGCTGCGCCACTTCTCCCTGCTTGCCGCAGAAAAACAGGCTGCCCGGCCGTACCTCCCGGCTGTCCTGGGTCAGATGCGTGATCTCCAGGTCAAAGAGTGAGCATTGTTCTTGATATTCATTCAGGATTTGACTTAATCGCATAACAGCACCTCACGTTGTCCCCGAAAAGAAATACGGGGACAGAATCCAACTTCTATTGTACGACTTCTGTCCCCTATATTTTGTCAAATCCTGTGTATTTACGGCAATTCCGCCTTTATTCCTCTGCTTTCGGCTCCGGTTCCACAAAGTGAATCGTAACTATGCTGCCGATTTCAGCCGTAGAATCACCGTCTGGTTCCTGTGCTACAACAACCGTTTTGGCGCCTTCCAATTCCTGACCCTCAATACGGATGTTCAATCCTGCGTTCAGGATCATCTGGTTCGCCTCCTGAGCGGTTTTGCCAATCACATTCGGCACAATGGTGGTCGAATTGACCACAGTATCATCGGTGTACAGGATAACTGTGCCGCCTTTTGGCAGGCGGGTTGGGTTCTCCGGAATTTGTTTCAAAACAGTGGCACCGTTTCCGATGATCTCAGTGTTCAGTCCCAGCGCCCGCAAGGAAATCTGCGCCTCATGAGGTTTTTCATCAATGAGATACGGAACCATAACGGTTTCATTTTCCTCTTCGTCGCTTTCGCTGTAGCTTGGTTCGATACCAAGATAGGGGATAATATCCTCTAACAAAGCCGCCACAACCGGTACCGCAATGGTCGAGGATTGCGCGTCACCGACTACCGGTTCATCCAAGGTAATCAGAACCGCATACTCCGGGTCATCCGCCGGCAGGAAAGCGAAGAAGGACAGTACATATTCAATGACCTGTTTTCCATCCACATAATTATCCAGTTTTTCACCGGTACCGGTCTTACCGCCGATACGATAGCCTTCGATACGGGCGTTTCGACCGGAACCTTCGTCTGTGGATACTACTAACTCACCCATCTGCCGCATGATCTCGGAGGTTTCCTCACTGATAACCTGCCTTTTTACCTTCGGTTCATAGCTTTCAATGATATTCTTGTCGGAATCCACGATTTGTTTTACCACATAGGGCTGCATCAGATATCCGCCGTTGACCACTGCCGAAGCGGCTGTGATCATTTGGAGCGGAGTAATTTTAAAGGTCTGACCAAAGGCGGAGGAGGATAATTCCGCGATGCCCATATCTTCTTCCGCATGATACAGGCTGGCTGCCTCACCAGGCAGGTCAATACCAGTAATTTCCGTCAGTCCGAAGGAGTCAAAATATTTGGAAAAGTTGGTTACACCCAGCGCCTGGCCCATTTGCATGAAGGCCGGGTTGCAGGAGCGTTGGATTGCCTCCGCAAAGGACAGGTTGCCATGGCCGGCATGCTTCCAGCAATGGATCTTGTTTCCCGCCACCATCCAGTAACCCGGGCACTGGTAGCTGGAATTCAGGGTTGCGGCACCGGTATCCAGAGAAGCCGAAGCGGTAACCAGCTTAAAAACAGAACCCGGCTCATAAGGGTCGGAGATGCACTTGTTTCTCCACAAAGTCTGCTGTTCCTTGGCAAGCTGCGCTCCATATTCCTCCTCATCAAGGCCAGAAAGCCTTTCCAAAGCCTTCGGATCGGTAACTTCCATCGGGGAATTGGGATTAAAGTCCGGTTTGGAAGCCATGGCAAGAATCTCACCGGTATTCACATTCATCACGATACCGGTGGCCCATTTCTGCACATCGTGCTCAACAACAGCGATTTCCAGATGTTTCTCCAAAAACTGCTGGATGGTAGCGTCAATGGTCAAAACCAAAGAATTTCCGTCCGAACCTTCGTATAATTTCTGATACTCAAAGGGCATATCGCCGCTAAGACCGTTTCTGGCGGCAACCAGACGCCCGGAGGTGCCGCTGAGGACGGAATTATAATAGGATTCCAGACCGTAAGCACCCTGGTTCATGTCGTTGACAAAGCCAAGAACGGTTGAAGCAAGATTGTTGTAGGGGTAATAGCGCCGGGTTGTCTCCACCAGAGATACTGTGGTGACGTTATTGTCCTGAATAAACTTCACGACACGTTCATAGGTGGCTCGATCCACCCTTTTTTTCAGCACTTCATAGTAACTGTTTCGTCTTTCCGCTTTTTCTTCGATCAATTCCGGCTCCACGCCCAGAATTTCCGCAAGGCTTTGATCATTTGGGCCGCTTTTTTGGATTTCTTCCTGCTTCAGCGTCACAAGCCCCTCCCCGCGGGAGAGCAAGCGGATCTGTTCCTGGGCACGCTCCTCATTTTTCGACAGATTGGCCGGCTCAAAGATAACATTCCATACAGTGGCGCTCTGCGCCAGCATTTTCATATTGGTATCATAGATAGAACCACGGTGAGGCTCAATTTCGATTTCCCGCAGCTGCTGCGTAATGGCCATCGTCTGATATTTTTCCCCGTCAATCAACTGAATCTTGAACAGGTTTGCAATCAACAAAAAGACGATAACAACACAGATGATCAGCGAAAGGACACGAATCTTCGTCCGATCTTTATTGTTAATGCCGTTGAACACGCTGTTTCCCCCTGACTTCTTGGTGCTTCTTGTTTTTCTTATTTATTCTTCTTTGAGCGCTTTTATCAGAAACAAAAGAAGAGCTAAGATATTCTGTCTTAACTCCCTCTTTCTGAACTATTGTATTTTATTTCGTCGCGCTATATGCCCCGCCGGTGATGGAGTTCCACAGTTTTGCAAAAATGCCGCTGTCCCCACTGTCCGGGAGGGTCATGGTGTCGCCTTCTGACAGATTCACATAAGTGATTTGATCATCGCTGAGCTTGGTCATGCCAAGATCGCGGGTAATGATCGTCTGAATATTAGCAAGCGCAACAGAACTTTCCATTTCCGTTGTCAGCATACGGTACTCATTCTCCAGGTCTTCCAACTCCGCAGTCTTTTGGCTTACCTCATTGGTCAGCTCTGTGATCGCAATTTGATTCAGCAAAATGGAGATGATCCCGACAAAGAATACGGCCACATAAGCCATTACCCGCAGCATAAAAGCCCTATTCTGAGCTTTTTCCAGTCTTCGGTTCCGAATTACCTTGATCTGAGGCTCTGTACGCTGTTTTTTTTGTTCAAAGAGTTCGAATTTATATGCGCTGCTGTCGTTATAGTTTGCCATACGCTGTTCGCCGCCTTTAACTCGTCAGATTAGTCTGCTATTTTTTCAAGCACCCTCAGTTTGGAACTGCGGCTGCGGTTATTTTGCTCCAGCTCTTCTTTGGAAGGCTCAATGGGTTTGCGTGTCACCAGCTTTGCTCTTGGCTTGCGGCCGCATACACAGACCGGAAACTCCGGCGGACAAATACAGCCTTTTGTAAATTCCGCGAACATCTGCTTGGTGATTCTGTCCTCCAGCGAGTGGAAGGTGATGATACAGAAACGGCCGCCGATATTCAGCCGGTCAAAGCTGTCGGAAATACACTGTTTCAGAACACCCAACTCGTTATTTACTTCAATACGGATCGCCTGGAAGGTTCGTTTCGCGGGATGTCCCCCATCTCTTCTGGCCGCCGCTGGAATTGCTTTTTTTATGATCTCCACCAACTGTCCGGTTGTCTCGATCGGAGCGTTTTCCCGCTCCTTTACAATGAACCAAGCAATTTTCGAGGCGAATTTTTCTTCGGAATAGTCCCGAAGGATCCGGGTCAGATCCTCCTGGGAGTAGGTGTTCACCACATCATAGGCACTGATGCCTTCCTGACTCATACGCATGTCCAGCTTGGCTTCCATATGATAGGAAAAGCCTCGTTCCGCCGTGTCCAATTGATGGGAGGACACTCCCAGATCAAGGAGAATCCCGTCCACCCGCTCAATGCCCAGTTGATTAAGAATCTGGGGGATATCTTTGAAATCGCCCTGCACCACCTGCGCGCAGGGATAGGGCCGCAGCCGCTCTGTGGCTGTCTGAATGGCATCCGGGTCCTTATCGATGGCGATGAGCCGGCCTGTCGTCAGGTGTTTGGCGATTTCACGGGAGTGTCCCGCGCCGCCTGCGGTACCATCCACATAGATGCCATCCGGTTTGATATTCAGATTTTCTATGGTCTCCCGCAGCAGCACCGAAACATGCTCAAAGTCCATCCGTTTCCCCTCTTTTCCGGATTCAAATTCAAATTATATTCTTAAAGCACAAAAACAAGCACAAAAACCGTTTAAAAATCCAAATCGGACATATCTTCTTCGATCAGTTTGGCGGTCATTTCGGACACGTTCTGTTCCCATTTTGCCAAATCCCAGATCTCAGCCCGGTCGCCTACGCCGATGACTACAATATCTTTGGTCAAACCGGCATAATCCCGCAGATTCTGCGGAAGAAGGATACGGCCTTGCTTATCCGGTTCCGCCAGAATGGCGCCGGAAAAGAGGAATCGCTGCAGGCGTTTTGCCTTTGCGATCGGGAGCTTGGTCACCTTTTCAGAGAGCTTCTCCCATTCCTCCATGGAGTATACAGCCAGGCAATCGTCACCCAGACCCTTGCTGACCATAAAGCGGTCGCCCAGAATTTCCCGAAGTTTGGCGGAGAAGTTGAAACGCCCCTTGGCGTCGAGGCTGTGTTGGTATTCACCTGTCAGCTGCATTTCCCCACCACCCTTCATAACCAATCTTTTCAGGCAAAAAGCAGGATTTTTTCACCCCAATTGACCACTTTTCACCCTTTGAAATAAATTATACCTGTACTTATACAAAAATGCAATAGTTTCTCGGTGGATTTGCACGATTTTTTCAGGATTTCTTTCTGATTTTTTTCTGCATTTATGGTAGTTTTCGCAAAAAAATCCGGACGAAATACCGGCAAAAAGAGATTTCCTTCAAAAGACGCAAAAAAATCCGCCGCAAAAATGACTTTGCAGCGGATTTTCTTTGTTTTTTCTATTTTCCGGTATATTCTTCCCGTAAAAGGCCGTAATAAACAGCATCGCAGATGCCCTGATTGTTCCAATCAGACTTTCTCAATGTGCCCTCGTAATGCAGTCCGCATTTCTTCATCACCGCTCCGGAGGCAGGATTTTTTGCATCGTGGCGAGCTTCGATTCGCCGCGCGCACACCTCCTCAAACAGGAAGCGGATCACCTCCGAAAAAGCCTCCGTCATGATGCCTTTTCCCCACCATTCTTTGCCGATGCAGTAACCGATTTGCAGGGATTCTGCTTTTTCATTGATTCCCACCACACTGATCGTCCCAACCGGTTCTCCTAAAGTTTTCAGTTCGATGGCCCACTGGTAAAAATCCGCCTGATCGTAAGCGGAAAGCCAAGATTCCAAGACCCTCCGGCTGACCTCCACCGATGAATGGGCCGGCCAGGTGAGATATTTGGTCACTTCCGGATCGGATGCCCAGTTTTTATAAAGCGCCTCAACATCCTCCAGCTTGAATTTCCGCAGGATGAGCCGCAGAGTTTCCAAAGTTTTTGTTCCAAGATGTTTCATGCTACTTCACCAGCACTTCGTACAGTTTTTTTGAGTCCGTGATCTGCAGAATACGCTCCCGCACGTCCCCTTCCGACAGCTTCTGAGCCAAAACCATCAAAGCTTCAATATGGCTGTTATCGTTAAGAGCCGCCAGCAGAAAGACCAGCTTCACCGGGTCGTTGTCCTTGTTTCCGAAGTTGACCGGATTCTGCAGAGAGATTACGCTGATGGCCTCCTGCTTCACATCCGAGCCCGGGCGGGCATGAGCCAAAGCGATCCCTTTGGCAATCACCATATAAGGGCCCTGCTCTTTCACTGTCTCAATACAACGCTCAATATAGCTTTCCTCCAGATAAGAGGCCTTTTGCAGCAGACTGCCTGCCTGACGGATCGCCTCTTCCCAATTTGCCGCCGGCACGCCGCAGCGCACACAGGTTTCCGGAATATAGCCAGCCAAATCAGTCATATTCTCAGCTCCTTTTCGTTATTTCTTACGATTAATCATAGTACAGACGCTGAATTTTTGCAAGTTTTTTCATAATTTCGTTTATTATTGTCTGGATTTATGGAAAAGTGTCAAATCATTGATATTTTCAATCAGCATTTTGTCTGATTTTCATTGACTTTTTTGTTTCGTACCGATACCATAAAAAGCAGAGAAAATCCCCCATTTTTACAGAAACAGAAAGGCGGAAATGCAATATGGAACTGATCAAAACCCTTCCTGATGTGTTTGAGGAATTCAGCGAGCAGCGCCGCAACTCCTTTATGAGCGCATTTGAGATGAAAGAGAAAAACATCCCCTTTGTAGGCACCTTCTGCACCTATACCCCAACTGAGATCATCATGGCTTCCGGCGCGGTACCGGTAGGCCTGTGCTCTTTCTCTGACGAAACCATTCCCGACGCGGAGCAGGATCTGCCCCGCAACCTCTGCCCTCTGGTAAAATCCAGCTATGGCTTTGCCAAAACTCAGAAATGCCCTTATTTCTACTTCTCTGACCTGATCGTTGGTGAAACCACCTGCGACGGCAAAAAGAAAATGTATGAAATGCTGGCAGAGTTCAAAGATGTTCATGTTATGGAGCTGCCAAACCGCCAGTCTGTTGAGGGCCGCAAGCTGTGGAAGCAGGAAGTAATCGCCCTGAAAGAAAAACTGGAAGAAAAATTCGGCGTGGAAATCACCGAGGAAAAGGTTCGCGAGCAGGTTAAGCTTTCCAACCGCAACCGCCTGGCTCTGCGCCACTTCTATGAATTGATGAAGCTGGATCCGCCTCCAATGGCAGGTTTGAACCTTTACGGCGTGCTGTACGGCTCTTCCTTCAAGTTTAACCGGGAAAAAGCCATTCAGGAAGTAAACGCTCTGACCGAACGGATCAAAAAAGAATACGACGAGGGCAGTCGCCCCATTCCAAAACGTCCAAGAATCATGGTTACCGGCTGTCCGATTGGCGGAAACGCCATGAAAGTAGTCAAAGCCATTGAAGAAAACGGCGGCAACGTGGTTTGCTACGAAAACTGCGGCGGCGCGAAATCCGTTGATGAGCTGATCAACGAAGAGGCTGAGGATATCTATCAGGCAATCGCGGACCGTTACCTGAACATTGGCTGCTCCGTTATGACTCCGGACAGCAACCGTCTGAAACTGATGGGCCGCTTGCTGGAGGAATACAAAATCGACGCCGTTGTTGAGGTGGTTCTCCAGGCCTGCCACACTTACAATGTGGAATCCTACACCATCAAACGCTTTGTGACCGAACACAACCTCCCATATATGTGCATTGAAACCGATTACTCCTCTTCGGATATCGGTCAGTTGAACACTCGCTGCGCAGCGTTTATTGAAATGCTGTAATTTCTCCGCAAAGGATGATACCATGTTGACCTTAGGCATTGACTCCGGCTCTACTACCACAAAAGCAGTTCTGTTCGATGGGGAAAAAATCGTGAAAACCATGCTTGTCCCCACGTCTGCTACACCCAAACAGAGCATCAACTATCTATACGACCAGCTGCACAATGAGGATGTGGTCTACACCGTTGCGACCGGTTATGGCCGGGAACTGCTGGAGCGGGCAGACAAAAAAGTGACCGAAATTACCTGCCACGCCCAGGGAGCAGCCTTTCTGGATCCCAATGTTCGTGCGATTGTGGACATTGGCGGTCAGGACAGCAAGGCGATTCTGCTGGATAACAACCTGAATGTAATCGACTTTCTCATGAACGACAAATGCGCTGCCGGCACAGGACGCTTCATTGAAGTGATGATGCGCATTTTGGATGAGGATCTGCAGCACATCGATGAATTTGTTGTTGGGAAAACCCCCGCCAACATTACCAGTATGTGCACTGTTTTCGCTGAAACCGAAATCGTCAGTCTGCTGGCCGATGGTGTCGATAAGGGCGATATCGCTCTGGGCATCATCAATTCCATCTGCCGGAGAACCTCTTTCTTTGCCCGAAAACTGAACCTGTATGGCAGCATTTTTTTCAGCGGCGGTCTTGCAAACTTTGAGATTTTCCGCAAAACCCTGGAAAAACATGTTGGTCTTCCTGTTGTTACCAGCCCTATGTCGCAGTATGCCGGAGCGATCGGCGCGGCAGTGATCGGCTGGCGCAAGGCGCAGAAAACGCGCTGACCATCTTCTTATCTCCTTTCTAACTTTGCCTCCTTAAAGACAACCATTACAGCAAAAAGCCCTCAGTCTTTAAAAGACTGAGGGCTTTTTGTCAAAGCGTAAATTCCAAATTTTGAAAATTTCTTTCTGTCCGCATGAAAATCTGCCCACGCTCCCATACTCCTGTTGCAAAACAAGTGCAATACAAACGAGATGGGATGTGGCTTTGGTGCATTTTAATAAAGTGGAAATCTGCGGCGTAGACACAGGTAAGCTGCCTGTATTGTCGGAGGAACAAAAAACCGACCTTCTCCGACGCTGTAAGGACGGCGACCAGACTGCCCGGCAGGAAATGATCAACGGCAACCTTCGGCTGGTACTCAGCGTGATTCAAAAATTCACCAATCGTGGTGAAAATCTGGATGATCTCTTTCAGGTTGGCTGCATTGGGCTGATCAAAGCCATTGATAACTTTGATCCAGGGCAGAATGTGCGGTTTTCCACCTACGGCGTACCGATGATCATCGGTGAGATCCGCCGCTATCTCCGAGACAACAACGCGATCCGCGTCAGCCGTTCCCTGCGTGATATTGCCTACCGTGCCATGCAAACCAAGGAGCAGTTTATGAATGCCCATCATCGGGAACCTACCATGGATGAAATCGCCGCGCTTATGGACTGCCGCCGGGAGGATGTTGTGCTGGCGCTGGAGGCGATTGTAGACCCGATCTCCCTGTATGAACCTCTGTATTCCGACGGCGGGGATACCATTTATGTTCTGGATCAGGTGCGGGATTCCGGCACCGATATGGACTGGCTGGACGAACTTTCCATCCGGGAAGCCATTCGCGGTTTGGGTGAACGGGAAAAGCGCATTCTTTCCCTGCGCTTTCTCCGGGGAAAAACCCAGATGGAGGTGGCAAAAGAGATCGGCATCAGCCAAGCTCAGGTCAGCCGTCTGGAAAAAGGCGCCTTGGATAAGGTCAAAAGCAGCCTGCTTTGAAAGAACAGCGCAAAAAAGGACAGCTTTCGCTGTCCTTTTTCTTCTTATTTTTTCCACAGATCCTGCGGATATTTTCCCTCCGCTTTCATAGCGCGCATAGCGGCGGCAACAGAGTCGCTGTCTTCCCGGTAGGTCACACCATACCACTTATCCGGGCTTCGCAGCACCTGAACATCGGCCTTTCCCGCCTTCAGCATGCTGTCCACAGCGCTGGGCAGGTAAAACTCCGCTTTCATCGGGTCATCCTTCACTCTGTTTCGGAAGAATTCTGCGAACTCCCGCTCCAGACCGGTCAATGCACTGGGTGTAAAAGCCCACATATTCATAGAAACAATGGTATCCAGAGGCAGCTCCTGCTCCCTGTCCTCTTCTACAAATACAGCAACATCGCCCCGGCGAACAATTTTTGTCCGCTCGGTAATGTCGGTCAGGTAATGGGCCGGATTTTCCCGACAGATCCCCCGGGAAACACAGCCGTTCTCCGTCAGCGTATTGCCCAGCTGGTAGCCAACCATGGCATAATGGCAGATCTCATCATCCTTCGCGCTGCTCAAATAGTTGTAGAGAACCTGGAAGGCCTGCTGTCCGTAGTAGTCATCGGCGTTGATCACAGCAAAAGGTTCCCGGATTGCATTTCGACAGCACAGGGCCGCATGACCGGTGCCCCAAGGCTTGGTTCTGCCCTGCGGAACCTGTTCGCCATCGGGTATGTCATCCAAGCTCTGATACACATACTCCACCTGGGCAAAGGGGCGGATTTTTCCGCCGATGAGCCGTTCAAAATCCTCCTCATTTTCTTTTTTAATTATAAAAACGATTTTTTTAAAGCCGGCACGGATGGCGTCATAAACAGAAAAATCAATAATCAGCTCGCCGTTGTCTCCAATGGGGGTAATCTGCTTTAAGCCCCCAAAACGGCTGCCCATACCGGCCGCCA
>CAMCOD010000010.1 GCA_945876435.1 uncultured Clostridia bacterium
TCGCTTATTTTATCACGCCGTCTCTCGTTTGTCAAGCCCTTTTTTCGACTTTTTTCGTCGACCCCTTGACTCTCTCGCTGACAGCTTGATTATTATATCACGCCATCCCTTCCTTGTCAACCGGTTTTTCGAAGTTTTCGAAGTTTTTTCGATTTTCTTCTTTTCCCTGCCGACTTTTCAGTATCTTTTCGATCCCTCTCAGAGATAGCTTGATTATATTATCATATCCCTGACTCATTGTCAACACTTTTTTGCTTAAATTTTTCTTTTCTTTACAAGAACGGGAAACACGGATAATTTTTGTATTTTGGGATACAATCCATACAAAACCATTACCAAGAGGGGGAATTTACCTTGTCATCCTTACCATCTCAAACACTGTTTTGGCTAAAAGCCGCCATTATCCTTGCGCTGAATCTTTGTCTCATTGCCTTTGCCGTTTCCTCTTCCCGGACAACTACCACTGTTTTGCAGGAAGAAACCGCACCAGTCATCTCTCAATACGGTTCAAGCGGCAGTGAGGTGACGAAGATCCAGCAGCGCCTCAAAGCCTGGGGCTACTTTGATGGTCCTGTCACCGGGAATTATGGCACATTGACAACGGAGGCTGTAAAAAAGTTTCAAAGAGCTCATGGTCTTTCCGTTACCGGCATTGCGGATGCCGCAACCCTTGAGAAAATTGGTCTGCCCAGCGGAACAGCCTCCACTTCCAGTGGCAGTACCGGCTCTTCTGATTATCAGCTTCTGGCCAGAATTATTTCCGCAGAAGCGCGGGGCGAGCCCTATATTGGACAGGTTGCTGTTGGGGCTGTTATCCTGAATCGTGTGGAGCACCCTTCTTTTCCTGATTCCATCGCAGGTGTTGTTTATCAACCGGGAGCCTTTACCGCCATTACCGATGGTCAGATCAATCAGCCCGTCAGCGAATCCGCCTATCGCGCAGCCAAGGAAGCCCTCAATGGCAATGATCCCACCGGAGGTGCCATCTACTACTATAATCCCTCTAAAACCTCCAATAAGTGGATCCGCTCTCGCCCTGTGATCACACAGATCGGTGATCACCTGTTCTGCAGTTAATGAAACAGCTCTCCATGGCCTTGACCAGCCTGAGTCTTTGTGCGCTGCTGTTTTGCGCGATTCTATTGCTGCTGCCTGCCCAATCCGCCTCCCTTGCTTCATCCAGCACACAGACCGAAAAAGAAAGGGTCTTATTCTCCTATGCAGCCGAGCAGTTGGATACTATTACTTTTACCCATCAGAATCAAAGTTTTACTTTGGTAAATCTGGGAACTCATTTTGCCTTGGAAAACTTCCCTTCCATTCCATTGGAAACCAACCAAATCCAATCCCTGCTTTCTTTGCTGGAGCATTTTCCTGGTGGCGAACCTACTTCTTTCTCCTTTGACGACCCCTGCCGCATTGAAATCACCCCGGTCAACGAAGCTTCACAAGTGATTTTAGTCCAGCAAAAGGGCGATCTTTGTCTGATTTCCCATGGAAGCGCCTGTTACCAGCTTCCGCTTGACCAGACAAAGCCCTTGTTCTGGTCAGTTGAAGATTATGTGGATACCACGATTGCCTCTATTTCTCCTAAGAATAGGACCGGTTTTCTTTGGATCAGCGGCGAGCTGCACCCGGAACCTTTGCAAATTTCTTTTTGTATGGAAGAAAACACGCTTCAGGCAAACATGATTTCTCCATCTACAGAAAAGATCCAATCAGAGAAAATGGAACCGATACTAAACAGCCTTTTTTGTCTGATTGCAGAGAAGACCACTGTTCTTTTCCCTTCTGACGTGCAAATACAGTCTACTGGACTTTTTGACCCATTTTGTACGGTACAACTGGATTTCGGTGAGGATTCATTTACTCTATCCTGTTCCAAAGCGGAAAAGGATGGAAGTATTTTTCTGATGAAGGACGAACTTCCTGTTATTTATCAAATCGATCTTGCTTCTGCTCCATGGTATTCCGCTTGTTTGGAGTCTTTGACCAGCGTTTCTTTGTTTTTACCCCAGTATGAGGATACCACCTGCCTTATTGTTTCTACACCGGAGAACCAGTATCGCTTTACCAAGTGGGATGGTCAAGTCCTTTGTGGGAATAAAAAAGTGGATGAAAATGAATTTTTCCAACTCTTTCAGCTGCTTTCCACCTTAACCCCCACGGAAGCTGCATTATTTCCTTCGGAAAATAGAAATCCCATTTTAAGCCTTTCCTTTTCTTATACCAATCCGGCCAAAAATAAGGATACCATTCAATTTTTCCCCTATGATAAAAACCGTGTCTACCTGTCCATGAATGGGGAAACCAAGTTTTTAACTGCTTATTCTTATGTTGAATCCATTGTCAACCAATGCGATAAACTTCTGAAACCCTCTTAATTCTTCCACTGCTTTTTGTTGAAACTTATGCGGAGAGGTCAAGTCCGCAGCCCTCTCCGCATATCTATGAATTTTCCGCAAACTTCTCTCATATTCCTTGTGAATCCCGAAAGATTCATGTATAATAGCAATGAAAATGACAAATAATGCAAAATTCATGATATATAAGGTGCTTCACAATGGAAAAAGAAAAAACTACCCCTACTTGGATCAAGATCCTTCTTCTGTTTCTTGTCCTTGAAAATCTTCTTCTTCTACTTCTCGGAAAATATGCGTTGGAGCGTTTGGAAGAACGTTTTGATTCCATGGAGGATACCCTCAGCCAAACCCAGAATATCGTTGGCGAAGGCATTACCTCCGTCAGCCAGGAAATGGAATACGCTCTCAGCCAGCAGGCCAGCCTTGTCAGTGATTTCTACTATACGCTTCAGCCTGCCCCAAGAGGCAAGATCCTTTTGACTTTGAGCGCCCAGTTAAAAAGTTATTCCGCTGGCTCCGCAGCTTCATTCTCCGTCACGCTGGACAACGGGGAAACGTCGTTGGTAAAAACCACACTATCCAACAATACCTTGACCGCTACTGTAACCCTTCCCATCTGTGAACAGATCAGTGTAGGGCTGGTGATCACCGACAATCAAACGACCCTGGCCCAGTCTCTCTCGGAAATCAATCATGTTTCTGACTGCCTCACGGATCACCTGTACCTCACGCCGGACCTGCAGATCAAACAACAAGGCTCTGATATCTTCCTTTCCGGAAGCATTTCTCTCATCAATGAATATGGTTCACTGGAAGAGCAGCAGTTGGATATGGTTCGTCTGGAAATCACACAGGGTGAAACTCAACTCCATACTTTCTATTTTTCTCAGGATTACGAAAATGCTCTTCCGGATGGTCAGGACCATCATATTCTGATTTTTGAGCGAATTCGAACCAATCCCCGCAGCGGAGAACCGGTTAAATTCTCTGTCCGTGCCCGGGATAAAGGCAGTTTTGAATACTTCTGCACCTTTGCGGAAATGTCCATTGACGCCAACGGTGTGGCGTCTGAGCCTGTAAATTTGAACAACGATTTTCAATTAGTAGAATAGGATTTAAAATGACCAGCTCCTGCTTGATCGGGCGATTTTCGTAAAACAGTAAATCCTCCGTATGATTGGAATCATAGGAGGATTTTTCTGCACGTTTTTCAAACTTTCCGGCATCTAAGGTCTTTTTCAAAATCCTTCGCTGCCAATCCACTTTATTTTTCTTTTCTAAATGCTCTCCAAAAGCATATTGCCAGTCCCAAAACCATGACAATCAGTGAGAGGATGAAAGGTACCAATGTATTTGTCCCTAAGAAAGAGCCTAATAATCCCTCAATGCCATTGTAGTTCCATGGATTTAATACAGCGTTGATAAAACAAAAAGCAGAAAATATAAGACCGATTATTGTCAGTAATATACCGTAAACCATTTTCTTATCCACAATCCATCATCCTCCCAATCCCAGTCTGTCCGGTTCTTTTATTCAGTATAAGTCTTTCAGAAAAACAGGAATAAATCTACCATCTAAAAAAAACAGAAAGCAAAAAGAGGCTGCTTCCAGTGAAGCAGCCTCTCATGGTGACCCGTGCGAGAATCGAACTCGCGTTACCGCCGTGAAAGGGCGGTGTCTTAACCGCTTGACCAACGGGCCATCTATCTATTTATATTACAGATGCCAAAGCATTTGTTTTTTCAAAAAGGAAGGGATCGCTTCAAACGAAGTGATCCCTTCGTGGTGACCCGTGCGAGAATCGAACTCGCGTTACCGCCGTGAAAGGGCGGTGTCTTAACCGCTTGACCAACGGGCCAAATATAGAAAATTCTTTCGAATGAAAAAAACAAAATGGTAGCGGCAGTCGGATTTGAACCAACGACACTTCGGGTATGAACCGAATGCTCTAGCCAACTGAGCTATGCCGCCATATCATTTTATAAAACCGATAGGTCAGATTATAGCACAACAAACTCCAGTTTGTCAAGCATTTTCTGCCTTTTCGAACCAGCCAACCCGGTTGCCGTTGACTGCTTGATTATAATACCACACCTTATGACGAAATGCAAGCGTTTTTTTATATTTTTTTCTCTTTCAGCCACTTGCATTATTTTTATTTTCAAAAGGTATGGGCTTCTGTCCTTTTTCCACAACCGGCTGACTGGTTCATTTCTTTGTTATTCCCGAAATTCTACCCAGGCCTCGAAAGAGTTTTTCTCCGGCAGCATACCGCAGAAATACCACCCCTCCGGCAGCTCTTTGCGGAAAATTTCCACACTTTCTCCCATGCGGATTTCCTTGTGATAGTGAATAACCAGCTTACGGATCGCTTTATTCATCATCAGTTCCATGGGAAGGCAGTCACAGATAATATCCGCATATTCCGTGTTGTTCATATGATGATTAACATCTGTACGGGAATAGGAGGCTGCCACCGTTCCAACCGCTTGTGCATCGTTTACTTTCGGAATTGAAATATTGTGGCATTCTACGCTTTCCGCTCCGAAATTCAGCGGCAATCCTTCCGGGCAGCGGCGCAAGATCCTACGGTTTTCTGTATCAACCAGGATCCATCTGGCATCTACCGAAGCCAGAAGATCTCCTTCCTGACTGGATATTCCCGTATTTCTGGCATAAACTGCCCGTTGGGCTTTTGCTGGTCTGGTGACAAGTTTTAGCTTATCCCCTACTTTGATCTCTCCGTAAACCTCAACGGATACTTTCGCCATTAAGAAGCCGCAGTGATTTTCCCGATACAGTTCATCGGTGATCCCCATGCAAGTGCAATGGTCCGTACTGACCTGCTGAACCTGACGCAGAATCGCCCCAGCCTTCATTCTTCCGTTTAAATCACAGTCATATTGATTAACAATAATAGTTTTTTCAAATTTTTCTCGAATATCCATATAATAACTACCATTTATTACCAGTTAATTTTGCCGCAATGTCTCCCAAATCTTCTTTGGAAAAGAAAGCAATTTCCAAACTGCCATTTTCTTTCTCGCTGACAGTAACTTTCACTTTACGCCCCAAATCGGTGGCCAGCGCCAGTTCCATTTCTTTGAAGAAGCTATCTTGATGATACCCTTCATCGTTTTTCGTTTGATTTTTTGGCAGCTCCAGCTTCTTTTTGGTGATTTTTTCTACATCACGAACAGAATATCTGCCTTTCTGAATTTTTTTGGCGATCTCAATAATCTCACTCTGATCTTCAAGCTTCAGCAATGCTCTGGCATGGCCTGCCGTTACTTCTCCGGATTTCACCATATCAATCACTTGATCAGGAAGATTGAGCAAGCGTAAAGCATTAGCAACCGCGGGACGGGATTTTCCCACCCTTTCTGCCACTTTTTCCTGGGTCATATCATATTTGTCCATAAGCTGCTGATAACCCAAAGCTTCTTCGATCACATTCAAGTCTTTGCGCTGTAAATTTTCAATCAGTGCGATTTCCATGGCCTCATGATCACTAAGGTCACGGATGACCACCGGCACCTCGATCAATCCGGCCATCCGGCTTGCCCGCCATCTGCGCTCACCGGCCACCAGCTGATACATGCCATTATCCAGCGGCCGCACCAGTAGGGGCTGAATCACGCCATGTTGACGAATGGAATCCGCCAGCTCCATCAGCGCGTCCTCATCAAACTGCTTGCGAGGCTGCTCTCTATTGGGTTCAATTGAGCTGATCCGCAGCATCATATTGCCGCTGTCTTTGGTGTCATTGTCCACAAACAGTGCATCCAAGCCCTTACCCAGGCCTCCAAGCTTTTGTTTCGCCATGTTTCATCCTCCTTTGTTTCACGTGAAACATTATTTTTGTTCCTGTAAAAATTCCTCGGCCAGTTCCATATAGGCTCTTGCGCCTTTTGATGCCCGATCAAAATAGATACATGGCATTCCGAAACTTGGAGCCTCCGAAAGCCGTACGTTCCGTGGGATCGTTGTTCGGTAAACTTTGTTAGGAAAATATTTCTTTACCTCTTCCACTACCTGAATGGTCAGGTTCAAGCGGCCATCAAACATGGTCAGCAAAACACCTTCCATCTCGATTGAGGGATTGTATAGCCTTTTGACCTGACGAACCGTGGCCATCAATTGGCTTAAACCTTCCAGAGCATAATATTCACATTGTATGGGAACCAGAACGCTGTCGCTGGCGGAGAGTGCATTCAAGGTAATTAAACCAAGGGACGGCGGACAATCAATAAAAATAAAATCATAATCCTGTTTCACCGATGCTAACGCTTTTCTCAGACGCATGGTACGCTCCGGAATCTCCACCAGTTCAATCTCTGCGGCTGCCAGATTGATGCTGGAAGCCAATAAATCTACATGTTCAAATTGTGTATGAATAATTGCCGAACTGCACCGAACGTCACTGACCAATAGATCGTAGGTGGAAAGTTCCACTTCCCTCTTATTGATTCCCAGTCCACTGGTCGAGTTCCCCTGAGCATCAATGTCCACAAGTAAACATTGTTTTCCCAGCTTTCCCAATGCCGCAATCAGATTGATACAGGAGGTCGTTTTCCCAACTCCTCCCTTTTGATTGACAACGGAAAGAATTTTCCCCATTTTCTCACTCCTTTTTTCAAAAACGATCCCTTTTTCTCGAAAAATCATTAAAAATCCTGTTAGAATCCAGTATAACACAGCAAAAATCAAATGAAAAGGCCTGAAACGCTTCTTCCCCTAATTTGTTTTATTTTTATGAATTACCAAACAAAAATTGCAAAATCAGATGATATGTTTCACGTGAAACAAAGAACAGGACCGACACTGTCTGTCGGTCCTGTTCTAAACCATGTTCTTTTTTTTAATTCGTATGGTATAAATCAACTCATCCTCATCCTCTTTCATATTGGTGGTTGCCTTTATACCGGCCATTTTCATAAGATCCGTTGCCTTTCTGACCGTCTCCATAAACACTTTCAAATCCTTAACAATATACAGTTCCATCGACTTCTTCTGTTTCTTTTGTTCCAGGATCTGTGCTACATATTGCTCTGTTTGAAACACGGTCATTTCTTTCGTCCCAATGGTATCAATCGCCTGTTCCAGTTTTTCGTTTTCCAGCAGAGGCAGCAGGGCACGGGCATGTCTTTCTGTCAAATGATTGTCCAACATTTTCTTTTGTATCTCCGCCGGAAATTTTAATAGGCGCAGTTTATTTGCCACTGTTGACTGTGTTTTTCCCAGACGGTTGGCAATTACCTGCTGTGTGGAGCCTAACATCCGCATCAAATTTTCAATCGCTGCTGCTTCCTCGAAATAATTCAGGGAGCAGCGCTGTATATTTTCAATCAGTGCCAATGCCGCACTGTCCTCTTTCTTCATGGAGGTAACAATAGCCGGGATCTCAGCCATTTTCAGCTTTTTGCAAGCTAATAACCTTCGTTCCCCCGCCACCAGCTGATAAGAATTTCGCTCGATTTGCTGAACCGTGATGGGCTGCAATAAACCATACTGGGAAATGCTGGCCGCCAGTTCATTGATTTTCTCCTCTTCAAACACCCTCCTTGGCTGATCCGGATTGGGAAAAATGCAATCCACCGGAAGCAGCACCACTCGATTGACAGTCTTAGGTTTCATCAGCATTTGATCACATCCTTTGAAAAGCTTAAGGGCTTATGCCCCGGTCGGAGCAAGCCGGGGCATAGGGATAGAAGGGGGCTGTGTCGTTTCGCTTTTGTGAACACAGCAAAGAAAAAAGAGAAAGTGGGAGAAATCCAAGAGAGATCCCCAGCAAAGGAAAAGCCTGCCGTGGCATTATTCCTTTGCAAGACATAATATACCACAAAGCAGGCTAAAAATCCAGTATTTTCCATCTTCTGATTTCGACAGAATATCTGTGAATCCGACTTAAAGAATTGGTTTTTTTGTCATTTTGGCAGCAGTTCTGGGGAATTGAGGCGGAGTTTGCGAATTTTTTCGGATCAAAAGGATCGCTCTTCTGCTCTCATCCGGCAATGTAAACTCTTGCACGGCTTCCACCTTTCCTCCCATAGTGCCGATGGCGTTTTTGGCCTCAGCCAGCTCTTCTTTCCAATCAGGCCCCTTCAAAGCAACGAACGCGCCTCCTATTTTTATAAAAGGCAGACAGTATTCGCTGAGATTTCGAAGGCTTGCTACCGCTCTTGCGCAGGCAAAATCAAATTTTTCCCGGTACTTTTTATCCTTCCCGCCATCTTCTGCCCTTGCGTGAATATACTTTGCCTGTAACCCCAGATCGGTGCAAAGCTCCTGTAAGAATACCAGCCGCTTATTCAGGCTGTCCAACAGGTTCAAATCAAGATCCGGACGCAAAATCTTTACTGGAACCGAAGGAAAACCCGCTCCGGTACCCACATCGATCAAAGAAGCTCCTTCGGCGAGATCAACCGCCTTTGTCAGCAGAAGGCTGTCCACAAAGTGCTTAATAACGATCTCTTTCGGCTCCGTTATAGCAGTCAAATTGATCTTTTCGTTCCATTCCACCAAAAGTTGAGCGTAACGATCCAGTTGTTCCGCCTGCTTTTCTGTCAGAGGCAGATCATACTGCCGGCAAACAGCCAGCAGATAGTCCTTATCAATCATAGTTTACTCCTTATCGTTTCTTCGATGGCTGCCCAGCTGTTCCAAATAAATCAGCAGAACGGAAACATCCGCCGGGCTGACGCCAGAAATACGGGAAGCCTGACCGATATTTGCCGGCCTGATTCGATTAAGCTTTTCGATGGCCTCCAAACGAAGCCCACGAACTGTAGCATAATCCAGTCCTTCCGGCAAAGCTCTGCTCTCCAACCGGCGCATTTGCTCCACTTGCGCAAGCTGTTTGGCAATATAACCTTCATACTTGATCTGTATCTCCACCTGTTCCTTCACATCCCAAGGCAGTTCGGGACGTTCCGGGTCAAAAGGCGCCAGATCCTCATAGCTTACCTGCGGCCGGCGAATCAGATCCGCACAGTGTACACCGGTAGAAAGGGGGGCTGTTCCTTTGCTTTCCAGCATAGCAGACAACTCCGGCAGAGGTCCAAAGGTTTGGTTTTTTACCCTCTCGATCTCCTGCTGGATCAGCTCCTGCTTTTTCTCATAGGCCTGCCAACGCTCCTCACTGATCAGACCCAGTTCATAGCCCAATGGCGTAAGCCTCTGGTCAGCGTTATCCTGACGCAGCAGAAGCCGGTATTCAGAGCGGGAGGTCATCATTCGATAAGGGTCCATGCAGCCTTTTGTGATCAAATCGTCAATCAGCGTTCCAATATAACTGGAGGCCCGATCCAAAATAAACGGCGGCTTTCCCTGAACCTTCCTTGCCGCATTGATGCCGGCAATCAAGCCCTGGGCCGCTGCTTCCTCATAACCGGAGGTACCGTTGAATTGTCCGGCTCCATAAAGCCCCTCTACCTTTTTGAACTCCAAAGTGGCTTGCAGTTCCTGCGGATCCACACAGTCATACTCAATGGCATAAGCGTTGCGCATGATCTTAATCTGCTCAAAACCGCGAATGGAGCGGTACAAGGCAAGCTGAACATCCTCCGGCAAAGAGGAGGACAAACCCTGTAAATACATTTCTTCCGTTTCCATTCCGCAAGGTTCTACAAACGTCTGATGACGGGGCTTTTCGCTGAAACGTACCACCTTATCTTCAATACTCGGGCAGTAGCGGGGACCTACCCCGTCAATTTTTCCTCCATACAAAGGGGAACGATGCAGGTTATCCCGAATGATCTGGTGGGTCTTCTCATTGGTATATGCAATGTGGCAGACAACCTTGTTCTCCAACCCTTCCCTGGGCGTTTCAAAGGAGAAAGGCACGATGGGTGTATCTCCCTCCTGTACCTCTAACAGGCTGTAATCAATGGAATCTCGGCGCACACGGGCCGGCGTGCCGGTTTTGAATCGTCTCAAAGGAAGACCCAGGCGTTCCAATGCCTTGCTCAACTCATTGGCAGCATGGAGACCGTCCGGGCCGCTGTCATAACAGCGGTCACCAACATAAATCTTCCCCCGAAGAAAAGTCCCCGAACAGATAATCACCGATTTCACAGCGTAAACAGCCCCCAACTTGGTGACAATCTCCCGTACCTTCCCTTCTTCCGCTTTGATATCCACGATTTCAGCCTGAATAATATCCAGATTCTTCTGTTTTTCCAAACGGCGCTTCATTTCAACATGGTAACGCTCCCGGTCTGTTTGGACACGAAGACTGTGTACCGCCGGACCTTTGCCCTGGTTCAGCATCCGGCTCTGGAGAAAGGTTGCATCAGCCGCTTTGCCCATTTCTCCGCCCAGAGCGTCGATCTCCCGAACCAGATGTCCCTTGGCGGTACCTCCAATGGATGGATTGCAGGGCATATTGCCGATGGCGTCCAAAGACATGGTGAAGATCGCTGTTTTCGCGCCCAAACGGGCTGAAGCCAACGCCGCCTCAATGCCGGCGTGACCGGCACCAATGACAGCTACATCATATTCGTCCATACGATAAAATTCCAAGGTAAATTCCTCCGTTATTTTCCGACGCAGAAGCGGGAGAACACTTCGTCCACAACGGCCTGCGTCGCCCGCTCTCCAGTAAGAACCAGCAAATGATCGATTGCTTCATCAATACATACACCAAGCGCATCCAAGGTCTCTCCCATGGTCCAGGCATCCAGCGCTTCCTGTACACTTTTCAGACAATTAACCACGCAAAGACGCTGCCGCTCATTGGCAATGATGCCCTCATCCTGACTGCTTCTGGACAGAGCCAGCAAATCAAAAATAGCGCTGCTGAGCTGGTCGATCCCATCCCCGGCAGCGGCAGACAGTTCCACAATGCAAGGGATCCGCTCTCTGATATAATCCAGCTCGATCTTTCGCTCCAAATCCGTTTTGTTGATGATCGCAATCACCGGCCGATCCTTGACCTTGTCTATCAGCTCCTTATCCTCTTCCGTCAATATGTCCGAAGAATCAAAAACAGCCAGAATAAGATAGCTCCTGTCCAAACGCTGATTGGCCAGCTCCACACCCATTTTTTCCACCGGATCATCGGTCTGGTGAATACCGGCGGTATCCGCCAGATTCAGAATTACTTCACCTAACTGGATCGTTTCCTCCACCACATCACGAGTCGTTCCGGGAATTTGGGTCACAATGCTTTTCTGTGTACCGGACAGCAAATTCATCAGCGTGGATTTTCCTACGTTTGGCCGCCCAATAATGACGGTCTCCACCCCTTCCCGCAGGATTTTTCCCGTATCATAGTCTCTCAGGATCTGTTCCAAGTTGTTTTTTACCTCGGTCAGGGAGCGGGACAAATTTTCGTCCGACACTTCCTCAATATCCTCGTCAGGATAATCCGTCCATGCTGCCAATGCGGCCGAAACAGCCAACAGCTGATCGGCCACCCCATGGATCTTCCGGTAAATCGCGCCCTCTCTGGCACTCAAAGCTGCTTTTGCGCCATGACTGCCCTGGGCGGAGATCAAATCCATAACAGCTTCCGCCTGTGTCAGCCCCATTTTGCCATTTAAGAAGGCTCTTTTGGTAAATTCCCCAGGCTCTGCCGGGCGGGCTCCTGCGTCAATACAGGCCCGGAGAGCACGTTTTACCAAGTAAACGCCTCCATGGCAGCATAGCTCCACCACGTTTTCTCCCGTGTAACTGTGAGGAGCGCGATAAACGAAGGCCACACATTCGTCAATCTCGCCTTCTTCATCATATACTTTGCCATAAGCGCCGGTATAGCCTTTAAAATCCACCAGTTTGCGCCCGGAAACGGAGCGGAACACCTTGTCTGCCACAAGCATGGACTCCTCTCCGGAGATGCGGATCATTCCGATGCCGCCCGGCGCCATTGCTGTGGAGATCGCCGCGATTGTCTGATTTTCATTCATGTTCCTTCCTCCAGTCTTTCAACCCAAATGTTTCCCGTGAAACAATTACTGAGAAACTGTAAAATTCCATATATAAAATATTATATCAAAAAACAAATAACTTGTATAGAAGCCTTCACCAGTTTCCGCTGAGATCACACAAAAACTCCCACCCGCATGCGGATGGGAGTTCAATGCTAATCTTCGGTTATTTCTTCTGTATCCGCTTCCGGAGCCATTTCTTCAGAAGGAGCCTCGGTAGCATCATTGTCCTGTTTTTCAACCACAGTGATACCAATGACCTTCGTGGCGTCGTCCACCTTCATGACCCGCACACCGCCGGCATAACGGGACTGTACGGAAATCTGATCCGAAGGGATTCGGATAATAACCCCATTGTCCGTGATCAGCACAATATCATGTTCACTGTCTACTGAACAGAAGCCAGCCACCGGCCCATTCTTGTCACAGTAGTAGTTGCGCAAGCCTTTTCCGCCACGGCTTTGCAGACGATATTCCTCATAGCTGGAACGGCGTCCCAAACCGCTTTCAGAAACGGTCAGCGTATAGTCACCTTCGCCGACAACGGCCATACCGACCACAACATCCCCCTCGTCCAGAGCAATGGCCCGTACGCCGCGGGCTGTTCTGCCAATGGCTCTGGCATCTTTTTCATCGAAGCAGATGCTCATGCCATTGCGGGTAGCCACAATCACATGACTGTCTCCGTTGGTGATTTTTACCCAAGCCAGCTCATCGCCTTCGTCCAGATTGATAGCGATCAGGCCGCCTTTTCGTACATTGGTGTAGGCGTTGAATTCGGTTCTTTTTACAATGCCCTTTCTGGTGACCATAACCAGATATTTGTTTTCATCCTCCAATACGGAAGTTTTGACAACAGATGTTATTTTTTCTTCCTTCTCCAGCGGCAGAATGTTAACAATATTGGTTCCTCGGCTTGCACGAGAGCTTTCTGGGATTTCATAGCCCTTGATGCGGTAAACCTTGCCCAGATTTGTAAAGAACATCAAGTAATCATGGGAAGAACAGGTGTAAAGATCGGTTACAAAGTCCTCGTCCCTGCGGGTCATGCCGGAAATTCCCCGTCCGCCACGGCGCTGTGTCTTATAAACATCAGCCGGCTGACGTTTGATATAACCATACTGTGTCAGTGTTACCACACATTCTTCCTGTGGGATCAGGTCTTCAATATCCACTTCACCGCTGACTGCGGCAATCTCTGTTCTTCTTGGATCGTTGTATTTGTCCTTGATCTCATTCAATTCTGCTTTAATGATAGCCAAAACCCGGCTTTCATTGGCCAGAATATCCTGGTATTCCGCAATTTTTGCTCGAACTTCTGCCAATTCGTTCTCAATTTTGTCCCGTTCCAGACCAGACAAACGTCCCAACTGCATAGCAAGAATGGCATTTGCCTGAATTTCCGACAAGGCAAAGCGTTCCATCAGTCTTGGACGGCTCTCGTTGTTATCCTTGGAGGAGCGGATGATCCGAATAACCTCATCAATATTGTCCTGAGCAATTTTCAAGCCTTCCAGAATGTGTTCTCTTTCCTGCGCTTTCCGCAGATCAAAGACCGTTCTGCGGCGGATAACCTGCTCCTGGAACTTGATGTATTCCTGCAGAATCTCCTTCAGGGTAAGAACCTTCGGCTCTCCATTCACCAGCGCCAGCATGATTACACCGCAGGTATCCTGCATCTGTGTATAGGAGTAAAGCTGATTCAGAACCAGCTGTGCATTGGCGTCCCGCTTCAGTTCAACTACAATCTTCAGACCATTGCGGTTATTGGAGTCATCCTGAATATTACTGATCTGATCAATGCGCTTTTCTTTTACAAGATCGGCAATATTTTCAATGAGTCTTGCTTTGTTGACCATATAAGGCAGCTCAGTAACAATAATACGCTGACGTCCGTTCTTGAACTCCTCAATATGTGTCTTTGCGCGAACGATAATTTTGCCTCGGCCAGTGCCATAAGCTGCCCGAATACCGCTGCGGCCCATGATTACACCGCCGGTAGGGAAATCCGGCCCTTTGATGTGCTCCATCAGTTCCTCCAGACCCGCGTCCGGATGATCAATCAAGCAGCATACGCCGTCCACAACCTCACCCAGGTTGTGAGGCGGGATGTTGGTAGCCATACCTACAGCAATACCGGTAGAACCATTGACCAGCAGATTTGGGAATCTGGCCGGCAGAACAACCGGTTCCTTCAGACGGTCGTCGTAGTTTGGCATAAAGTCCACCGTATCTTTTTCGATATCGGTGAGCATCCACATGGAAATTTTGCTCATTCGAGCCTCTGTGTATCGGTAAGCAGCCGGCGGGTCACCGTCTATGGAACCGAAGTTACCATGACCCTGGACCAGAATATGACGCTGGGAAAAGTCCTGCGCCAAACGCACCATAGCGTCATAAACAGAAGCGTCGCCATGAGGATGATAACGACCCAGTACAGTACCTACCGTATCCGCACATTTGCGGAAAGGTTTATCCGGATACAGCCCGTTTTCATACATGGTGTATAAAATGCGGCGGTGTACCGGTTTTAGGCCATCGCGGACATCCGGCAAAGCCCGTCCCACAATAACCGACATGGAATAATCAAGATACGAGGTCTTCATCTCGTTCTCAATATCCACAAGGATCACATTTTCCCCTTGTTGATTCATCTATTTCACCTTAATTCCTTCGATCTGCCCATCAAATATGTATTTTTCATTATAAATAATACTTATTGTAATTATTTTTACATTTTATCCGAGCGGTCATCATATTTTTCCTTCAGCTGCGCTTTCATTAACTCCACAAACTCAGAAAGCTGATCTTCACTGAAAACACGTTTTGGGATCACAAAATAGTGATTTCCCATATAGCGCAGCCCAAAGGATTCCCGGAACTCATACATCACCACAATGTCATTGTAGCTTATTGTCCGTTCACTGAGCTGGAGTTGGGTAAACTGGGCATCCACCACCTGTTCCGGGTCTGACTCAAACGCTTCCGCCAGCCGGCGGTTGGCAACCATGGATTTTTTTCGATACATTACACCCATGACCAAAAACAGCAAGGTCAAAATAAAAGCAAAGCCATTTTTTGTTGTGAGAAAGTGATAAAAATCCAAAGCTGCTAAAATCATGATCATGGAGAAAACCGCGGTCTGCTTTTTGCTTTGACCCTGCAGTTTATCCATATTATTCAATGCGCTTTGTACTTCATCCGCTTTCACTTGAAAGGTCACGCGCAGCGTCTGATTGTTTTTTTCCATATCATCCATAGCGTATCTCCTTATGCACCCAAATGGGCTATAATTTCCTGAATTTCCGGCTTAGCTTGCTGAACAATTCGCTTGGGGAATACCATGACCTTTCCATTTTTCAAGGTCAGCATGATAATCTGATCATTTTCCTGTTTCTGAACCACTTCGTCATAGAAGAAAGTGCCTTGGTGATTGCCTTTGTAGAAGGAAATCATGCGGTCTTCCGCAAAACAGAAGGTCATTTTCCGCTTCAGTCTCTCATCCTTCTGAAATTGCTTGCTGATATTCCGTTTCAGCACCAATTTAAACAGCACAAACTGATAAAACAGGTCCAGAACCGCGTAGCCCATCAACAGAATACCGAAAACAGTCAGCAAATCATGGTAAACCCAGTTTTTCTGCAGGCCCCGGTACAGGATCACAGCTCCTGCAAGAAACAAAACTGCGGAAAGAACAAGCGTTTTCTTTTTTGCCTGTTTCTGTGCCTCTTTGCTTCCCCAGAGGGCGTATGCCTGATATTCCTCTAACGTGACCTGACATTCCATCTGTAGGGGAAAGTCATCCATTGTCAGCTTTCCTGTCTCTTGTTTGATATCTTTTTTCATTTGCCTCAGTAACCTCTGTCTTTTAACTTATACTGAAAATTAATTTTTGCTTTAAATATCCAAATTGTTTACAAATTTAGCGTTCGCTTCGATAAACTCACGGCGGGGCTGAACCTTATCGCCCATCAGGATATTAAAGATCTCGTCTGCCCTTTCCGCATCTTCCAGTGTTACCCGTTTCATGGTGCGGCGGGCCGGATCCATGGTCGTTTCCCAGAGCTGTTCCGGATCCATCTCACCAAGACCTTTATAACGCTGTACATCGGCTTTTCCGCCGTCAGCGGTCATCTCCGCAATCGCCGCATCCCGCTCCTCATCCGAAAAAGCGTAGCGGAACTTTTTGCCTTTGCTGACTTTAAACAGAGGAGGCTGAGCCAGGTAAATATGCCCCTGCTCAATCAGCGGACGCATAAAGCGGAAGAAAAAGGTGAGCAGCAGCGTGCGGATGTGAGAACCGTCCACATCGGCATCGGCCATAACGATGACCTTGCCGTAGCGCAACTTACTGATATCCAGTTCATTTCCGATTCCACAACCCAGCGCCAGAATGACCGGAGTCAGCTTTTCGTTGCTGTACACCTTATCCACCCGGGCCCGCTCAACGTTCAGCATCTTTCCCCACAAAGGCAGAATCGCCTGATAACGGCTGTCTCGTCCGCCCTTTGCGGAACCGCCTGCCGAGTCACCCTCGACGATAAAAATCTCTGTCAGTTCCACATCACGTTCCGAACAGTCGGTCAGCTTGCCCGGCAGCGCAGCGCTCTCCAGAGCGGATTTCCGCCGTGCCCGGTCTCTCGCTGCCTTGGCCGCTTCACGGGCCTGTGCCGCAAGCAGGGATTTCTCAAGAATAGTCTTTGCAACGGCAGGATTTTCCTCGAAATAGGTGGTCAACTTCTCATAAGTCACGTCATTGACCAGCTTCCGGATTTCCGTGTTGCCCAACTTGCTCTTGGTCTGACCTTCAAACTGAGCGTCTGTCAATTTTACCGAGATAACAGCCGTCATCCCCTCCATGACATCCTCACTTTTGAATTTATCATCACCTTTGAGCATATTTGCTTTCTTGCCATACTCATTGAACACTCTGGTGAGAGCGGTTTTGAAGCCGATTTCATGGGTACCGCCGTCAATGGTGTGAATGTTGTTGGCAAAGGACAGCAGGTTGGTATTAAAACTGTCGTTGTACTGCAAAGCAACTTCGGCAGTGGAGCCATTTTCTTCCCCGAAGAAATGGATTACATCCGGATGAAGAACCTCCTGGGCCTTTTTTTTGCTGTGAATATATTCAACAAAGCTGCAAATACCGCCTTCATAGTGGAGATGTTCGGACAGAACCTCTTCTCCCCTGCGGTCAGCAAAGTTGATTTGAACACCCGCATTCAGGAAAGCCTGCTCTCTCAGGCGCTTCAGCAGAACTTCATAGTCATATTCGGTGGTTTCAAAAATAGTGGCATCCGCTTTAAAAGCAACTTGGGTGCCATGTTTATCCGTAGGCTCCAGTTTAGCCAAAGGTGCCGTCTCTTTGCCATGCTCAAAACGCTGATAATAGCGGTACTGACCATCGCATACTTCTACCTCCAGCCAATCAGACAGAGCGTTTACCACCGACGCGCCCACCCCGTGCAGACCGCCGGAAACCTTGTAACCGCCGCCGCCGAATTTACCGCCGGCATGAAGCACAGTGAAAACGACCGTAACGGCCGGAATACCCAGTTTCGGCTGAATTCCTACCGGAATGCCTCGGCCGTTATCGCTTACGCGAATAATATTGTCTGGCAGGATTTCCACATTGATTTCCGTGCAGCCGCCGGCAAGGATCTCATCAATGGAGTTGTCTACGATTTCATAAACCAGGTGATGCAGACCGTTGATACCGGTTGAGCCAATATACATGCCCGGACGTTTTCGGACAGCGTCCAGACCTTCCAGAACTTGAATCTGTGATGCGTCATACTGGTTTTCTATTTTATTGCTGTCTTGTGTCTGATCCAATCTTACTTCCCTCCGAATCCCATATTCGATGGGAGCGGACCGCATAGCGGTTCCATCGCTCCAATTTTATCAATAATAAGCTTCCGCAGCAGAAATTACGCAGCGTAAACCTGGGATAGTTGTGCTACTATCCTCATAAAAGATATTATAGCATAAAACCTTCTTATTTACAAAGCTTTCTGGGTTAAAATACCCTTCAAAAACAAAGAAAAAAGCAGTTTGTTTTTATTGCAAACTGCTGTACACTGGTCTGATTTCGTTTTTTCCGCGTTTTTTTCTTTCCCTGTATAGGAAAGGGGATCCAAAGGATCGCCTATATTTTCGCCTTCCAGAGGCAGAACGATCCTTCCTGCCTTTTTAGAGCAGACTTCGGATCTCCTCGATGTAAGAGCTTCTTTTCCTCAGCGTAGCACAGGAAATCTGCGAGATATACACAACCGTATTTCCTTGCTCCTGACAGACAACGAAGGTTTTTGGAAGTTCAGAGGATACGTTGATTACATGATGCTTTTTCTCCTGTCCACCCAAAAACTCCTTAGTGATTTTAGAAATCGAAGTATTCTCAATATCGAAAATACCAACAATGTTCCGGCTTGGCACGACAACATCCTGTCCCAAATGAAGATACACTATGACTCCTCCTCCCTGTCCTGCAAAATCTGCCCCTTTTCGATATGGAAAGCTTTCCCTTTCTCAAGCAGCTGCACGGATTCCTGATCACAGCAGGTTACAAATACCTGACGTTCCTTAATGCGGTTCAGCAGATAGCTTCTTCTTTGACTGTCCAGCTCGCTCATCACGTCGTCCAAAAGGATCACCGGACTCTCTCCGCTTAATTCTTCGATCACCGCGCACTCCGCCAGCTTCAGCGCAAGCACACAGCTCCTTTGCTGCCCCTGGGAACCGTACAGGCGCACAGGAAGATCATTGACCTGCAAATTCAAATCATCCCGATGAGGGCCGCAGCCAGTGACGTGCTTCTGAATGTCTGAATTTCGGTTCTGCTGAAGCTGCTCCTGGAACAACCGGTACAGTCCCTCCCTGTCCATGCGATCATCGGCGCCGATAGAGCTTTCCAGCGCCAAAGAAAGCCGCTCTTTATCACCGGAGATTCCGGCGTATACTTCACAGGCTACCGGCAGGATTCGCTTGACATACTGAAAACGGCAGTACATCAGCCATGCTCCGCTTTTGGCCAGATGCTGATCCCAAATATCAAGCGTTTCACTCAGCTGTGGAAAGCGCTCCACATCCTTTAATAAAGCGTTCCGCTGATCCAAGATCCGGTGATATTCCCGCAGATTGGTTTCATACTTGGGAATGATCTGACAAAGGGCAGTATCCAGAAATTTTCTTCTCTGCACTGGGCCATCCTTGATCAGAGACAAATGACTTGGGGAAAACACCACCGCATAGAAATGTCCAGCCAATTTTGTTGCGGATTCCAACTGAACCTCATTCAGAAAGGCTGTTTTCTGATTTCCAAGGAACAAATCTGCCGACTGCTGTCGGTTTCCTCCCCAAAATTCCAGGTGCATGGCCGTTTTCTCTGTACCAAAACGGAGCATTTCCTTCTCTTTGGCACCACGGAAGCTTTTCGCTCCCGTAAACATCCAAATGGCCTCCGCCAAATTGGTTTTCCCCTGGGCGTTATCGCCGTATATCACATTGATTCCTGGACAAGGGCAGAGGACAATTTCTTCCATGTTGCGGAACTGCTCCAGCTTGATCTTGGTAATGTACATCCTCTTTCCTCCTGGCATAAAATTATCGAAGAAAAGCCCCTGTCAGCTGACGGGGGCTTTTTTATTATAGCACAAAAATATAAAATCGACTACTTAAGAGGAAAATATGTCCAGCCTTTGCGCGAAAGCTGTTGGTATGGCGCAAACTCCACAACTTTTCCCTCATTCATCAGGATAATGGTGTCGTAGCGTTCTAAGGCTTCCTGGCAGAAATTATGGAAAGTATTGACCAAAGAAAAATCCTGCTGCAGCAAATAATCTTCCAAACATCCTCAAGATGCATTGTCCATCGCAGAAAACGCTTCGTCAAGGAGCAAAAAGCCCGGCTACTTCAGTAAAGCTATGCACAAGGTTACTTTTTGTTTTTTCCCCGAACAAATTATCCACCGCTGTTTTCTTTTATTTCTCCGCCACTACATGCAGCTCCAGATCATCGATGGAAACCACATCTCCCGGACGGATCTTCTTTCCCCGCATGGTGCAAACTTCGCCGTTGACGGTCACCAGACCTGCCAGAACCGCTTCTTTGGCCTGGCCGCCGGTATCGGTGACGCCGGCATATTTCAAAAAGGAGTCCAGCTTGATAAATTCGGTTCGGATACCGATCTCTTCAATATTTTTCTTAGTCATCGTTTTTCACCCTCACTGGCAGAACAAGGAACAGGAAGCTTTCTCCTTCCAGCGGAACCACCCGCATCGGAGATACCGGTCCATTGATCTGTAATTTTACCATATCACAGTCGCTTGCCTTCAGCGCATCCAGCAAATATTTGTTATTGAAGCCCATATTGATGCCGTCGCCGCTGATTTTGCATTCAACCTCGTCATAAGCCTTGCCCATGGTGGTACTGCAGCTGATTTTGATCTTTTCATCCGCCATATTCAGCTTCAGCGGGCTTCTCAGGCGGTCGGAAATCAGCAAAGAAGTACGCTCAATTCCCTCGATGAGCAGACGCGTGCTTACTTCAACGGTTGTTTTCTCCGTTTTCGGAATGGCTGCCTTATAATCCAGGAAATCCCCCTCCAGCAAACGGGAAACCACATGATAGCCATCGATCTTAAAGATAATATGTTTGTGGGAAACCACCATACAAACCTCATTTTCTTCCTCTTTCAGAAGTTTTGACACTTCTGCCAGCGTTTTTCCTGGAACAATAAAGGAAATTTCCTGATCTGCGATAAAGGGTTCCTTGCGAAGAGCCAGACGATAGCCATCTACGGATACCAAAGTGATGTTCTCTTTTTTCACATCGAAGAGAGAACCCGTATGGACCGGTTTGGAATCGGTGGTAGCAATGGCAAACAGAGTTTGATCGATCATAGATTTCAGTACACCTTGCTTCAGAACCAGACTGCTGCTTTCGTCAACAGCCGGCAGCTCCGGAAAATCAGAAGCAGGAATGCCCATAATGGTAAACTCGGAAACACCGCCTTTGATGATTGTCATCTGTTTATCATCGCTCTGAATGGAAATCGTTTCACTGGAGATTTTTCGGATAATATCCAGAAGCAGCCTTGCCGTCAGGACGATTTCGCCTTCCTCACGGACATCTGCATCAATTTTTGTAATAATGCCGATTTCCAGGTCATAACCCACCAAAGTAATTTGATTCTCTGCCGCACGGATCAGGATTCCTTCCAAAGCGGGAAGGGGCGATTTTGCGGAGACCGCACGGGATACATTGGATACAGCTTCGACCAGCAGATCTTTCTGGCACACGATTTTCATTTCAAACATAACTCCTTTCATTTTTCACAAGTCATAAAATCAAAAAGACAGAAGAGAGAGAAGAATAAATAAAAATAGTCGTAGTAGTAGAGCATCGGGAAAAGTGGAAAACAGGAAAAAGGCGCAGAGGGACAAGTTTTTAAGAGCTTCCCGATGGTGGAAGGAAACTGGGAGAAAAAATGGAAAAGAAAGAGGCGACTGATTTTTAAACTTCCCTGTGGATAATCCACCAGTGGAAAGAGAAATTTCGGTTAAAAATTTCGGGGAAAAGAGATTCCACCAAAATTCACGGATAACCCGTGGTGAATTTGGTGAAATGTGGAATGTGGAAAAACTTTACCCAAAACACTCACAGAGGCTCGTGGAAAACAAAATCCGAAAAAATCAACAGAGAAACAAAAAGCGCCTTCGTTGAAAAGAAAAGGCGCTTATGGTTGTGGGGCGCGGGGGCTAATTATCCCGGATATTTTTGATAATGTCTTCGATGGTTTCTTTGTATTTAGCGTCCTGCGCGATATTTTTGGTTACCTGATTGATGGCGTAAACCACCGTGGAGTGATCACGACCGCCGAATTCTTCTCCAATGGAGGCCATGGACATCTGTGTAATGTCACGAATTACATACATGGCGATCTGTCGGGCATTGGAGATCTGGGAGGAGCGCTTGCTGGAGCGGATATCAGAGGAGGACACGCCGTAAGTGCGGCCAACCTCAGATATGATTCGCTCCACCGTAACCGGAACAGGCTGATTGTCACTGAGAATATCCCGAATGGCGTTTTCCGCAACCTTGATGGATGGGGCCTGCTTGGCCAGCGTTTTGTAAGCATTGATCTTTTTCACCACGCCTTCCAGCTGACGGATGTTGCTCTTGATCCGATTGGCGATATACTCCGCCACATCGTTGGGGATGTCCAGACCCATCAGTTCTGCTTTCCGCTTAATGATGGCGATGCGGGTTTCAATATCCGGAGGCTGAATATCCGCTAAAAGGCCCCATTCAAAGCGGGTGCGAAGCCGTTCTTCCAAGGTTTTGATCTCTTTGGGCGGACGGTCGGAAACCAGAACGATCTGTTTTTTTGCGGCATGGAGCGTTTCGAAGGTGTGGAAGAATTCCTCCTGCGTCTGTTCCTTGCCGGCGATAAACTGGATATCGTCCACCAGCAGCACATCGGCCGGACGGTACTTGTCCCGAAATTCGGTGGTGTTTTTATTCTGAATGGCTGTGATCAGTTCGTTGGTAAAGTCCTCGCCTTTTACATAGACAACATTGGTTTCCGGGCGATTCTTTTTGATCTCAGCCATAATGGCGTAAAGCAAATGGGTTTTACCAAGGCCGGAGCCGCCGTAGATAAACAGCGGGTTATAGCCCTTTCCCGGATTCTGCGCAACAGCTAGACAGGCAGCATGGGCAAATTTGTTGGAGGTGCCCACAATAAATGTTTCGAAAGTATATTCATAATCTCCATTTTTGCTGCTCTTTTTTACGTTGCTTTGCGGCTCCTCAGTCTCTTCAACGCTATCGAAGGCGGAAACCGGTTCCGGGAAAGGATTCTGCGCTGTTTTGGACGAGGGTTCGATCACAACGATCTGAATATCCACATCCACGCCGGTTACTTCATGAAAGGCGGAACGCAGATTCTCCATATATCGCGTTTCCAAAAGATCCTTTTTTAATTTTGCGTTAACGGAAAGCACAGCGGTGATGCCGTCAAAGGAAACCAGCTCCACATCTTTGATCCAAAGGTTATACACCATATCGGAGATGTTACCGGAGTTTTTTATGGTATCTTTTACATATTGAAAGAGCTCCGCGAAGGATTCCATAATCCGTCCTCCTTGTTTCACAGTTTTCTACAAACATCCGACCGGCTTCCAACAGGTGATTTAACAACTTAAGCGACACGGTGAAAATATAATGGAAAGCGTTTCGGAAAATCTGTGCAAAGAAATTTTTCAACATTCTTTATAACAGTTATTTTAACACAGGTGAAAGAGGGATTTCAAGGGTTTTCAACAGGGAATCACAGAGAGAAGCAAGAAAAAGTGAGGCAAAAAATCCGTTATGCTGACGAATTATAGCGTAAATGGGCAAGAAAAGAAAAAACGCCCCCGCATTTTTGGCACGGAGGCGTTTTTTCTTTTTCTTTTGTGTTTATTTCGAGCGGAGAGCATGGAGCTTCAAAATGGCAAGCTGAGTTTTGGCGTCGGGGATCTCATTTTGAAGAACCATTTGCAAAGCCTGTTCCAAAGGGAGCCTCTCTACGGAGATAAACTCATCCTCATCCAGGTGCTGGTGACTGGGAATCAGATCCTGAGCCAGATAGATGTGAATAATTTCGTTGCAGTATCCCACCGTCGGGTACATAATGGACAGAAGCTCAAAGCGTCCGGCTTGGAAACCGGTTTCCTCTTCCAATTCTCTGCGGCCGCAGAGGGCTGGATCTTCTCCTGCTTCCCGTTTGCCGGCAGGCAGCTCCAAAAGCTCCTGACCAAAGGCATAGCGAAATTGACGGACCAACAACAGTCTGTCCTGCTCATCCAAAGCAGCCACACAGACGCCCCCATTATGGTGCACGATCTCACGGGTGGCTTCTTTGTTATTTTCCAGAAGAACTTGATCTTCGGTTACGCGGAACACCTTTCCGCGAAAGACCTCTCTGGAACAGATGGTGGATTCATAATGCACGGCAACCCCTCTTTTCTTTCTTAATAGGTGGGAGATGGAATAGAAATTATAGCGGATAAAGAAAAAACCGCCAGGAAAGCACGGTTCCTGACGGCAAATAAAATTATCCGGATAATTTTATTTATTGACTACTATTTTGCCAGATTGCAAATGGTAGATTTTTTTCTGGCTGCACTGTTTTTATGAAGGATGCCTTTTGCGCAAGCCTGATCGATCTTCTTCATTGCCAGCTGAACCATTTCTGCTTTGTTGTCAGCATTGCTGGCGATAGCAGCATTTGTCTGTTTGAGAACAGTTTTCAGGTTGGTTTTTACTGCTTTATTCTGAGCAGCTTTTTTTGCCTGAACAAGAACTCTTTTCTTTGCAGATTTGATGTTTGCCATGGGGTCGCACCTCCTTTTCCTGCTTGACATTACAAGTTATCTTAGCATTTTTTCAGAAGAAATGCAACACCTTTTTTGGAATTTTTATTTTTTTCCGTTTGTCTGCTGCATTATCGGAAAAATATTACAAATATATTTCGCTTATTTACGAATTTTTGTGTATCATTTCGGTCTGATTTGTTGCATTGTGAAAAAATAAGCAGATTTTCTTCGGCATCCCCCAAAACGTTCTTGAAATCCATTGGCGGCGGTGTTATTATTTTTTCGTTCGTTAACCATTTAAAGTAAAAAAACAGATGGATCAAAATCAGAAAGGGTGAGGTTATAAATGAGCAACAGTAATCATGAACGTCTTAATGTTGCGGAGATTTTTGGCAGTCAGGTGTTTAATGATACCGTTATGCGCCGCCGTCTCCCAAAAGCGGTGTACCAGAGTCTGGTGAAGACCAGCGGTCAGGGGCAGACGCTGGATCCGGCAATCGCTGATATCGTTGCCAACGCCATGAAGGACTGGGCCATTGAGCAGGGAGCGACCCATTATGCCCATTGGTTCCAGCCGATGAACAATGCAACCGCAGGCAAACATGATGCTTTCCTGTCCACTGCGGGAGAAGGCACGGTAACGCTGGAATTTTCCAGCAAAGCGTTGGTTAAAGGCGAAACAGACTCGTCTTCGTTCCCATCGGGCGGTCTGCGTTCCACCTTTGAGGCGAGAGGCTATACGGCCTGGGACCCCACATCCCCGGCCTTTGTCCGGGATGGTACTCTTTATATCCCCACTGCCTTCTGTTCCTATACAGGCGAAGCAATGGACACCAAAACGCCTCTGCTTCGTTCCATGCAGGCTCTGTCTCAGCAGGGTGTTCGCTTTCTTCACGCTTTGGGGATGACCGATGTAGAGAAAGTATCTCCGACTGTGGGCGCTGAGCAGGAATACTTTCTGGTGGATCGGGAACTGTACGAAAAGCGCCTTGACCTGAAGATCTGCGGCCGTACCCTTTTCGGAGCCAAGCCTTCCAAAGGACAGGATTTGGATGACCATTACTGCGGCCGTATCCGCCTGCGCGTTGCTGATTTTATGAGAGATCTGGATATCCGCCTTTGGAAACTGGGGATTGTCAGCAAAACCAAACACAATGAAGCGGCGCCTGCTCAGCACGAACTGGCTGCCGAATATTCCACAGCCAATATTGCTTGTGATAACAACCAGCTGGTCATGGAAATGATGCGTACCGTGGCGAAGGAACATGGTTTTGCCTGTCTGCTCCATGAAAAACCATTTGCCAATGTGAATGGTTCCGGTAAACACAATAACTACTCCCTTATTACCGACACCGGCGTCAATTTGCTGGATCCGGGAAAAAATCCGGAAGAAAACGCAGTATTTTTGCTGATTCTTTGCGCATTTATTCGGGGTGTGGATCTTTACGGCGATCTGCTTCGCATGTCCGCAACCTGTCCGGGCAACGATTACCGACTGGGTGAAGGAGAGGCGCCGCCCTCTGTTATTTCCATTTTCCTTGGCAGCAACCTGTCTACCGCGCTTCAAAACATTGCCCGTGGTTCTTTCTGCTCCCATAGCCAGGAAAAACAGATGATGGATATGGGTGTTCAGGCTATCCCAAACTTCCAGATGGATGAATCAGACCGCAACCGAACTTCTCCATTTGCGTTCACCGGCAATAAGTTTGAGTTCCGTATGGTCGGTTCTTCCCAGTCTTTGGCCTATGCCAACGTTGTTTTGGATACGATGTTGGCTGATTCCTTCTCCGTGTTTGCGGATCGTTTGGAAAAAGCCGATAATGTGGAAGTCGAGACTCAGCGAATTATCGCTGACACCATGCGGGAACACAGCCGTATTCTCTTTAACGGCAATAATTATTGTCAGGAATGGATCGAGGAAGCCAGACGCAGAGGTTTGCCTATTATCCGAAACTCTGTGGATGCCTACCGCACCTTTGTGGATCCCAAAAATATTGCTCTTTTTGAGCGTTATCATGTGTTCTCGGAGAAGGAATGCAGAGCACGCTATGAAGTTCTGATCGAAAATTACGCGAAAGTCCGTCATATTGAAGCGTCCACCATGCTGGAAATGGTAAAACGTCAGATTTTGCCGGCTTGTATCGAGTATGCCGGCCGCGTAGCAGGCAGCTGCAACCAGCTGAAGGCTGCCGGGATCAACAGTGCACCGATACAGGGCCATGTGCAGTTGGCAAGCTCCGGCATCGAAGAGATTATCTCTTCTGTTTCTCGTTTGGATGCCGCTGTTTCCCAAGCGGACAGCCTTTCCAGCACCGAAGAAAAGGCTGTTTTCTCCAGTAAGGAGCTGCGTGAATCAATGGATGAGCTTCGCCGCAAATGCGATGCGCTGGAAACCATCGTGGATCAGAGAAATTGGCCGATGCCTACCTATACGGATCTGCTCCACAGGGTCTAACCATTGGCTTTTTGCTTCTGTTCTGTTTTCTATTCAGATAAAAAGTAAAATAAAAAGGCTCCGCGCAGGCGGAGCCTTTTTGATTCTTTTTGATTTTAAAGTCCGGGATTACAGACCCATTTCGGCTTTTACTTCAGCGAAGCATTTGATTGCGAAGTCCAGATCTTCCTTGGTATGACCAGCAGAAATCTGAGTACGGATTCTTGCGCGGTCTTTTGGAACAACCGGATAGCTGAAAGCGATAACGTAAACGCCTTTTTCCAGCATTCTCTTTGCGAATTCGCCGGCCACTTTTGCGTCATAAAGCATAACCGGAACGATAGCGGAGTCACCCTCCAGAACATCGAAGCCCAGTTTGCTGATGCCGTTGCGGAAGTAAGCAACATTCTCATGTACTTTGTCTCTCAGCTCGGTGGAGGAAGACAAAATCTCGAACACTTTCAGGGAAGCAGCGCAGATGGCTGGAGCCAGGGTGTTGGAGAACAGGTATGGACGGGAGCGCTGACGGAGCAGGTCAATGATCTCTTTACGGCCGGAGGTGTAACCGCCGGATGCACCGCCACAAGCTTTGCCCAGAGTGGAGGTGATGATATCAACTCGACCCATTACGCCGCAGTATTCAGCAGTACCACGACCGGTTTTGCCAATGAAGCCAGTGGAATGGCTGTCGTCAACCATAACCAGAGCGCCGTATTCATCGGCCAGGTCGCAGATACCTTTCAGGTTTGCAATGTAACCGTCCATGGAGAATACACCGTCGGTAGCGATCAGTTTGATGCGGCAATCTTTGGCTTCTTCCAGTTTTGCTCTCAGATCATCCATGTTGTTGTTTTTGTAACGGAATCTCTTTGCTTTGCACAGACGGATACCGTCGATGATGGAAGCATGGTTCAGTTCGTCGGAGATTACAGCGTCGTCTGGGCCAAGCAGAGTTTCGAACAGACCGCCGTTGGCGTCGAAGCAGGAGGAGTAGAGGATGGTGTCATCGGTACCGAGGAACTCAGAGATTTTTTTCTCCAGCTCTTTGTGGATTTCCTGAGTACCGCAGATGAAACGTACAGAGGACAAACCGAAGCCCCATTTATCGTAGCTTGCTTTTGCAGCTTCGATCAGGCGAGGGTCGTTGGAAAGGCCCAGGTAGTTGTTGGCGCACATATTGACTACACCATGGGTTTTGGTGGTATCAATACGGCTCTTTTGATCGGTGGTAATGATGCGTTCTTCTTTGTATGTGCCAGCTTCTTTGATGCTTTCTACTTCAGAAACATAAAAGCTCAGTGCTTCTTTTGCATTCATTGGAATATACCCCTTTCTTTTCATTGCGTTTTATATTGTTTTCCAGCGCGGCAATAAGGGCCGCGCTGGTCGAATACCAATAAAAACGATGTGCGGACGAAAACTATCTCCGAACCATTATTTCTTGGTGGTCCAGTCAAGGACTACTTTACCGGAGTTGCCGGAGATCATGGCTTCAAAGCCTTTTTCAAATTCGGTGTAGTGGAATCTGTGGGTGATGATTGGAGAAATATCCAGACCGCCCTGTACCATATTCTTCATCTGGTACCAGGTCTGGTACATCTTTCTGCCGTAGATACCCTGAACAGTCAGACCACCCATGATAACTTTGTTCCAATCGGTTTCGATTGGTTTGCCGAAGAGGCCCAGCATGGAGATTTTACCGCCCCAGATCATGTTGTCCAGCATCTGGTTGAAAGCGGATGGAGCGCCGGACATTTCCAGACCAACGTCAAAGCCTTCTTTGATGCCCAGTTCAGCCATAATCGCCTTCAGATCCTCTTTGGCAACGTTAACGGCTCTGGTCACACCCATTTTTCTGGACAGTTCCAGACGGTATTCGTTTACATCAGTGATAACAACGGTTCTTGCGCCCGCAAATTTCGCGATAGCGGCAGCCATGATACCGATTGGGCCTGCGCCGGTAACCAGCACGTTCTTGCCAACCAGATCCCACATCAAAGCGGTGTGGGTAGCGTTACCAAATGCGTCAAAGAAGGAAACGATATCATCCGGAAGGTCATCTTCAATGGTGATAACATTGGTAGCAGGGATGCAAACGTATTCAGCGAATGCGCCGTCACGGTTTACACCAACACCTTTTGTACCTTTGCACCAATGGCTGTTGCCGGTACGGCAGTTATAGCAATGACCGCAGGTGATATGACCTTCGCCGGACACGCGCTGACCGATTTCCAGACCGGTTACGCCTTCGCCCAGTTCAGCAACCTCACCAATGTACTCATGACCGATGGTCAGAGGAGGATTCAAGTTTGCCTGAGCCCAGCCATTCCATTCATAGATATGTACGTCAGTACCGCAGATAGCAGTTTTACGGATTTTGATCAGCACTTCACCTGGACCGGGAGTTGGAACCGGTACCTGGGTCAGGACAAGACCTTTACCTCTTTCAGGTTTTACAAGTGCATCCATCATTTTTGCCATTGTGCATACATCTCCTTTATAAAATAATTTGTTTCATAATTTGTGGGACTACCTTTAAGATAATTGTATCATTATCCCATTTAAAGTCAACATACTTTCCCTGTGAGAAGACAAATATTTTTCTTCTCTTGGCGTTTTTTATGGATTTTCCCTAAAATAACGCTGCTGTTTAGGGGATTTTTCCAGAAGGTTGTTAAACGAGTGTCCTCCACTGGTGGAATTATAAAGCGCTTTCTGAGAAAGGTCTTTCCTCAGTGGAATTTTACAAAATTTTACTCAATTCTCAGCCGCTTTTCCAGTTCCAGATCCGGTGTCACATAAGCCGTTTGATATACGGTGTAAATCACCATGCCCGGCTTTGATCCCCGGGGTTTTTTGATGTTTTTGATCTGGGTGTAGTCAACGGGAACTTGAGAGGATTCGACAGCCCGGCTGTTGGTGGCGGCCAGAACAGCCGCCTGCGTCAAGGTGCTGTCCGGAATATCCTGCCCGTTGCTGACAACGATGGTATGGGAGCCGGGGATATTTTTGGTATGGAACCACATATCCCTCCCGTGGCTGTCTTTCAGGGTCAATTGGTCGTTCTGCATATTGTTCCGTCCTACAAGGATGGTAAATCCATCGTCGGAAAGATACTTTTTCGGATTTAGTTTCTGCGGTTTCATCCCTTTTCGGTTTTGGGTACGCAAATAACCCTGCTGTTCCAGCTCGGAACGGATGGCGGACAGCTCATCGATAGCGGAGGCTCGGGTCAGGGCGTCGAAAACAGAGTCAATGTACTGGTATTCGCTTTCTCCCTGTTGGATCAGCTCCCGTAGTTTCTTCTCCGCAGTGTCCGCTTTCCGGTATTCAGCGTAATATTTTTGTGCGTTCTGGGAGGGAGTTTTGCGAACATCCAGAGGAATCGTAACCATGGGCATATCCTCTTCATAAAAATTGGGCAGAACGGCTTCCCGGTCCCCCTTCTTCAGGGTGTATAGATTGGCGCTGAGGATATCTCCGTACATTTTCCACACTTCCCGTTGTGCGCAGTCTTCCAACTCCTGCTTCTGTAGGTTGAGCTTGCGCAGGATGCGGTCGGAGGTGTTGGAGAGGAATTTCAGCAGGTCGGCGCTGCGGTGTTTCATCCGCTGCACATGATCCCGCTGGGTATAGAACTGATCCAGAAGTTGACTGTAGCTTTCGTATTGACGGGAAGCCATGGAGGTGCCATACTGGTGGATCTCCAGAAAGGAAAAGTCCGCCGGTTTTCCTTGGGCGTCGATCAGGGCCGTCGGTGTACCACGGTAATTTTTTACCCTGTCCTGAACCTGACCCAGAAAGACGCGAAGCCGCTCCAAATGCACCGGATCCATCTGAGACAGAACACGGTCGTCTCCAGCAAAAACATAATTTGAAATCTCCCGGCAAACCAAAGGAGAAACACCCTGTACACTGTTCAGAATGGCTTTGGAAAGAGGCACATCCTTGCCGCTGAGGATCCGCTCCATCAGCTCATCCACATTGGCTTTAGTCAGAAGCAGCTTGTCCTGAGCGGGAGGCAGCACATAGCGCACGCCCGGCAGCACAGTCCGGACAGAGGACATGGTATCGTCCACCCGTTTTATGGAGTCAATCACCCGGCCATCCTGATCGACTACGATAAAGTTGCTGTGACGGCCCATAATTTCCAAAATACCGCTGATTCGCACTACATCACCCATTTCGTTGTGGGTCTCGAAAATAATTTTCAGGATTCGATCCAATCCCTCCTGCTCCAAAGCGATGATGCGGGCGCCGGTCAGGTGTTTGCGCATCAGCATACAGAACATAGGCGGCGTCTTGGGATTTTCAAAGGATGTATGGGTCAGGTGGATGCGGGGGCTGTCCGCTCCCGCGGAAATATACAGTTTCAAGTTGCCGTTTCGGGTACGGAGAATGAGGATCAACTCCTCCCGGGATACCTGATGGACCTTATCCACCCGGGCATCCAGGATCTGTTCCTCCAATTCATGCTTCAGTTGTCTCAAAAAAGAACCGTCTAAAGCCATAAAGGTCACCTCGTTTTTATACAAATCGTATTTTTCGTTTAATTTTTTTCGCTTATATTGGTCGTTTGTGCTTGTTTTTCACCATGCGGAAAACATTGCCTTCCCTGCATAGGTTTCCAGTTCGCAAGTGTCGCTGTCAAAAACAAAACCGGCTTTCTCACAACAGCGTACAGCCCGTTTGTTCCATGTGCGGACTTGCAGATAAAGTGGCTTGCCCGTATTCAAAAAACCATCTTCTTTTCCGCTATTTCCTCATAGGCTGGAAGGTCATAGCAGGCATATTCTCCTTCGTAATGCCAGGTGCAGATCTCCCGCTTTTCATCTTCGGTTATGATATGATAGTTCATAACCGCATAGCCTCTCTTCTACATGGTCTGGACTACACTTTGGTGGGATACGCTGAAGTTCAGTTCCGGGAACTGGGCAGCCAATCGCTCTTTCAAACCATCTAAAACCACCGCTTCTGTGTGGAAATGACCGGCTTCAATGAGGGTAAAGCCTCTCTGTGCCGCTTCCATAAAAATATGATGCTTTACCTCACCTGTGACCAGAGCCTGAGCGCCGCAGCCAATGGCACTTTCCAGCTCGGAATCTCCGGCTCCTCCGCAGACAGCCACCTTGGAAATGGGCTGTTTTCCCATACAGAAGCGGATGGCGGTGTTATCCAGAGCGTTTTTCACCCATTTCGCCAGGGCCTGTGGCTCCATAGGAGCAGGCAGCAGTCCCACACGCCCCAATGTTTCACGATGAACAATGCCTCTGTCCTCAAAAATATCATAAGCAGGGACTTCATAGGGATGAGCTGCTTTCATAGCTTGAATAACATGAGGAGTTTGGGGTTTGGCACAGACCATTTCTATGCGGATTTCCCTGACGCTTTCTTTTTCTCCCACCTTCCCCAGATAAGGATGAGCACCGTCCATAGGCAGAAAGCATCCCTCTCCTTCGGTGAGGAAAGCACAGCCGGAATAATTCTCTACTGTGCCGGCTCCGGCAGCGCTCATGGCCTGATAAACGGTCTGACTATGACTTTCCGGGACGAAAACGGTTACCTTGTCATAAGCCTCCTGATTGACTGCTGTCAATCCTTCCACTTTCTCCAGACCAAGACGGCGGGCCAGACAGTCGTTGACCCCTCCTTGGGCAATATCCAGGTTTGTGTGGGCGCTGATCACATGGATCCCACTGCGTATCGCCTGATACACAACAGAGTCCGCCTGTACTTGTTTGATCCCATGAAAAATAACCGGGTGATGGGTCAGGATCAGGTTCGCTCCCTGTTTTTTTGCTTCTGTCAATACATCCCGGGTGCAGTCCAAAGCCAGCATAACGCCGCCTACTTCCGCATCCGGATCCCCAATCAGCAGCCCGGTATTATCAAAATCCATGGTCAGCGCGAAGGGTGCTATGGCATCCACTGCATTTAATAAATCCTTTACTTTCATAACTGTCCCCTCTTTCCGTTTTATTTCTATGCATTTTATAAAAGCCATGATTCAAAAGTCACGATTCGAATAAAGCTGCCTGACGGATATTCTCCGCAAGCTGCTCTGTTTTTCTCTGCTCCTCCTGCTTATCCGAAGCCTGTTTCAAGCCTTGTGCGATCTCCCACAGGGTGTCAGCCGTGCGCAGCAACTTCTCCTGACTTTCCGGAGATCTTTCCAAAGGCAGCAAACCGGTATAGGCGAAGAAATCGTCCACATTTTGTTCCCGGCCTGTATAAGAAACACACATCACCGTATAAAGAAAACGGCCGGAGCGTACGGTTTTCTCTGTGTCAATGGAGAAACCAAGATGGTATAGGGTGCTGCGAAGGATATGCTCTCTGGATTGAGGCTGAAGAATGACGCGGATATTCGGCTGTTTAAGAAAATCGGCCTCTTCCATAATATGAGCCAGCACTTCCCCACCGATTCCGGCGATGATCACATCGGTGATACCCTTTCCCGCCATGCCCTGTAAGCCGTCCGTTAGCACAGGAGTGATAAAGTGGGACAGTTTTTTTCGTTCAATCAGCTGTTTGGCTTTTTCCAAAGGCTGAGGACGAATGTCGCAGGCGTAACCTCTGGCGGCTTTTTGCTGCTGCATCAAGTAGACTGACAGTCGTCCATGATCACAGCCTACGTCAGCAAAAACAGCGCCGGGCCGCACATAGCTTGCCGCCAGCTTCAGCCGTTCATCTAATTCCAGTTCCCTTTCCATACGTTCTCTCCTTGCATTTGAGATGATACAGGCTTATTGTAAAATAAAATGACCGGACGGTCAATGCGCCCAGTCATTTTTATTCCTTTATACGATTTCCGTATTGGGTTCGTAGGTGGAAAATTCATATCCCTGCGCCCGAAGCTGATCGATCAGATCCCCGAGGATCTGCGCGTTGGTGGAAGACACAGAGTGGAGGAGGATAATTGCTCCTGGATGAGCCTTGGACAGGATCGTCTGCAAGGCTTCCGAGGGATCAGGCTGATTGTCCACTTCCCAATCCCGGTAAGCAAAGCTCCAGAATACGCTGCGGTAGCCCATGTCCTGCACCAGTTTCAGCGTTTGTTCACTGAATTCACCGGCCGGGAAACGGAACAGGCTCATTTCATAATCAAAGTTTTCTTTTACATACTCATGGAGTTCTTCCACTTCATTTTTACACTGTTCCAAAGGCGTGTCAGGGAAGGATGGATGATTCTGGCTGTGATTGCCCAGAATATGTCCTTCGTCGATCATGCGCTGGATCAGTTCCGGCTCCGACTTGGCATAGTGGCCGGTCAGGAAGAAAAGAGCGGGACAGTCCTTCTCTTTCAGCACGTCCAAAATCGGAGCAGTGTAGCCGTTTTCATAACCCTGATCGAAGGTAAGGTAAATTTTTTTGCTGTTCTTGCCGATAAAATCTGCGTCATATTTTCCATACTTCTCCTGATAAGCTAAGGCACCCTGGGATCGGTTCAGATCATCCACCGGACCTCCGGGTCCCCAGCCCAATTTGCTCCCATCCAAAGCGGCATAGGAAGAAAATTCCGTTACCGCGGCTGGATTGGCAGGTTCAAACAGATGGTTCTGTTCCTTTTGGGTTTCCTCCGGCTCCGGTTGGGTCGTTTCCACCGGAGGAAGCGGTTCCGGCTGCGGCTGCGGCTCCGGAACAACAGGTTCCGGGACTTCAGACTGCTGCTGTTTTTGCGTATTATCGTTATATGGCATACGCTGGGAGCAGGCTGTCAGGGAACAAAGCATAGTTGCTGCCAGCAAGGCTGCGATCAATCGTTTCATCCAATCACCATCCTGATTCTTTGGTATTACTGTTAGAATGCCCTGATGCGGCGAAAATACCAGCAGGGAAGAAAATTCCTCTTCTTTCTTTTGATTATAGTCATACAAAGCCTGTTTTTCAAAGGTTTACGGCATAAATTTACACAAAATTCGGAAAAAGGAACTTTTCTTTTCCGATTCGACTTTTAGTTATCAAAAAGCTCCAAAAGATGGTTTTCAACATCAGGCGTTAGTATTGCCTCTTTTTCCTGTTTTTGCTTTTCATATACCGTGCAAAATTACCGAAACCACTGATTTTCCATACAAATTTACTTGACTTTTTTGAATTTATTCTCTATAATTTTACCCTGTAAGGTTTCGCCTTGAAGGGAGGTTACGTCAATGGTAAGAACATATCAGCCTAAGAAACGTCATAGACAGAAAGTTCACGGCTTCCGTAAAAGAATGTCCACTAGCAATGGCCGCAAAGTACTGGCACGCAGAAGAGCTAGAGGCAGAAAAGTATTGAGCTACTAATCAGAGAGGCCACGTTTCGTGGTCTTTCTTTTTTATCCGCCTTGTTCCCGCTGAACAAGGCTTTGCTCGTTTTATTAAAAGGATTGCGGTGTATATGCAAAAGACAACCATACTCACATTGAACAAAGATTACAAGCGGCTTTATTACCGGGGAAAATCTGCCGTAGACCCGGCTCTTGTCACTTACGCGCTGAAAAATCGCTTGCCCGGACAGAATCGGATGGGAATTACCGTGACAAAAAAAATCGGCAAAGCCGTATGCCGCAACCGCTGTAAACGTGTCATCCGTGCAGCGTACCGCGCACTGGAGCCGCAGCTTCCAGACGGATGGGACTTTATTTTTGTCGCCCGGGGAAAAACAGCAGTTATCAAATCCACCGACCTGATGCCGGTGATGCAAAAACAAATTGAAAGCCTTACACAACAAGCGCAGATCCCATCTTCCAAGAAGCCGAAAGCTTCGAAAGAGAAGGAAAAATAACGACAGGGGGCACAATTTTATGAAACGCTGCGCTCTTGCGCTGATCCGCTTTTATCAGCGCTTCCTGTCTCCGCTGTTTCCGGCTCGGTGCCGCTTTTACCCGACCTGCTCGGCGTATGCCTATACTGCGATCTCGCGTTTTGGGCTGCTCCGCGGAGGCTGGCTTGCGCTGCGCCGGATTCTGAAATGCCACCCGTTCCATCCCGGCGGCATCGACCCGGTACCGGAATCCTTGGACAGGAACAAGTAACCACCTACTCTACCAGAATTGTTCCGCAACGGTACCGCATAATTTTTGCGGCAATGCCCTCAGATCGCAAGATCAAAAATTGAATCGTTATGGGCAAGCACAGGACATGCTCCTGTGCAGAATGGAGGTTTCGGATGTATATCCTTGGTGTGCCTTTGGGTTTTGTAATGAAGCTGATTTACAACTTCATTCATAACTACGGTCTCTCTATTATCGTATTTACCATTCTTGTCAAACTCATCCTGCTGCCTTTGGCAATAAAACAGCAGAAATCTTCCGCAAAGATGGCTGTCGTTCAGCCACAAATGCTGGAACTTCAGAAAAAATACGCTAACAATCAGCAAAAGCTCAATGAGGAGCTGCAGGCGCTCTATGCCCGCGAAGGCTATAATCCTATGGGCGGCTGTTTGCCTACCCTGATCCAATTCCCAATTATTATGGGTCTGTACGATGTTATCTACAAACCGCTTACCCACGTTTTGGCCTTGGGAAAAGATGTTATCGCGCAGGCTACCGAAATTGCCACCTCCCTCGGTGCTCTTCCGGCAAAAATGTATTCGGCGGAACCTTATATCATTTCCGCTGTCCAGAATAATCCGGAAGCTTTTGATGTGCTGGGAACGGACGCGGTCACGAAGATTCAGAATCTGGATATGAACTTCCTGGGAATCAATTTGGGCGCGATCCCAAGCTTCGCGTTTAACCTGCTGCTGCTCATCCCAATTCTGTCCTTTGCTTCCTCTATGCTGATGACTGTGCTCTCGGCCAGAAATATGGATACCGGCGGAAACCCGGCAGCGACCGGCATGAAGGCTACTCTCTTCATGATGCCTCTTTTGTCCGCGTGGATCTGTTTCTCTGTGCCTGCCGGCGTTGGTATGTACTGGACCGTATCCAATCTGCTTTCTATTGTGCAGATGCTTGTGCTGAATAAATTCTATAATCCGAAAGAAATGGCCGAAAAAGCCCGTATTGAGTCGGAGCGCCGCCGTGAACTGGAGCGCCAGGAGCGGGCCAAAGCCAAAGAAGCGGCAAAATCCGGCGATGCGGCTGCCAAGGCGAAGGCCTTGAGCCAGAAGGAGCTGAACCGCCAGAAGCTGGCAGAAGCAAGACGCCGCGATGCGGAAAAATACGGTGAAGTATACGTTGAAGTAACCGATAAAGACATTGAATAAGTCCATCAGAGGAGGAATCGGTTGTGAAAGTTGTTATAAAAGAAAGCATAAAAACGGCGAAAACCGTAGACGCAGCCCTCAGAGAAGCCTGTGAAGAGCTGGGAATCGCCCTCAGTGATGACGGTGTACAGCACGAAATTATTGATATGCCCGCCAAAGGCTTCCTGGGTTTTGGCAGCCATCCGGCAAAAGTTCGTGTTTATATAGAAGAGGAAGAAAAAGCAGCGGTCAACAAAGAGGAAATCGCTGTAAGCTATATTAAAGACGTTCTGACCGCCATGGGCGCTGAGAACTTCAGCGTCAATGCGGCCAAAGAAGGTGAAAACCTGAATATTACCCTGGAGGGTGAAGATTTGGGCTTTGTTATTGGCCGCAGAGGGGAAACCATCGATGCGATCCAGTACCTGACCGGACTGGTTGTAAACCGGATCGACGGCGATTACCTGAGAGTGACCATCGACAGCGGGAATTTCCGGGAAAAACGGGAGAAAACCCTGGAGTCTCTGGCTCGTCGTCTGGCCAAAACAGTTGTTAAAACCGGCCGGAGCATCACTCTGGAGCCTATGAATCCTTATGAACGCCGCATCATTCATTTCACCGTATCCACGGTAGAGGGAGCGACCTCTTCTTCCATCGGTGAAGAGCCAAACCGCAGAGTGGTCATCAGTTCCACCAACCCGAAAAAAGCTCCTTCCCGCGATGGGCGCCGAAAAAATTACAACCGGGATAACCGGGAAGGCGGACGGAGCGGCAATGAACACCGCAGCGGTGATAAGCCATATCGGAAAAATAATAACCGGAATGGCGGCAAAAAAGATTTTAACCGCAAAGACCGTACACCCATCAACAATGAGGTGGATACCACTCCAGTGACGGATGTTCTTCCAAAAGACGCAGAATCCAAGCCCCTGTACTCTAAAATTGAGCTGTAAAGCTTTAACAAATAGTAAAAAAGGACTCTTTATTTACGAAGAGTCCTTTTTTGTTTGTCAAAACAAATTTTCTGTTAAAAAATTCTTTATTGCCCGCTGTTTTAATGTTATAATATAAAAATAATATGATTATTAAACATGGAAAGCCATAGTCCGCTTTGTATTATGGCAAGCGATATTACCATAGAGGAGAACAAACATGGCAAACAGACTGGATCATATCCGCAATTTTTCGATTATTGCCCATATTGACCATGGTAAATCCACACTGGCCGATCGTATTCTGGAGAAAACCTCTGCGATCAGCCTGCGGGAAATGGAAGATCAGCTTTTGGATAACATGGAGCTGGAACGGGAAAGGGGCATTACCATCAAAGCGCGAGCTGTAAAGGTCAATTATACGGCTCGAAACGGTGAAAATTATGAATTTAATCTGATCGATACCCCTGGACATGTAGACTTTAACTATGAAGTTTCCCGCTCTCTGGCGGCCTGTGAGGGGGCGCTGCTTGTTGTCGACGCTTCCCAGGGAATTGAAGCACAGACTTTGGCTAACACCTATCTGGCCGTAGAGCACGACCTGGAGGTTGTGCCAGTTCTCAATAAGGTGGACCTTCCTTCTGCCGATCCGGAGAGAGTGGCCCATGAGATCGAGGATATCATCGGTATTCCGGCTTTGGATGCGCCGCGTATTTCGGCGAAAACCGGCCTGAATGTGGAAGAGGTTCTGGAGCGGATCGTGACTGACATTCCCGCTCCGTCCGGTGATCCTGACGCGCCTTTGCAGGCCTTGATTTTTGATTCCTACTACGACAGCTACAAAGGTGTTATTGTTTATGTCCGCATGAAAGAAGGCACAGTAAAACCGGGCATGACCATTCGCATGATGGCCACCGGGGCTCAATTCAATGTGGTAGAGGTAGGCTACATGGGGGCGACTACCATGGTTCCCTCCGGGGAGCTTTGTGCCGGTGAGGTAGGTTATATTACCGCCAGCATCAAAAATGTATCGGATACCCGTGTGGGCGATACGGTTACGGATGCGGCCAGACCAGCAAAAGAGGCTCTGCCCGGCTACCGCAAGGTCAATCCGATGGTATTCTCCGGTATCTATCCGGCAGATGGAGCCAAATATCCGGATCTGCGGGACGCACTGGAAAAACTTCAGCTTAACGATGCTTCCCTTTCTTTTGAGGCAGAAACCTCAAAAGCCTTGGGCTTTGGTTTTCGCTGTGGTTTCCTTGGCCTGCTCCATATGGAGATTATCCAGGAGCGCCTGGAGCGGGAATTTAATCTGGATTTGATCACCACCGCTCCCAGCGTTGTGTATAAACTGGAGTTGACCGATGGTACGATCATGTATATTGACAACCCAACCAATTACCCGGACCCTGCAACCATCCTTTCCGCTGAGGAACCTTATGTAAAAGCCAGCATTCTGTCCCCAGCAGCTTATATCGGCACCATTATGGAGTTATGCCAGGAGCGCCGCGGCACCTATAAAGATACAAAATATCTGGATACTGACCGGGTGGAGCTTCATTACGAGCTTCCGCTGAACGAGATCATCTACGATTTCTTTGATGCTCTCAAATCCCGTACCCGGGGTTATGCCTCCTTTGACTATGAGCTGATCGGCTATCAGCCCTCCAAACTGGTGAAGCTGGATATCCTGCTCAGCGGCGATGTGATCGACGCCCTTTCCTTTATTGTCCATGCGGATAAGGCCTATCCCCGTGCCCGGCGCATGTGTGAAAAGCTGAAAGAGCATATCCCGCGCCAGATGTTTGAAATTCCGATCCAGGCAGCTATTGGCGGGAAGATTATTGCCCGGGAAACCGTGAAAGCGTTCCGGAAAGACGTCCTTGCCAAGTGTTACGGCGGCGATATTACCCGAAAAAAGAAGCTGTTGGAAAAACAGAAAGAAGGCAAAAAACGTATGCGTCAGCTGGGTTCTGTGGAAGTTCCTCAGGAAGCCTTCATGGCTGTGCTCAAGCTGGATGAATAATTTGTATCAGCGTGGGATTTTTCCCACACTTACATAAAAGGAGGATCATTTATTATGGATTTTGGCAAACGCGAATTTGAACTGCTCAATAAGATCAACTTCATCCGCACCTGCGGTACGGAAGAAGAGAAACAGGTAGCACAGATCCTTGCGAATGAGGCCCGCGCCATCGGCACGGAACCAACCATTGAGACTTTTGATGTAGATCGCTGGGACATTAAAAAGGTTGCTCTGGTGTCTGACGGAAAAGAATGGGAAGTTACGGGCTACGGCATGTCCGGTTCCACTCCGGAGGAAGGTATTACCGCTCCCTTTGCTTATGTACAGGACGCAACCGATATGGATCTGGTCAATGCCAAAGGCAAGATCGTTCTGATCAATGGCAGAATTACAGATCAGGTATATCCAAAGCTGATCAAAGCCGGCGTTCTGGGCTTTATTACCTTCCAGGGAAATATTGTGGACAAACGGGAAGAAACCGATCTGGATACCCGCAATCTCCGGGACTGGGCCATCAAAGAAGGCAAAATCCCCGGTGTTAACATGAGAGCAATGGACGCAATCGAACTGGTTCGCAGCAATCCGGCAACCATCACTCTGACCTTGGTTCAGGAAGAGGGATTGGCTACCTCCCAGAACGTAATCGCAGAACTTCCCGGCAGTGATGCTAAGGGTGAAACCATTGTTTTTGGCGCGCACTACGACTCGGTTCCTTTCAGCCATGGCGTTTACGATAATGGTGCCGGTTCCGTGATCATCATGGAACTGCTTCGTTACTTCAAAGCCCATCCCGCAAAACGCAATCTGCGCTTCTGCTGGTTTGGTTCGGAGGAGAGAGGTCTGCTGGGCTCCAAGGCCTATGTTGCGACTCACAAAGATGAACTGAAGGACGTTGCCTTGATGGTCAATGTGGACGTAGCCGGCCCAGTTTTGGGTAGAGATATCGCTATGGTCACTGCTGATGACGGTCTGCGCATTGCCGTTGATTATCTGGCCAAAGAAGTTGGCTTCCCGTTGACAAGCAAACAGGATATTTACTCCAGCGACTCCATTCCTTTCGCTGATAATGGGGTTCCCGGCATCAACTTCTGCCGCTTCGGTGCTCCCGGCGGTGCGAATATCCACTGCCGCCACGATGTAATTGACGCTCTGGCTCCGGAAAACCTGGAAGAGACTTCGAAGTTTATTCTCGCTTTTGCTGAGCGCATGGCAAATTCTGTAGTATTCCCTGTTCCTCATACCATCCCGCAGAATATCGTGGAAAAAGTGGATACCTATCTGAAAAAAGACAAGAAAGAGAAAAAATAATTTCATAAAAAAACAGCCCGAAAGCTTTCGGGCTGTTTTTTTATATTTTTTGGGATAAATACCCACAGTTGACGTCGCAGAAGCGGTAGGGAAAAGCTGCGGCTTCCTCTGCGTAGTCCACATTGATCCGCGGTCCGGTTTTTACAGCCCAATCCTCCACTTCCTCTCCATCAGCAAGGTACAGCCGTTCTCCCCAAAGGCATTCTCCGTATTGTTCCCGACTGATTGCCATAGCGGTACAAAGTTTGCCTGGGCCGGTCAGCAGTTCTTTTTCTTTGGGCAGTTTCCCTTTGGGGCTTTTCCGCAGCTCCTGCATGATCTCGATTCCCTCAACGGGCTTTGCGCTGCGGATCAGGACAGCTTCCGGCTGTCCGGCCGGGCAGGTCACCACATTGAAGCAGTGGTACATGCCATAAATCAAATACACATAGGAGAAACCACCATTTTTATACATAATGTTGGTTCTTCCATCCGGCGCTTTCCTCTGATAAGCATGGCAGGCCTTGTCTCCTGGGCCGCAATAAGCCTCTGTTTCTGTAATGCGGCAGACCAAATGCCCAAATTCGGTTTCATGAACTAGGTATTTGCCCAATAACTGCCGAGCAACCGTCAGAGTATCCTGCAGATAAAAGGAGGGCGGCAATTTTTTAAAATCCTCCATATGCCCTCCTTACAAAAATAAAGCAAACAAAACTGTAACCAATCCGGCTGTGCCGATGGCAATACTGCTCATGGCTCCTTCCACCTGGCCGATTTCCAGCGCCTTCGTGGTGCCCAGCGCGTGACTGGAAGTTCCGATTGCCAGTCCGGCGGCCACCGGGTCTTTGATCCTCAGCAGCCGGATCAGCAGAGGAGAAAAGACTGCCCCCATAACACCGGTGATCACAACAGCGGCAACAGTAATTGGAGCAAGCCCTCCCTGCTGTTGGGTCACTTCAATGGCAATGGCTGTTGTGACAGATTTGGACAGCAGGGATTTGGCCATGATTTCCTCCAAACGGAACAACTTGCAAAGAAACAGGACACTGCCCATGGATACGGCGGAACCGACAGCGCTTCCGGCAATGACCGGCAGAAGGTTGGCTTTCAGTACAGGATACTGACGGTAAATGGACAGAGCCAACGCTGCTGTAGCCGGACCAAGAAACAGGGATATATAGCTGCTGCCTGTCTGATAATTGGCCAGCGGGATATGGAAAAGCTGCAAAAGCCCAATGGACAAAGCAGCTGCGATAATCAGTGGGTTCGCCAGCGGTGTTTTCAGCTTTTTCTGCACCATCACCCCAACCGAAAAGCTGCCCAGTGTCAGCAGAATCCCAAACAAAGGAGAAGAAGTGAGAGTGTTAAGCACGATTCTTCCCTCCTTTGGAAAAATGTCTTTGCAAAGCGCGCACGCCCATGACGGTATAAGCCGTTGCGGCGAAAGTCAGCAGTAAAGTAATAGCGCAGATCAGCAGAAAAGGGATCAGAGCCTGACGAATGATGCTGAAATGCTCCAGAATCCCCACGGCTGCCGGCAAAAAGAAGATGCTCATATTTTTCAGAAGAAAATCTCCCACATGGGACAGGTGTTTTTCCTTTAAAATCCCACAGAGCAACAGAAGAAACAGCAGGATCATAGCGATAATGCTGCTGGGAAAGGAAAACGGCAGTACAGCGGATAGGATTTCTCCAATGAAACAAGCGCCTAAAATGATGATAAGTTCCAAAATAATTTCCATAGTATTAATCCTCAAAAGAAATTTCTTCACGGGTTCTCAGCAAAGCCAGTTCTTCTTCCGTCAGTGGACGGCACTGTCCCGGCTCCAGCTTGGGGTCCAATTCCAGCTTCCCCATGCGGATACGGTGCAGTTCGGTCACTTTCAGCCCGAAAGAGAGGAACATTCGCTTGATTTGGTGATACATCCCCTCCCGCAGGATGACCTGCCCCACATCCCCATCCTCTTCTTCTGCAATGACGGTGAGGCGGGATGGTAAAGTGGTGTATTCGTTGTGAACATTGACACCGGTGCGGAAGGCTTCCACGATTTCCTCGGTGATTTTCCCGTTGACTTTAGCCAGGTATACTTTCTGCACATGTTTTTTGGGAGAAAGAATATCATGGGCAAAATCTCCGTCATCCGTCAGGATCAGCAAGCCTGTGGTGTCCTTATCCAAACGTCCCGCCGGAAATAAACCTTTTCGTTTCAGCTCATCCGGTACCAGATCTACCACCGTTGTTTGCTGCGGATCTTCCGTGGCGCTGACGACCCCCTTGGGTTTATTCAGCATGAGATAACAATGCTGCTGAAGCTGCAGAATTTGTCCATTTACAGCAACTATATCCCTATCCCAGTCTACATAGGCATCCGCCTGCCTGACAACGTTTCCGTTTACGGCAACAAAACCTTTTCGGATCAGGTTTTTGGCATCTTTGCGGCTCCACAGTCCCTGAGAGCTGACGGTTTTATCCAATCGTTGTTTATTCAATCCTGTCACTTCCTTTGAAGCAATCGAAATACCTTTATACTATACCACAAAATGACCTTCCGCGCTGCCTTTTCCGCAAAAAAATCGGAGCCCGGCATCAAAAATACCGAACTCCGAAAGAAAGGATAAAAATTATTTGTAGTTGTTTACGCTGCTGTCTTTCAGCATTACGTCATGATAACCGCCCTCAATGATAGAAGTAGAGGAAACCAGAGTAATTCTTGCTTTCTGCTGCAGCTCCTCAATATTCAGCGCGCCGCAGTTGCACATGGTGTGGCGAACCTTGCTCAGGGAGAGGCTTACGTTGTCTTTCAGAGAGCCAGCGTATGGAACATAAGAGTCAACGCCTTCCTCGAAGGACAGCTTGCTTGCGCCGCCCATGTCGTAACGCTGCCAGTTGCGGGCACGGGCAGAACCTTCGCCCCAGTATTCCTTCATGTAGCTGCCGTTGATCTTTACTTTGCGTGTTGGGGACTCATCGAAGCGGGCGAAGTAGCGGCCCAGCATGATAAAGTCAGAACCCATAGCCAAAGCCAGAGTCATGTGGTAGTCCTGAACGATACCGCCGTCGGAGCAGATCGGAATGTAGATGCCGGTCTCTTTGAAGTATTCGTCACGGGCTGCGGCAACCTCGATCACTGCGGTAGCCTGTCCGCGGCCGATACCTTTCTGCTCACGGGTAATGCAGATGGAGCCGCCGCCAATACCGATTTTAATGAAGTCAGCGCCTGCTTCAGCCAGGAAGCGGAAGCCTTCCCGGTCAACTACGTTGCCGGCGCCTACTTTTACGCTGTCGCCGTAATGTTCACGGATCCAGGAGATGGTGCGGCTCTGCCATTCGGAGAAGCCTTCGGAGGAGTCGATGCACAGAACATCTGCGCCGGCCTCTACCAGAGCGGGAACCCGTTCTTCGTAGTCACGGGTATTAATACCGGCACCAACAACATAGCGTTTATGAGCGTCCAGCAGCTCCAGGTTGTTTTCTTTGTGAGAAGAATAGTCTTTGCGGAATACCAGATATTTCAGGTTCTGGTCTTTGTCGACCAAAGGCAGGGAGTTCAACTTGTGCTCCCAAATAATATCATTGGCTTCTTTTAAAGAAGTGGTGTCAGAGGCCCAGATCAGGTTCTCGAAGTGAGTCATGAACTCGGAAACCTTGGTATCCAGAGACATCCGGCTGATGCGGTAATCACGGCTGGTCACAATACCCAGAAGCTTTCCGTTGCAGCTGCCGTCCTCGGTAACGGCTACCGTAGAATGGCCGGTTTTTTCTTTCAGCGCCAGAATGTCAGCCAAAGTGCTGTCCGGAGTTACATTGGAGTCGCTGGTAACAAAGCCTGCTTTGTAGCTTTTAACCCGGGCAACCATTGCAGCTTCGTCAGCAACAGTCTGGGAACCGTAGATGAAGGAAATGCCGCCCTCTTTTGCCAGAGCGATTGCCATGTTATCGTCGGAAACGGACTGCATGATCGCAGAGACCAGAGGAATATTCATGGTAATCGGGCATTCTTCTTGGCCCTTTCTGTATTTTACCAAAGGGGTTTTCAGGCTTACGTTTGCAGGGATGCACGCAGAGGAAGAGTATCCAGGTACCAGCAGATACTCACCAAAGGTGTGGGATGGTTCTTCGAAATAAAAAGCCATGGTAATCTCTCCTCAAATAAAATTTTTTCGAAAGTATATGTCCGTTATCATAACACAGGCAAACTGTCAAGTCAATCGACAAAATTACTCAAATCGAGAGAATTTTCAACCGCCTGTGAAAGCAACTTTATGGATTTTGCTCCCATGCGTTGGCGATGGCGGCGAACTGCTCCATAGAGAGCTGTTCCGCCCGCAGGTTTGCCGCAACACCGGCCCTCTCCAGCCACAGGTTGGCCTGATTTTTGCTGACACCAAAGGAAGAGGACAGGGTGTTGGACAATGTTTTTCTTCGCTGGGAGAAGGCGCCCTTGACTACCTTAAAGAAGGTATCCTCGTTGACCACAGAGACAGGGGCTTCCTTGCGGATATCCAGACGGATAACCGCGGAGTCCACATCCGGAGCCGGCATAAAGGACCCTCGGGACACCGGGAACAGGATCTTTGGCTGGGCGTAATACTGAACGGCGATGGAAACTGCGCCTACTTCCCTGCTGCCGGGCAGAGCGCAGATTCGCTGCGCCGCTTCCTTTTGCACCATGACGGTAAGGGATTCGATGGGCAGGTGCGCCTCCAGAATGCTCATAATAATGGGAGAAGTAATATAGTAAGGCAGATTGGCGCAAACGGCAACTTTCATTCCGGGAAATTCTTCCCGGATCAGTCCGGCCAGATCCACCTTCAGCACATCCTGATTCACGATCTTGATGTTATGAAAATCCGCCAGAGTCTCATCCAGAATCGGGAGAAGGCGACTGTCGATCTCAATGCAGACCACCTTGTCTGCTCTCTGGGCCAACTCTACCGTTAAAACACCGAAGCCGGCGCCGATCTCGATGATACCCCAGCCGGGCTGGGCATTGCCCATCTCCGCCATGCGGGGACAAACAGAAGGGTTGATCAGAAAGTTCTGGCCCAGTCCTTTGGAAAAGGAAAAACCGTGGCGGTTCAGAATATCTTTGATCACACCTATATTGGAAAGGTTTTGCATACTGTACTCCGTTTTTCTATTATGATTGGTCATTATCATATTAAGTATAGCACAAATCTTGGGGAAAGAAATCGTTTTATTCAAAAAGATTTCCAATTTCGAAAAAAATCAGTAAAACCCCGGACGGAGAACAGAAAACAAAGGCCGATTTTCCGAGAATTCCGGCAAAAATCATTGCAAATGCGGCTTAATTACGTTACACTTAACATAATAACTGCCAATTTACGCTTGTTTTGACGCGAGGAGGATGTTCAAAATGGAACGCCGTGACAAGATCAATTATTATCTGGATATTGCGGAGGCTGTCGCTGCCCGGGGGACCTGTCTGCGCCGCAACTTTGGGGCTATCATCGTCAAAAATGACGAGATCATCTCCACCGGTTATGTAGGGGCGCCGAGAGGCCGGCAGAACTGCTGCGATTTGGGCTACTGCACCCGGGAAAAATTGAATATTCCACGGGGGGAACGCTACGAACTCTGCCGCTCCGTTCATGCAGAAGCCAATGCCATTATTTCCGCTGCCCGCAGCGATATGCTGGGCAGTACGCTCTATTTGGTGGGCAAAGAATACAGCACCGGCGAATATGTAAACAATGCAAATCCCTGCGCCATGTGCAAGCGGATGATTATCAATGCGGGTATACAGACGGTTATCGTCCGTGACAGCAAAAATGAGTACCGCGTTACTGATGTGTTTGAAAGCTGGGTCAATACGGACGCCTCTATGGAACAGATGGGCTATTGATTCTGTTTTGTCAAAATTTTAAACGAATCACGTCAATTCTGAATAAACAGGAAACAAATTCCTGAAATACTTGAAAAAGGCCTGGCAAAAGGGTAAAATAATTTTAATATGATATGAAAATATCATCATAGCAAAAGTAGATTCCCGCCAAAGGCGGTTTGGAGAAAGGGTGCTTGCTAATGACTTCCTTGAATAAAAAAACAATTGAAGATGTATGTGTGGAAGGAAAACGGGTTCTGGTTCGCTGTGACTTCAATGTTCCGCTGAAAGAGGGCAAAATCACCAACGATAAACGTATCGTTGCGGCTCTGCCTACGATCCGATATCTAATGGATCACAACGCGAAAGTGATCCTCTGCTCCCATCTGGGCAGACCGAAGGGTGAATTTCTGCCGGAATTCTCTTTGGCTCCGGTTGCTGTCCGCCTGTCCGAGCTGCTGGGTAAAGAGGTAAAAATGGCAAAGGATGTAGTGGGCGATGACGCGAAAGCGCTGGCTGCTTCCCTGCAGAACGGCGAAGTGATGCTTCTGGAGAATGTTCGCTTCCATAAGGAAGAGACAAAAAATGACCCGGAATTCTCCAAGCAGTTAGCTTCCCTGGCTGATTTGTATGTAAACGATGCCTTTGGTACCGCTCATCGGGCGCATTGCTCCACCACCGGTGTTGCTGACTATCTGCCGGCTGTCTGCGGCTATCTGATCCAGAAAGAAATCAGCATCATGGGTGACGCGCTGAACAATCCAAAACGTCCTTTGGTAGCGATTTTAGGCGGCGCCAAAGTCTCCGACAAGATCGGTGTCATCAACAACCTGCTGGATAAGGTAGATACCCTGATCGTGGGCGGCGGTATGGCCTACACCTTCTTCAAAGCCATGGGTCACACCGTTGGCGACTCTATCTGTGAGGACGACAAAGTGGATCTGGCAAAGGATATGCTGAAAAAAGCGGAGGAGCGGGGCGTAAAATTCCTGCTTCCGGTAGACAATAAGCTGGGTGATCGCTTTGCCGAGGATTGCAGTATCAAAGTGAATGACGGCAGAGACATTCCGGATGGCTGGCAGGGTCTGGATATCGGCCCTAAGACCATTGCTCTGTTCTGTGACGCGGTAAAAGATGCCGGTACCGTGATTTGGAACGGTCCTATGGGTGTGTTTGAATTTGCCGCTTTTGCAGAAGGCACCATGGAAGTAGCCAAAGCCATTGCCGCAACCAATGCCATTTCTATTATTGGCGGCGGCGATTCCGTGGCTGCTGTTACAAAACTGGGCTTTGCCGATAAAATGACTCATATTTCCACCGGCGGCGGCGCGTCTCTGGAGTTTCTGGAAGGTCTGGAGCTGCCAGGCATCGCAGCCCTCAACGACAAATAGCTTCGAGCAAAAACAGTATCTTTAAAAATTAATTTCTTTCTAAGCATCAAAGCGGCATGGAGGCGCCTTCGTGCCGCTTTTTCACTAATAGGAGGAATTTTTTCCCATGAGCATCAGTGCTTTTACGATTTTCTCGGCATTTCCCTTTGCGTTCTTTGTGGCATTGGGATCTTATGTAATGTATTCCTATGGGCTGTATCATATGGCCGATCATACCGGCGTTCAACCTGCCTTTCTGGCATGGATACCGCTTCTCCGGCTCTATACTTTGGGACAGTTGGCGGATCGCTACAGTACCACAAAGGGAAAGAACAGCGTTTATCGCTTGCTGCTGCCCGTTCTGCGCTTAATGGGTATCGTTTTTTCCATAATGCTTCTGATTGGTATCCTGAGTATTTTTTGGACTGGGTATCGGACTGCGGGCCGGATGGCTGTTTTCTTTGGTATTCTCTGCGGGCTTTTTACGCTGGTCTCCCGGATCCTGGAGTGTCTTTGCTATTACAGAGTATTTTGCGATTATGAACCGGAGTATGCCGTCCCCTACCTTATTTTATGTATTATCAATCTGGAGTGGGTGCCCCTGTTTCTCTGCCGCAACAACGTGCCGGTTGGAATTGCAGGACATTGCCGTCCCCGTCAGCCTCGCTACAATGTGAACCGTTCGTAAAAAAATATTTGGACAGAAAGGAAGATATAGAATGAAAAAAGAATGTCGTGCGGCAGTGATTGCCGGTAACTGGAAAATGAATTGCGGCCCGGCTGCTGCGGCAAAATTGATTGAAGAGCTGAAACCTTTGGCTGAAGACGCGGATTGCGGCGTTATTATCTGTGTTCCTTTTGTTGATTTGCAGACAGCGATCGAAGCCACCAAAGGCAGCAATATCCATGTTGGAGCACAGAACTGCCATTGGGCAGAATCCGGTGCCTTCACCGCTGAGATCTCCGCAGGCATGCTCAAGGAATTGGGTGTGGAATATGTGATCCTGGGCCATTCGGAACGCCGTCAATATTTTGGTGAGACCGATGTGACCGTAAACCAGCGTCTCCGCGCTGCCCTTAACGCAGGTTTGAAGCCGATTCTCTGCGTTGGCGAAGTGTTGGAGCAGAGAGAGCAGGGTGTTACGGAGGAGATCGTCCGGATGCAGACCAAGATCGCTTTGCAGGGCGTAACAGCAGAAGAAATGAAACAGATCATCATCGCTTATGAGCCGGTTTGGGCAATCGGCACCGGAAAAACCGCTACGGCGGATCAGGCGGATGAGGTCTGCGGCCAGATCCGTAAGGTTCTGGCGCAGCTTTATGGGGAAAGCTGCGCTGAGGCAACGACCATTCAGTACGGCGGCTCCATGAAGCCTGCCAACGCGAAAGAACTGCTGGGGAAAGTCCATGTTGACGGTGGCCTGATTGGCGGTGCAGCCTTAAAGGCGGCTGATTTCGCAGCCATCATCCACGCTGCCCAGTAACAGGGAGATTGGAAGCATGAAAAAACCGCTTGTATTGATGATCCTGGATGGCTTTGGCATCAATCCTTCCCGGGAAGGAAACGCTATCCTTGCCGCGCATACCCCAAACCTTGACGCTCTTATGGAGCGCTATCCTCATACCCAGCTTCAGGCATCCGGCATGGATGTGGGGCTGCCCAGAGGTCAAATGGGCAACTCGGAGGTCGGACACACCAATATCGGTGCGGGCCGTATCGTTTATCAAGAGCTGACCCGCATTACCAAAACGGTGGAAGAAGGCGTCCTTTTTGCTATTCCGGAGTTCCAAAAAGCTGTTGCCAACTGTAAAGAACAGCATTCCGCTCTCCACCTGATGGGCCTTCTATCTGATGGCGGTGTACACAGTCATATTCAGCATCTTTTCGGTCTTCTTACCATGGCAAAAGAGCAGGGTCTGGAAAAAGTTTATGTCCACTGCTTCATGGATGGACGTGATGTACCACCTTCTTCCGGTAAAGACTACATAGGGCAGCTGCTTTCTGAGATGAAACAGCTGGGCGTAGGCAAAATTGCTACCATATCCGGTCGTTACTATGCCATGGATCGGGATAACCGCTGGGAACGGGTGCAGAAAGCTTATGACGCTATGGTAAATGGCACAGGCGTCCAAAATCCGGCCCCGATCGCCGCAATGGAGCAGTCCTATGCCCAAGGCGTCACCGACGAATTTGTTGTTCCGGTTGTAGTGGATCCGGAGGGCTGTATCAAGGAAAATGACTCGGTGATCTTCTTTAACTTCCGTCCTGACCGGGCAAGAGAGATCACCCGTACTTTGGTGGATGAGTCGTTTACAGGCTTTGAGCGTAAAAAGGGATTTTTCCCTCTCTGCTTTACCTGCATGACCCAGTACGACGCCACTATGCCCAATGTTCAGGTCGCCTTTCATCCTCAAAGTTTGGAGGATACCTTTGGCGAATATATTTCCAAGAAAGGTCTTAAACAGCTGCGCATTGCGGAAACGGAGAAATACGCCCATGTTACCTTCTTCTTTAACGGAGGCGTGGAGACGGTGTATCCGGGAGAAGATCGCTGCCTGATCCATTCTCCCAAAGTGGCCACCTACGATTTGCAGCCGGAAATGAGCGCTTATCAGGTCACGGAAGCTTTGGAACAACGCTTGGATCAGTACGATGTTGTGATCCTCAACTACGCCAACTGTGATATGGTTGGCCACACCGGTGTCTTTGAAGCTGCCGTGAAAGCAGTGGAAGCGGTTGACCACTGCGTGGGCCGTATTGTGAAAAAAACGCTGGAACTGGGCGGTGCAGTCCTGCTGACGGCGGATCATGGCAACGCGGATCAAATGCTGGCAGAGGATAAGACCCCCTTTACCGCTCACACCACCAATCCTGTGCCTCTTCTGGTGATGGGATTGGGAGATTGCAAGCTTCGGTACGATGGTCGCTTGTCTGACCTGGCTCCTACCATGCTTGGGATTCTGGATCTGGAGCAGCCGGAAGCCATGACCGGAAGAAATCTGATCTTAGGGTAGATTTTCGGTAAAAACCGCATATTTTGCGGAAAAGCAGCCGAAAATGGATTGTTATTTTTTCACGCTGCGTTTATAATAAAGGTAATCACATTTGTTAGGAGGCCCCGAGCTATGAAAAAAAGCACTTTGATCTCTCTGGCTGCTTTGGCAGTTGCAGTAGTCGGCGTACTGATTGCCCTGGCTGCTTATTTTAACAAGAAAAAAGAAACCCTGTGCGATGATTTTGACGAGGATCTTCTCTATGATGATCTGGATGATACCGAATATTACGATGCGCACATTGACGACGATGACGAAGAGTGCTGCGATGCAGACTGCGCGGAGGACGATGCCGAAGATCCGGAAGATGTTCCGGAGGAAGATCCCGAAACAAACGAATAAGCATAAAATGCCAAAGGCTCCGTTGAATCGGAGCCTTTGTTTTTTGAAGCAAATCCGATCCAAATAGGATAAAAAATAGTCGAAACAACGAAATGATTATATAAAATTGCAGGAAAAATTGCAAAAGCAGTATTTTGCAAGAAACAATTCTTGATTATTCTATGATACAGGCTTATAATGATGAAGGAAAATGACCTTGTTAATATGATAACAAACAAGAAAGGACGATTTTCGTGAAAGAACTGTTGGATTTGTTCCTAACCTTTGCCCGTGTGGGGGGACTTACCTTCGGCGGCGGCTATGCGATGCTGCCGATGCTGCAAAAGGAAGTGGTGGAAAAGCGCCACTGGGCAACGGAAGAAGAAATTATGGATTATTATGCCATCGGTCAATGTACACCGGGTATTATTGCGGTGAATACAGCCACCTTTATTGGTTATAAGACTCGGGGGGTTCTGGGTGCTATCGCTGCTACTGCGGGGATGGTATTCCCCTCTTTGGTGATCATCATGGTTATCGCTGCCTTCCTTCGCAATTTCGCTGAGTTGGAAATTGTGAAAAACGCTTTTGCCGGCATCCGCATCTGTGTTGGCGTTCTGGTTCTGAATGCAGTACAGAAGCTGTGGAAAGGCGGCGTTGTGGATAGAGCCACTTTGGTAATCTGTATTGTTGTTTTTGCCGGCATGCTGATTTTAGACGTATCCCCGGTAGTTTTCGTAATTGGAGCTGGCCTCGCCGGCTGGCTTCTGAAAAAAGCAGGAGGTGCCAGATAAATGCTTTATCTTCGTCTGTTCTATGAGTTCTTTAAAGCAGGCCTGTTTGCCGTCGGCGGAGGTCTTGCTACTCTGCCTTTCCTGTACGACATGGCGGAAAAAACAAGCTGGTTTACCAGTGATATGGTTATGGATATGATCGCGATCTCCGAATCCACTCCCGGTCCAATCGGTATCAATATGGCGACCTACGCCGGTTTTACTACGGCAGGTGTGCTGGGCAGTATCTGCGCTACCGTAGGCCTGGTATTCCCTTCTGTTGTTATTATTATCATGGTGTACAAGATCCTGGAGAAATTCAAAGGAAGCCAGTTGGTGCAGTCCGTATTTTACGGTCTTCGTCCGGCGGTGACAGGTCTGATCGCGGCGGCAGGGTTCAGCGCTGTTTATCCCTGCATCGTCCGCTTGAGCGGGACGATCACTCCAGCAGCCATTCTGTCTGGGATCCAGTGGAAAGCGGTTCTCCTTTTTGCGGTGCTTTACTTCCTCATTAAGAAATACAAAAAGCATCCTATCGTATATATTGCCGCCTCCGCAGCGATCGGTATTTTGTTCCAGTTCACAGCATAAATCCCGGAAAGTAAAAGCCTGCTCTTTGGAGCAGGCTTTTTGTTCACAAACTTCCAGTTGAAGTCCAAGAAATTTTTCCGTATAATATATACTGAATGATTGTTTGTAAGGAGGAATTGTGCGTGAAACTGAATGTTATTTCGGTATGCAGCGGGTACACAGCGGATGAGCTGCTTCGCTCCTTTCCCCGTACCCGGGCACAGTCCGATTTTTTAAAGCTGCAATGGCAGCAGGGCTCCTCCATCCAGGACCTGGAGAATTTCCTCGATGAATTGCAGCGCTCCGTCAACGAAAACGCTGTTACAGTGGTGTTGGACGGTTCCCATGGCTTTTATACGAAAACAATGATTGCCGAAGGTCTGGGTTTAGATCTGGAGGAAGACGCAAAATCCCGCTCTGCGGTGGAAGCCTACTGCCGCAAGAATGGCATATCCTGCGGTGGGCCGGTTTTGGACGGCTGCCATCTGCCTGCGGGAGCAATCCCCATGAACAGCAGTGAAACAGAAAAACAGGGCTTTATTCTGGTGCGGGGCGGACGCTGCATTGTGGTGTTCCCGGCAGAAGAAAAAAGCTTTGATCAAATGTTTTCCAATGGTTTCTATCCATTTTTGCTGAAAAATGGGGCAGATACCGCTGTGGTACAGATCATCGCAATCCGCGACAGCAAAGTTAAGGATGTGGAAGAGTATCTTCGCCTGTTTAAGCATGGGAAAAATATTCTTCCCCTGCTTTATCAGGAGGATGGACAGTGGAACCTGTCTGTCACCGCCATTCGAGGCAGCGAAAGTGAGTCTCGGCAAGCCTGCGAGAGCCTGATCGAAAACATTGAAGCGGAGATGGGCGACATTGTACTGACTGCCGTCAGCGCCCGAAAAGAGAAAAAACTGAAAAAGTCTGATGAAATCAGCGCTCTGCGGGCCAATGACCGGGTGGATGAGGTGCGCAAACCGCCGAAAAAAAGCGGTTTTGGTTTTGTGCGCAAAATTTTGCTTTTTATCTGCATTTGTACCTTTCTGGGTTCCGCAGGTTATCTGGGTTTGCGTTACTATCGTTCTGTTACCAACCTTCAGAACTACGAAAGCTTGAGAGAAGTGTATGACAATGGCGGCTTTCCGCCGATTGGCTATCCTCTGGACTACGATCCGGCCTTTTCCGGCCTGTATCAGATCAATCAGGATGTTGCGGGATGGCTCAGTATTGAAGGAACCTCTCTGGATTATCCGGTTGTGCAGACCGATGATAATCTGTACTATCATCGTTTGAATTTTGAGGGTGAAAAAAGCCTTCATGGTGTTCCTTTTGTGGATTGCGGTGTTAACCTGAAAGCCCCCAGCACCAATACCATTATCTATGGTCATAATATTAAGAATGATGACCAGATGTTTAACTCATTGACTCACTACTGGGATCCGTCTTACTATATCCAGCATCCGGTCATTGATTTCCATACCATTTACGGCAAGAGATCGTACAAGATTTTTGGCGTGTTTATAGCCAATGTTAACCCGGATCACGGTACGGTTTTCCAGTACCATACTTTTATTGACGCCAACGATGTGTCCGAGATCCGGGAGTTTATCTACAATGTCCAGATCCGCAGCATTCTTAACACGGGAGTTGATGTTCTTCCATCGGATGAACTGCTGACGCTTTCCACCTGTACCTATGAGTTTGAGAATGCCCGTTTGGTGGTAGTGGCGCGAAGACTTCGGGATGGAGAATCCCGGGAGGTAGATGCGTCCGCCGTATCCAAAGCGGCTTCCCCGCTGATGCCGGATATTTGGTATCAGCTTTACGGTGGAACTAAGCCGGTGCTGGAGGTACCAACTTTCTCGGATGCGCTCGTATTGGATTTAAATGATCCTTCTCCGCTGACGGAACCGGAACCGGTTTTGGATGAACCGGAGGAACAGCCGAAATCAGAGCCTGTGGTTCCGGAAACGCCGGTCACACCGGTTACTCCTGTTGCCACAGAATCCCCTGCGCCTGTAACGCCAACTTCTCCGGAACCAACGCCGGAGCCGGAACCTTCAACGCCGGAGCCAGAATTACCTGCGGAAGAGCCGGCGGAGGAAAAATCAGAGGAAAATACCCAGAACCAGACGGAGCAAAAGAAGGAAGAAAAAGAACCCCAGGAGGAAGAACCGGAAACGGAAGATGAGGATATTGTGGTTATTTCCTCCTATGATGAAAATGACCAGCTTTCTGCAAAAATCAACGGCAAGACGGTGACGGGCAGTGCTTATGATATTGTCTGTATGATGGTTCAGGCAGAAATGGGCACAACTTTCCGCACAGAGGCGCTGAAAGCCCAGGCGGTTGCCGCCTATACATATGTGAAATATAACAACCAGGCTGGCGTCAATCCTGCTGTTGTAGCTAAAACCAGTATCAGCGCCAATGTGGAGGAGGCGGTGCGGGCTGTTATCGGAGAAGCTGTTTACTACAACGGTTCCTATGCCAATACCACCTACTGCGCGGCTAATGCCGGCGTATCCAATAACAGCGAAGATGTATGGGGAGGCTCCCTTCCCTATTTGACCAGTGTAAAAAGCGAAGGGGACAAGCAAAGCACTTATTATGGTTATGAAACTCGTCTCAGCCTGAAATATGTGGCAGACCGCATTGAGGATTATCACAATATTGACCCTTACGACTACAGTGATGACCCGGCAGACTGGTTTGGAGATTATGATTGCGGCGCCGGTAAATATGTCAGCACCATTGAAGTTTGCGGCAGGAATCTGAAGGGACGTTCTGTCCGGGAGGGCCTGCTTCAGTCCAAAATACGTTCCGCGGCCTTTGAAGTGGAGTATGATAACAGCAGAGAAGAATTTGTTTTCACCACCTACGGCTACGGCCATGGAGTGGGTATGAGCCAGCTTGGCGCAAACTACTATGCCGGTCAGGGCTGGGACTATATTGAGATCCTGGAGCATTATTACTCCGGCACTCAAGTGCGCTGAAGGAGCAACTATGAAGCTGAACATTGTATTATTTGAGCCGCAGATCCCTCAAAATACGGGAAATATTGCCCGTACCTGTGCCTGTACCGGAGCCCGTCTCCACTTGGTAGGGCCGATGGGCTTCCCCATCGACGATAAAAAGCTGAAACGGGCCGGTTTGGATTACTGGGATTTGCTGGACATCACCTATTATGACACGATTGCCGACTTTTACGAGAAAAATCCCGATGCCGTCTGCTTTTATTTCACTACAAAAGCCCGGCATACCTATAGCGATATGTCCTATCCGGATAACGCTTACCTGGTTTTTGGGCGAGAAGACGCCGGTATTCCCGAGGAAATTCTTTTGCAGCATCCGGAAAGCTGTGTACGGCTTCCCATGCTTCCCTATCTGCGCAGCTTGAACCTGAGCAACACTGTTGCGGTGGGTGCCTATGAGGTTTTGCGTCAGTGGAACTTTCCAGAGCTGCAGAATTACGGCCAACTCCACCGCTACCACTGGGATGAGGAGGATTAGCCGTGGATATTCGCTGCTTCCCGGCGAAAACAGAAGATATTGAAGTGATTTATACACTGTGTAAAGAACACATTGAGCAGTACGAAAGCGATCCTGTTCCCATGGATCCGGTTTTGGCTTGGTGTCGCAGAAAAATTGAGACAAAAATCGGAGAATATGAGGCTGTTTTTGTGGATGGGAAAAAAGCCGGTTTTGTCCATCTGAGCCAACTGCCCGATGGGAATCTGGAGCTATATCTTTTTGCTGATTTTCGAGGAAAAGGCGTGGGAACAGCCCTGATCCGCCGGGCGGTTTCTCAAGCCAAAGTCCAGCGGAAGCAGTTGCTTCTTTATGTATTTCGGGCCAATGAGAGAGCTTTGCGCCTGTATCAGCGGGAGGGCTTTGTGATAAAAGCCAAAGTTGGGAACAGCCGCTATGTGATGGAACACCGCTGCGGATAGCTCTGAAAAAAGGAGATCCCCGATGGTCATTTTATGGCCATCAGGGATTTTTACTGCCTTGGGATGTTAAGCGATTGGCTGGGAACAATTATTTCATCATAGAAGTAAGGCCGTCTACCACGTCACCGACTGCCTGAATTGCCTGGCCGGCTTTTTTCTGAAGCTGTTTTTTTCTTGCTTTTGGAGAATTTCCGCTCATCAGATAAGCTGCTGTGCCCACTGCCATGGTTGCTGCCAAACCGGTCATCAGAGTAGTGCTTGTTTTGGAATCCATAAAATTTCCTCCTTTGATGGACATTTGGACCCGTTGGGTCTGTTGTTAGTTTGCCCTGGCTGCCGACTGTTTTCCCAGAAAAGTATTGCCAGTTTAGCTTTTGTGAAACTTGGCGGATGAATGCGGCTATGCGAGAACCGAATTTATAAAAAATGCTGGTTGGGAAAAATGTGATCCTTTTAACAGAATATTTTTAACAGCAAAAGTTCCATTTTATTTTGGCAAAATGAAGCGAAAATTATTTATTATGCCCAAAATCCTGAACAAGGGAGAGCGTTTTTTAATTTTTGCTTAAGTTTTTTTCTTCGATTATACTGAAACTATCAAGAGGAGGTTCTGTCATGAATCAACGTCCGGCTCGTGTGGCAGCGATCCATGATCTTTCCGGATTTGGACGCTGTTCGCTGTCTGTTATTTTGCCGACACTGTCCACCATGGGCGTACAGGTCTGCCCCATACCAACTGCCATTCTGTCCTCCCATACCGGAGGCTTGGGGGATGTGGAATTTCGGGATCAGACCAGCTTTATTCCAGCCAGCCTGGAGCATTACAAACGTCTGGGGCTGGAATTTGAGTGCATCTACACCGGTTTTCTTGGCTCAGAGGAGCAGATTGACCACTGTTTGGAGTATTTTTCCGCCTATCCCCAGGCGCTGGCAGTGGTGGATCCGGTCATGGGCGACCACGGCAAGGCTTACCGCACTTATACGGAGCCTATGAGAAACCGCTTATCTGAGCTGGTTCAAGTGGCGGATGTGATTACACCCAATCTAACTGAGGCTTGTATGCTGCTGAAGATCCCTTATATCAGTGATGTGCTGACCCGGGTTCAGGCTCGAAGCCTGCTGGCCAAATTAAGTGAGCTTGGCCCAAACTATGTGGTGATCACCGGCGTACAGTTGGCGACAGGAGAAATGGCGAACATCGGTTATGACAAGAGCAACAATTCCTATTGGGTGGTTTCCTGTGATTATCTCCCAGTGTCTTATCCGGGAACCGGCGATATTTTCGCCAGTGTGCTCACTGGAGCCTTTCTGACCGGAGACAGTTTGCCGATCGCAATGGGACGGGCGACCTATTTTGTAGAGCGCTGTATCAAAACCACGTTCAGCTATTCCAGCGACCCCCGCTTTGGCGTCATGCTGGAAAGGGAGTTGTCCGTGCTGACAAACAGCTCTAACGGAAAGGATTTCTCCCTGCTTTAAAACGAAACCCTCCTCGTTTTATGAAAAGGTGGCGTTATTATGCAAAACACAACAGAAAACAACAGCAAAAAGGCTTTTTCCACTCGGCAGATCGCTTTTATCGGTGTGATGGCCGCAATCGTCTTTGTATCCAACTACATTCAGTTTAAGATTCCGATCGGAATCGGCACAGATATGACCCGTATTCATGTGGCCAATGCTTTCTGCCTGCTGGGCGGTATTGTTCTCGGCCCTCTGGCTGGCGGTCTTTCCGCTGGTATTGGTTCCGCTCTGTACGATGTGCTGGATCCGGTTTACATTACCAGCGCCCCATTTACTTTTGTGTTCAAGTTCCTGATGGCTTATACAGCCGGTCTTATTGCAGGAAAAGATCATCTGAATGTGAAGAACGGCCGCGCGCTGGCTTCCGCCGCTGTGGGCCAGACCGTATATATTGTTCTCTATATCGGCAAGAAATTCATCACCTATTATTTCCTGCACAAAGAGCCGCTGAATGTTGCTCTTGCCAACTGTGGAACCAGTCTCCTGGCTTCTTTGACCAACGCGATTATCTCGGTTGTTGTAGTTGGTTTGTTGGCACCGGTATTCTGCAAAATTGTGAAATCTATCCGCAAATAGAGACGAAACACCCCGAAAACTCCGAACAGTATGTTCGGAGTTTTTTGTATATAAGAAAACCACTCGCTAGGCGAGTGGTTCAAAAGAGCCTACT
>CAMCOD010000011.1 GCA_945876435.1 uncultured Clostridia bacterium
TAATTTGTGATAAATTTAATAACTTTACGCCGGAGGAATCAAACAAAAGACAACAAGTTCATATATTTTGCACAAAACCATTGTTTGATAATATTTGGAAGCAAAATATTGCAAAACCGGAAATCTCTCTCCTCTAAAACGCAAAAAATCCCCATTCTGCCCGATTTCTCAGACGCAGAACGAGGATTTTTACAAAAATTTCTGTATAAAAATGCAGAGTGCTAAACGGTAGGCTCTGTCACAACAACAGACTCTTCCACCGTGTTTTTGTCCTTTTTCACAATTCCGCTGATTTTGTCGATCACATCCGGAACCATATTGACGATCTGAGAACCGGTGCTGTTGCTGGTATTGATGTGGAGCAGCTTCACTTCGCCGTTTTTGATCACCAGAAACGCGATAGGCTGGATGGTGACGCCGCCGCCAGAGCCGCCGCCGAATACATCCTTCGGGCTTTTTGCCGCCAAATCAGAGCCTCCAGAGGCGAAACCAAAGGAAACCTTGGAAACCGGGATAATCATGGTGCCGTCAGGGGTGGTGATGGGATCGCCGATCACGGAATCAGCATCCACCAAATTTTTCAGATTCTTCATAGAATTGTCGGTAAGACCAGAAATATGTTCGCTCATGGGATCATTCCTTTCGGTTATTTATTATCAACTTGCTTTTTCAGCTCTTTGCTTCCTTTTGCTTCTGTCCATTTTCGCCTTAGATAGCCAATGCCAAAGCTGCCCATAAACCAGAAACCAAAAATCAAGCCATGAATCGGCCTGATCTTGATGCTGCCGCCGCCGGAAAACTTCTCTTCTTCCCCGATAAAATCCGCCTGGATCTGTATGTCAGCAATCTTGATATCCGCGCAGTTTTTTAACAGCGCCAGTGCGGAATGAACAGCTGCCTGACACTCTCCATAACGCAGGGCTGTCTGGTGGGCATCCTCCTTGGCCACCAGAATATGCAGCCAAATGTCCCGATAACGAATATGCCGCAGAAAGTAGCCCAGCGGATTCCGTAGACTGCTCAGCGCCTGCTTCACCAGTTCCAAAATTTCCAGAAGGGAGTCCAGAGAAGGCTTTTTTTCTTTCTTTGTTTCCTCTTTGGCAGGCTCCTTTTTTGACTTTTGGGGAGACTTTTCTTCCTCCGGTTCCTCTTTTGCGGGAAAAATTGTCCATTTGAAGAAGAAATAGCGCAGACGCAGAGACAACTCATTGTCATAACTCGCTTCAAGACTTACCGGAAGGAGCAGCAGGAACAGTAGAACAGCCAGAATGGAGCACAAGATCCACATAACTTCCCGCCTCCTTTCCTTCTCAGGCCTGCTGTGACTCTCTTTGCGGGATTTTGGGGAGAGCTTCGATATCTTTCATGCCAAAGCAGCGAAGAAAAGCTGCTGTGGTCTGGTAGGCGATGGGACGACCGGGGATCTCCAGACGGCCGGCCTCCGCCACCAGCCCCTTCGTCACCAAAGACGAAACCACGGAACTGCTGTCAATTCCGCGAACCTGTTCAATAAAAGCTTTGGTCACTGGCTGGTTGTAAGCGATGATAGCCAACACCTCCATAGCCGCCTGAGACAAAGGAGCATTGTTCTTCGCTTCCAACGCTTCACGGATGACAGCGGCGTATTCCGGACGGGTTGCCATCTGGTAGCTGTCCCCCAGTTTCAGAATCTGAAACGGCAGAGGCTCATAATCGTCGTTGATCGTATGAATAATGCTGTCAATAACCGAAGTATTGACTGAAAAAAGCTTGGCTAAACGGCTGGCCTCCACCGGATCTCCCGATGCGAAAAGAACTGCCTGAATACCGTTTTTTATTTCACGAACTCCCATACTTCACTCCTGTTTACACGCTTTCATCGATTTCATAGATGGTTTCATTCATCCGAACGGTCCGGCCGTCATCGCTGATAGTGACGCGTTTATTCTTAACCAGTTCCAGAACCGCCAAAAAAGTTGCGACAATTTCAGCCCGATCCTTCTGCTCTTCAAAAAGTGAGAGGAATGGAACCTTCGGACACCTGTACAGGCGATTGAGGATCAGGGTGATACGGCTGGACACGGAAACCACCCGTCTTGCTACCAGAGGCTCAAAAATCTGCTGATTGGGCTTAACGTCCTGCCGTTTTCCAATGGCAGACAGATAGGCCTCCAGCAGTTCTTTTTTCCTGTGTTTTCCCTGATAAGCTTCCTGCGGCAATTCCTGAGGCGAACGGCAAAACAGCTGATCCCCCTGCCAGGTGGCATGAAGCAGTTGGGCAACCTGTTTGCACAGAGTATATTCGATCAGCTGTCCGGTCAGCTCACTTTTCAGTTTTTCTTCCAGTTCCTCGTGCTTCGGCAGCAGGGAAATGGACTTGATATAAACCAAGCGGGAGGCCATCTCCAGAAACTCGCTGGCGATCTCCATGTCGGTTTCCTGCCATTGTTGGATATAATCCATATACTGCTCCAGCAGTTTGCTGATCTCAATATCGTATATATCCAGTTTATGTTGTCGGATAAGCTGCAGGATTAAGTCTAACGGGCCTTCCATTTGGGCAATTTTAAAGGAAAGCTGCTCCATAGGCTACATGATCCGGGGCAGCAGGCCCCCAATTGAGGTAATCACATCAAAAACACGGAGAACCGCGTTTTCCATCAAGTAAAGAGGTGTATTCAGGACATCCGTCAGTAAAATAACAGCCATGAAAATCAGCTGAATTTTACCCTGATTCCGCTCCAGAAAATTCAACGCGTTATCCGGAAGGAAGTAACCCAGAACACGGGAGCCATCCATAGGATAAACCGGAAGCAGATTGAAAACACCCAGCATCACGTTGATCTGCGCGATCATCATCAGCGCATAGGCCAGCATGATAGGCAGTTCCGTCAGCACAAGAACCAGCTTACAGGCGATGAAAAATATCAGTGCCAACAGCAGATTGGACAAAGGCCCGGCAATGGCCGTCAGTGCCATTCCCCCGCGCATGGTAATCCCATTGCGGCGGAAATTCAGCGGATTGACCGGAACTGGTTTTGCCCAGCCAAAACCGGCCACAAGAATCATCAAACTGCCCATCAGATCCAAATGGCTGAACGGATTCAGCGTCAAACGGCCCTCATCCTCCGCTGTTCTGTCTCCCAGCCAGTTGGCAACCAACGCATGGGCACATTCGTGGATAGGCATGGCGGTCAATAAAACAAAAGCCCGGATAACCAGGCTTTGAAGCGATGAATTCACTTACAATCAACTCCTTATGTTTTCATTATACCGTCCAATATACAAAAAAACAAGGCGGAATCGGTGTTGTTTTTGGTTATTTAATGTTTTTTCAAATTTCAGCAAAATATCTTTTAAAAAGCTCTTGCTTTTATCGAAAAAATATGATAACATACCAATGTTGACTACCTATAATCTCAGGAAATAAAGGAGGTGCAGACCATGGCTAAATGCGATATCTGCGGAAAAGGTGTTACTTTTGGAATTAAGGTTTCTCACTCTCATAGACGTTCTAACAGAACTTGGAAACCAAACGTAAAACGTGTTAAGGCAATTGTTGATGGTAAACCTTGCCACATCTATGCCTGCACCCGTTGCTTACGCTCCAACAAAGTTACCCGCGCAATCTAATTCCGTATGCAAAAAGCTCCCGTTTTCGGGAGCTTTTTTGTTTATTACAAAGCCTGCAAGGCCTGCCCTCCGTTTTTTCCAAGGGCAGGCCTTTTTATAAACCACTTTGCTGATACCATGGAAAAAGCTCCGCTGTCCGGCGGAGCTTTTTCAAAAAATCAAATTTTATATACCCAATTATTTCTTCGGAACGGATTCCCAATCCTTCAGGAAACGTTCAATTCCCTGCGTGGTCAGCGGATGATCAATGGACTTCATCAAAACCGGGAATGGAACGGTGGCAATATCGCAGCCGGCCTGAGCAGCCAGCACAATGTCCTTTGGAGTGCGGATGCTGGCGGCAATGATCTGGGTCGGAATGTTGTGGATCGCAAAGATTTCAGCGATTTCGCTGAGCAGTTCTACGCCGTGAGCGCCAACATCGTCCAGACGGCCAACGAAGGGACTGACATAGGTTGCACCTGCGCGAGCGGCCAGCAAAGCCTGCTGCGCGGAGAAGATCAAGGTAACATTGGTCTTGATGCCCTTTTTGCTCATGGCGGAGGTTGCTTTCAAGCCTTCCGCACACATTGGGATTTTGATTACAATGTTTTTATGGATTTTTACCAGTTCTTCCGCTTCCTTCAGCATCTCTTCTGCCTTCATGGAGATAACTTCCGCAGAAATCGGGCCATCCACAATATCGGTGATCTCTTTTACCACTTCTTTGAAATCTCTGCCTTCTTTTGCGATCAGGCTTGGGTTGGTAGTAACGCCGCAAATAACGCCCAGGTCATTGGCCTGGCGGATCTGGTCGGTGTTTGCCGTATCAAGAAACAATCTCATGGTACAGGGTACTCCTCTCTGATATTCAGATTATAAATTTATCGCAAGCGGTTTGTCCGCTTTCCTACTGGAAATAAAAATTATAAAAAATTATGAAATGGAAATTATGTGCGGTCCATCTCGTTGACCTGGTAGCACAGAGTCATCAGGCTGTCGCCCAAATGCACATTATTGACCACGATATCCTTATCTTTATGATCCATAAACAGGTCATAGTGGGAGAAGTTCCAGAAACCTCTCACACCACAGTTTACCAAACGCTCGCTTTCCGCTTGAACCTCCTCACGGGGCAGGCAAAGAATCGCCACATCCGGATGATGCTTTTTGCAGAAATCCTCCAACTCCGTATGAGAACGGATGGTCAGCCCGTGAACCGTCTGGCCGATCAGCGCCTCATTCGCTTCAAAAATACCAATAAGCTGGAAACCTTTCGCATTAAAATTGATATAGTTAATCAGGGCCATCCCCAAATTTCCCGCTCCCAGCATAACTGCCTTCAGGCCTCGATTCAGGCCCAGAATATTGCCGATCTCCTCATACAGAGCATCCACATTATAGCCATAACCCTGCTGTCCAAATCCACCAAAGCAGTTTAAATCCTGACGGATCTGAGAAGCCGTCAGCTTCATCAACTGCGCCAACTCACAGGAAGAAATGCGGTGAACCCCCCGATCCAACAAGTCCTTCAAATAACGATGATAACGCGGCAATCTCTGGATGACCGATTTTGAAACGCCAACGTATTTTGCCATGTAGGTTTCCCTTCCCTTCTTACTTTCCGGGGCATCATCACAAATAATTTCCCCAAATAAAATACCTGTCCCCATTATATCAAACTCCATTTTAATGTCAATAATCTGACAGACATCCATTTATGTGTTTTGTGCAGCTTATTTTCCGTTTTTTCTTTTTTTGCACACAAAACTCTGATTTTGTCTCCGGATTTTTTCAACTATTTCTGTGCATTTCATAGTTTGTTAACAAATTACAGGTATACTTGAGGTGAAGGGTACGCAATCCTCATCCACTATACGCTGTTAACACAGCAGATTGGAATGATTCTATGGAGAATATCCCAAATATCAATACAGAAAACATCCGAAAAACGGACCACTTCTGTCCCACCGGCAGTACTGCCGTTTTGGTGACTGACCAGTTTCAATGTGAACGGCTGATTCGTGCCGGCCGCGTTGTGGCTGATATTGCTGGTACTGATCTATACATTCTCAACATACAAAACAATGAATATCCTACGAATCCGGAGGCTATCCAGCACCTGTTTGATGTTTCCTCTCATAATCAGGGCGCGATGCAGCTTCTTTATTCGGACAATGCTTATAAAACCATCTGTCAATACATCAAAAACAACAAAGTTTCCTGCGTAGTCAGCGGTATGCCGGCTGGAGAGAACTCTATTTTACATAAAATCTGGGGTAAATTCACCCATGTCCACTTCTTTACTGTGAATGATGAAGGACGGATGGAGGAGGTCATTCACCGTAAAACCCACGGCATTCCTTCAAAGGAAGCAAAAACCCCCTCTCCGGAAAGCATCCAGTAAGGAGGAGCACCCAATGTCTGATTACACCGTATCCAATATTCGTTTTACCAGCTCCGATGGTCACAGCCGTGTTCACGGCTGGGTCTATGCTCCAAAAACGGAGCCGGTTGCCCTGCTTCAGCTTTCCCACGGCATGTGCGAATATATCGGCCGCTACCGCTGGTTTATGGAAGCCATGACTGCTATGGGCTTCATCGTGTTTGGCCATGACCACATTGGCCACGGAGAATCTTCCAACCCGGAAAACTATGGTTTTTTTGGCGAAAACAACGGCTATCGCCACTTAGTCGCCGATCTGCACCGAATGACGGAAATCGTAAAAGAAAAATACCCGGATCTGCCTCTGTTTCTGTTCGGGCACAGTATGGGTTCCTTTGTAGCAAGACTGTATCTGTCCCGTTTCGCCCATGAACTGGATGGTGTCATCCTCTGCGGCACTTCCGGTCCCAATCCTCTGGCGAAAACAGGGATCGCCGCAGCTTCTGCCGTTATAAAATGGAAGGGGCCTATGTGGCGCTGTCCCTATCTGGAAAAAATGGCCTTCGGCACCTACAATCGCAGATATAAGCCGCAGCGCAGTAGCCACGACTGGCTGACTCGGGACCAAGCCATTGTAGACGCCTATCTGAACGATCCAAAATGCACCTTCCGATTTACGGCTTGCGGCTTCCGGGATCTGTTCCGTATGGTGTCCCTGTGCAATTCCCGGGAATGGTTCCGTTCTTTACCGCAGCAGCTGCCTGTGCTGCTGATTTCCGGTGATATGGATCCTGTGGGCAACTATGGCAAAGGCGTGCAGTGTGTTCTGGAAAAACTTTTGGAAGCCGGAATGTGCGATGTTGCCATGATCCTGTATCCCCAGGCCCGCCACGAATTGCTCAATGAACTCAACAAGGACGATGTGCTTTCTGATATTCAGCACTGGCTGTCCAAACGCCTGCCCCTTGGGGAAAACGAAACCGTTGTTCTTTAGAACAGACAAATACAGACAAATCATATAAAAACAAGGGCTTTTTTTGCAGTAATTTTATGCAAAAAGCCCTTTGCTTTTTTTACGGAATTCTTTTGTTGCAAAATCGGTTTTGCCTTGCTATAATGGGACTTACAAAAAGCAGAGTAGGACTTTGCGCGTTAAGTGCTGCGCGGACGGGGAGTTGCCGTGCGGACGAAAGGGTAAAACCCTTGCGGTGCAAAGTTCGCATCCCGCTGCTGCATACAGGAGCAGGTACGATCTCCTCTATGTGGCAACACCATTTCAGAGGAGGTTTTTTTATGCAAAAAAACACAATGAGTTCAACCCTTTACCGTACCCCATTTTCCGCTGCCTACTGGAAACAGGCAGCCGCTGATGCCAAAAACATCCGTATGCTTACCCTTGCGGCCCTGCTCATCGCCCTGCGTCTGATCCTGAGCAACTTTTACATTCCTGTAGCTCAGGGCATGAACATCTATTTCGGCTACCTGCTGAATGCTTTGGGCGCCGCCATCTACGGCCCGATCATGGGTATTATCACCGGTTTCGTGGTGGACATCCTGGGCTTCATCCTGACTCCTTCCCAATACGGCTTCTTCTTTGGCTACACCATCACCGCTATGGCTGGTTCCTTCCTGTACGCGCTTTTCCTGTACCGGACCCGTGTCTCCATTGTAAGAATCGCTTTGGCCAAAGCTGCCGTTAATGTTTTCGTTAACATTCTGATGGGCGCTCTGTGGAGCTCCATGCTCTTCAGCAAAGGCTACCTGTACTATCTGGCCAGAAGCGTTGTGAAAAATGTGGTTATGCTGCCGGTTGAGATTCTTCTGCTGTATCTCTTCTTCCAGGTTATGCTTCCTATTCTCAGCCAGATGCGTCTTGCTCCCGCACAGCCAGCAAAACGGATCCCATTTATTTAAACTCCACACAACTCCATCCAACCACTCGCTGAGCGAGTGGTTTTTTTATATTAGAAGAAACACGCCCCTTCCAAACTCTGCTTTCACATCAAAAGGAAGCTCAATATAAGCCCCATCCATGTCCGGAACCTTTTGGATGATGGTGTCAATCTCAATTTTTAGTCCGCAGAAGTATCTTTTTCCTGTCTTTTCCTCATATTTTGCCCAAGATAGCACAATAATGCCGCAAAAGAGCCTGATCCAAAAAGATCAGGCTCTTGTTCTTTCTTTGGTTCTTTATTCATGTTTAATGGCTTCCAAGGCGCTGATTTTCACTGCCCGGTTTGCCGGAGAAAAGCCGGATATCAGACCGATCAGGGTGGCAAATACAATTCCGCAGAGAGCCAGCCACGGCGGGATCACGGACAAACTGCTGCCTGATCCCATTCCCATCATGGAGAAAATGCCTCCTGAGCCGTTGATCGCTCCGGTACCAGTAAGATAATTGATACCAAAGGACAATCCATAGCTGATAGCAACGCCGCTGATGCCGCCAAGCAGACCGATCAAACCGGCCTCCATCAAAAAGATACTGCGGATATTTCCCAGTTTGCAGCCCAGCACCTTCATGATGCCGATCTCCCGGGTGCGTTCATAGATAGACATGACCATGGTATTGCTGATCCCGATCGCCGCGACCAGCAGGGAAATTCCGCCGATGCCGCCCAGGAAAAGCTGCTGCTGACGCATCTGTTCCATCATAGGCTCCCGCACGGAATTCAAGGAGTAAGTCTCAAAGCCCATCTCCTTGATGGCTTTATCCACCGCTTCCACATTCTCAATGCTGTCCACCTTGATTTTCGCGTTATTATAGGTACGGCCTTTGTTGCTGCTGTTTTTATCATCCTTGATGTTAAAGGCTTTTTTGTAGTAATCATAGAGCTCCTGAAGATCGTTGATATCCATGAATACGTTATAACTGTTTTCATCCCAGGTATCCGGATCCTTGGAGCCCAAAATGCCGCAGATCTCCAATTCCAAACGGAGATCGTCGTATTTTGGTTTGCCCTGCTCATCATATTCGTTGCATTGCATCACCAGGGTGATATCGTCCTCCATAACATCTACAAAAGGCTCCAACTGATTGCCCTGCGCATCCAACATACCCGGATAGCGGTAAGCCGCCTGTCCTTTGGCTTTGGAATCAGTGAACTCATAGACCATATTGCTGCCCATCAGAAGCTTCACCTTTTTATTTTTGCCCAGTTTTCCCTTGTCCGCCTCTGCCGGCAGCAGCTCACCTTCCGTCAGGCTGAACTCCATATTTTCCAGCTGGTCTGCATAGATGCCCCGAACACCCCAGAGATACATCTGATACCGGTCTTTTTTGCCGGAATACAGCTTGATATCCATGGAAGGCGCGTTCCAGAAGGGAGTTCCTCCCTTCACACCGGGCAGATTCAGGATCTGCCGCATGGTTTCGTCATTGAGTTCTGTCTCGTTGTTATCCCCATAATTATAGATCTCGATCAGAGTTAAATCTCCCATCTGAGAGATGCTCTGCTCCAAGGCCTGGGTCTGGCCAATACCCAGCGATACCATAACAACGATGGAACAGGTACCTACAATAACGCCTGTCACTGTAAGAAGGGTTCGTCTCTTACGGCGAAGTAGGTTTTTGAATGTCATGGAAATCAAATCAAAGAATGTCATCGTCATCCCCAAATTCTTTCGCTGCTTTACGTTTCTTAACGATCACCACTGCCGCCACGATCAGCACCGCCGCAGCGCTTGCACCAATCAGAATCATCTGTGTTTTGCTCAAACCGCTTTCCGCAGGAGCGTTTGGGTCGATGGGATTTCCATTTTCGTCATAAATGATATCGTCAAAGACCGGTTCCATCGGCTGATCCCACTCGTAGGTAGGCGCTTCGATAAATGTAACTTCAAAAGGCACACGGATTTCTTTAACCACACCTACCGCATCCTCGTAAGTATAGAGAATACCGCACTCATAGGTACCCGGAATGGTTCCGGACAGGCTGAACTCCATGTCTCCGGAACCACCGGCCTGTACATTGCCGGTGTGGAGGATTTTTTCCTCACAGAAAATTGATTCGTCACATTCCAGTGTGGCGGTCAGGTTAAAGATCTCTCCGCGGGATTTATTCATATACTTAGACAGCACATCAATTTCGTCCCCGACTGTAATATCGCTGACATTGGTGATGGGATCCACCGAGAAACGATCCTGCTGTACAACAGGAATGGAGATCTCCTGAGACATTTCCCCCTTCTGTCTCTCATCGTCCGCTACATATTCATAAGTAAAGGCTACCGTAATCGTATGAGATTTCGCCTCCGCTGTGGACAGAGCGGAAATATTCAGTTCCTTTTCAAAGCTGGAATTTTTATTTAGCTTGCTGATGTAGAAGGTATTGGAGGAGTTGGTCAGCTGCAGACCCTCGGAGGTGGTGACCTTCATGATGATGTTTTCCAGATTGGTTTTCCGGTGGGTATTTTTGCAGACCAGCTTCAGCTTAACGCTGCTGCCGGCAGCCAACTGAGCCCCGCCGTTGCCAAAGGAGTATTCCTCCACGATGATATACGGGGTACTGCTTTTGATCTCCACTTCTCCATCCGGTGGAAGAATCGGATTATTGTTCTCGCCGTCACCGAAGCTTATATCTCCGTCGCCGTCCTCTTTGTTGGCTTCTTCATCCTTTAGAGGGGTTTCTGCTTTAGAGAAGGTGTAGGTCGCCAGACCGCGGGTCACCGGGCCCTGTTTGCCATCGTTGTCTTTGGTTACGTACTGAAGATAAACTTCTGCCTGATCGTTGTAATCATCAAAAAGTTCTATATCATTGAATTTCATAATCGCCATCAGGTAATTGTTCTTTGTTTTGCTGAACTGGATTTCGTCTGTACGGAACTCCTGATCGCCTAAGGTAAGCGTGCCCCAGGCATATTCTTCGTCCGGCTGATTCACATACCCTCCATTACTATTAGGAATAAGGGGATAGTTGGCATCCGCATAGGCCATCCACAGGTCGACTTTGCTGTAGTCTTTTCGCTGGTTTTTTCCGTCCTTGTCCACATAGGAAACCTTCTTCGCGCCAAAGCTCAAATCGTTCATATTGACTTTAACACCGGTCAGATCAGAAATGGCCTTTCCGTCTTCATAAAAAGTAATGACTGGATAGCCGCTCACCGGCCTCATATCAATTTCATGGCTCATGATGATTCCGCTGCTGGCGCTGACCCGCAGCGCGCCGAAAAGAACGCCGCTTAGCATCATCACAGCAAGAATCAGGGAAATTCCCTTCTTAATCAACTGATGGGTTTTCATTTTGCTCTCCTCCATTGTCGTTTGTGCTTTCATTTTGAACTTCTGTGTTTTTATCTTCAGCAGTTTCCCGCTGTTTTCCTGTTTCATTCTCCGAAGCTTGTTCCAACTCCGCCTGAATTTGTTCCTCTGTGCGGGCAATTGACTGATTTCGCTGGTCCTTAATAATACTGCCGTCCTGCAGGGTGATGATACGGTCCGCGTACAGCGCCAGATCCCGGTCATGGGTGACCAGCACCAAGGTTTCGTTGTACTTTCGGCACATATTCACCATCAGCTCCATAACTTCCCGGGTGGTTTTGGAATCCAGATTTCCCGTCGGTTCATCGGCAAAGATGATTTTTGGTTTGCTGACAAAAGCTCTGGCAATGCCCACTCTCTGCTGCTGACCGCCGGACATCTGGGTAGGCTTATGATACATCCTCTTTTCCAAACCCACCAGCTTCAAAAGCTGGGCCGCCTTTTTATTCCGTTTGCCCTTGCTGATACCGCGGAACATCAGCGGCATCGCCACATTTTCCAACGCCGTATAGGCAGGCAGCAAGTTGTAGGACTGGAACACAAAACCAATATATTTCTGACGGAATCTGGCCAGCTTATTTTCTGAAAGAACCGATATGTTTGTTTTTCCAATGGTCACCGATCCTTTGGTGGGTTTTTCCAGACCAGCCAATTGATTCAGCAGAGTGGATTTACCGGAGCCGGATGTGCCCAGGATACAGCAGATCTCACCCTGTTCAATATCAAAAGTAATATTGTTCAGCGCGACGATCCTCTCTTTTCCCACCGGATACACTTTTTTCAGGTTATGGATTTGAATAATAGCCGCCATGCCATCTCCTCGATTTCCTTAAATTTTTCACAGGAGCAAAATACCGTTTCCATTATAGCAGATTGCACACCATTACAACACGATGAAACGAGGAAAATTTGTAAAAGTTTCACTTTAATTTGTGAATTTTTTGCAAACAACTGTTCTAATATTTAAAAATAATCGCAAAAACAATCCTTCTATCCTCCTTCTTCTCCAAGGGCCCATCCGATTTTGCAATACAATCCGATAAAATCCTGCATTTTTACTCGATCAATTCATCAAAAATTCGAGTTTTGAATCTTCTTTCTCATGAAATTCGCATTATTTTATCCGTATTTAGGAACACTTTCGCTGTCCTTTGAATACACTATGGAGAAAACAGGAAAATTCACATTATGCAAGTTTTAAGATATCAACTTTCATTTTTCTTCGTTTTCTTTCACAATTTAAATAAATAAAAAAACTTTAAATTTTGGCATTTCTCCAAATTTTAATAAATATCATAAAACTTGTGAACAAATTATTGACAAATTACTTTAAAGCGATTATATTTTAAAGCATTAAACGGCTTTCCAAGTAGAAAATTATTCCTTTTGCCGTTTATAATTTTATTTCCACCTTGCTAAACGGTACCATTGGCAAGGCTATAAAACAGATGTAAGGAGGATCCCTTATGAAGAAGAATTTAACCAAAGCTCTGGCACTGGCACTTGCTGCTACCATGGTACTGGCCGCTTGCTCCAACACCTCCAAAGCGGAAGAAAAACCAGCAGAATCCAATACCTCCGCAGAAACCTCTCAGCCTGCGGAACCTGAAAAAGAAGAAAAAGTAGAAGAAATCACCGATCTGGTTCTGGCCCGTTTGGCAACCAGAGAACTGGACACCTTCAACTACCTGTACAGCCAGTCCGCCTCCAACGGTGAGAACCTGACTGCCATGTGGGAAGGTCTGCTACAGACCAACAAAAAGAGCCAGTATCTGCCCTGTATCGCGGAAGAATATGGCACAGAGGACGGCGGTCTGACCTGGACCTTTAAAATCCGTGACGGCGTAAAATGGGTTGATGTTAACGGCAACATCAAAGCTGACTGCAATGCTTACGACTTTGCCACCGGCCTTGAATGGATTCTCAACTACCATAAAAACGAATCCAATAACACCTCTATGCCAATGGAAATGATCAAAGGCGCTACGGAATACTACGAGTATACCAAATCCCTGTCTCAGGAAGAGGGTTATGCGCTGACTGCAGGGGAAGGCTCCAAATTCCTGGAAATGGTGGGCATTGAGGTTCCGGATTCTCTGACCGTAATCTACCACTGCCTCGCTGAAAAACCATACTTCTACACGCTCGCCTCTTACCCCGCTCTTTATCCGCTGTCTCAGGCTCTTGTTGATGATCTGACTCCGGAAGGCATCAAATCCATGGATAATAAATCCATGTGGTATAACGGCGCTTACCTGATGACTACTTACATTGCGGGCAATGAAAAAGTCTTTGAACCCAACCCTGAATACTGGAATAAAGACGCAAAACGCTTCAACACTGCTACCGTCCGCATGGTAGAATCCACCGACGTAGCTTTCCAGCTGTTTGTAAACGGTGAAATTGACTATGTTGACCTGACGGAATCCAACATCAAGACGATCAATGATGACCCGTCTCATCCAATGTATGATTACATGGTACCGGCTTGGCCATCCGCTTACTCCTACCAGATGCACTTTAACTACCAGAAGATGAAGGAAGACGGCACCGAGGATACCAACTGGAATAAAGCGGTTGCCAACGAAAACTTCCGCAAATCCATCTACTATGGTCTGGAACTAACCGAATTCCTGAAGAGACAGAACGCGCTGGAGCCTCTGAAATGTGAGAACAACTGCTTCACCAAGAATATGCTGGTCTACACCTCTGATGGCAGAGACTACGTTGATCTTGTAAAAGCAAATCTGGCTCTTGGTGAAAGCGATGGCACTCATCCGGTAAGATGGGATGCCGACAAAGCCGCTGAATACAAAGCACAGGCTATAGAAGAATTAAGCGCTGAGGGCGTGACCTTCCCGGTTGAGATGGACTACTACATTGCCGGCTCCAACCAGACCGCTCTGGATACCGCAAACGTTCTGAAACAGACCTTCTCCAACTCTTTGGGCGATGATTACATCGTTCTGAACATTAAAACCTACGTTTCCTCTCTTGTTAAAGAAGTTCGTGACCCACAGCTTCACTCCATCGTAATCAACGGCTGGGGCGCTGACTACTCCGATCCGCAGAACTTCCTGGGCCAGCTTACTTATCAGAGCGCAAATGCATTCTATGCGAACTACTACTACAACATCAACAAAGTAGAAGCTGCTCCTGAAAATCAGGATCTGCTCGACACCTTCGTTGAGTTCACCAACATGGTAGCTGATGCTGACACCATCACCAAGGATATGGACGCTCGTTACGCCGCGTACGCAGACGCAGAGGCTTATGCACTGGATCACGCTCTGGTTATCCCAATGTACTACCAGATCGGCTGGTGTCTGACCAACTACAATGTTCACGGCATTGATGGCACCAACAAGATGGTAAACTGGGAGACCAACAAGAACGGTTATACCCGCGAAGCTATGGCTAAGATCATTGAAGAACAAAATTCCTAAACCATTGTCTTTTGATTTTTCCTCAATATAAATCTCCGAAAAAGAGCGCTGCTTCAAGCGGCGCTCTTTTTTCATTTCTCTTACCTTGTTATTTCCATAAAAAGTTGACAAAGTACCTTCTCTATAGTATGATTTGTATAACAAATCATACTATAGTCATAGAAAGGGGACGATTGGATGAAAGGGCCAAAAGGGAAATATGCCTGGACAGTAAAAATCGGTGAAAAAGGGCAGTTTGTTATCCCCAAGGAAGCCAGGGAACTGTTCGATATCCATCCTGGTGACACCCTGATTCTTTTGGCAGATGAAGAAAAGGGAATCGCCATTCCGCCTAAAACCTTTATTCAACAGTTTTCTGCCGCTGTTTTTGATGAGGAGGAAGAAAATTGAGTAAAATTGCTTTCTTTTGTATTCCTGCTCATGGTCACACCAACCCAACCTTGGGTGTCGTGAAGGAACTGGTTCGGCGGGGACATTCGGTTTTTTACTATTCCTACGAACCGTTTCGGGAAAAAATAGAAAAAACCGGCGCTCACTTTGTCTCCTGTGATGCTTTTGATCCGGAACAGCGTCTGGAGCCAGCCGATGCCGCCAGAGTGAGCAGCGACATTGCCTTTTCCATCAAAATCTTAGTAGACACCACATTGGCACTGGATCATATGGTCTGTGCCCAAATGGAAAAAGACAGGCCGGACTGTATTGTGGCGGATTCCATGGCCTTCTGGGGCAAGGCGGTTGCTTTAAAATTAGAAATTCCATTCATCTCCTCCACTACCACCTTCGCCTTTAACCAGCAGTCCGCCAAAATCATGAAACAAAGCGCCAAACAAGCCCTATCTTTCCTTCTCACTCTCCCAAAAATCAATCGAGAGCTGAAACGGCTGCGGCTTAAAGGTTATCCTGTGAAAAATGTCCTTTCCATCCTTCAAAATGATAATGATACTGACACCATCGTTTACACTTCCAAGGCCTTTCAGCCCTGTGCGGAAAGCTTTTCCCATAAATATACTTTTGTCGGGCCATCTATTCGCCCCGCGGAAAGCGCTGTAAAGAAAACAAGGGAAAAACTGATTTATATCTCCATGGGAACTGTTGATAATGACAGGCTGGATTTTTACCGAAACTGCATCGCGGCCTTTTGTGACAGTCCTTACCAGGTAATTCTCTCCGCTGGCGATCTGTGTGATCTTTCCCAACTTGGCCAAACTCCGGAGAATATTACTGTTTGCAAAACGGTGGATCAAATCGCGGTTCTTCAAAAGGCGGACGTATTCCTCTCTCACTGCGGGATGAACAGCGTTACGGAAAGCCTGTACCACGGTGTTCCTCTGCTGCTTTATCCGCAAACAACGGAGCAGAGCGGCGTCGCCCTGCGGACAGCCCAGTTGGGCGCAGGGATCTATCTGGAAAACACAGACCCAGCCTCTATTCGTAACGGTGTGGAACAGCTTCTCCATAACCCTCAGTACCGGAAAGCAGCCGCTGAAATTGCCGACAGCTTCCATAACTGCGGCGGAACCTTGGCTGCCGCCGACAAAATCGAACAGGTGATCCAAAGCCATTCGAGATGCAAAATCTGAGTCCTCTTGACAAGGCCAGTATTTTCCGTTATAGTATTTGGTAGAAATAAAAGAAAGGCACAGAATCGTCTGTGCAGGGTGAGGAAATGCGCAAATAATCAAATTTGGTAAGCCAAACAAAAAGAAAACAGAAGAACAGCGTACCGGCTGTTCTGTTGTTGTGTTGTGTTTGCCGAAGGAGATTATCTGCCGCTGTGCGTATTACGCTGGATTGCGTTTCTGCGCCATTGCCCCATTTTTTCGGTAGAAATCTGTCTTCGGCAGCGAAGGCAGATTTTTTTATTGTTCAGACATTGTCTGGACATTCTACCGGGAGGAATGACCTATGCTGCAAATACAAAATGTAACCATAAAACACAAAAAGGACCTTCGTACCATTCTGGAGGATTTTTCCTTCACGTTGAATGCCGGAGATAGGGCAGTTATCATCGGCGAAGAAGGCAACGGCAAATCCACCCTGCTGAAATGGATCGTGGAACCGGAATCGGTGGAAAGCTACGCGGAAGTCAGTGGCCGGTGTATTCTGAACGGGGAGCGGCTGGGCTATCTGCCCCAGGAGTTTCCCAATGAAGAGCTGGAAACGAGTGTTTATGACTATTTCTGTAAATCCGACGCTTTCTGCGTCCTGTCCCCTAAGGAGTTGGGACAACTGGCGGCGGATTTGGGACTGTCGCTGGACTTTTTCTACGGCCAGCAGAAAATGGGAAGCCTGTCCGGCGGCGAAAAGGTAAAGTCTCAGTTGGCCCGTATTCTTATGGAACAACCAGGCATCCTGCTTCTGGATGAACCATCTAACGATCTGGACCTGGAAACCCTGGAATGGCTGGAAAGATTTATCCAGAACTGCTCCCGTCCCCTGTTGTTTATCTCCCATGATGAGATCCTGATCTCCCGCTGCGCCAACGTGATCATCCATCTGGAACAGATCCGGCGAAAAACTATCAGCCGTTACACCGTTGCCCGCATGGGTTACAGCGATTATATTGACCAGCGCACAGCCGTTTTTGAAAATCAAGAGAGAGAAGCACTCAGCGACCTGCGCCAGGAAAAGATTCGTCAGGAGAAGTTCCAGCGCATTTATCAGCAGGTGGAAAATGACCTGCGCTCTGTTTCCCGCCAGTCCCCCCACATGGGGCGGATGCTGAAGAAGAAAATGCACGCTGTCAAAGCTATGGAAAAGCGCTACCAAAGGGAAAGCGAAGCCATGCGGCAGCTTCCGGAGGAAGAAGAGGCGATCTTTCTGAAATTCGGCGAGGATATTCAGATTCCCGCCGGGAAAGTCATGGTTGATTTTCATCTGGCCCAGCTGAGAACCGCCGATGACCAGCGGCTGCTGGCCCAGAACATCCATCTTTTCATCAAAGGCCAGCACAAAATCTGCATCATCGGCCGGAATGGAATGGGAAAAACCACCCTTCTGCGGAAAATCGCCGATGAATTGCTCCAGAGGACCGACCTTAAGGCTGCCTATATGCCGCAGAATTATGAGGAACTGCTGGATCTGGAGAAGAATCCGGTGGATTATCTGGCTCCCAGCGGCCAAAAAGAGGAGATCACCAAAGTCCGCAGTTGGTTAGGCTCCATGAAGTATACCCCGGAGGAAATGTCTCATCCCATCCGCCAGCTTTCCGGCGGGCAGAAGGCCAAAGTTCTCCTGCTGAAAATGGGTTTTTCCGGTGCTGATGTGCTGCTGCTGGATGAACCGACCCGAAACTTTTCTCCCCTGTCCAACCCGGTGATCCGCAATGTGCTGCAAGCCTACCAAGGAGTGATCATCAGCGTTTCTCATGACCGAAAATATATTTCTCAGGTCTGCGACCAAGTTTACCGCCTGACGGAACAGGGTTTGGAAAAAGTAGATAATATCTCAATATAAAAAAGAGGAGCATAGCTCCTCTTTCGAATGAAACAGCCTCCCCAAAAGGAGGCTATTCCTTTAATCAAACATATTGCGAAGCAAATCAAATTCTGCGCCGTCATCAAAGCCTGTGTGTTTGTACCTTTTAAGCGCACACTGAATGTCCATCGACCATAAGGTTCGATTTTGCTGATGCAAGACAGGTTTACAAGATCGGATTTGTGGCAGCGCATAAACTCGGATGGATTCAGCCTGCTTTCAATATCACTAAGGGAATGGTTCAGATAATCATACCTCTGCGCCCGCGGATCACTGTTGAGCCGCTCCAAATTGTAATAGCTGCTGACAAGGGCTTCATACTGCTGCCGGAGTCGGCCATACAGGTGAACAAAAACGCCAATACACAAAACCAAAACCACCAGCAAACAGAAGCTCAATCTTACTTCCACTTTACCGCACCTCCCTTTTCTTACCGATACGTTATCATAAATTTGGCAAATTCCAAGTGAAATGCGCTGAAATGTCGCTTTTGGACGCTGAATAGTCAGAAATCAGCGGGAAAGCGTCAGGATTTGTCTGTTTGTTCAGCCCAAGCTTTACATCCATCAGAAAATCAGATAGAATAAAAGCACAACATTCAATGAAAGGATAGGATGAGAAGATGAAACAGAAACTTCCAATTATTATTTCCGTATTTTCCTGCCTGTTGGCGCTTCTGTGTATGGTTCGCATCGTCAATCTGCAAAATCAGCTTCGCTCTATGGAAAACAATTTGAACAACAGCATCCTTATCTTACGCAACGACATAAACAACATCTCTTCCAATGTTTCCTACCAACTTGAGGAGCAGGACAACCTGCTGTCTTCCAGCGATTTCAGCTTTGGGCTGGCAGATTGGAAGAACTTTACGGTGGAATTGAACTGCACCGTCACGCCGAAGGAATTTCGACCGGAGGAAACCAGTGTGGTACTGGTCTGCAACGGTGAAGAACACCCTATGACACTCCGCAGCGGCGCTTATGCGGCTACATTCCCAATTTCCATGCTGGAAGGTTCCACCATTACAGAGGTACGCTTCCTTGAGAACGGCAATATCCGTATCCAAAACATGGATCGGTCTATCTATCCCCGTGATCAATACTTCCCAAACTTGTACACAAGCTTCAGCGGAAGCGGAAGCGGCAAAAAAGATTCTTCCACCTGCACTTGGACATACAACGGTACGCTGTACATCACTGCCGAACAAAAGGGCGGCTTGAATTCATCCATTGAAGCACTGGATCTGGTACAGTATAACAACGGTGAGGAAGTAACCCGCAGCTCCTTTTTGGGGCAAGACAAGGACGACAATTCCGTGGTCTTTGGCCAAAAGAACCCTGCCGTCACCATCACCAACCAGGACCCTCTTGAAGTCCAATATGAACTGCAGCAGGACTACACCTTCCCCTTTGGCTCCACCATGGAACTGTATGTGGAAATGAGTGACAGCAGAGGCTTTACCTATCGAGCCTTGGTGGGTCGGCTGTCCGCCAGCGCAGAGGGCGAAGTGAATGATGACGAGCAATTTGTAGGTTGGGATAATCGCTACTGGATTTTAGATGAAAACGGCCAGCTTCTCTACTCTTCTCTGGACGACCCCGCTTATTATTAATACAGAAAGGATAATCTTTATGTCTTTATCCAAAAGTCAGCTGCCTATTCTGGATTACGACGACAGCCAGAAAGCGGTGATTATGCCCGATCATGAAAAACTCTCCCGCCTCCCGGAATACGCTGCGTTTCCATTTTTAGGCGATCAGGTGGAACACTTTGCCAATGAAAGGCAGCTAAAGCGGATATCCTCTTTCGATTGCATCACCAAAACCTTCCCCATTTATCAACTGGACTACCGTGGAAAAAGCATCGCTCTCTGTCAAGCACCTTTAGGTTCAGCCGCCGCAACGATGATTCTGGATTTTCTCATCGGCTATGGGGCGAAAAAGATCATCTCTGCCGGTTCCTGCGGTGCCTTGATCCCGCTGGAGGAGAATCAGTTTCTGATCCCAACAGAGGCCTTGCGCTGCGAAGGGGCTTCCTATCACTATTTGCCGCCATCCCCCACGGTAAAAGCGAACCAAACCGCTGTACAGGCGATAGAAAAAGCCATGAAACAGCACAACATCCCTTACCTCCACTGTAAAACCTGGTCAACCGACGGTTTTTTCCGGGAAACCAAAGAAATGGTGGAATACCGGAAAGCGGAAGGATATTCGGTAGTGGAAATGGAGTGCGCCGGATTGATGGCCTGCGCTGAATTTCGGGCTGTGACCTTCGGTCAACTGCTGTTTACCGCTGATTCTTTGGCCAATGTGGAACAGCACCAGGAACGGAATTGGGGCAGCGCCTCCATACCGCTGGCTTTACAGCTCTGCCTGGATGCGGTTGTGGAACTGTAACTTTCCAAAAATGAAACACAAAAAAACGTGCCGGCGAAATTTCGCCGGCACGTTTTTTCTCATACACTTTTGCCTATAAACGCTTTTCAAACAAGATCGTATCCTGCCACTGATCAAAGCGATCTTTCGCGATTCTCTCCCGATAACCGATTTTCCGAAAGCCGCAGACTTTATGGAGAGCAAGGCTGGCTTCATTTACCGCAAAAACGGAAGAATACAAACTCCAGAAGCCTGCGGCTCTGCTTTCTTCCTCCACTTTTGCCATCAACGCCTTTCCGACGCCCTGATGCTGGAAGGCTTTGTCGATATAAACACTGACTTCCACCACGCCACGGTAGCACTCCCGGGCAGAGGTTGGACTCAAGGCTATCCAGCCTGCAACCAAACCATCCGCCTCATACACCAATCGCCCGATTTTCAGATGGGAGCGGTCCCAATCTTCATACGAAGGGCAGTTTCTCTGGAAAGTAGAAATGCCAATTTCCAAGGCCTGAGAATAAATTTCCCCAACCCTTGGCCAATCCTCCGGCTGCATATTCCGAATCTGACTTTTCATGATTACAGATCCTCCAAATAAACGACGCCGTCAATCTTTCGCATTTTACTCATCAGCAGCCCATGATTGATGCGCTGTTTCACATGGAGCGTAGCAGTAAAAGCACGCACATCTTCGTCTATGGTCTGCCCCTGCTCCATCTGAATATCGCTGAAATCCACATCCATTTTCCGTAGCTGATGCAAAAATTCGCTGAGAGGAACGTCCATGGAAAGTTCCACATAAACCGGCAGCACCTTAGCATTCTTCAGCATATGGTCATCCCAGCGGTGGAGAAGCGTCAGAATAACGAAAATGGCCAATGCGCCCATTACAGCGGCTTCATAGAAGCCAATGCCCAAGGCCAAGCCCACACCGGCCGCAGCCCACAGTCCGGCAGCAGTAGTCAAGCCTTTGATCTGGTTGTGGCGGGTCACCATAATGGTTCCGGCGCCCAGAAAACCGATTCCGCTGACCACCTGCGCGCCCATCCGAGCCGGATCGCCAGTGCCAAACACCTGGAACATGTATTGATTGGTCATCATAAGCAGGCAGGAGCCGACACAAACCAGCATATAGGTTCTAAGTCCTGCGGAGTGGTTGTTCATTCCCCGTTCCAAGCCAATAATGCCGCCCATTAAAACAGCGGCCAGAATGCGCAAGATCACCTCAACCATCGTCAATTCCCGTAAAAGCATCCCTTTTATCCTCCTTTTACTTTTATTGGACCCACAGGATCCGTCCGTTTTTCGAGGACAGATGATGTCGGATCCGAAATAATATTATTTTATTATAGCACAAAAGAGACGGGGTGCAAGACACTTTGTTACAAAAAGCTTTTCTATAAATTTACGGCTTGTCCATTGCCTTGGACGGGAAGATTTTTTATAATACAAGTATAGTCAGGAGGAAGGAGGGCTGATATGAATAGGAAAAAATGGAGCGGCCTGATCAACTGGCTGAAATATTTGCCTCTTTTGCTGTGCTTGCTCAGTATCGTTTTATTTTTCTGTTCCCGGGACAACCTATCCATAGAATCTCTGCTGAATTATTCTCCCGAAAGCCCATTGCTGGCAGTCGGGATGCTGCTTCTGCTTTCTGCCTCCAAAAGCCTGTCTGTCTTTTTTCCCATGATGGTCCTTCAGATCGTAGGCGGTCATCTGTTCTCTGTACTGGTGGCTTTGTTGGTAAATACTTTGGGTATGGTGATTATCCTAACGCTTCCCTACTGGATTGGACGCTTTTCCGGCTCAGACACAGTGGCAAAACTGCTGATAAAATACCCCAAACTGGACGCCGCCGTAAAAACACAGCAAAACAACTGCTTTTTTGTCTGTTTTTTCCTGCGCGTTATCAGCATTCTGCCAGGTGACATCGTCAGCATGTACTTCGGCGCTACCAGAACGCCATTTTGGCTCTACCTGTGGGCCAGCTCTCTGGGAACGATGCCTGGAGTCATCACCTCAACGCTGATGGGATCCGCCTTGAATGAACCAGGCTCTCCCCTGTTTCTTGGGTCCGTATTCTTGACCCTGTTTCTCTCCCTGTCATCTTTGCTGCTTCATCGTTGTCACAAGAAAAAACTTGATAAATAGAATCAGGCAAAGCAGAAATGCTTTGCCTGATTTGTTTTCCTGTTATTCTTCTACCGTTGTGGAATTAGACGCATTTTTCTTCACAGATTCTACACCGTTGACACAACTTTCATGAGCCTTATAACCTTCGCTCACACCGATGATCTGTCCGTTCGTGGCTTTCAAACGGAAACGATACTCCCCGGCATTATCCGTATAGATTTCAAATTTGGGATGTTTTTCTTTCTGATACCCCTCTTTGGTCTGATCCTCTACAGCGGCAGGAGGAGCATTTTTCTTGACGCTCTCGATACCATTTAAGCAGGCTGCTTTTGTGGTATAAACCTCGGAACTCAGAATAACTTGGCCATTGGTCGCTTTCAAATCAAACTTAATACCGGTTTTCGTCTCACGAATCACAAATTTTCCCATAGCTTTACCTCCTGTTTTCTGAAAATAGCGAATTGGTGTATTCTTTTTTTCATCATACAACGAAATTCTGTTTCTGGCAAGAGGACAAGCGTCTTTTTTATTGAATCAAGCCGTTTTTACCGAACTACAGTCGTTTTTTTGGAGAAGATTCAATTAAAATCGCTCTTCATGAATTTTTTCAAACGGAAGATCTCCATCCTCATAGGAGGCAGGATGGTTCTGAGGCATGCCCAAAGACAGGATCGCCTCCAAACGGTAAGTATCCGGATAATGAAGCAGTTCCCGCAGATAGGTTTCGGTACTGCGTCCGTCGGCTGACTCACGCAGACGGCCTTGGATCCAGCAGCTTCCCAATCCCAGACTGTCCGCCATCAGGTGCATATTGGCCATGGCAATGGATGCGTCCTCAACCCAAATATCGGTTTTATCCGGATCTGCAATCACGACGATCGCGCAGTCCGCGCCCTCCAGCATTTGGGCTCCTCCCGTCCGGCATTTTGTCATTTTCTGAAGAGTTTCTTTCTTCCTTACTACAATAAACTCCCATGGTCTTTTTGCTCGGCCGGAAGCAGAGGTCAATCCGGCTTTCAGCACTTGATCCAGCAGCTGCTGCGGAATGGCTTCGCCTGTATACTGACGGACACTGCGGCGGTGTTTGAATACGGAAAGAATATCCATTGAATCACACTCCCTTTCATACGATTTTTCTTCTATTATACAACAAATACAAAGCAAAGAACAACAAAAATAAGAACATGAAAGTTTCGAAGGGCCTCGTTTCTTTGGCTTTCTTATGCTATAATATTTTTAATTAGGCATGATACCTGATTTCCTGATGAGACTGTTTCCGTTTTATTCAGAAAAAGGTGTATTAGCCAAAGATAAGAAAGGAACATTGTATGAATAAGAAATTTTCTCTAAAAAAATACCTGACCCGATTCTCCCTGGGGCAAAAGTTATTGGCTGCCAACATTGTGCTGATGGTCATCCTGCAGATATTGGTTCGCATTTTTGCCGGTGATGCCGGTATGATCGCCTGCTTTGCCCTATGGTACATTCTTTACCCCCTGTACTGCCTGTTTTACGGCTGGAAAATGGGATCTGACCTGGAGCACATGGTCAAATATGTCCCTGTTCCCGCTCTGCTTTATCTTCCTACTGTACTGATCCTGTTCTCCTTTAAAGAAGTTGCCCTGTATTTGTACGCCGGTATTTATTTGGCATTGACCTGCTTTGCCGCTCTGGTACATCATCTATTGAAAATGTATATGAAATAAGAAAAGGACGGTTATAAAACCGTCCTTTTCTTATTTCTTTTTACTTTAATTTTGCAAAGTAATCCTTTGTTTCCCCTACTACAACTTTGCGCAGCGCAAGCAGGGCAATCAAGTTTGGAATGATCATCAACGCATTGGTGATATCCGCCAAAAGCCAAATAGGTTCCAAAGTCAGGAAAGGAGCCACCGCGATCGCTGCGATATAAACCACCTTAAAAGCTTTGTTCCATTTGGTTGTGCCGGTTAAGTAAACCAGACAGCGTTCACCATAATAGCTCCAACCCAAAATGGTTGTAAAGGAGAAGAATACAATGGCAATGGCCAACACATACATACCAATATTCCATGGCAGATTCATATTGTACGCCGTAGTAGCCAGAGGGCTGCCATCCAACGCCGTGTTATCCAGCAGGCCGCTGGAGATAATAACCAGTCCGGTCATAGAACAGGTTACGATCGTGGTAAAGAACACACTGGTCATGGAAATCAGGCCCTGTCTAACACAGGAATTGGTCTTTGCCGCTGCCGCCACAATTGCGGAACTGCCCAAACCGGCTTCATTGGTGTACACACCGCGGGCTACACCGGTACGAATAGTAGTCATCAGGGAAATCACTGCTGTTCCGGCGGCTCCGCCCAACATGGATTGAGCGGAAAAGGCATCGTGGAAAATGTGGGAAAACGCGCTTGGAAGTGCTGGTGCGTTTAGACAGAGAATCAAAACTGATCCGCCGATAAAGGTCAGGGCCATAATCGGCACAACAAACTGAGCTACCTTGGAGATGGACTGAATGCCCCCCAGAATAACGAAGGTAACCATAACAGTTACAACGATACCGGTAACAATAACCGGGATGTGGAACGCGGTATTAACGGATTCGGTGATCGCGTTGACCTGCGGGAAAGTGCCGCAGCCAAGAAGAGCTGTAAAAATGCCAAAAATAGCGAACAGTTTTGCCAGCCAGGTAAACTTTTTGCCCATACCGTTCTCAATATAGAACATTGGGCCGCCTGCCATCTGTCCATTTTCATCGGTCACCCGATATTTTACCGCCAAAAGACTTTCCGCATATTTTGTGGTCATGCCAAATAGCGCAGACATCCACATCCAGAACATGGCGCCAGGGCCGCCTACACGCAGTGCGGTGGCCACACCTACAATACTGCCAGTGCCGATATCCGCAGCCAAAGTCGTACACAGCGTCGCAAAAGCAGAAACGTCGCCCGAGCCGCTTTCGCCCTCTTCTTTTTCAAAAATTGATTTTAACGCTCTGCCGAATTTCGTGATCTGCAGACCCTTCAGCTTTACGGTAAAATACAAACCGGTACCGATCAGCAAAACCAGGGTCGGCGGACCCCATACAAAAGCCTGAATCTTCGACAGAATAGTCATAATTCCTTCCATAATGATTCTTCCCCTTTTGTCTTTGTTTTCATAAATCCCCTGCTGAAAACAATTTGTTTTTCAGCCAACAATTAAGATAACACAAAATGATGGAAATGGCAAGATGAAAGGCAGGAAATTCCCTGATGATTTCCCCTTGCTCCCAAAAGCGGAATCCCACTGATAAACAAATCTGTTACTTTCACCAATTCTGCCGCAGAGATACTGTTTTTCCGCGGCAAAAAGCCCGGCTTTACAGCCGGGCCAAACTGCCAGTTTCGTTATATTCAACAGCAAAATCGTCTACCTCTCCGAATGTTCCTCCAGCTCCTTGCCTAAGATCACAAAGCACTGATCCAAATAGAGCTTATGAGAGATGGTAATGATCGTATTGCGCAGAATCAGCTTTTCATCCGACTGATCTCCGCCAACATTGTCCAAAACATCCTTCACATTAAATACAAATTGGAGGATATTTTCAAATTCCTCGCAAAAATAGTCGTAAGCGCGCTGATTTCCGTAGGTTTTCTTCTGCATCTCCAGCAGAATACGGATATTTTCCAGGGATAATACACTTTTTGCGAAAGCAATAAACACCAAATAGGCAATCTGATCCCGATCATACTGCTTCTTTACCGGATTTGTAATCAGTCCTTTCTTCACATAGTTACTGATCATTGAGCCTGTAATGGTGATATCATGGAAGGGCTCCAAATAACCCTCAATATATTTTGTTGTTTGTTCCAAATAGAGTCCCACATTGGGGATTTCATGGTACCGCGGCAGATGAAAATCCGCCATGGAGATTTTAAAATTATCTTTGTGTTCCTGTTTCATAGCTTCATTTTACAAAGATTTTTATCCAAAGTCAAGCAAAACCGAAAATAATGTTTCAAACTACCCTTGACAAGTTTTTTAAAAACTGATACCCTTATGACATAGCAGAATACGGGGACTTTACCCTAAAAAACATGAGGTGAATTACCATGACATATAAAATTGTTGCTGATTCCACTTCCAACGTCATGTCTTTGGAAAAAATCGACTTCTCCAGCGTACCTATGAAGATCGTTACCGACGTAAAGGAGTATGTCGATGACAATCGCTTGAATACAGAAGAAATGGTGGCCGACCTGAAAGCCTACAAAGGCCGTTCCGGTACCTCCTGCCCCAGCATTGGTGAATGGGAAGAAGCCTTCGGGGACGCCGATGTTGTTTTCGGCGTAACGATCACCAGCGCTTTGTCCGGAAGCTACGGTGCTGCCATGGAAGCAAAGAAAACCTATGAGGAAAACCACCCCAGCAGAAAGGTTCATATTATTGATTCTCTGACCGCTGGTCCGGAAATGGAACTGATCATCGAAAAATTGCAGCAGCTGATGCTTGACGGAAAATCCTTCGAGGCAATCCGTGAGGAAATCACTGCCTATACCCAGCGCACCCATACACTTTTCTCTCTGGAATCCCTGAAAAACCTGGCCAACAACGGCCGTATCAACCATGCCGTTGCCACAGCGGCCGGCCTGTTGGGCATTCGTGTTGTGGGCAAAGGAAGTGACAAAGGCACTCTGGAACTGATGCACAAATGCCGCGGCGAAAAGAAAGCCATGGAAACCCTGTTTGCGGAAATGAAGAAGATGGGCTTTAAAGGCGGCAAGGTACGCATCTCCCACTGCTTTAATCTCAACGCTACACAGTCCCTCATTGACTTGATCCGGAAAGAATTTGCCCAAGCCGACATTAAATTCTGCGATACCACCGGCCTGTGCAGCTTCTATGCGGAAAAGGGCGGTTTGATTCTGGGCTTTGAAAGCTAAACGATCCCCTCCGCCTTTCTTTCCCTCTTGTTGTTAAAACCCCGACTCACGTCGGGGTTTTCTTTTTTCTCCAACAAGTGTATAATTGTTGGAAAGACACACACATAGGAGGTATGATAGATGTCAGAAGGAAAAATTGGCTTCATCATTTGGGCTTTGTGCGGCCTGCTTTTTCTGGGAATGGGAATTTTTTGCCTGTTGAAAGCAGACCGTTCCACACCCTTCGGATTCTGGGCCAACGCCAAAATCCCGACCATTGACAATGTCCCCGCTTACAACCGGGCTTTGGGCAAATTATGGTATACAACCGGTGTTTTGTTTGCTCTGCTTGGCCTTCCCTTGCTGGCCGGAGCCGATTCTCCCTTGGTCTTTCTATCTGTTCTGGGAACTATATTGCTGATAATTGGCGTGATGGTGATCTATGTATTCAAAATTGAAGGAAAATACCGCAAAAAGTAGGAGAAAAGATATGAGCGATTTCAAAGAACTGCACGACGGCTCCCTTTACCTGCCAAATGATGATAAACTTTTCAGAGAACAACTCCGCTGTCAGGAAAAACTCTATGAATATAACCAGACCCATCCCTCCCAACAGAATGAGCGTCAAGCTTTGCTAAAGGAAATGTTTGCGGAGCTGGGGGAGGGCTGCTATGTGGAACCGCCTCTGCGCTCCAACTGGGGCGGACATCATGTCCACTTCGGCAAAGGCATCTACGCCAACTACAATCTGACTTTGGTGGATGACACTCATATTTATGTGGGAGATCACTGCATGTTCGGCCCCAATGTGACTGTAGCCACCGCCGGACATCCCATCCTCCCGGAGCTGCGCTTGCAGCAATATCAGTATAACGCCCCCGTGTGCATCGGCAAGAATTGTTGGATCGGCGCCGGTGCGCTCATCATGCCCGGTGTTACCATTGGCGACAACACTGTAGTCGGCGCGGGCAGCGTAGTCACCAAAGACCTGCCCTCTAACGTGGTCGCAGTTGGAAACCCCTGCCGGGTTTTGCGGGAAATCAGTGAACGTGATCGGGAATTTTACTTTAAAAACCGGAAAATCGACTGGGAAAAACTGAAATAGACGCAAAAAAAGAACTATCCATACGGATAGTTCTTTTTTTGCGTCTTTTATGCTTATCTTACCGGGCAGACACCATTTACGCAGTCGCTGCTGTCAAAGTCCAGCTCCGATTCCTCTCTCTCATACTTGGAAATCAGGGACGGATTGAAGGGGCGCATGGCTGCCTTGCGGCGCTCGTATTCTTCCTTGGTGATCTCTTCGTAAGGCAGAAGCTCATAGAAGCTGTCATCATAACTGAGGAAGGACAAAGCCACAATATCGTCCCAATTGTTCCACACCCATTCCTCCACCTCAGGCCATTCATGGTCACGAACATGGATCGTGATGGAACAGTTGTGATCTACATAATGTTCCATGAACATTTTGTAGTTTTCAAGCTGTTCAATGGCGGAAACATCCGCTTTTACCCGGCCTGCAGGAGCTTTCGCCGGAAATTCCACAACTTTGGTCTTACAGTTTACCGGATCCTGGCCTACTTCAGGGAGAACCGGATAGCCCAATTCCTCGCAAACCTTGCACAGCGGGTCGGTAGCGGTGATACGGATGCGGCGGATGTAGTAAGGGGAATGTGAATAATGAACGCCGCTGGAAACCGTAGGCAGAAGGGACTGAGTTCCTTCCGGTTTTACCGTTGTCACCAGCAAAGGCTTTGGCAGATTCAAAGAGTCCGCGATCTCATCCGCGGCTTCCCGAGCGGCTGCGCGCAATTTTTCCAGAATATCGATCTGCTGCTCCCGGCTCAGCTTAGCCGCATTGACCATATCCTGCCATCCGGTCAGGGAACAGCCTACCAGACGATCTCTCTGCTGCACCTGATTCCAGGAATGGATCTCCAATTCCCGGCAGGTCATGCGATAGCCGGCTCTTGCGGACAGTCTCTGAGCAGCCAGAAGGCCTTCCATATCCAGTTTTCCATCTTCATCAACGAAAGCTTTCACGTTGATGGTAGTCAGGTTGCACAAACCATGACTGTCCAGCAAAATTTCGCCGCAGGGATTGCAGCCGCAGAAGTTCGGACGGCGCTTTGCGCCGGCCTCCTCGTTGATCCAACCCGGTTCGCCGGAATAACGCATCTGCTGGATATGCCAATGAAGCTGTTCCCGGCTGGGTTTGCGGCGGTAGAAAATAGAGTTGTTGCTCATCTGACGGTGAGAGAGGGCTTTGTCCATCTCCCAGCGGCCATTGACCTGACGGTAAAGATTGCTTTTTGCCTTGATGCAGGTTTCGTCGTCCTGGTCGATCAGACCGATCTCGGAAGTTCGGCGCACACCACCGGAAACCACATTTTCACCGATGATATTCGCAATATCCAGCAGGTCGATGGGCTGAAGCTGGGTGCGGTTCTCGCCGCTGCGGATTCCGGCGGCCGTAATGACCTTATTGATCTTCTCCAGCATGGTCATCATGGACTCATAGCCGGAAGCGGTGCCGCCAAAGACCTTCAGACGCTCCCCTCTTGGGCGGATGCTGTCATATTCCACGATCATGGTTTTAATCTTGTTGTATTCATTGCTGGTCAAAATATTGAAATAGTGATCCAAGGCCTGTGCCCAGCCTTCTTTGGAATCGCCGATGGCGATGGTCACATCATCCTGTGTGAAGGCAAGGTTGGTAAATTCCAGGCGCTCCTCCTTTGGACGGGGATTATAGGCCTTGTGAAGGATCTTCATATCCGTGCGGATCTTCGGCAGTTTCGCGGCATCCTCTTTCAGCACACGAATTCCCACACCGGAACCTACCATCAACAGATAGAACAGGTCATGGTACGCATGGAAGTCGTCGATCACTTCAAAAGCGCAGTTGTAGTTAGCCATTGGGTAATCTTCTGCTACCTTTGTATTTCCTACCCACAAGGTACGCCCGGAGAGGAACTGTCTCATATGGTAAATGTTGTCATAGAGTGTCTCTGCCTCTTCTCTGGAGGTTGGAGCCAAAGAGCAGTTGTACTCCACCGCTCTGCGGACCGTTTCCCACCAAAATTCTCTGCGGTTCAGTTTTGGCAGATAGCGGGAATAGGTTCTGCTGTAAACAAAAGAACCAAGCTGCTCCATTGGATTGGGAGCATGTTTATATTTGCTGAGGAACTCCTTGCTCAACAGTCCACTGCTCCACTCATCCTCCTGGCCGCGTACCTTTTCCTTTTCCATCCGGTACAGCATATAGGCTCGAACGGTGCGATACTGCTGCTGTTCAAAGAGAATCTCCTCCACCGTGTCCTGGATCCGCTCGATATCGATGATCTCTTCTCCCTTTTCCAACAAACGTGCCTCTACCGCATCTGTTGCGGCGCCGATTGCCTCCTCATTCTGTTCACCGGCGGCTGCGGCGGCCAAACTGATGGCCCGGAAAATAAATTCTTTATCGAAAGGTACAATATTTCCGCTGCGTTTTCTGACGTTCATCGCGTTACCCCTTTCCTTTCTAACGATATACTACAAATTATAGCAGACCGGGACCAATTCGCAAGCGGTTTTCTTTGCCAACCCTCCCTTTTCCCGAAGATTCATAAGATTCATGGAAAATTTCTTAAAAACTTTGGTGACTAATTTTGTTGACAAAGAATCCACCGATTTTCCCTCCTTCGACTCTCGTTGCAAGGAGCTTCCAGCTGTGATACAATGATAAGCGAACCTTTGGAAGCTGTCTGTACGACAGAAAGTCAAAATTTTCAGACTGAGATTTCTTGGAAAGGGGACTTTTTTATGAAAAAACCAGAACGCAACGATCCCTGCTGGTGCGGCAGCGGAAAGAAATACAAAAAATGCCATGCTGACTTTGATGAAAAAATTGACCACTTCCGCCGTCTGGGCTGCGAAGTGCCGACCCGCGAAATGATCAAAACACCGGAACAGATCGAAGGGATCCGGGAAAGCGGGAAAATCAACATTGCTGTCCTGGATTATGTGGCACAGCACATTGGCGCCGGGATGTCCACGGAGGACATTGACCGGCTTGTACACAGCAAAACCCTGGAACTGGGCGCGATCCCCGCTCCCCTAAATTACGAAGGCTTTCCTAAAAGCGTCTGCACCTCTGTCAACGATCAGGTCTGCCATGGGATTCCCGATGAATCGGTGATCCTTCAGGAGGGCGATATCATCAATGTAGATGTGTCCACCATCTACAAGGGCTACTTTTCTGATTCTTCCCGTATGTTCTGCATTGGCCAGGTCTCTCCGGAAGCCAAACGGCTGGTAGAAGTGGCAAAAGAGTGCGTGGAAAAGGGCTTGGAGCAGGTAAAGCCTTGGGGTTTTCTCGGTGATATGGGGCAGGCTGTCCATGACCACGCCAAGGCCAACGGCTGCACCGTCGTAGAGGAGATCGGCGGCCATGGCGTAGGTCTGGAGTTCCACGAGGATCCCTTCGTCAGCTATGTGACCCGCCGCGGCGAGGAAATGCTGATGGTTCCCGGTATGGTCTTTACCATTGAACCTATGGTCAACGCCGGCGATGCGGATGTTGTTATGATGGAAGACGATGACTGGATCGTTTACACCGCTGACGGCAGCTTGTCGGCACAGTGGGAAGTAACCGTAGCCGTTACGGAAACCGGCTACCAGATCTTGGCCTATTAAACCTTATTTCTTCACTGCCAGGCAGTAGCCCACGGCCTCCATTGCCTCCATAGGGTGTTGAGGATTGGCTTTGTTGTGCAAAGCAAAATACTGCTCCGTCATTTCTTTTGGTGTCAGGTGTTCATAAAGACCAAATCTTCGGCGGCTGAGAAGTTGTTCCATCTCCTCCTGCTCATAAACTGCCTTCATTGGTTCCCCGGCGCCTTGTGCAAGGGCTTTTTGCTTTTCACTCTGCTGGCCCTCGCCCTGCTTCATAGGATAGTCCAGGACCAATGCGCTGCCCTCCGGCAAAAGATCCTGCAAACGATCCAGCAGGTTTTCGAACGCCTCTTGGGGCAAATAATAGACCAGACCCAACAGACTGCAAAAACTCCGTTTTTCCGGAGAAAAGCTCTTGTGTTCCAACAAAATCTTCTGCCACTCCTCTTGGGACAGATCCATCGGCAGATAAAAAGTATTTTCCGGAATGGATAAACCGGCTTTTTGGATGCGCTGCTGTTTGTCCGCCACCGATTCCGGCAAATCCAGCTCAAAGATTTGGAGCTTTTGGGCCCATTCCGGCTGACGCAGGGCAAAGGTGTCATAACCGGCGCCGAAAAGCAGATACTGCTCCGTTCCCAGAGCTACCGCGGTCTTCAAGGAACGCTCCGCAAAGGCAGCCCGCCCCAATGGCGCCGGTGAAAGCTGCCGGTCCACAATCAAACGCAGAGCTTCCTCCTCGCTGCCCTGAAAATCCGGGGCAAAAAAGCGGATTCCCTGAGCCATGGTTTGGGCGATTTGCTGGTAATCCTCCCCCAGCAGCATGCCGGCGATTGGATCCGAGAAGATGGGAACGGTATATTTCTCCGTATGGTAGGCTCTTGCAAAGGCACTGACTAAAGCTGTCATGTTGTTCATCAAAACGCTTCCTTTCTTTTTGATTTCCCCGGGTATTTCTGTTATACAACGGAAAATTGGAAAAGAACAGTCTTGACATTTTAACTATTTTGTGATATACTATAAGTATAAAATCAAAATAATTTACAAATCCGTCACAATTTCTGTGGCGGATTTCTTTTTGCGCGAAAAAATCAGCCTGCCGCACAGCAGGCTGATTTTTTTTATTTTATGTTAATAAAGCAGCAAATAACGGTTGATTCCCGCTTTCTGAAGCACGGAAATTTGACTTTGCAGTTGAGCGTCACTATTTCCGCTGACTTGGAGCAGTACTGCCAATTCGGCGGAGGATGCCTTGCTTTGAATCAGGCTTAGATTTTCGCTTAATCCATCCTTCTGCACCCCACTCATATCCACAATAATATTTCCGGACAGAAGTTCCTCCGCGTCCCCTCCATAAGGACGGGTGTCTCCCCCAATGAACGCTTCCACTGGATATTCAATCCAAAGATGGACCCCTTTTTCCTCCGCATGTTTGCGGAAATATTCTGCCGCTTCTTTCAGACAGTCCAGTTTAGACTGGCCCTCATCGTAGACGAATCTCATCTGTTCCATGGAGCCGCCTACCGGGAAACGGAACTCCCGCAGCACTACCTCGGCAAAGCCGGCTTCAGCCGCATCGTCAATCAGCTTGCAGATATAATCCCGCGCCAAAGGAGAGTAAGGGTTCAGCCAGGATTTCCCGCCGGCTTCCGGCGCGTCGTCCAGCCAAAAGTTTTCGCTGCCCCCATAGAGAATGCCCGCATAGGTTTCCGCCTGCTGGAAGCGGCGATCCATGAAGGTGTAGATCGAAGCGATCGGCTTCATACCCGCGTCGCTGATCTGCTTTGCCGTATCTTCCAAAGAGATGGTTTCGCTTGCTGTGTAATAATCGTCAAAGCCCTCCTTGTAGGAAATCGGATAATTGACCCAACCTTCCCTGGACTTTAAATCAATCATGACACTGTCCATGCCCGCCGCTTTCACACTGTTAAGCATATTGGAAAAAGCGGTCGAGTTCAGCAAAAGATCCTGATTAAAGTAAGCGGTCCGAAGGGCCGATTCCGCCAATTCCGGAGCCGGTTTTGTCTCTTCTTCCGGTTCCTCTGCGGGTTCCTGCGGCTCTTCTTTGTTTTCTTCCGTTTTTCCCTCTTCCGGGATCGGATTTGGCTCTGATTCCGCTTCGTCTTGGTTGTTTTGCTCCTCTCCCTGCTCCACTGGCGGGACTTCTCCGCTGAAAAACCGGCTGATCGGTTCATACAATTTCCAACCCAGCAGGAAAAGAAGGGCCAAGACGCCCAAAATCAATACCCAACGCAGGATGATACTGCCAAGCGAACGACGGTAAATCCGTTTATACGATTTAATTTTATAGGAACGTCTCACGGAAGTCCCTCCTTACGCCGGAAGCTGGTTGCCGGTGAGGCCAACCAGCGCCAGTGCGATCAAGCCAACCGTAATCATCTGCAGCGGCAGTCCCCGGAAGGATTTTGAGGCATGACAGCTGCTGAGTCGCTGGCGCACACTCCAAAGCAGCAGCATAGCCAGCGTAAAGCCAATTCCCGCGCCGCAGTGGTAGGCAAGAGCCTTCCACCAGCGGTCCAATTCCGTATCCTTGGCCGCCAGCAGCAAACTGCCGAAGGTACAGCAGTTGATGGCCGCATAGGGAAGATATTTTCCCACCAGTTCAAACACCTTCGGCTGATACTTCTTCAACAGCCAGTAAACCCCGGCATATAATCCAACCAGGATCAGAAGATGTGTAATCCCGTTGATGTAATAGTAAAACGGCAAACCATAGATCAGCTTGTTGATCCCGTAAGCCACAGGACCCGCTACAGCAAGAACCGCAGTGGTTAAGCCTCCGAAAAGCAGCATCTTTTTCGGAGAACGGTGCAGCTCCCGCAGACCATATACATCAAACGCGCGGGTAAAGAACAGGTTTTCCGCTGTTAATGCGGCAACAAATATGGCAAAAAATTTCATCATCATTTATTCCTGCTCCTTCCCTTCCGGTATTTGCTCATGATCGGCTGTTTCCTCCGGGATTTCACCGGAAATTTTATTCTTGTTCTCCTTTGGCGGTCTTTCGCCGAAGTGAACGATTTTATCCTTTACTGTCCTGCCATTTTTTCCAATCCAAAGGCAAACAAACAAAACGCTGCGGTGAATTTTCTGGCCAAGGGCAGCAATAAAACCCAGCAAAATAAAGCCCAGACCTGACACCATGACCGCAGAAAAACGAATCTTCATCCAAGTCAAAGGTTTTCCCCAAAGTGTACCGTTTCCCAGCACCTCCCGGCAGATCCCCACCAACAGCAGAACCATTGTCAGACCAAGCCACAGCCGAGTCAGTTCCAGCAGAACCTTTTCCAGCCGCTGTTCTTCCACGGTCATGGCTCTTGATGCAAAAAGCAGGGTGCTGACGCACAACAGGGAGAAATAAACACCTACAGAATCCATCAAGGCAGGAGAAATCGCACCTACAATCACTCTGGTCGGCATCAGAAATAGAGCGGCAATCAGCGCGCGCAGCGGATAATCCAACCAACGAAACTGCTCCGGAATCTTCTGCATAATCAGAGGTATCAGCAGACCCACCGGCAGCATGGTCAGCAAAGCTCCAATGGAAAGCCCCACCGCGGTTTGCAGGCTGCTGGCAGCGACCACCACAAAAGGCAGCGCCAAACCAGCCCCAAGAACCGGATTGCCTCGAAAAACACCTTTGGTTCCCCGCAGAAAGCGGGCATACCAATGATTTTTATTCATTTTCACGGATAGCCCTCCTTTCCAGAACACGGGCCCGCTCCGCCATATAGTCAAAGAGCGGCGAAAAAGCGTTGGTCAGCAGCAATGCAAACACGGCGCTTTGAATTGCTACCCCGTAATAGCGGAACAGCATGGTGATGATACCGGCGGTTACTGCATACAATACCTTAGCCATTGGGCGTTTTGGCAAAGTAACTGGCTCACTCAGCATATAAACCGCTACAAACATCAGCGAACCAGCCACCAGCTCCAGAACAATGGACTCTCCAGCCGTAATATTCTCGTGATGGATGCAGGCGGCAAAACAACTCACTGTAGCCAGATAAGCTGCGGGAACATACCATTTCACATTTTTCCGCACCAGCAGGTATACCAGACAGGCAGCAATGACTAAAATATTCGTGGTTCCCATAGGCCCGGCAAAATTGCCCAAAGCCAATTGTTCCACAGAGATCGTGGGGATCGCCCCCATTTTCAGCATAGAGGCAGGACCCTGAACCAGCTTGATCCCTTCATCCACGGTCATAGGAAGCGGTTCCAGGGGAACCGGATAGGAGAGCAGCTGATCCCCAAAGCAAACAGAAACAAAAGCCAAACCTGCAGCCGCTGGATTGAACAGATTGTTTCCTGTGCCGCCGAAGGGGAATTTCACAACCAGGATCCCAAAGACAGCGGCAATCACCGGAATATAGAAGGGTATGGAGGCCGGCATCATCAAGGCCACAATCATGCCGGTAACTACCGGACTTGCGTCCCACCATTCAATACCTCTGCCATTAAACAGACTGCTGATCCAGTTGGCACAAATAGCAGCGGTTATGGTCATTGCACCCATGGCCAGAGAACGGACACCGTAATAAAAACAGGCCATAAAAAAGGGCGGTATAAGCGCAATCGCGGTGTCCAGCATCATCAAAGGGCTGCGCTCTTCGCTGCGGATATGGGGAAAAGGTCTTTCGTTAACACTCATGGCTTTTCTCCTCCTCTTTTTTCCACTTTACCTGTTTGTTCTGAATCAGATCAGACAGCTCCAGCTTCGATGGGCAGATGTAACTGCAGGCGGCGCAGCCGGTACAGCAGTCCAATCCCAAAATTTGGGCCGTCTGGCGACGGTTTGCGGCAGAAGCACGGTACAGTTCCATCGGATTCAGTCCTTCCGGACACACCTCAACACAGCGGGAACAGCCGATGCAATCCATGTGGCGCAGATCCTTCTTTGCTTCTTTCAGGGCAATCACTGCCCGAGTGTTCGGTCGAACCAGCGTATTCTCCTGATCGACCACTAAGATGCCCATCATGGCGCTGCCAATAGACAGTGAGGTTGGATCCATGATCAGACCGCAGCGGTCCAGCAGATGGGACACCGGCGTACCGATGGTTACCTCCAAGTTACAAGGGTTTCCAATACAGTTTCCCGCTACCGTAACAAAGCAGGTGCTTTGTACCGTACCCTGATTCGCCGCTCTGGCAAGGTGGATCAACGCGCAAACCCCCACGGTAAAAACGTCATCGCCCAAACGGCGTACAGCACGCTGCTCCATGGGATATTTTCCGCCCATTTTTCGCACCGGAAATTCTTCGATCTTGGTGGGAATGCGGCAGTTGAGAAAATGCATCTCCCGGTAAACCGCAAAATAAGCTTTTTCCGCTTTCAGCGCTGTTTTCAGCAGCCTCAGACCATAGGCAGCCTCCGCGCTGTGCTTCATCATCGGGTTGGTTTGGCTGGACACATAGGGCTCATCGTCAATGGCATCTCCGACGATCCGTGAGAGTTTCTTATTTTTCCATTGACGGAGAAGCTCACACAGCTCCACACCATCCCGCTCATCAATAATCGCAGCATCGGCGCTGAGGCGGATCAGCCGGTCCAGCGTTACTTCCTCACCCTCTGCCAGCGGTTCAATAGCCGGAGCCGTGGGCTGAGAACTGGTAAACTGCTGCAAATCCCGGGACAATGCCGGTTCTTTCTTCTGTTCCAGGATAATCCCCTTTGTATTCCACAATTTCAGCTTCAAAAGGGTCGTTCCTCCTTCTTTATGATTCTCTATTTCTTTGGGAAAGGATTGATCAATATGGAAATCAAACGAATTTCCCAACATGGTTTATCCATTTATTTAAACGCCGCAGATTTGGAAGAGCTGGGCATTACATACGAGGCTTTGGATTATCTTTGTCCCCACACCCGTCTGGTGATCCAACAGCTTCTGGAAACCGCTTTGGCGCAGACCGGCTTTGATCCGGCCGGACACCGCCTTCTGATTGAAGCCTATCCAGTGGATGAGGACGCCTGTTTACTCTTATTTACTCTATCGGACAAGGAAGAAAGGGCCGAATCCACAGAACCGACCCTTTTTCTGTTTTCTTCTTTTGAACTGCTGAGGCAGGGGTGTCGGCAGCTCAAACTGACACCGCCTTCCACCCTGTATTGGCAGAAAAACCAATACATTTTAGCTCTCTGGCTGGAAGATCGCCAGCTCCCCCAAGCCCGGGAACAGCTTGCCCCCTTCTCCGGTGTCGCTGCGGACAGTTCCCTGCTCCTGGCAGAGCTAAAGGAGCATGACCGCTGCCTTTTGGCACAGTCCGCACTGGAAAAACTGCGCCGCTATTTTCCCTAAGTCAACAGATCAGCGCAGCTTCGCCACAGCAGCCTTGTAATCCTCCTGCTTAAACAGGTAAGAGCCTGCCACCAGAACATTCGCGCCGTTTTCTACGCAGATTTTTGCGGTTTTGTCGTTGACGCCGCCATCCACCTGAAGGTCGATCTCTTTGCCGCAGGCATCGATGGCCTGACGAAATTCCCGAACCTTAGGCATCATGTCCTCCATAAAGGACTGGCCGCCAAAGCCCGGCTCGACCGTCATGACCAGCACCATATCCAGCTGCTCCAGATAGGGCAGAATAGCGGAGGCCGGCGTGCCCGGTTTCACGGAAAGACCAACTTTACAGCCTTTCTCCTTGATTTTGTCGATGGTGGCCTGCACATCACTGTCACATTCCACATGGAAGGTGATAATGTCCGCACCGGCCTTTACAAAGTCGTCAATGTAGCGCAAAGGTTCGCTGATCATCAGATGCACATCAAAAATACGGCTGAAATCCTTGCGGATCATTTTATAAACTGGTGCGCCGAAGGAAATGTTTGGTACGAAATGGCCGTCCATCACATCAATATGGAGCATTTCCACGCCAGCAGCGTCCATTGCTCTGGCCTCCTGCCCCAGGTTGGAGAAATCAGCGGCTAAAATGGAAGGGGAAATTTTAATCATCATACATCGCTCGCTTTCTGTTATCTATCTTAGGCTTTTCCCATTAAATTAAGCCGAAAAGTCCATAAAGTATCAGTTTATTTTAACATTATTCCTGCGATAAGGTCAACCTTCCGAACCCTTTCTTCCGCCGTTTTCCGGCTTTTTTCAGATTTTGTTTACAAAAACAGCCCTCTCCCCATGGAGAGGGCTTGGTTTCTTATGGAGTGTTTTCCACTGAAAACACAAAGCAGAACAAATTCAGCACAAATAGGAATATGCAGAAGCCTGTCATCGTCGAGGGATTACAGTAGATACTGATTCTGCTGTCATTTTGCGGCGTTTTGCTGAATTTTCTGCTTTTTCACTTCCTGTTGTCCCGAATTCGGCCTGTGAGAGGAGAACGCAGCTGATGTTTTTTCGTTCAATCTCACAAATATTTCCCTTTCGCGCCTAAAATTCTATCAATAGCATTGTTTTTGTGCTATACTTTTCCTGTAAGAGTTTTTCAATTAAGAAAGGGGTCAACATTTTATGGACAAAAAATATATTCCGCAGCTTGGCGACACCATTTCCCGTCTGGGTTACGGCTGTATGCGCTTCCCCACCAACGAGGATGGCTCCATGAACTACGACGAAGCGGAAAAACTGATCCGCAAGGGCTATGAAATGGGTATCAACTACTTTGATACCGCCGTTGTTTACCACAAAGGCGATTCGGAAAAAGTTTTGAGCCGCGCCCTGAAAGATTATGACCGCTCCACCTACTATCTTGCGGATAAAATGAGCTTGGGCGTTGTCAACAGCGAGGAAGAAGTACATAAGCTGTTCTACCAGCAGTTGGATAACTTCCATACCGACTATATCGACTACTATCTGGTTCATGCTCTGAACCGGAACAACTGGAAGAAAGCCAAAGAAATGAAAACCGTAGAATTTCTTCAGGAGATGAAACGGCAGGGCAAGATTCGCCATCTTGGCTTCTCCTTCCATGACACGGAACCCATTCTCAAGGAGATCATCTCCGAGTATGATTGGGACTTTACACAGATCCAGCTCAACTATCTGGACTGGAAGGCCATGCACGCTGACCGCCTGTATCAGGTTCTGGTGGATCATAATCTGCCCTGCATGGTTATGGAACCGGTTCGCGGCGGCTATCTGGCCAACCTGAACGAAACCTGCAACGCGAAACTGAACGCGCTGGACCCGAATGCCTCCATCGCTTCCTGGGCAGTACGCTTTGTATCCTCCCTGGACAATGTAGCCGTTGTTCTCAGCGGCATGAGCTCGGAGGAACAGTTGATGGACAACTGCGCTACCTTCAGCGCCTTTAACCCCCTCAGCGAGAAGGAACTTGCCGTCATCAGCGACGTTACCGATGAAATGCTGAAGCTCAACGATATCCCCTGCACCGGCTGCCGTTACTGCATGGACTGCCCCAAAGGCGTAGACATCCCGGCTATTTTCTCCATCTATGCCCAGTGGAAAGTATTCGGCAAAGCAGAGCGCTTCGTCAATGGCTATGAAGGTGCCATCAACAACGGTTACAGCGCCACCAACTGCGTAAAATGCGGTCTCTGCGCGAAAAAATGCCCACAGATGATCGACATCCCCAACCAGCTTGCCCGTGTTCACCAGTTCTATCTGGAAGAAAAGGCAAAATTGGACGCCGCAAAAGCCGATGTATAAACCAAAAAACAGCAGATTCCCCGCCGAGGCGGGGAATCTGCTGTTTCTGTAACAAAATCTTCATATTTTTTTCTCTATGATTTTGTATTTTCTTTTCTTCTTTGTGGTATGATGAGAAAGAAAATCGACTTTTTTAAGAGAGCAGGCGCAATACCATGGAATTTAATCTGAAAACAATGAAACCCTTTTTTCTTCTCGTCGCCTTTGGTGTACTGTTGTACTGGGGATTGCAGAATCTTTCCTTTTTATCCTCTATTTTAGGCGCAGTTCTGGGACTGATCGCTCCTTTTCTGCTGGGCGGCTGTATCGCTTTTATTCTCAACGTGCCCATGAAGCGCATTGAGACCACGCTCTTCCCCAAACCCACCAAAATCAGCCAAAAAATCAAGCGGCCTTTTTCCCTGCTGCTGACGCTGATCCTGCTGCTTGCTCTGATCGGCGTAGTTTTTGGGCTGATCATCCCGGAATTGGGCAATAGTTTCCTTACTCTGCGCAATAATGTGATTCGTTTTCTGGTAAGCTTTGAGCAGCAGCACCCGGCCTTTCTGGATCAGTTTGTCAGCTACCTGCCAACGGCAGAGGAATTGGCTGCTGTGGATTGGGAAGGATTGGCCAAAAAAGCCTTGTCTTTCCTGGGCAGTGGTGCCGGCAGCCTGATCAACTCCACAGTCAGTGTGGCCTCTCATATTTTTAATGGCCTGCTTACTTTCTTCATTGGCTTTGTTTTCTCCATTTATCTTCTGCTGCAAAAGGAAAAGGTAGGCCGTCAGGTAAAGCAGCTGCTCTACGCCTATCTGCCGGAGAAAGCGGCGGACCGTATTCTTTCTATCGCCGGACTGTCCAGCAAAACCTTTGCCAGCTTTCTGTCCGGACAGTGTACAGAAGCGGTTATTCTGGGATTGCTGTTCTTTATTTGCATGACCATTTTCCGCTTCCCTTATGCCCTGATGATCAGCGTCCTTATTGCGGTTACGGCGCTGATTCCTATCTTCGGCGCATTTATCGGCTGCTTTATCGGCTGCTTTATGATTCTGATGACCAGCCCCATCAAAATGCTCTGGTTCATTGTCCTGTTCCTGACGCTGCAGCAGCTGGAAGGTAATCTGATCTATCCAAAAGTGGTGGGAAATTCTGTGGGACTGCCATCCATCTGGGTCTTTGCGGCTGTATCCATTGGCGGCAGTGCCTTTGGTGTAGCGGGAATGCTGCTCTTTATTCCACTGTGCTCCGTTTTATATACGCTACTCCGTGAAAACAGCCAGGAGCGCCTGAAGCGAAAAAAAATCGCCAAACAAAAACTTCTGTAAACCAATAGTATATTTCTGAAAAAAGGAGGCAATTGCCTCCTTTTTGTGTTATACTGTCTATAAAACACAGCATTTTCTTTCTGATCCACTTTCTTAGGAGGGTTACAATGAATATATTGATTGTTGGCTGCGGCAAAGTAGGAGCGGACCTGGCTTCCACACTGTATCGGGAAGGCCATGATGTTGCTGTTATTGACCGCAATCCGGACAACTTTCATCGTCTGGACAACGATTTTTCCGGCCTGATCCTGCAGGGTCTCGCAATCGACCAGGATGTACTGCGTCAAGCCGGTATTGAAGACTGTGATGCGCTGGCGGCGGTATCTGAGGACGATAATACCAATATTATGGTCTGTGAGATTGCAACACAAGTTTTTCATGTTTCAAAAGCCGTTGCCCGTGTCTATGACCCCAGCCGGGAAAATATCTTTTCCCGCTTTGGTGTCCGGGCCATGAGTCCCACCAGCCTGACCTCGTCCACCATCCGTTTTATGCTGCTGGACGAACAGCCACCCCAGCAGATCCACTTTGACAACAGCATGCTGAATTTCTCTCTGGTACCCGTGTCTGCCCGCTGGGCTGGGCACAGCTTGCGGGACATTGCTCTTCACAACTCCTCTACCGAACTGTATCTGGGGGTATTGGACGCCTCCGGACGCATTATTCTGTCAGGCAATGAGGATTATACGCTGCAGGAGTCGGATCGCCTTATTTTGACCACCGTTCTGAAGTAAAAAGGAGGTCTGTTCTGTGACGATCACTCTTGCTCCCCGTACCGCGGCCCATGTTTCTATCTACTGGAACAAAACACAGGATGAAGAGATTCGCCGCCTTCTCCCCAGCGCCGCTCAAAGCGAGGAACAGGCTTTGGAACGATTTCGCCAGTCTCTCCTGCCGGGAGCCAGCAGCTTTGGCCGTATCATCCTGGTGGATGGACGTTATGTGGGCGACATCTGGTGCTACTGCATCGACGAAAAAGAAGAAAAATCCGCTATGCTCAGCTACTGTATTTTTGAAAAGAGCTGTTGGAATCAGGGAATCGGCACAAAAGCCGCTGCTCTGTTTTTGGAATTGGTCTTTGAACGCTACTCCATTGACAAAATCGGCGCTTTTACCTATGCTTCCAACCAACCTTCTATCCGTGTTTTAGAAAAACTGGGATTTGATTTTATGGAAGAGTGGGAAGAAAACGGTGTGTTGTCCCGTTATTTCCAACGAAAGCGGAACTCTTTCACCAAATAAAGGAGGACCATTATGAAAGTTATCATCGTAGGCGGCGGCAAAATCGGTTATTACCTTGCCAAAACCCTGATGGAACATGGACATAAACCAACCATTATTGAAAAAGACCGGGAACTGTGCAGCCATCTGGCTACACAGCTGGATATTACGACTTTTTGCGGCGACGGCTCTTCCAAAGATATTCTGGAGGACGCTCATGCCGGCGACGCAAACGCGCTGGTCTGCGTTACCGGCTCCGATCAGGATAACCTGATCTGCTGCCAACTTGGCAAACATGAATTTCACATTCCTCAAACCATCGCCCGTGTCAACAACCCCAAAAATATGGAAGTAATGAAAAAACTGGGCGTAGATATCCCAATTTCCAGCACCGACACGATTGCCCGGCTGGTTGAGCGGGAAATCGACGTTTCCCGCTTCCGCCATCTGTTATCCCTGAATCGCGGCGAAGCCTCCATCAATGAAATCCAAATTCCGGAAGGCTCTGCCCTTCACGGAAAGCTGTTGATGGAAATCTCTCTCCCCGCCGAATGCGTCATTGTTTCCATTACCCGCGACGGCAAATTTATCATCCCCCGTGGTTTCACCCAACTGATGGAAAAGGACCTGCTCCTGATCGTGGCACAAAACACCGTTCTTCACGAAATAGAAAAGCTGTTCAGTAAATTAGCATAATGATTCCCGGATTGGACAGTGTTCGTAAAACAGTAAATCCTCCGTATGATTGATCATACGGAGGATTATTCTTTGCACATTACTCAACTCGCTGGCGGAAAGGAAGCGACCCAAGCCGCAGGATACTCCCGACAGGAGGATATGAAAGGGTACCCTAAAGAGAGATAATTCTGGCTCAACTCCACGGCAAATTGGATTCTATTGATTTCTTTGTGTGAAAAAAGAACATTTAACAGTCCACACATTCCACAAAGCTATTTGTTCAAAACTGTCATAAGCAAGCAAACCAAAACGCTAATCGCAACGATAACGGGACATATAACCCTTAACGCTTTTGCTATTCTTCTTGATTTATCATTATTTCTTATTTTACCTAAGACTCCTGTTGTAAAAAGGATACAAGTTATCATTGCACCCACTGACGTTCCAAACGCAATTCCCTCAATACACATAAAGAAAGAGTTGATCTGCTCAATCCCAAAGCTTACGAATAACAGTGCTAACAATAGCGAGCCCAATCCAACAAAACTTATGATACGGACCCTTTTCATGAGTATCTCTCTCTCTTTTTCGGCATAGTCTGCTACCTTTCTTAATGTTTCTTTTTCTCCTTCATTCATATTCTCGCTTTTCCTTTCTCCGTTGATGATTTCAGGGATAGTGACACCAAAAAGATCAGCAATCTCTGCCAGCAAACTAATGTCTGGCATATTGTTTCCCGTTTCCCAACGAGATACCGTTCTGCCGGATATATTAAGCTTTTCTGCCATCTGTTCCTGTGTAATTCCTTTTTCTTTTCGAAGTTTCTTCAAAAAACCTCCAATTCGTTTTTGGTCCATGGTAAATTCCTCCTTTCATCAACAGAATAGTATGGACTGCCTGCACTTTACACGACACAAAGCGAGAATTGCCGTTTTTATTATGTAGACAGTCTTGTCTATACGCCAAATTCCGAGTGATTTTACTTTTTTAGTGGATAAAGAATAGCAGAAAAGCCTGATTGATCCACCTGCCAACAGGAAGAAACGCCCGAATAATTTCAAAAATCATTCGGGCGCTTCTGTCTTACGAGCCCCCGGATACCGGGAGCCTTCTTTTTTCTTCCTATTCGTCTGCTGTAACAGCAGCCTGCGCTTCCATTCGCGCAAATGCTTTTTTTCGTACCGCCAAATAACAGATCAGGTGGATACCCGCAGTAAGGATCCAGGAGATTGGATAGGACAGGTACAAAATAAACTGGGTATGTTCCATCTGGAAAATGGTAAAAATCCAGATGATACGGAACAGGCAGGCGCCCGTCAGGGATACGATCATCGGCATGACCGCATAACCAAGGCCGCGGATGCTGCCGCAGAATACGTCCATGATTCCGCAAAGGAAGTAGGTAGCGCTGATAACTGCCAGACGGTTCAGGCCATAGCCGATAACCTCCGGGTCGGCGGAGTAAATGCCCAGAAGCTGATTGCCCAGCAAATAAGCGCCGTTGCCCAGAACAAAGCCCACAACCGTTACAATCACCAAACATTGAATCAGGATCTTATCAATGCGTTTAAAGTTTTTGGCGCCATAGTTCTGGCTGGTGAAGCTGAGGGAGGTCTGGTACAACGCATTCATTGCCGTATAAACAAAGCCTTCGATATTCTGTGCCGCCGTATTGCCGGCCATAACCAAAGAGCCGAAGCTGTTGACCGAGGACTGGATCAAGACATTGGAAATATTAAAGACCATGCCCTGGAAGCCGGCAGGCAAGCCGATGCGCAGCATCTCCAGCATTTTTTTCTCACTGAATGACAGGTTTTTCAGATCCAAATGAATCAGTCCGCCGCTGTGCATCAAGCAGTTCAGAATCAGCAGCGCGGAAACCGCTTGGGAAAGGATGGTAGCCAGTGCAACACCGGCTACGCCCATATGAAACGCAATAACAAAAATCAGGTTTAAAATCACGTTGATAACACCGGAAATAATCAGAAAATACAAGGGGCGTCTTGTATCGCCGATAGAACGAAGAATGGCGGCGCCAAAGTTATAGATCATGAAGGCCGGCATGCCGACAAAATAGATCCGCATATATAAAATAGACTGGTTAATAACATCATCCGGAGTTCCCATAAGACGAAGCAAAGGACCGGCAAGAAAGAAGCCCACAAAAATCAAAGCAACCCCGCCGACTGCCGCGGTAATCATGGAGGTATTGACCGTTTCTTCCACTGCGTCAATATCTCTTGCGCCGAAATAACGAGCAACCAGCACATTGGTACCGATAGAAATACCAATAAACAGATTGATCAGCAGGTTGATCAGGGAACTGGTAGAACCCACAGCCGCCAACGCCTGGCTTCCGGAAAAACGTCCCACCACAACGATATCCGCCGCGTTGAACAAAAGCTGTAGAATACCGGACAGCATCAAAGGCAGTGCAAACATCAGGATATTGCTCAAAAGAGGGCCATTGACCATATCCATCTCATAGGATTTTCGCATTTTTTATCACCCACATCAACAAAAGTTATTTTGATACAGTATAAGTATAGTCAATTCCCTGTAAAAATCAATAGCAAATTCAGCCCAAAACCACGTTAAAGCGAAAAACAGGCCATCCTTTGAAAGGATGGCCTGTTTTTGCCCTTAACAGAGTGTTTTATGGTAAGAGGATGCTTTTGCTGTTTAGTAATTTTCTTTTTCCAGCTCGAAGTAAGCTTTTGGATGAGCGCAAACCGGGCAAACCTCCGGTGCTTTCTCACCGTAATGGATGTGACCGCAGTTGCGGCAGATCCAAGCGCGTTTGCCCTCACGATTGAAGACTTTGCCTTCTTCAATGTTTTTCAGCAGAGCGTTGTAGCGTTCTTCATGGTGTTTTTCGATCTCGCCAACAGCGGAGAAGAGGTAAGCGATGCGGTCAAAGCCTTCTTCTTTTGCGGTCTGGGCGAAGGAAGCGTACATGTCGGTCCATTCGTAGTTCTCACCGGCAGCAGCATCTTTCAGATTGGTTACAGTATCAGGAATCTCCCCATCGTGGAGCAGTTTGAACCAAAGTTTTGCATGCTCTTTCTCATTATCAGCGGTTTCGGTAAAGAAAGCAGCGATCTGCTCAAAGCCTTCTTTTTTTGCTTTGGAAGCATAGTAAGTGTATTTGTTTCTTGCCTGAGATTCGCCTGCAAATGCTGCCCACAGATTGGCTTCTGTTTTTGTTCCTTTCAAATTCATAAATAATCCACCTTTCATTTTATTGTTTTCCTACTAATACTCAGTATGCCCGCCACCGCACTGTTTACACAGTCCGGTTACCGTTAAAGAGACGGTATCCACTCCCTGCTTTCGTTCCTCTTCCAGCAAAGAACGGATCGACGCGGATAATGTGCAGGGAAGATCCTCAATTGCTCCGCAGTTTTTACAGATCAAATGACCATGCTCCAGAAGCATTTTATCAAAATGATCGCATTCCACGCCCAGACTCAACTTTTGGATCTCTCCCAATTCCGCCAGAAGATTGAGGTTGCGGTACACGGTTCCCAGACTGATATTGGGATTTTTTTGCCGGACAATCTGAAAAACCTCCTCCGCTGTCGGATGACAGCAGGAATGTTTCACCGCTTCCAAAACAAGCTGGCGCTGTTTGGACTTGCGTCTGATTCCTTCTGTCATGGATACCTCCTTCCGCATACTTTCCTTATTAGGAATTATTACTGTTTTGTTTGAGTTAATTATACCTAATATTATTTCAAATGTCAACCGAACTTTATGTACAAAAATCAAAGTATTTTTTATATCATGATTCCTAATACTTAAAATTTTTTGACTTTTACTCTCCCTGTGTTACCATGGAAGCAAAAACGGTGGTGAACTTTATGAGAGATTACTGGCTGAAAACTCAACGCATCGATTTCTCCCTCTGGACAGCAGAAGATCTTCCTCTGGCAGAACTGCTCTGGGGAGATCCGGCGGTAAGTCATTATATTTGTGCCGCAGGCTGCTTTTCCCAAGCGGAAATTCAAAACAGATTGTATCTTGAGATAGAAAATTACAAAAGGTATAATATTCAATATTTTCCCATCTTTGATCTCGGTTCTTCGGCGCTGATCGGCTGCTGCGGTCTGCGGCCATATGAGGGCCGGACAGACTGCTGTGAACTGGGGTTCCATCTGCGGCTATCCTATTGGGGACAGGGTCTGGCTTTTGAAGCCGCCTCTGCCATTATAAACAACGCTTTTTCTCAGCTTGGCGTTTCAGAACTTCGTGCCGGTCATCACCCGGATAACCATCCTTCCCGGTGCCTGCTTCAGAAATTAGGGTTTGAATACCTCTGCGACCAGTTTTATCCCCCAACCGGTCTGCTTCACCCCTCTTACCGGCTGATTCGCCCTTAAATATTCTTTTCTCACTTTGTGTCCTGTTCTTTTTCTGCAAAAAATGATAGATTATTCCTGAAAGGAGCGAAAAATAATGGATCAGGAACATATCGGAAAATTTATCGCACAGCTTCGAAAGGAAAAAGGCTGGACACAGGAACAGTTTGCCGAACAACTCGGCGTCAACAGCCGCAGCGTTTCCCGCTGGGAAAATGGCCGCTGCATGCCGGACCTTTCTTTGCTGCAAATCGTCGCTGACTTGTTGGACGTCACCATGTCAGAGCTGCTCAACGGCCACCGGATGACCGAGGAAGAAATGCTTGTAATGCAGCAAACCATCCAGCAGCTGCTGGGTGCGGCCCATCAGGAAGAGCAGAAAAAAACCCGCAAGCTGAATTGTTATTTTTTGCTGGGTCTGCTTTGTATGCTTGTCGTATTCCTGCATCAGCAGTTCGGTATTCTCTCTTGGATCTTCCAGCCCAATATGGCGGAGTTTGCCTGCGGGGTGCTGACCGGCGGCGGATTGATGTTCGAGCTGATCGGCATTTACAACAATAACCATTCTGTTCCGCTGAAGCAGAAAAAGCAGGAGTTTTTCCGCAAGATCCAGGCAAAAATCAGCAGAAAATAGCAAAACGCCTCCCATAAGGGAGGCGTTTTTTAAGCCTGATAATTCACATCCACCGGAATGGAAGCAACACCATTGAGATCCATGCCTGCACGAGTACCGGCAAGGTATTCGTAGTAAGCCTGAGAGCCGATCATGGCCGCATTGTCGCCGCAAAGGCTCAATTTCGGCAGATAAAGCTGGCAGCCCTGCTGTTTGCAGGCTTTTTCCAGAGCGCAGCGCAGTCCGGAATTGGCGCTGACGCCGCCAGCCACCACAATAGTCTTCGCGCCGTAATCCTTTGCCGCCTGCATCAGATGGCCGGTGAGAATATCGGCAACCGTGGTCTGAAAATCCGCCGCCAGATCATTGACCTTGATCTCCTGCCCCTTTTGTTTGGCGTTGTGGACAATGTTGATCACCGCCGTTTTCAGCCCGCTGAAGCTGAAATCGTAGTCCGAGCCGTTAACTTTCGGCTTGGGCAGTGTATAAGTACCGGTTTTCCCCTGCTGGGCAGCGGAATCCAGATAAATACCGCCCGGATAAGGGAAGCCTATGGTTCTGGCAGCCTTGTCAAAGGCCTCACCGGCCGCATCATCGCGGGTACGGCCAATCACCTTGAATTTGGTGTAGTCCTCCACCCAGATAATGTGGCTGTGACCACCGGAAGCCACCAGACAGAGGAAGGGCGGCTTAAGCTCCGGATGGGTCAGATAGTTTGCGGCAATATGTCCCCGGATGTGATGGACCGGGATAAGCGGTTTTCCTGCCGCCAGCGCCAAGCCTTTGGCATAGTTGACCCCCACCAGCAGGGCGCCGATCAGCCCGGGCCCATAGGTAACGGCAATAGCGTCCACCTGCTCCAGCGTCATATCTGCGTCAGAAATGGCTTTCTCCACCACATCACAAATGTTTTCTGTATGACGGCGGGATGCGATCTCCGGCACAACGCCGCCGTACTGCTGATGCTCCGCTACCTGAGAATGGATCACAGAGCTGAGAATCCTGCGTCCGTCCTCCACAATGGAGGCCGCGGTTTCATCGCAGGATGATTCAATGGCTAAAATTCGCATGGTTTTCTCCTTCTTTTTTGTTTTTGTGACCAATATAAACGGAAACTTTTTTACACATCAAAGTAGAATACTTCTTCAAATTTTTTATCCAATGCAATACATATGACCAAAGCAAGCTTGGCAGTCGGACTGAATTGGCCTGTTTCAATGGAGCTGATGGTGTTTCTTGATACACCTACGATTTCTGCCAGTTTGGCTTGGGATAGTCCCTGCTCTGTCCGGATTTCCTTCAGTCTGTTTTTCAGTATTAATTCGTTTTCCATGTGTCACCTTAAAGAATCGTTGAAGCATTGAGCAGCCCATAAATATGCGCTGCGGAAAATACAAGAACCCCGACTGTATAACAGAGAGCGACAAATAATTCGTGCTTTTTATGAAGTTTTACATATTTGACCCAGAAGCCGGCCATTGGCATGGCAAACACAACGGCGTATAGTCCATAATTTATTCCGCCGCCGGTAAAAATCTGAATCACAAAGAATAGGGTCGCCAGCACCGCTGACACCATACAGGCATAGCGATTGCCCTGAATGATGACCTCTTTCTCGTAAACATCCTGATTTTTGTTTTCTTTTCTGCTTCTTTCCAAAATTTCATCTTTGTTCATAATGAGAGCCTCCAATCCATGGTTGCCAAGTTTTATTGTCAATTACCACTATAGCATTGCCAAGTAAACTTGTCAATACGTTTTGCCAAGTTTTCTTTACACAAACGGTCGTTAACAGACTCGCCTTGCTGTAAACCGTCATAAATCAACCTGAGCTTGAGTTCTCCTTTTCATATTGAAGGGGTCTCATCCATATTTCAATTGATCCGGCGTAATTGCCGAATACTTTATCATCCGCACGCTGGGAAAAGGGGGCATCCAAGGAGCGGAAGAACAAGGGAATCACAAAAGAAAAACGGAAATCATTCTTCCACACTCCTGCTCATCAAAACCCCGTGTTCTCTGGGCTTATCATAAAAATTTTTCCGCAGGCCCACAAACTCAAAGCCCATGGTCCGGTAAAAAGCCTGCGCACCCTGGTTGGATTCCCTCACTTCCAGGGTAATCAAAGCCATTTTCTGCTCTTTTGCGTAGTCCAGAAGGCTTTGCAGCAGGGCACTGGCAATGCCTTGCCGGCGGAATTGAGAAAACACCGCCACATTGCAGATATCTCCTTCATCCAGCACATGGAGCATTCCCACATAACCAGCCACCTGACCGTTTTTTAGCGCCACGCGAAAAACAGCATTGGGGTTAGACAGTTCTTCCATCAAAGCATTTTCACTCCACGGAGCGGAAAAACACTCTTTCTCCAGTTGCGCCAAGGCAGCAATATGCTCCCGGGCCATCGGAATCACAGTGATCATCCATTCTCACCTGCCTTACTTGGCGTCAAACCAGGTTTTTCCACAGTGGGCATCCACAGACAGCGCCACCTTCAGAGAAGCGGCCGCTTCCATCTCCTCCTTGACCAACCGCAGCACCGCCTCCTCTTCACCGGGAGCTGTCTCCACGATCAGTTCGTCGTGAATCTGCAAGATCAGGCGGGATTTTCTCTGCTCTCTGGCCAGACGGTCATAAACCCGGATCATGGCAATTTTAATAATATCAGCGGCAGTGCCCTGGATCGGTGTGTTCATGGCTACCCGCTTGCCGAAATTGACAATATTCTTGTTGGAAGCCGCTAATTCCGGCAAATAGCGGCGGCGGCCGTAAAGGGTGGATACATAGCCGTGTTCTTTGCCGAAAGCGATGGTATCCTCCATGTAAGTCTGCACACCGGAGAAGGTTTGCAGGTAGTTTTTGATATATTTGTCCGCTTCCGCCACCGAAACACCGATGTCCTGAGCCAGAGAAAAGGCGCCGATGCCGTAAACAATACCGAAATTGACGGCTTTCGCCTTACGGCGCATTTCCGGGGTCACAAAAAGCGGCGGTAAGTCAAAGACTTGCGCGGCAGTATTGGTGTGAATATCCTCGCCGGAGTTAAAAGCCGCCTGCATATTCCGGTCATCGGCAATATGAGCCAGCACCCGCAGCTCAATCTGGGAATAGTCCGCATCCACCAGCGTCCAGCCCTCTCTCGCCCGGAAGAAGCGGCGCATCTGGCTGCCCAACTCGGTGCGAACGGGAATATTTTGCAAGTTCGGCTCGGTGGAACTGAGCCGTCCGGTGCGGGTATCAGTCTGATTAAAGTGGGAATGAATCCGCTGATCCTCGCCGATCACCTTCGCCAACCCATCCACATAGGTAGATTTCAGCTTGGCGACTTTGCGGTACTCCAAAATACAGGGAATAATGGGATGCTTGTTCTGGAGGGACTCCAAAATCTCCGCATTGGTGGAATAGCCGGTTTTTGTCTTTTTCCTGGCCGGCAGACCCAGCTTGTCAAAGAGGATCTCTCCCAACTGTTTGGGTGAATTAAGATTAAACTCCTCCCCAGCCAAATCATAGACAGCCTGCTGCATTTCATTGATACGCTGATCCAGCATAACGCCGTATTCCTGCAAAGCCGCGGCATCAATCTCCACACCCAGCAGCTCCATAGAGGCCAGTACCCTTGCCAAGGGCAACTCAATTTCATCCAACAGAGCGTCCTGCCCATTGGCGCTGATTTTCTGGCGGAGGTTTTCCGCAAGCGAAACCAGCCGTGCGGCCTGCTCCAACAGAGTCCGCTGCTGTTCTTCCAGGTCTTCGTCATCCAAACGCACCTTTCGGGAAGGATACTGGGAAAGCAGCTCTCCAAGTCCATAGGAGCTGTCATTGGCGCTGAGAAGATAGGCGGAAAGCATGCAGTCCTCTTTTACTACCTCCGGCTGTATCTCATGCTCCAAAGCCCAGCGGTAAAGACTTTTGCTGTCGTAAACCACCAGCGGCCTGCCGCAGCTCAACAGTTTTTTCATATTTTCAGCAAAATCCGCTTCTGTCCGGCTCCAGAAACAAAGTGTGTCCCCCTCCGCTACAGCCACTCCCGCAAGTTCTTCCCCTTTGCACTGGGGCAAAACCGCCAGCGGCCCTTCTCCCTGGAAAGAAAGATGTTCCGCAAGGGAAACAACAGCCACTTCCTCTGTCTTTTTCTCTTTGACCGGAGGAGCTGCCAGTATTTTTCCTTCACTAAGGCCCAGTTTTTTAATCAAGCTGTTCATTTCCAAGCGGGTCAGCAAAGCAAGGGCTTCCTCTTCCCTGCGGGGCTGAGGAACACAGTCCTCCACCTGTAAGTCCAGAGGAACAGACTGGTCGATGGTCGCCAAAGTACGGCTCAAGTAGGCGCTTTCCTTACCAGCGCGCAGCTTTTCCCGCACCGATTTGGTCACATCCAGCTCTTCCAGCTGCTGATACACCGCATCAACACTGCCATATTGGGCGATCAGTTTCTTCGCAGTCTTTTCCCCGATTCCTTTGACCCCGGGGATGTTGTCGGAGGCATCACCCATGAGAGCCTTTATCTCGATCAGCCCTTTTGGCTCGGTTCCATATTCCTCCCGGAATTTTTCCGGGGTAAAGGGAACCGTCTCCGGATGGCCCATTTTCGTTGTTGCCAGCAAAACAGTGGTATTTTCGCTGACCAGCTGCAGGCTGTCCCGGTCACCGGTAGCGATATAACACTGGTGCCCCTGTTCCTGACACTGCTTCGCAAAGGTTCCCAGAATATCGTCTGCTTCATAACCTTCCTTGGTTACAATCCGGTAGCCCAGATCGGTGAGCAGCTCCTTCAGCAGGGGAAGCTGCTGGGCCAGTTCCTCCGGCATCCCTTTTCGCTGGGCTTTATAGCCGTCATACATCTGATGCCGGAAGGTTTTTGCCTTCAGATCAAAGGCAAAAACCAGGGCATCCGGCTGCGTTTCCCCCAGCAGCTTGCCCAAAATGTTCATAAAGCCGTAAATTCCATTGGTGTATGTTCCATCCCGGGTGGTCAGCGGTTTTACGCCGTAAAAGGCCCGGTTCAGAATGCTGTTGGAGTCCAGGCAAAGCAGTTTCATAAAGCAGAAACCTCCATTGGTTTAGAATCGCTTGTGTTTTGCCGGGACCCAGTGTCCCGGACACGCAAAATAATATCTGTGTAATACAGATATTATAGCACAAATTGCCTTACTTGAATGGCCTTTTCCGAAAAAATGTTCTTCTTCCCATCCATTGAAAAATCTCCCATGAGTCTTGTAACTTGCCCTGCTTTTTCTTATAATGAAGGTATGTACCTGATTTTTTTGCACACCATGAAAGATAGAAGGGAGATACACTGCATCATGAAAAAGATTCTTCTTATCGCAACCGGCGGCACGATTGCCTCCAAACGTTCTGAGGATGGGCTAACCCCTATGATCTCATCGGAAGAGCTGTTGAGCTATGTACCAAAAGCCCGGGAATTCTGCACCATTGATGCCATTCAGGTTCTCAACATCGACAGTACCAACATTCAGCCGGAGTACTGGCTGACCATTGTTCACGCCATCAAGGAAAACTATGCGGATTATGACGGCTTTGTTATCTGCCACGGCACCGATACCATGGCCTACACGGCAGCGGCTTTGTCCTACCTGGTTCAGAATTCCTCTAAACCTATTGTTCTCACCGGCGCGCAGAAACCCATCGATCTGGATGTGACCGATGCCCGCACCAACCTGTATGACAGCCTGCTTTATGCCTGCCATCCCAGCGCGCATGGAGTTTGCCTGGTCTTTGACGGCAGCGTCATTGCCGGCACCCGGGCCAGAAAGGTGCGTTCCAAAAGCTATAACGCCTTTGAAAGCATCAATTACCCAACGCTGGCAACCATTCACGACGGCCGGGTGATCCAATACATCAACGATGGTCATTACAGCGCCTATCCCGCTTTTTATGAAACCCTCTGTCCCAGCGTCTTTCTGCTGAAGCTGATCCCGGGTATTTCTCCTGACGTTCTCTCCATGATCGCCGAGAAATACGATGCTATTATCATTGAAAGCTACGGTGTTGGCGGCATCCCAAGCGACAGCAAGCGGGATTTTCTTGCTGAAATCGATCGTCTGGTTGCCAAAGGCAAAATCATTGTGATGACCACACAGGTCATGCACGAAGGCAGTGATATGCAGGTTTACGCTGTCGGCCATGTGGCCAAAGAGCGTTACGGCCTGATCGAAGCCTTTGATATGACCACTGAAGCAACCGTGACCAAATTGATGTGGATCCTTGGTCAAACCAACAGCCCACAGACCATCAAATCCATGTTCTACACCACCATCAACCGGGACATTCTGTTTCAGGGCTAAGAAAATGGATGTTTTGCAGCATTGCAGTCTCTGTCCCCGGCACTGCGGCGCGGATCGAAGCCACACGAAAGGCTTCTGCGGTGGCGGAACGCTGCCCAAACTGGCTCGAGCAGCTCTCCACTTCTGGGAAGAGCCGGTTATCAGCGGTGAGGAGGGCAGCGGGACTGTCTTTTTCTCCGGCTGTCCCCTTCAGTGCGTCTTTTGCCAGAATTATACCATCAGCAGCGGCAACTTCGGGCAGGAGATCCCCGTGGAGCGCTTGGCTGAAATCTTCTTGGAGCTGCAGGAACAGGGTGCCAACAACATTAACTTGGTGACCGGCAGCCATTATGTCCCCCAGATCATTCAGGCGCTGAATCTGGTAAAAAAACAGCTTCACATTCCGGTCGTTTACAACAGCAGCGGCTATGAGACCCTGGGAACCTTAAGGATGCTGGACGGCTATGTGGACATTTACCTGCCGGACCTGAAATATATGGACAAGCAGCGTGCCCTGCGCTATTCCAACGCGGCGGATTATGTGGAAAGCGCCACTGCCGCTGTTCTGGAAATGTTCCGTCAGGTGGGGCCGGTGCAGTACGACGAGCGGGGAATGCTGAAAAAAGGGCTTATTGTTCGCCACATGGTCCTGCCTAATGGGGTGGAAGACTCCATTGATGTTCTGAAATGGATCGCAGACAAGCTGCCGCTGGCGGATATTCTGGTCAGTGTCATGAGCCAGTACACACCTTTCCACCGCAGCGGTGACTACCCGGAGATCAACCGCCGTCTGACCCAGGAGGAATACGACCGGGTTCTGGACGCATTGGATGACCTTGGTATCGAAAACGGCTTCTGTCAGGAGCTTAGTTCCGCCAAGGAAGAATATACCCCCAGCTTTCGCCTGGAGGGGGTCCTTTCTGCCCACAAAGAAGGACAGTAAACGACCATTTTCTCACCATATATTTAAAATACGACAAAAAACTCCCGACGGATATTCCGTCGGGAGTTTTTCTTACTTCTGTTCGTTGAGGAAGGCTTCCAATTGTACCACAGCACCGTCCAGATGGGACAGATTTGCGGTCTCAATGCTTCCTTCGTCGCTAAGCTGAGCCAACTCCGGGTTGATCGGCATCTGCGCCAGCACTGGAACACCCATTTCGGCAGCAACTTTGTGGATCTTGCTTTCGCCGAAGATATGCAGCTCCTTGCCGCAGTCCGGACATACTACATAGCTCATGTTCTCTACAACGCCAACCACCGGAATATCCATCAGCTTGGCCATGTTGGAGGCTTTCTTCACGATCATGGAAACCAGATCCTGCGGGCTGGTAACAATAACGATGCCATCCACCGGCAGGGACTGGAATACAGTCAGTGGAACGTCGCCGGTCCCTGGAGGCATGTCAATAAACAGATAGTCCAACTCGCCCCAGACCACATCGCTCCAGAACTGCTTCACAACGCCAGCCAGAACCGGGCCTCTCCAAACAACCGGATCCTCCGCATGTTCCAGCAGCAGGTTGATGGACATCATTTTGATGCCGTTTTTGGTTTCTGCCGGCAAGATGCCCTGGGCATTGCCCAAAGCCCGATCTTTGATGCCGAACATCTGCGGCATGGAAGGGCCGGTAATATCTGCGTCCAGAACGCCGACTTTAAAACCTTTGCGAGCCATCTGTACCGCCAGGGAAGCCGTTACCATGGACTTACCTACACCGCCCTTTCCGCTGACAACTGCAATGACCTTTTTAACATCGCTGAAAGCATTGGCCGGAGCCAACAGGCTCTGGGGTTGCTGGGAAGGGCACTGACCGTTGACTGCGTGACCGCAGGTAGAGCAGTCATGAGTGCAGCCTTCCGGCTCCTGCTGCTGAGAAGGGCACTGACCGTTGACTGCATGACCGCAGGTAGAGCAGTCATGAGTGCAGCCTTTATGGTTTTCACTCACAAGAATCATCTCCTATGAAAAATTTTTCCTTTGGGGAATTACGCCTATTATCATACTATCTTTTCCTCAAAAGCGCAAGTATTCCTGTACATCCGAATAACTTGCCCATAGAATCGGAAACTTTTCCACAACCAGTTGTTGATGCCGTTGAACCTTTGAGAGATTTTTATGAATATTGTGTTAATTCTGCTTCAAATCACATTTTTTCTCGAAAACAGAGTAACGTTTTCCCTGTTTTCATCGTTTATATAGGAAAAAGGCTTTTCAAGAGGTGTTAGCATGAAGAAACTGCTTGCGACTATTTTATCGCTGCTGCTTTTGTTGTCCTGCAGCGGCTGTTCCCATACCAAAACCTTCGACGTTTCCTCCGCCAAGACCATGACGCTTCAATCCGGAAACAGTGGAATTCTGATCACCATTGCTGACGGCAGCGCCATGGAATCCATTTCCCAGAATATTGGTTCTGTTCAGTGGAAACGGGCGGGAAAAAGCTCGGATTCCACCGGCTGGGGTTACCGCTTGTGCTGGTTTGACGAATATGGAAGCTGTATTGAGGACATCGTGGTTTCCGGCAGCGGCCAGATCCAGTGGAACGGCTATTTTTACACCGCCAAAGGTGCCGCCATCAACACCAGCCTGCTGGATGAACTGCTGTACCAGTACAGTGTGTAAGAAGATAAACATAATAAATATCCCCCGGCGAAGCCGGGGGTTTTTCATATGCGGGCGTAGCCCTC
>CAMCOD010000012.1 GCA_945876435.1 uncultured Clostridia bacterium
GTCTGACCCGCCTGGAAAACGTCAGCGAGTTTAAATCCAACCTGATCAAGTTTGCCGAAGAAAGCCCGGAGAGCGGACTCAGCGGCTTTTTGGAGGAAGTTACCCTGTATACGGACATCGACGGCTATGACGAAAACGCCGACAACGTGGTGATGATGACCATGCACTCCGCCAAGGGCCTGGAGTTCCCCTATGTGTTCTTCTGCGGCGCCGAGGAGGGAATCTTCCCCGGTATGCAGGCTATTTACAACCCGGAGCAGATCGAGGAGGAGCGGCGGCTTGCCTATGTGTGCATCACCAGAGCCAAACAGCGGCTCTATATCACCAATGCCGCCCAGCGAATGATCTTCGGACAGACGGTCCGCAACCGTCCTTCCCGTTTTGTGAAGGAAATACCGGAAAATCTGTGCCGCATTGAGGATACTACCATCACCCAGAAGAAGGTCATCGACCCGTCCCAGACCGGACCGGCTTTGGCCCGGGCCAGAAACCGTGCCAACAACGATATTGGCGTCGGCGGTGTGAACACGGCGAAAACAGCCGCAAAAGCGGCCGCGCCGGCGACTTCCTGCGACCTGCGGCCCGGCGACCGGGTAAAACACGGCGTATTTGGCGAGGGAATGATCGCCAAAGTGACCCCGATGGGCGGCGATCAGCTTCTGGAGGTTATTTTTGACACGGTTGGCACCAAAAAGATCATGTTCAAGTTCGCAAAGCTGCAAAAGCTTTAAGAAATAAATCTTTTTAACCACTTTACAACAAACTGACAGATTGACAGAAAGAAGGAACAGATTATGTGGTTTGTATTCGCGTTGGGTTCTGCCGTATTTGCGGCACTGACCTCGATTTTGGCAAAAATCGGTATTGAAGGAGTCAACTCAAACCTGGCTACAGCCATCCGCACCATGGTCGTAGTGGCCATGTCCTGGGGAATGGTCTTTCTGACCAATACCCAGAGCGGCATCTCTGACATCAGCCGGAAAAGCTGGCTCTTCCTCATCCTGTCCGGTCTGGCCACCGGCGCATCCTGGCTGTGCTACTATCGTGCGCTGCAGATCGGCGAGGCGTCTAAGGTGGTGCCCATCGACAAGCTGAGCGTGGTCATCACGCTGGTGCTGGCCTTTGTATTCCTGCATGAGCAGTTTACCGCAAAATCCCTGATCGGCTGTGTGCTGATCGGCGCGGGGACCCTGTTCATGGTGCTGTAAAAAAGCGTGAAAGCCGCCTCAAAAGAGGCGGCTTTTTCTTTGGAAAAGCAGAAAAGAGGAAAAGCCTCCATGCACAATTTACGGCCTTTATCATAAACTGGTAAGGAAAAGAGAAAAATCAGCGCCAGTTTCTGGCAGAATGGAGGAGCTTATGGCAGAGAATAGCACCAACCGCCCGGCGGAATTCAGCTGTTTCAAAGAGGCGGTATGTATCAATGCGCAGAGAATCTACGATTCCTGCTCGGATAAGGACTGTCTGGAAGATCTGCAGGTCTTTTTCAGTGACCAGACCCAGCCTATCATCAACAAGGCGATCAGCGTAAAATGCAAGAAGGTTAAAATCCTCTGTGTGAACGTGGATGTGGAATCCGTACCATTCAACAAGGGCTTCTATTCGGTGGATATGACCTTCTACTTCCTGGTGGAGGTGGCGGCAACACTGGCTCCCGGCGGTGCGCCGGTGACGGTTTGCGGCATTTCCTACTTTAACAAAAAGGTCATCCTCTACGGCTCCGAAGCCAGCAGCAAGGAATTCAGTTCCCGCACCTGCGGCAGCGGCTGCTGCCGGGGCGAGGACGCAGCCGCCCTGCCGGAGGCTGTGGTACAGACGGTGGATCCGGTGTGTCTGGCCAGCCGCTTCAGCGAATGCGCGGAGAAAAACTGCTGTCCGGGCTTCTGCATCCCCTGCTGCCAGTGCTGTGAGCTGGGCGGCGACTTTGAGGAGGTGCCCACCACCCGGGAGCTGTACATCACCATCGGCCTGTTCACCATTGTACAGCTGCAGCGGCCGGTAGCTATGATGATCCCGGCTTACGACTTCTGTATTCCGGATAAGGAAAGCGAGTTTTCCACCGGCGACCCCTGCGAGATGTTCCGCAAGATCCAGTTCCCTATGTCGGATTTCTTCCCCACCAGACTCAACGATATGAATCAGGAATAAAACAACGCCCCGGCGATGGGATCAACCATCGCTGGGCTTTTCCTGTTTTTCGGGGTCTTGAGGGTCATCGGCAGCAAGGTACATTTCCTCCGCCAGCTTTTGAATATCCTGCAATTCTTCAATCAAATCGGTGATTTTATTGAAAAGAGTGTAATACAATTTTTGATAATCCAGCATAATTTCACTCCTTGTATGGATTTATGAGAGAATTGACATTTATTAAATGTCAATTCTCAAGCTATTTTATCCTATAATAATCATATTGACAAGTACTGAATGTCAATATGAGGTGAAAGTGATGTATAAAAACCGGGCAAAGGGCGGAAGCCTGAACCTTTGCGGTGAAAAGATCAGGGAGCTGCGTCTGGAACTTCGGCCCAGAACCTCCCAGCGGATGTTGGCCGACCGGCTCCAGCTTCTGGGCCTGGATTTGGACAAAAACGCCATCCAGCGCATCGAAAGCGGCAAACGCTTCGTGACGGATATTGAGCTTTTGGCCTTTGCGAAGCTGTTCCATGTGAGCACCGATGACTTGCTGAAATAAAACTCTGTGAAGCTTGGCTGCGCAGAGTTTTATTTTTGCGCTTTTTCCGAAAAAAGAGAGGGGGAAAAATTGCTTGTTCTCCCGGAAAAATCGTGCTATCATAAAGGCAAAAAGTGATTTGGAAAGGAGCCTTTGCTATGAAAGAATTGAATCAGGCGGTATTGAACTGGCTGGAACAGCACCGGGAGGAATATTTCCGGGACCTGAAGGAGTTGGCTCAGATCCCCGCGCCTTCCGGCCATGAGGAAAAACGGGCAGAGTGGGTGAAAAACTGGCTGGAGCGCCATGGAGCTGCCGGTGTGGTGATCGATGAAGCGAAAAATGTGATCTTTCCCTTCCACGCCGATGGCTGCAAGGAGCTTACCGTTTTTAACGCTCATACGGATGTGGTGTTCCCGGACATGGAGGCCCTGCCTCTGCGGGAAGAAAACGGCAAATTGTACGCCCCGGGTGTGGGAGATGACACAGCCAACGTGATTGCTCTGCTGCAAATGGCGCAGATGGCGCTGGAGCTGAACTTGCAGCCGGAAAAAGGGATCCTCTTTGTGTTTAATTCCTGCGAGGAGGGCCTGGGCAACCTGAAGGGAAGCCGTCAGCTGATGAAGGACTATGAGGGACGGATCGCCAAATGGTTTGCCATTGACGGCGGACTGGACGCCTATGTGAACAAGGCGGTAGGCTCCAAGCGTTTTGAGATCGTCATCGAGACGGAGGGCGGTCATTCTTACGGCGCTTTCGGCAACCGGAACGCCATTTACTATATGGCCAAGATGATCGATACGTTCTACAGCCTGAAGGTTCCGGATTACGGGAAAACAACCTACAATGTAGGTGTCATTGAGGGCGGAACCTCGGTAAATACCATTGCCCAGCAGTGCAAAATGCTGTTTGAGTACCGTTCCGACGATGTGCGGGGTCTGGCATACATGGATCAGTTCTTCCATTCGGTGGTGGAGAGCTATCGGAATATGGGCATCCGCATTCAGGTGGAAGTGGTCGGCGACCGGCCCTGTATGGCGGAAGGCATTGATATGGCGCCGATCTGCGCCCAGATGGAGGCGGCAGGCCGCTCTCAGGGTGTGGAGATGAGCGCTCATGCCGGTTCCACCGACTGCAACATCCCCCTGTCCCTGGGGATCCCGGCGGTTTGCTTCGGTGTATACCGGGGCGAAGGCGCTCATACCCGTGGAGAATGGATCGACAGCGAATCTACGGTTCTGGGCATGAAGATTTTGGCCGCTTTGTTTATGGATCACATGAAATAAGGCAATTTCCCCGAAATCCACAAAATGCCCCTTTTCAAGTGGAAAATTTTATTGTAAAATAGCTTGTATAGAGAGCTTGTATCGGTAAAACGCGGACACAGGGATCGGGAAGAGGTGGATTTGGGATGGATTTTAATGCTTTTGTCGGCGGAATTGAGCCGGGAGGCCTGACCAACGATTTTGAGGTCAAGATCCTTATTTGCTTTTTGCTGAAAAAAATTGAACAGCCGCTGTCCTTTGACCAGATCAACGAGATTTTGCAGAAAACCGGCTTCGTGAATTATTTTGAATTTGTGGAGGCGGTCAGCGAGCTGCAAAAAACCGACCATATCCGCCCGGTGCCAAACGGGGAGGGAGCGGAAGTTTACGAGCTGACCGAGATCGGCGCGGCTACCGCCCAGACCTTCCACCATACGCTGCCGCTTTCCGTTCGGGAAAAGACGGTGGAGGCTGCCCGGGAGCTGATCCAGATGCAGAAAAAGCTGGAGGAGATCGAGGTGCGCTACCATGCGGTATCCGACGGCTATATTCTGTCCATGAAGATGAAGGATATCGGTTCGGATCTGATGAATCTGGATGTGTTTATTCCCACGGAGGATGAGTGCATCGCTATTCGGGAGCGAATCTACGCCGACCCTCTGCTGCTGTATAAAGCGCTGCTGGCGGTGATGCTGGGCAGCTACCAGGAGGGCAAGGAGCTTTTTGAAGAAAAGCTGTAAAGCGTAAAAAAGTGCAGAAAAAAGAAACAGGGAACGGTTTTTAACCGTTCCCTGTTTTTATCTTGCTTTATTTTTTTGGAGATGATTTCAGCATCAGAATCGGATCCGCAGGACGCAAATCTTTACTTCTGCTCTTTTTTGATGCCCAACAGGCCCAGAACGCTGGCAGATAGAGTTGCCATAACTGCGGCAAGCTTGCCCATCAGGCCGGCACCGGTGTCCGGGTTGGGTTTGGAAGGGTTGGATGGCTGTACAGCGCCGGTGTCATCGCTGCTGTTTTCTACAACCGTGCCGTTTTTGATCTCTTTGTCGGTGATGACAAAGCGGCCCATGTATTTGGTCTTGAAGGATACGGTCTCTTCAAAATCATTGAAGGTGGCGTAAACCTTGTTCAGACGGCCATTGTAGTAGCTGTACACATAGAAATTGCCGTCGAAGTCGTCCATCACGTCGGAAACGTCGATGGTCAGAGTGCCGGTGAAGTCAAAGGCCGGACCAGCAGGGAAGGACAGGAACTTGAAGTTCTGGTCCTCGAACTGGGTGACGATTTCCTTAATGACTCTCTCGTTGTTGAGCATGTTGACGGAATCCTGTTCTGTTACTCGAACCTCGAAGGTCCAGCTCCCGTTGGTCAGGGTTGCTTTTTCGCCGCCCAGAGCTTTGTCGATCTGGTCAAACTGGCTGCCGGTGATCACCGGAGTGTTGCCGTCAACAAAGATGTATTCGCCGTTTTTGGCGGCTTCTACCGCTTCGTCAGACAAGGAAGCGTAACCAACGGAGAAGGACAGATCCAGAGCGTGAAGCACAGCGCCGCTGGTCTTTTTCACCAGCTTCAGCTGGCCCAGGTAGTCGGTCTGCTTGGTTGGGTAACCGCTGAGGGTTTTCACTTCCAGCAGGTAAGTGCCGTTATCCTCCACCACTTTGATGCTGTTTACCGCGGAGCGGCCGTCCTTGGTTTCCACGCGGATGCGGTTTTCCTCCAGGTGCGCATCGGAGAGAGGAACGGTTTTGCCGTTTTCATCGGTGAGCAGGATGGGGAAGCGGAGCGTCTGGTTGGGCTGGATCAGGCCGGAGAGGGTAAGCTGGCTATTTTCCGCCTTGCCCAGAGAAAGACCGGCTTCCAGAATCTCAGTTACACCGTTTTCCTGGGTGTTTTCATTCTTGTTTTCATTTTCGTTTTCTGCCACGATTTCCTCGTGGGTCAGGTCGTTCTGCTGCGCGTTTTCGTTTTCCAGCGCAAAGGCGTTCAGGCTCAGAGAAGCCACAGCGATCAGCGCCAGCAGAAAAGATAAGGATTTTTTCATGTTTCTTTCCTCCTAAAAGTTGAAAAGTTTTTAACCTGAGCTTTCTGTCCTGTTTCTCAAGGTCTGAGCCTATTATACGGGCAATGCTCCATTCTGACAAGCGGATTTTGTTACCAATCTGTCATCTGAATTTAGCAATAATGACTTATTTTAGGAGGAATATCGGAGGAAAAGATATAAAATATGCTGTTTTTCCAGAAATAATAAACGGAAATCGTTACAAACTGTAATATTTTTAAGCGATGGCTGGAAACAGAGGAGCAAAATAGAAAAAAGAGCAGGATTTTCTGCTCTTTTTTACGGGAAAGGAGGATTTACCGCTCCATATTATAGACCTGGAAGGCGTTTTCACAGGTGATATCCGCCATTTGCTGCGGCTCCACACCCTTGATTTGGGCCAGACGGATGGCCATGCGCTCCACCATGGTGGAATCACAGCGTTTGCCCCGGAAAGGCTCCGGCGCCATATAGGGGCAGTCGGTTTCGATGAGCAGCCGATCCAGCGGGACGGCTGCGGCGGCCTCCAGGGCGCGGCGGGCGTTTTTAAAGGTGATCACACCGGTGAAGCCCACGTACATCCCCAGCTTCACCACCTCTTTTGCCATATCGGCGGAGCCGGAGAAGCAGTGGACAATGCCTTTGGGCTGGTATTTTTTCAGCAGCTCCATGGTGTCCTGGGCGGCGTCCCGGCTGTGGATCACCACCGGAAGCTTCAGATCCTTGGCCAGAGCCAGCTGCTGCTCAAAAATGATCTTCTGGATGGGGCGGGGGGCGTTGTCATCATAGTAATAGTCCAGGCCGATCTCACCGATGGCCTGACATTTGGAAAATTCGCTCTGTTGTGCCAGCACATCCAGGTAGGCCGGGGAGTTTTGGGCATAGATTTCCGCGGACTGGTCCGGGTGGATGCCCACTGTGCAGTAGAGAAAGGGGTATTCCTTGGCCAGCTCAATGCCGGCCAGATTGGCGGAGGTGGTGTTGCCGATGTTCATAATGCGGACAACACCGCTGTTTTCCATGGAAAGCAGCAGAGAGCGGCGGTCCTCATCAAAACGGGGATCGTCGTAGTGCCCGTGGGAGTCGAATAAATTCTGTAACATAGATTCTCCTTAAAAAGACAGCCCGGAAAAACCGGGCTGTTCGGTATTTTTTATTTCAGTTTCGCGCCGTTGGGGATGCTGTCGTCCACAAAGAGGACTTTCACTGTGTTTTCGTCGCAGTTGGCGGCAAGGATCATGCCCTGGCTCTCTACGCCGCAGAGTTTTACCGGGGTCAGGTTGGCTACAATAACGATTTTCTTGCCGATCAGGTCTTCCGGCTTGTACCAGGGGGCGATGCCGGAAACCACCTGGCGTCCGCCGTCAAAACCGTCGTCCAACTGGAGTTTCAGCAGCTTTTTGGCTTTTTTGATGGGCTCGCAGGCCTTGATCTGGGCAACCCGCAAGTCCACCTTGCCGAAATCGTCGATGGAGATCAGGTCCGCAACGCCTTCGTACTTGGGCAAAGCTTTGCCTTGGGCGGCTTTTTTGGCTTCCACCTTTTCCAGAACCTCATTGATGTCCAGACGGGCAAAGAGGATCTCCGGTTTTTCCACAACTTTGTTGCCGGAAGGATAGAGGCCGAAGGCTTTGCACTCATCCAGAGAGCGCAGGCTGGTATTCAGCTGGGCAGCGATGCGTTTGGCGGTGGAAGGCATGAAGGATTCCAGCAGGGAAGCGCCGATGCTGATGCTTTCCACCAGATTGTAGAGAACGGTCTCCAGACGTTCCTTCTTGCTTTCGTCCTTGGCCAAAGCCCACGGCATGGTTTCGTCGATGTATTTGTTGCAGCGTTTGAACAGGCTGAAGATCTCGGTGATGGCGTCAGCCACGCGGAGCTGATCCATTTTGGCGGTGACTTTATCGGCGGCAGCGGTAACAACGGCCTTCAGATCCTCATCCACTTCCTCGGAAACACCGGTGTTGCGGACAACGCCGTCAAAGTATTTGTTGGACATGGAGATGGTGCGGTTCACCAGATTGCCCAGGGTGTTGGCCAGGTCGGAATTCATCCGCTCCACCATCAGCTCCCAGGAGATCACACCGTCGTTTTCAAAAGGCATTTCGTGGAGAACGAAATAGCGGACAGCGTCCACGCCGAACAGCTCCACCAATTCGTCGGCGTAAAGCACATTGCCCTTGGATTTGCTCATTTTTCCATCGCCCTGAAGCAGCCACGGATGGCCGAATACCTGTTTGGGCAGAGGAAGATCCAGAGCCATCAGGAAGATCGGCCAGTAAATGGTGTGGAAGCGGATAATATCCTTGCCCACCAGATGCAGGTCGGCAGGCCAGTTTTTGTTGAACAGCGCAGAGCTGTTGCCGTCGCAGTCGTAGCCGATGCCGGTGATGTAGTTGGTGAGAGCGTCCAGCCATACATAGGTGACATGCTTGGGGTCAAAGCTTACGGGGATCCCCCAGGTGAAGGAGGTGCGGGATACGCAGAGATCCTGCAGACCCGGCAGGAGGAAGTTGTTCATCATCTCGTTTTTTCGGGAAACCGGCTGGATGAACTCGGGATGCTCGTTGATGTGCTGGATCAGACGGTCGGCGTATTTGCTCATGCGGAAGAAGTAGGCTTCTTCTTTTGCTGGCTGTACTTCACCGCCGCAGTCGGGGCATTTGCCGTCTACCAGCTGGCTTTCGGTGAAGAAGGACTCGCAGGGGGTGCAGTACAGGCCCTCGTAATGGCCTTTGTAGATATCGCCCTTGTCGTACAGGTATTTGAAGATTTTCTGCACCTGCGCTTCGTGGTCCTTATCGGTGGTGCGGATGAATTTATCGTAGGAGGTGTCCATCAGGTCCCAGATGCCCTTGACCTGGGCGGCTACGCCGTCCACATATTCCTGAGGGCTGATGCCGGCGGCTTCCGCCTTCAGCTCGATTTTCTGTCCATGCTCGTCGGTGCCGGTCTGGAAGAACACATCGTAGCCCATGTAGCGTTTGTAGCGGGCGATGCTGTCCGCCAGAACGATCTCATAGGTGTTTCCGATATGGGGTTTTCCGGATGTATAGGCAATGGCTGTGGTCATATAAAATTTTTCTTTTTCCATTGTTGTCCTCCTCCTGTGCTTGAGGTAAAATTTCCCCTTTCGGCAGGAAAAGGGAACTCAAAATCATTTGATAAACATAATTATATCATTTTTTTGCCGGCAACTCAACGCTGTTTTGGGAGATGAAAGAAAAAAAGCGGGGGCTTTTCGCCCTTCGCTTTCCTTTCACCGGTGTTTGATGATGACAGCTATGCCCAGAAGGACAGAGATCAGCAGGATAATGTTAAAAATCTGGAAAAAAGCAGTCGCAAGCGGAGCAATATTCATAAAGCTTCTCCTTTCGCTGAGGGCGGCTTGCTGCCGGCAGTGTTTTTCTGAGAAAAAGAATAGCATAAGGGTCAAAAAAGCGCAACAAACAGAGAAAAATCCTGCTTTTTTCCCCGAACCCTTCCGGAAAAGGCGGCATATGATGGAAGTATAGAGACAGGAGGCGAGAATATGAACATTCTTCTTTGGTGCTTGACGGGTTTTCTGCTGATTCTGGGGCTGAGCCAGCTTTGGGAGTGGTTTTTGCTGTTCTGGAACCGGCCCAAGGCGCCTCTGCTGCGCTACACCCTGATCCCCTTAAGCGGCTCGGTGGAGAATATGGAGCAGCTGCTGCGCTATATCCGGCTGACCTGCGCCGGCAGTCAGGTGCTGCTGCTGGATCGGGGCATGGATTACGCCAGCCGGGAGCTGTGCCGCCACTTCTGCCGGGAGGAAGGCTCTCTGCGCTTAGTCAGCGATGAGGAGGCCAAAAAGCTGCTGGAGGAGATGGAAAAGGAACTTGTTTGAACGGCGAAAACATAGTATACTAAAAGATAAGACAAAATAGGTTTGGGGCAGAAAAACATGGAAAAACAACTGAGCATTCTGACCGGAACCGTGGAAACCGTGGTTTATTCCAACGAGGACAGCGGTTTTACGGTTCTGGAACTGAATAACGGCAAGGAACTGATCACGGTGGTCGGGGAATTGATGGGCGCTGTGGAGGGGGAAAAGCTGACCCTCCACGGTGTGTATACGGTGCACCCTAATTACGGCAGCCAGTTTAAGGCCTCCGCCTGTGAGCGCACCCTGCCGGCGACAGCCGCCGCCATCGAGCAGTTTCTTGCCAACGGGGCGGTGAAGGGTGTGGGGCCTGTGTTGGCCTCCCGGCTGGTACAGGCTTTTGGGGACGACACGCTGGAGGTTATGGAGAAGGAGCCGCAGCGCTTGACCGAGATCCCCGGCATCAGCCCCGCCAAATGCGAAAAAATCGCGCAGGAGGTATCCCGCCTCTTCGGCGTCCGCATGACCATGCTGTTCCTATCCCGCTTCGGCATTGACGCCTCCACCTCCATCGAAATCTGGAAGCGCTACGGCAGCGGGACCCAGGAACTGGTCAGCGAAAATCCCTATATTCTCTGCGACGAAAGCATCGGCGTGGAGTTTGAGCGCTGCGACGCCATTGCGGAGAAGCTGGAGATCCCTATGGACAGCAGCTACCGCCTGAGCGCGGGGATCCTCCATGTGCTGCGCCACAATCTGAACAACGGACACACCTGCCTGCCCTACGACAAGCTGCTGCCCACCGCCTGCCAGCTATTGGAACAGAACGAAGCCATGGTGGATACCGAGCTTCAGGCCATGCTGGAGGGACAGCAGCTGGAGCTGCTGGACGTAAACGGCCGGCCCTACGTTTACCTGCCGGAATATTTGGCGGCGGAACAGTATGTGGCGGCCCGAATTACCACCGCTTTGCAGCTTCAGCAGCCCCAGGAGCAGGATTATTCGAAAAAAATCGACGCCTTGGAGGCGCGGAATGGGATCCACTACGCGGCTTTGCAGCGCAAAGCCATTGCCGACGCGCTGAATTACTCCCTGTTCGTGCTCACCGGCGGCCCGGGCACCGGTAAAACCACCACCATCAACGCCATTATCGAGCTTTTGGAGGAGATGGAGCTGGATGTGGCGCTGGCGGCGCCCACCGGACGGGCGGCCAAGCGGATGTCCGAAGTGACCGGACGGGAAGCCAAGACCATCCACCGACTGCTGGAGGTGGATTTCACCAAAAAAGAGGCTCTGACCTTTAAGCGCAATGAGCGCAACCCCCTGCCCCACGATGTGATCATCGTGGACGAGATGTCCATGGTGGATATTCCTCTGATGCGCTCCCTGCTTTGCGGGGTGAAACTGAACGCAAGGCTGATTCTGGTGGGGGACAGCGACCAGCTGCCCTCGGTAGGGCCGGGCAACGTGCTGCGGGATTTGATCCAAAGCGGCATCGTCCGCACCGTTACCCTGACGGAGATCTTCCGTCAGGCGCAGAAAAGCCTGATCGTTACCAACGCCCACGCCATTGTCCGGGGGGAAATGCCGCAGCTCAGCTGCCGGGACAGGGATTTCTTCTTTATGCGGCGGGAGCAGTATGAGTCGATGAAGCAGACGGTGGTGGATCTGTGCTGCCGCCGCCTGCCGAAAAGCTACGGCTATGATCCCATCGAGGATATTCAGGTCATCGCGCCTACCCGCGTGGGCGCGGTGGGAACCAACAACCTGAATGAGGCCCTGCAGCGGGAGCTGAACCCGCCCTCTCCGGAAAAGGACGAGGTGAAGATCGCCGGCCGGACCTTCCGCACCGGCGACAAAGTGATGCAGATCAAGAACAATTATGATATTCTGTGGAGCCGGGAAAACGGCGAGGATGGAATGGGGGTTTACAACGGGGACATCGGCGTGATCAAAATGATCGACCGGCCCTCCAAAACCATTCTGATTCGCTTCGATGACCGGGAGGCGGCTTACCTGTTCGATATGGCCGACCAGATCGAGCTGGCCTACGCCGTCACCGTCCACAAAAGCCAGGGCAGCGAATTTCCGGCGGTGATCCTGCCTGTTATGGGCTACCGCAGCAAAATGCACTACCGCAACCTGCTTTATACCGCCGTCACCCGGGCCAAAAACCAGCTGATCCTGCTGGGGACGGAGCAAAGCGTGGCTTATATGGTGGAAAATGACCGCAAAACCATCCGCTACACCAACCTTCTGGAGATGCTGAAGGGGGAATGTGAGCTGTGATGGAGCGGATTCTGGAGCGGATCTTGGATTGGATCTTTCCCAGACGCTGCATATTCTGCGGCGGCTTGATGGAGGAAGGACTGATTTGTGAAGAATGTGGGGAGAAGCTGCCCTGGCTGGAGGAGCCTTTGTGCCGCAGCCATATGGGCAGGGTGGAGCGGCTTTACGCCGCCCTGTATTATGACGGGACGGTTCCCAACGCTATGGCGAAATTTAAATTCCGGGGCCGTTCCCAGCTTTCCCGCTGTTTGGCGGCGCTGATGCTGGAACGGATGGGAACGGAGCTGCGGGCGGAACACTGTGACCGGATCCTTGGGGTGCCGATGCACCCGTCCAGACAGCGGAGAAGGGGCTATAATCAGGCCCAGCTTCTGGCCCGGGAGCTGAGTGTTCAGCTGGACATCCCCTATTCTTCCTGTCTGAAGAAGATAAAACGCTCCAAACAGCAGCATACGCTGCGGGGCAGAGAGCGGAAAAACGCCCAAAAGGGCAGCTATCGCTGCCAGAGCCTTCACGGAGAAAAGATTTTACTGGTGGACGACATCTGTACCAGCGGCGAGACCCTGAAGGAATGTGCCAGAGTGCTGCGGGAGGCGGGCGCCGGCTGCGTGATCGGGGCCGTTGTCTGCAAAACGCCTCAGTACCGGGACTGGAAGCGGGAAAACGATAAAATGTTGGCGTTTGACCCATTTAACGAAATGATAAATGATAACGAAATGAGTGTATGACAGCTATGGATATTGGTATTGATTTGGGCACAGCCACTGTGCTGATCTATGTAAAAGACAAAGGGATCGTTCTGGAGGAGCCGTCTGTGGTGGCGGTGAATCACCGCAGCGAGAAGATCCTCAGCGTAGGTTCGGAAGCCTACAATATGGTGGGCAAAACACCGGCTTACATCAGCGCGGTCCGTCCTCTGAAGGAGGGCATTGTCTGCGATTACCGGGTGACGGAGGCCATGATCCAGCACTTTATCCGCAAGGTCTGCGACGATAAACTGATCAAGCCCCGCATCGCTCTCTGCGTGCCCTCCGGCATCACCGACGTGGAGTCCAACGCGGTGATGGATGTGGCAGTGGCCGCAGGGGCGCGGAAGGTGTTTCTCATTGAGGAACCAGTGGCGGCGGCCATCGGCGCCGGCATCGATCTGTCCAAAGCCAACGGCAATATGATCGTAGACATCGGCGGCGGCACCACGGACATCGCTGTGCTGTCCCTGAACGGTATTGTCAACAAAAAATCCATTAAGATCGCCGGCGACGTGTTCTCGGAGACCATTATCCGCTACATCCGCAGCAGCTTTGGCGTGCTCATCGGCGAGCGCATGGCGGATCAGCTGAAGCGGGAGATCGGCTCCGTGTCCTATGAGGAGGATAAAACCGCTGTGGCCAAGGGACGGAATCTGGAAAACGGCCTGCCCTGCGCCATTGAGGTCAAACGGAGCATGCTTTACGAGCCGCTGCGGAAGGAGGCCATGCAGATCGTATCCGCTGTCCGGGAAGTGATCGAAAAAACGCCGCCGGAGCTGGTGGGCGACCTGTCGGAGAATGGCATTGTTCTCACCGGTGGCGGTTCCCTTCTGGACGGTATGGACCGTCTGTTGAGCGCAGAAACCAAAATTTCCACCCGGGTGGCGGAGAATCCGGTTCAGTGCGTGGCCATCGGCACCGGGCGCTCCTTTGATTATATGGACACCCTGATGGACGGTTTCCTGACCCCGTCCATGAAGAAATTCTAAGGATGGTTCAGGAGAAAACGGGAGGAACGGCTTTGGAAAAGGATTTTTTTGAGCCAATCAACGGGCGGCTGCAAATCTGTGTGTCCGATGAGCACAAGTTCGGCACCGACGCTTTTCTGTTGTCGGATTTTGCCAGGGTAAAGCGGAAAGACCGCTGTGTGGATTTGGGCACCGGCTGCGGGATTATCCCGCTTTTGTGGTTCCGGGAGCCGGAGGAGGCGCCTCAGGTGGCCTACGGGCTGGACATACAGCCGAAAGCCATTGACCAAATGGAAAAAACCGTGGCGTTCTGCGGGCTGAAAGACCGGCTGATCCCGGTGGAAGGGGATCTGAAGGAGATCTCCGATCTGCTGCCGACGGACAGCTTTACGCTGGTGACCTGCAATCCGCCTTACAAGGCGGGAAACAGCGGCATTCTCAACGAAACCGATGCCCACAGCATCGCCAGACACGAGCTTCTCTGCACCATTGACGATGTGTGCCGGGCGGCGGCCCGCCTGCTGAAATTCGGCGGGCGGCTCTGCGTCTGCCAGCGGCCGGAGCGGCTGCTGGACACGCTGGAGGCCATGCGCCGCAATAAGGTGGAACCAAAACGGCTGCGCTTTGTGCAGAAAAGGGGCGATACCGCTCCCTGGCTCTTTTTAGTGGAAGGGCGCAAGGGCAGCAGGGCTTTTTTGCAGGTGGAGGCGCCGCTGCTGATCCAAAACGGACAGACAGGGGAATACTCCGCTGAGCTGCGCCGGATCTACCGGCTGGATCAGGCGGAGAGAGAATAGAAGGAGAGAAACATGGCTGGCATTTTATATATTGTAGGAACCCCCATCGGCAACCTGGAGGACATGAGCGTCCGCGCTGTCCGCACGCTGCGGGAGGTAGACTTTATCGCGGCGGAGGATACGCGAGTGACCTTGAAGCTGCTGAATCATTTTGAGATCAAAAAGCCCATGGTCAGCTACCATGACCACAATATCCGGGAGAAGGGCCAGGTGGTCATCGGCAAACTGCTGGCCGGGGAAAACGGGGCCATCGTCACCGACGCCGGTATGCCCTGCATTTCCGACCCGGGGGAGGATCTGGTGCGGCTGTGCGCGGAAAATCACATCGAAACAAGGGTGGTTCCCGGTCCCAGCGCGGCGATTTCCGCCTTGGCTCTGTCGGGACTGGCCACCAGCAAGTTTGTATTTGAGGGCTTTCTCACCACCAATAAGGCCGGGCGGCTGGAAAACCTGGAGGCTTTGAAAAACGAACCCCGCACCCTGATCTTCTACGAGGCGCCTCACAAGCTGAAGGACACGCTGGGGGATCTGCGGAAGGTGCTGGGCAACCGGAAGATCAGCCTGGCCCGGGAGCTGACCAAGATCCATGAGGAGATCGACCGGACGACCCTGGACGATGCCATTGCCCAGTATGAGGAGCGGACGCCCAAAGGGGAATATGTGCTGATCGTGGAGGGAGCGCCGGAGGAAGCCGGGGAAGTGACCTTTACCTTGGAGCAGGCCATTGATATGGTGCTGGCGCTCAGCGAAAAGGGAACGCCTCTGTCCAGCGCCGCCAAGGATGTGGCAAAACAGACCGGTTTTAAAAAGGGAGAGCTGTATAAAGGTGCTCTGGAGCGGGAATAGGTTTTGCTACCGGGAAAAAAGTGTGTTAAAATGGAAATAGAGTAAGCGGAAGGAGGAAGGCAGATGGAATTTCAGCGAAGCTGCGGCGACTGTCAGTATAATTTCGGCGGTTTTTGCACCGCAAAGGGTTTCGGGCAGCTGGCGGAAGGGGAAACTGTCCCCTGCCAGCTGTGGGAAATCAGCGAGGAGGCCTTGGCCCGCGCGGTGGAGGCCGCGCCCTGGTACCTGAAAAAGCCTTATGAGATGGGAAAAACCAGCCTTTCCGCCTTTTTGGAGGATCTGGAGCGGGACGCCCAGGGACTGCCGGTGGAGATCGGGATCTTCGACGCCATTGAGCAGGTTTACGGCTACTCCCAGCGGGAGCTGGCGCAGATCCTGGGGGTTTCCTCCGACGTGGTGGGCTACGCCAAGGCTCACGGCGCCGTTGCCCGCCGCATCCCCCATTTTTCCCGCTGTCTGCATATCCCGGAGGAGCTGTTCCGCCATTTTACCACAACGGATCTGCCGCTTTTGGAGCAGTGCAGAGTCGCGTATGAAACACAGCTGAAAAAACCGGAGTCTTCGGAATAAACCGGAGCTCCGGTTTTTCCTTTCCCCGGCCATGGAAAATCCGAAAGAGGGATGTATTTTTCCCGGAAAGTCACCGTATTTTATAGACGGGAGAGGAAATATGTGCTAAACTATAAATAGAAATTTTTTGGAATGAGGAGGATATCCAATGAAAGTTATCGTTTCAAAAACATACGAAGAAATGTGCGCCAAAGCGGCCCGCATCATCGCCGCTCAGCTTACCCTGAAGCCGGATTCCGTTCTGGGTCTGGCTACCGGTTCCACGCCGGTGGGCATCTACAAGGAGCTGATCCGGAAATATGAGGAAGGCCGTCTGGACTTCAGCGAAGTGACCACCGTGAACCTGGACGAATATGTGGGTCTGTCCGGCGAGAACGACCAGAGCTACCGCTATTTTATGAACCACAATCTCTTCGACCATGTGAATATCCCCAAGGAATATACTTATGTTCCCAGCGGTGTGGCTGAGGACCCGGAGGATGAGTGCGAAAACTATGACCTGCTGATCCAGCAGCTGGGCGGCGTGGATATGCAGCTTCTGGGCATCGGCGGCAACGGCCACATCGGCTTCAATGAGCCTGCGGACAGCTTTGCCGAGGGAACTCATCTCACTGATCTGACCGAAAGCACCATTCAGGCCAACAGCCGCTTCTTCGAGAAGGACAGCGACGTTCCGAGAAGAGCCATCACCATGGGTATCGGCACCATTATGCAGGCCAGAAAGATCCTGCTGGTGGCCAACGGCGAGAGCAAGGCCAAGGCCATTTACGACACCCTGTACGGACCGGTCACTCCACAGGTCCCGGCGTCTATCCTGCGCTTCCATCCGGACGTAACCGTTCTGGTGGACGAGGCAGCCTTTAAACTGGTTGCGGAAAAAGAATAAGCCGAAAGAATCTGCCTGTTTGAGCCGGCGCCGAAAACGGCGCCGGTTTTTCTATTCCGGTTGGCCGGCAAAAGGGGAAAAGGAGGAAGTATGTTTCTTTATTCCGACAGCAACAAGCGTTATCATACCTACAGCTATTTTCTCAAGCATAAATTCGGCGGAAAAGTGGCCAAGCTCTCCCTGGACGGGGGTTTCAGCTGTCCCAATCTGGACGGCAGCAAGGGCTGGGGCGGCTGCAGCTATTGTTCTTCCCGGGGCAGCGGCGATTTTGCCGGCGATCCGGCGGTGAGTCTGCGGCAGCAGCTGGAGCAGCAGAGAGCCGTGATGGAGAAAAAATGGCCCGGCAGCCAATATATCGCTTATTTTCAGGCCCACAGCAACACCTATGGGCCGCTGGATCGGCTGAAAGCCTGTTTTGAGCCGGCGCTGGATTTTCCCGGTGTGGTGGGACTGAGCGTTGCCACCCGCGCCGACTGTCTGGACGGGGAAAAGGCGGATTATCTGGCGGAACTGATGGAAAAAACCTTTGTGGAGGTGGAATTGGGTCTGCAGTCGGTGTTTGACAGCACCGGGGAGCGGATCAACCGCTGCCACAGCTACAGGGAATTTCTGGACGGTTTCCAGCTGCTGCGGGAGCGGAACATCCCGGTCTGCGTCCATCTGATCGACGGGCTGCCGGGGGAAAGCCGGGAAATGATGCTGGAATCCGCCCGTCAGGTGGGGGAGCTGCGGCCTCACAGCGTCAAGCTGCATCTGCTCCATGTGTTGGAAGGAACGGCGCTGGCCCAGCAGTGGAAGCGGGGCGAATTTGCCCTGCTGGAGCGGGAAGAGTATGTATCCATCCTCTGCGACCAGCTGGAGCTGCTGCCGCCGGAGGTCGTGATCCAGCGGATTACCGGAGACGGGGATAAAAACAGTCTGCTGGGGCCGATGTGGAGCCGGGATAAGAAAAAAGTGATGAACGCCATCGACATGGAGCTGGCAAGAAGAGATTCTTATCAGGGAAAAAAGTGGGAAGAAAGGTAACGGGATAACAATGAAGGATATTTTGGATTTTGCCAAGGAAATTCTGCTGGAGCGGATGGGGGAGGATGGGACCTTTGTGGATTTTACCATGGGGAACGGCCATGACACCCTTTACTTCGCCCAATATTTGAAAAAGGGCCATGTGTACGCCTTTGACGTGCAGGAAATGGCTTTGGAAAACACGAAAAAGCTGCTTCAGGACAACGGCGGCTTTGCAAATGTTACCCTGATCCACGACAGCCACCATCGGGTGGATCAGTACGTCAGGGAGCCCATCGACGCGGGGATCTTTAATCTGGGCTATCTGCCGGGCAGCGACAAATCGGTGACTACCCAGTGCGAAACCACCATGGAGGCTTTGGAGAAGGCGGTGAATCTGCTGAAAACCGGCGGGGTCATCGTGGTGATCATCTATCCGGGACACAAAGAGGGCAGCCGGGAGGCGGAGCTGGTGGAGCAGTTCTGCGCCGGGCTGGACAAGCACAAATACAACAGCTACAAGTACGCTTTGCTGAACAAAAGCAATCCTCCCTACATTGTGGCGGCGGAAAAATTCATTCCGAGAAACCGCTATACCGGCGAGCCGCTGTAGCGGGCGGAGCAGCGGGGAAAAATTTCGACGGAACAGGGCCGAAACATTGAAAAATCGGCCTTTTCTTTTTATAATAGGGCTTATAAGCGAAAAAACGGCCTGAGGAGGGGAAAAGATGAAGATTTGGAAGGGCGTTGGGGCATCCGGCGGGGTGACAGACGGCATTGCCGTCCACTTGGGCGGCAGAAGCGGGTTTTCTGTACCGGCCCGGGTCAAGATCGGGGACGCGGATGCGGAGCTGCGCCGCTTTTCCCAGGCCTGCGCGCAGGCTGCTTTGGAGCTGGAAGAGCTGCAGAAGCGGACAAAACAGCAGGTGGGCCAGAAGGAAGCGGATATTTTCCTGGCTCACCGGGCTATGCTGGAGGATCAGGAGCTGCTGCATCAGGTGCAGGAGCGGATCAATCGGGGCATCAACGCGGAGTATGCCCTGTATGAGGCAACGGAACAGTTCGCCCAGCTGTTTTCCGCCATTGAGGACGATTATCTGAAGGAAAGGGTCATGGATCTGCGGGATGTGACCCAGCGGGTGATGAACAAGCTGACCTGCGCGGCGGAAAAGGAGTTTCAGCTGCCGGAGCGGGCCATTGTGCTGGCGGAGGATCTGCTCCCCAGCCAGACCGTCCGTCTGGACCGGAACAAAGTGCAGGCCTTTCTGACTATGGCAGGCTCCCCTAACTCCCACGCGGCGATCCTTGCCCGCAGCCGGGAGATCCCGGCGGTGGTGGCCATGGGACAGGGCCTGAGAGATATTCCCGACGGCAGCTATCTGATCGTGGACGGCGATACGGGAACGGTTTACGAGAACCCGGACGCTTACATTCTCCGGCGTTTTCAGGAACAAAAGGCCGCTCAGGAGGCGGCAAGGCTGGCGCTGCGGACGGCTGCGCAGAGGGAAAGCCGCACCAGAAGCGGTAGAAAGGTGGAGATCAAGGCCAATCTGTCCACACTGGAGGATGTAGCGGAGGCGCTGGCCTGGGGCTGTGACGGCATCGGCCTGACCCGCAGCGAATTTATCTATATGCAGAGCAGCGACTGGCCCGACGAGGAGCGGCAGTTCAGCTTTTATCAGGCGGTTTTGCAGGCCATGGAGGGAAAACGGGTGACGATCCGCACCTGCGACCTGGGCATGGACAAAATGGCGGACTACTGCCGGGGCGAGCGGGAGGAAAATCCGGCTCTGGGCTTGCGGGGCATTCGTCTGTCCCTCAGCAAGCCGGAGATGTTCTTTACCCAGATCCGCGCGCTGCTGCGGGCCTCTGCCTACGGCAGCCTGTCCATTATGTTCCCCATGATCTCGGCGGAGTGGGAGTTGGATCATGCTCTGGAACTGGCCAGAGAGGCCCGGGAACAGCTGGAGAGCGAGGGTGTGGCCATAGGCGGCGATATTCGCTATGGAATTATGGTGGAGACACCGGCTGCGGCGGTACTGGCGGATGTGTTGGCCAAAAAGGTGGACTTTTTCAGCATCGGCACCAACGACCTGATCCAATATACCCTCTGTGTGGACCGGGTGAATCCGGTGGTGGCCCAGCTGTACGATCCCTGTCATCCGGCGGTGCTGCGGCTGGTGAAGAATACCATTGAGGCTGCCCATCGGGAAGGCAAACCCTGTGGGATCTGCGGCGACGCGGCCACACACGGAGATTTTGCCAGAAAAGCGGTGGAGATGGGCATTGACAGCCTTTCGGTGCCGCCGAAAAAAATCCCCCAGCTCCGGAAGCTGGTGGAGGACTGTGATTAGGAAGGAAAATGCCGCGGCTGATTGACCGGAAAGGAAGGTATCCCATGGAAAACAAAGAGATTTTATCCCATATTGACCATACGCTGCTGAAACCGACCGCAACCTGGAAGGAGATCGACCGGCTGTGTCAGGAGGCAATTCAATATCAGACGGCTACCGTCTGCATCCCACCCTGTTTTGTGCAGAAGGTGAAGGAAACCTATCCGGAGCTGAAGGTTTGCACGGTCATCGGCTTCCCGCTGGGCTATCAGACCCAGGCGGCCAAGTCCGCAGAGGCATGGGACGCCAGACAGAACGGCGCTGATGAGCTGGATCTGGTGGTCAACCTTTGCGATGTGAAAAGCGGAAACCTGGGGGAAGTGGTGGCGGAGATCGGCGCCATCCGGCAGTTGGTTCAGGACCGGGTGCTGAAGGTGATCGTGGAGACCTGCAGCCTGACCAAAGAGGAAAAAATTGCTTTGTGCTACTGTGTGGCCAGAGGCGGCGCGGATTATATCAAGACTTCCACCGGCTTTGGCTCCGGCGGCGCGGATCTGGAGGATGTGAAGCTGTTCCGGGAGCTGATGGGCGGGCGGCTGAAGATCAAGGCCTCTGGCGGGATCCGCACAAAGGAGCAGATGGAGGCCTTTTTGGAGGCAGGCTGCGATAGAATTGGGACGAGCAGCGCCTCGGTGTTGTGGAAGGAATAGGGAAAGGCAATGAAAATCGCGATCATGGGCTACAGCGGCGGCGGAAAATCCACGCTGGCCCCAAAACTGGGGGAAAAGTACGGTCTGCCGGTGCTGCACATGGACAGCGTCCATTTTTTGCCCAACTGGGTGGAAAAAGAGCGGGAGCAGGAGCAGCGGGAGCTGGCGGAATTTCTGGACAGCCACGAGGGCTGGGTCATTGACGGCAATTACAGCAAAGTGGAGCAGGAAAGACGGCTCCGGGAGGCGGACCGGATCATTATTCTGGAGCTGAACCGCTTTGTCTGCCTGTGGCGGGTGCTGAAACGCTGGCGGTTCCACCGGGGAAGGGTCCGTCCGGACATGGCGGAGGGCTGCCCGGAGAAGGTGGACGGCGAATTTATCCGCTGGGTGCTTCATGACGGGCGGACGAAGGACAAAAAACAGGCCTTTGACCGCTGGGAGCGGCAGTATCCGGAGAAGGTCCTCCGCATCCGAAGCGTAAAACAGCAGAAAGATTTTCTGCGGAGATTGGAGGAAGAACAGTGAAGCTGATCTACAAGGGAAAATACAGCGGCGACGAAAGCAGTCTGCCCAGCGCCCAGCCGGTGGAGGGCGCGGTGGCCTACCAGGAGGCCTCCAACATGAAGGAATTTGCGCTTCTGGTCAACGGCATCGCCCTGGGGCTGATGGTCCTGTGCCTGATCCTGCTGTTTGTTCGGGGCGGCCTGAGGGCTTTCCGGGTGTGGGGCTATGTTCTGTCCATGCTGGCTCTGTTTCCCCATGAGCTGCTCCACGGGATCTGCTTCCGGGAGGAGGTCTATTTGTACACCAACTGGAAGCAGGGAATGCTTTTTGTCACCGGGACGGAGCATATGAGCAAGGGGCGCTTTGTTTTTATGAGTCTGCTGCCTAATCTGGTCTTTGGCATCCTGCCTTTCCTGATCTTTCTCCTGGCGCCGGCCCATACCGTGTTGGGCACCATGGGGGCTATTTCAATCGGTATGGGGGCGGGGGATTATTACAACGTGTATAACACTCTGACGCAGGTGCCCAAGGGCGGCAGGGTGTACAATAAAGGCTTTCATTCCTACTGGTATGTGCCGGAAAAATAAGAAGGAGCGATAACAGATGAAAGTATTACTGATCAACGGAAGTCCTCACGCCGACGGCTGTACGGCAACCGCTCTGCGGGAGGTAGAAAAGACCCTCAACGAAAACGGTGTGGAAACCGAGCTGATCCAGGTGGGACATCTGGACATCCGGGGCTGTTTGGCCTGCGGCCAGTGCCGGAAGCTGGGAAAATGCGTCATAGACGACATTGTAAATGAAGTTGGTGAAAAATTCCGGGAGGCGGACGGCCTGATTTTAGGCTCTCCGGTGTACTACGCTTCGGCCAACGGCACACTGACTGCCTTTGCTGACCGGCTGTTCTACAGCTCCAGCTACGATAAGACCATGAAAGTGGGCGCGGCGGTGGTCTCCGCGCGCCGGGGCGGCAATACCGCCACCTTTGACCAGCTGAACAAGTACTTCACCATCAATTCCATGCCGGTGGTATCCAGCCAATACTGGAATCAGGTGCATGGAAACAACGCCCAGCAGGTGGTGCAGGATCTGGAAGGAATGCAGATCATGCGGACCCTGGGCCGGAACATGGCCTTTTTGCTGAAGAGCATCCAGCTGGGGAAAGAAGCTTTCGGTCTGCCGGAAAAAGAGCCGAGAGTAGGCACCAATTTTATTCGTTAAAAGCTGTTTTTTCCGGAAAACAGCCGGTTTTGTGTGAGGAGGAGCGTTTTTATGAATGAGCAGGCTTCGGCCAAGCTGAAAATCATTGCCACTATGCTGCTGTTCGGCACCATTGGTATTTTTGTCCGTTACATCAATATGCCGTCCAGCGTCATTGCCCTGTCCCGAGGCGCCATCGGCGCGCTGTTTCTGCTGACAGTGCTGCTGATTCAGGGAAAAAGGCTGGATCGGGCGGCGATCCGCCAAAACCGCTGGAGGCTGCTGTTCTCCGGCGCCTGCATCGGCATCAACTGGATGCTGCTGTTCGAGTCCTACCGCTACACCACGGTTGCCACGGCCACTCTCTGCTACTATTTGCAGCCGGTGTTTGTGATCCTGGCCTCTCATTTTGTGCTGGGGGAGAAGCTGACGGCGCGGAAGCTGCTCTGCGTGCTGGTGGCCATTCTGGGTATGGTGCCGGTATCCGGTGTGCTGGAGGGCGGGATCCCTTCCGCCGGAGAGATCACCGGTATTCTGCTGGCGGTAGGCGCGGCGGTTTTGTACGCGGCCAACATTGTGACCAACAAAACCATGAAGGAGATGCCCTCCTACGATATGACCATCATCTGCATGGCCACGGCGGCGCTGGCGATGCTGCCCTACACCCTGCTGACCGTATCGCCCGGGGAACTGAACGCCAATCCTCGCTCCCTGCTGCTGTTGCTGACGGTGTGTGTTGTTCACAGCGGCGTGGCCTATGCCATGTACTACTCAGCGCTCAAGACGCTGAAGGCCCAGACGGTGGCCATGTACGGCTACATCGACCCGATTTTTGCCATTGTGCTGTCCGCGGTGCTGCTGAAGGAGCCGCTGACCATCAGCACACTGGTCGGAGCGGTGATGATCCTTGGGGCGACCTTCTTCAGCGAGGGGAAAGCCCAGAGCAAAACCCAGGTCAAAGCCGGATAAAGCAAAAGCCTTCCCCGCGGGGAGGGCTTTTTTTTGCGGGACTTCTTGCGGAGAAAGGGAAAAAGGTGTATCATTATCGGGAATATTACAACGAGAAAGCAGGGTGTTTGCGGTGGAAGATTTTATTTTCAGTATTAACTGTACCATGCCGGTGTTTCTGCTCATGGTGCTGGGCTGGCTGCTGTTCCGGGGGAAGATGTTGACCCAGGACTTTGTGAATGTGTGCAACCGTTTTGTGTTCAAGGTGACGCTGCCGGTGATGCTGTTCCGGGATATGGCCACCATGGACCTGCGCAGCCAGTTTGATGTGAAATTTGTGCTGTTCTGCGCGGCCGCTGCCACATTGGGCGTACTGGGAGCCTGGATTTTGGGAAGATTATTCCTGAAAGATCGGTCCATTGTAGCGGAATTTGTTCAGGGCAGCTACCGGGGGAGCATCGCGGTGCTGGGCGGTGCGTTTTTGCAGAATATTTATCCCGGTGACGAGGCGGCGGCTGTTGTGGCCCAGGCGCTCATCGGCTGTGTGATCCTGTTCAATGTGTTCGGCGTGATCATTCTGGTGCTGGAGCGTCCGGACGCGCCGGCGGACAGGAGCGAACTGGCCCGGCACATGAAAAAGGCCTTTGGGCAGATCGTGACCAATCCGCTGATCATCGCCATTGTGCTGGGAGCCGTATCCTCCCTGCTGCGGATCGACTATCCGGTGATCATCGACAAGACGATGAGCAATCTGGCCTCCCTGACCAGCCCGCTGGCGCTGCTTGCCATCGGCGCGGAGTTCAAATGGGGCAAGATGCGGAGCAATTTGTGGCCTACCATGGGGGCCTGCCTGTACAAGCTGGTGCTGCAGCCGGCGATGTTCCTGCCGGTAGCGGTGCTGCTGGGCTGGCGAAATGAGTGGCTGGTGACGCTGATGATCATGATGGGCGCGCCCACCACACCGTCCAGCTTCATTATGGCCAGAAACATGGGCCACGAGGGAGCGGTTACGGCCAATATTATTGCCGGAACGACCCTGTTCAGCGCCGTCACGGTGACCATGTGGCTGTTTATCGGCCGGACGCTGGGGCTTTTGGTCTAAGGATTTGGTCCAAGGAAAGGAAGATGGCTTGGTGAACGGAAAAAACAGCGGTCTGGAGGGACGTTTCGGCGTTGTGGTGGTGGCCGGAGGCTCCTCCAGCCGGATGCAGGGCGTGGATAAACAGAGCCTGCGGCTGGGAAAGCAGCCGGTGTTGGTCCGCAGCATCCTGCCCTTTGACCGGATGGAGGCGGTGGAGGAGATCGTGGTGGTCTGCCGGGAGGATCTGATCCCGGTCATGCTGGATCATGTGCGGGAATTTGACCTGAAAAAGGTCCGCAGCGTGGTGCGGGGCGGGGCGACCCGCCAGCAGTCGGTGCAGCGAGGCCTGGAGGCTTTGTCCCCAGAAGCGGATTATGTTGTGATCCACGACGGCGCCCGTCCCTTTGTTCAGCGGGAGCTGATCCTGCGCTGCATGGAGGACGCTGTCCGTTATGGGGCGGCGACGGCCGCCGTACCCAGCAAGGACACCATCAAGGTGGCTGATGAGCAGGGCTTTATCCGGGATACCCCGGACAGAAGCCGCTTGTATCTGACCCAGACGCCTCAAATCTTTCGCCGGGACTGGTATATGCAGGCGGTGGAACAGGCCAGAGCCGACGGCGTGGACTGCACCGACGACTGCCAGCTGGTGGAACGGCTGGGGAAAAAGGTATTTCTGTCTCAGGGCAGTTATTTCAACATTAAGATCACCACGCCGGAGGATCTGCCGGCGGCAGAGGCCATTGCGCAGGCTTTGGGCGATGAAACGTAAGAAAAACAGCGAAAAAAGGGTGGATTTTTATGCGGATCGGGCATGGATATGACGTACATCGGCTGGTTGAGGGGAGAAAACTGATCCTGGGCGGCGTGGAGATCCCCTGGGAAAAGGGGCTGCTGGGCCATTCCGACGCGGATGTGCTGGCGCACGCCATTATGGACGCTCTGCTGGGGGCGGCGGCGCTGGGCGATATCGGCGGACTGTTCCCCGATACGGCTGCCGAGTATGAGGGCGCCGACAGCATGAAGCTGCTGGCAGAAGTGGCGGCTCTGCTGCGGGAAAAGGGCTACGCCATCGGCAATATTGACGCCACGGTGATTGCCCAGAGGCCGAAACTGGCAGCCTATATTCCCCAAATGTGGCAGCGGATGGCGCAGGTCTGCGGCATTGACCCGGGACAGCTTTCCGTCAAGGCCACCACCGAAGAAAAACTGGGCTTCACCGGCAGCGGAGAGGGCATCGCGGCCCACGCAGTCTGCCTGTTGACAGAAGAAAAATAAGAAAATAAAAAAGTATACGAAATAAGAAAACAGACCGTGACAAGCTGCCGGAGAGCAGAAGGGACGGTCTGTTTTTTGCTTTTTTTAGGATATGCGCTTCCGTTTGATAAGGCGGCAGACGTTTTGGATGTCGGCCATGGTGTTAAAGGAGGCCGGACTGATGCGGCAGGTGCCGATTTGATCGGTACCCAGCTTTTCGTGAGCCAGCTTGGCGCAGTGAAAGCCGCCGCGTGTGGCGATCCCGCCCATCTGGTCCAGCCATTGGGCGCTTTCGCTGCCGTTCATGGAGCCGAGCGTAAGGGAAAGGACCGGCAAGGTGGCATCCAGCCGGGGCTCCGGGCCGTAAAATTGGACCCAGGGAACATCGCACAGCTCCTCATAGAGCCGGCGGACAAGGCGGTGCTCAAATTCGTAGATTTTCCGGGTGCCGTGGCCCTGGACATAGGTGATCCCGGCGGAAAGACCCAGGATGCCGGGGGTGTTGACGGTGCCGCTTTCCAGCCGCTCCGGCAGGTAATCGGGCATCTCCAGCTGGAGGGAATCGGAGCCGGTGCCGCCCTGGGTAAGGGAGTGCAGAGGCTGGTCGCTGCCGCAGCAGAGCAGTCCGGTGCCGGCCGGGCCGTACAATCCCTTGTGTCCCGGCATACAGAGAAAGTCGATGGGGTCCCGGGACAGGTCCAGATCCAGTACGCCTGCGCTTTGGGCGCAGTCGGCGATGAAAAGAAGGCCGTTTTGGCGCGCCATGGCGGCGATCTGGGCGATGGGAAGAATGGTGCCGAACACGTTGGAGCCGTGGATGCAGCAGATCAGACGGGTATTGGGGCGGATGGCCCGCCGGAAGGAGTCCACCGTTTCCTCCGGGTCCGGGTAGGTGGGCACTACGGTGTAGGTACAGATGCCGTCCAGAGAAAGCTGGTGGACGCAGCGGGAGACGGAATTGTGCTCCAGATCGGAGATCAGCACATGATCCCCTTTCCGGATCAATCCCTGGAGGGCGGTATTGATGGCGTGGGTACAGTTAAGAGTAAAAATCACCCGCTCCGGCTGGCAGCGGAACAGTTGGGCGGCTTTTTCCCGGCAGCGGTAGACCTGCTGCGCCGTTTCTGCCGCCATTTTGTGGCCGCTTCGGCCGGGATTGGCCCCGTAGCGCCGGATCGCCCGGTTGACCGCCTCCGGGACGGAGGACGGCTTGGGCCAGGTGGTGGCGGCGTTGTCCAAATAGATCATGAGCCTGACTCCTTTCTGGTTTGGATGCCCTGCTGGGCTAAAATAGACTGGATCCGCTGCAGGTCGCCGCGGACGACAATCTTATAGCCGCAGCCTTTTTGTACTTTATGGTCCCGAATGATGCGGCAGGGGATGCGGTAGCGTTCCAGAACGGACTGGGCCTTCATGGCATAGGTGACGGACCGGACAGACAGCGTATGCTCCTCCACAGGCTTCACCTCCTTGCGGAAATTCAGAGTGCTTTTCTGCTTTATCTTATGCGGGGAGGGCCGGGGTGGTGTATTTCCATAAAAAACAGAAAAGGGCGGTTGAATTTATTCAAAAGTATGGTAAAATTGATATTGATAAAATGGGATTGGTCTTTTCATGGCTGATTGGAAGAGTCAATGTTCCGCTGTTACAGCGAAAAAAAGGAAGTTGGGAATCTATGGAGAATGTATGGCTGAGTCATTTAATCGGTAATATTCGAGGTATGGGCTTAAACGACTACCTGGATATTCTTGTAGTTGCATTTTTGGTTTATTATCTGGCCAAACTGGTGAAGGAGACCCGGGCGGTGCAGCTTCTGAAGGGCATCGGCGCTTTGGTGCTGGTGTATTTGGTGGCGGCGCTGGCGGAGCTGAAAACGCTGCAGTTTATTATGAACACCCTGATCAGCACCGGTGTGCTGGCGCTGGTGATCTTGTTCCAGCCGGAGATCCGCCGGGTGCTGGAGCGGCTGGCACAGACCCAGTTGGGCACTTTGAGAAAGTTTTTCGGCGGGGAGGAGAACAACCAGCAGCACTTGGCCGCTACCTCCCACTGTATTGATATTGTGTGCGAGGCCTGCAGAAGCCTGTCCAAAAGCCGCACCGGCGCGCTGATGGTTTTTGAGCGAGAAACCAAGCTGGGCGAGATCATCAAAACCGGCACGGTGGTGGACGCGGAGCCCAGCACGGAGCTGATCGGCAACCTGTTCTTTGTCAATACCCCGCTTCACGACGGCGCCATGGTCATTCGGGAGGGCCGGCTTTATGCTTCCGGCTGTTTCCTGCCGCTGAGCCAGAATTATACCATCAGCAAGGAGATGGGAACCCGTCATCGCGCTGCGCTGGGCATGAGCGAGAACTCCGACGCGGTGATCGTTGTGGTTTCCGAGGAAACCGGTGTGATCTCTGTGGCGGAAAACGGCCAGATCGACCGGAACTACAGTCCCGAAAGCCTGAAAAAACGTCTGCGCCGGGAGCTTTTGCAGAAGCAGGAGGATGGAGAGCGGCCGGAGGATAAAAGTGCGGTGAAAGCATTGCTGAAGAAGGTGAAACGATAAATGCTCAAACGTTTTTTGAATAATGATCTTCTGCTGAAGGTGGTGTCCCTGCTGATCGCCTTCGCCGCGTGGCTGATCGTGGTGGAGAATATGGACCGGGAGACCTACGCGACCTTTAAGGATGTGCCCATCAATATGTCCAATGTGGAGGATTCCATCAGTACACTGGGCTTAAATTCCATTACGCCGGATGTGGAACTGACAACTGTGAACGTCAGCGGCGTGATGTACGCGGTGGGCAACCTGTCCAAAGAGGATATTGAGATCGTACCGGATGTGTCCAAGGTTACGGGAGCCGGGGTCTACGAGCTGCCTCTGGTGGGGACCATCAAGGGCGGCGGGGAGAATGTCAGCGTTGTCTCCGTGTCCCCCAGCCGGATCACGGTGCGCTTCGATACTCTGCACACCAAGGTGCTGGAGATCGAATCCAACCTGAACGGCATCAAGAGTGAGGCGGGATATCTGATCCAGGATGAGCTGGTGACCCCTTCTCAGGTGACCATCACCGGGCCTGAGGCGGAAGTGAGCCGGGTCAGCAGCTGCGAGATCCGCGCTACGGTGGATGAAAAGCTGTCGGAGACCTACAGCAAAAAGGCCGCTTTGGTTCTTCTGGACAAAAACGGCAACGTGATCGAGTCCCAGAACATCTCTATGGATGTACAGGAAGCCACCGTTACCATTCCGGTTCTGAAGATCCGGGATATTCCGGTGGAGCTGCAGTTTATGAACGTGCCGAAGAACTTCCCGCTGGACGAGCTGGAGTTTACCATTTCCAGCGAGACCATTCCGGTGGCCGGAGCGGAGGCGTCCATTGACAAATACGCTTCCATTCTGCTGGATTATATTGATTTCAAGCAGCTGGGTCTGAGCAGCAGCTACGCCTTCTCCGTCAATCTGCCCACCGGATATTGGAACGTGGAAAATATCCAGAGCGTGCAGGTTTCTCTGAATGACGAGGGTATGAGCAGCCGGAAGATCAATTTGGATGAGATCAAGGTAGTCAACGCTCCGCTGGGCTATAAAGCGGAAGCGCTGGCCCAGCAGCTGACGGATGTGGAGCTGGTGGGCGACGCGGCGGTTCTGGAAACCATTTCCGCGGGCGATATTATCGCCGAGGTGGACATGAAGCAGAGCAGCGAGATCGAGGTCGGCCAGGTACTGATGCCGGTACGCATCTATGTGCCCAACGGCAGCCTTGTGTGGGCAAAAGGCTCCTACGAGGTAGTGGTTTCCATCGGCATCGACGATGGAAGCGCAGAAGAATAAAGAAATGTGGAAAGGCTATCCGGGCGAACCCCGATAGCCTTTTCTTTGGAAAGAATTTTGCGGGAGGAACTATGGCGATTCTTGTATCCAACATCAAAACCGGCCTGGGCAGGAGCCGGGAGGAGATTTTCGCGGCGGCCAGGCGGGCTGCCGGGCTGAAAGCGGAGCAGGTTCAGGCGGCTTATCTGGTGAAAAGCTCGGTGGACGCCAGAAAAAAGAACAACATCCACCTGATCAGCTCGGTTTCCCTTGTGGTAAACGGCGATGAGACGGCCATTGTGGAGAAAGCGGGCAAAAAAGATGTGCAGCTTCAGAAAACCGAGGCCATTTCCTTCGCCAGGGGCAGCCAAGCCCTGCCGCACCGGCCGCTTGTGGTCGGTTTTGGGCCAGCGGGTATGTTCGCGGCTCTGGTTTTGGCGCGCTTGGGCTACCGGCCTTTGGTGCTGGAGCGGGGAGCGGCGGTGGACCAGAGGGTGGAGGCGGTGGAAGCCTTCTGGAAACAGGGAAAATTCAGCAGTCAGACCAATGTTCAGTTTGGTGAGGGCGGAGCGGGGACCTTTTCCGACGGCAAGCTGACTACAAGGATCAGCGATCCCCGCTGCGGCTATATTTTGGAGGAGCTGATCCGCCACGGTGCGCCGGAGGAGATCCGCTACAGGCAGAAACCTCATGTGGGCACCGACCATCTGCGCCATGTGGTGAAGGCCATCCGGGAGGAAATCATCCGTTTGGGCGGCGAAGTGCGCTTTGGGGTGAAAATGGAGCGGCTGCTGCTGAAAACAGGCAGCGTCTGCGGTGTGCTCACCAGCGAGGGAGAGATCCCGGCGGAGCAGGTGATCCTTGCGCTGGGTCACAGTGCCAGGGACAGCTTCCAAAACCTGCTGGAGCAGGGGATCGTTATGGAGGCAAAGCCTTTTTCGGTGGGTGTCCGGGTGGAACATCCCCAGAGCCTTATTGATCAGGGGCTGTACGGCGCTTTGGCGGGCCATCCTGCTCTGCCAAAAGGGGAATATCAATTATCCCATCGGTTGAATGGCAGGGGGGTTTATACATTTTGTATGTGCCCCGGCGGGCTTGTGGTGCCCTCCTCTTCCGAGGAGGAGACCATTGTTACCAACGGCATGAGCTACTATGCCCGAAATGGGGAAAACGCCAACTCGGCTGTGGTGGTTTCGGTGGACAGCAGCGATTTCGGCGCCGGACCGCTGGCGGGGATGGCCTTCCAGCGGGAACTGGAGCGGAAGGCCTTTGATCTGGCCGGGAGAAGCTACAGGGCGCCGGCGCAGACGGTGCTGTCTTATTTGGGAGGCAGACATTCCCTGGAGCAGTGCGGCACAAAACCCAGTTTCGCCTGCGGTGTGGAGGAGCGGGATCTGAATCGGCTGTTCCCGGAGCCGGTGAACCGGATGCTGCGGCTGGGTTTCCAGGTGTTTGACGGGAAAATACGGGGATTTGGCGGTGAGAAAGCGGTGATCACCGGGCCGGAGACCCGAACCTCCTCCCCGGTGCGGATCAGCCGGGACGAAGAACTGCAGGCGCTGGGTGTAAAAGGGCTGTATCCCTGCGGGGAGGGTGCCGGCTATGCCGGCGGCATCGTCAGCGCCGCGGTGGACGGCGTGCGTGTGGCTCAGAAAATAGCGGAACAGTTCGCGCCGCTGGGATAAGCGGGATAAATGTGTGTGAAAATGGAGAGAGAGCATGAAAAACTACGACGTAATTTTATTTGACCTGGATGGAACACTGACCGATCCGGAGCTGGGCATCACCTCCTGTGTGCAGTATGCCCTGCGTCACTTCGGCATCGAGGTGGAGGACCGGAAAAAGCTGCGCCCCTTTATCGGGCCGCCGCTGGTGGATGGTTTTATGGAGCTGCTGGGCTTTTCCCGGGAAATGGCGGAGGAAGCGGCACAGAAATACCGGGAGCGCTTCGCGGAAAAGGGGATCTTTGAAAACCAGATCTATCCGGGCATTGACAGCCTGCTGGAAAAACTGAAACAGCAAGGCAAGCTGGTGGGGACCGCCACCTCCAAGCCGGAGGAATTCGCCAGACGGATCCTGGAGCATTTCGGGCTGGACGGATATTTTGACGAGATCACCGGTGCGGAGATGACCATCGGCGGACGACGAAGCAAGGAGGATGTGCTTCGCTGCGCGCTGGACCGGATGGGTGTGGAGGACAAAAGCCGGGCGGTGCTGGTCGGCGACCGAAAGTACGATATTGAGGGTGCGGCCAAGGTGGGCATTGACGCCATTGGCGTTCTTTACGGCTTTGGTTCCCGGGAGGAATTCAGCGGGGCTGTGGCGGTTGCGGAAACTGTGGCGGATCTGGAAAAGCTGCTGCTGTAGCGGGCTGAGCCGAAAGAAAGCAGCAAGCATGAACAAAACATAAGATAAACGAGAAAAAAGGAGTCCCGCGGAGGGAAACTCCTTTTTCTTTTGCCTGATTTCGGGAGAAAACAGACGAAAAATCGAGAAATCCTGGGGTTTCAGCGATATTTTTGGAAAAAACACGAAAAAAAGCAATTAATAACGGGGTGGAAACTTTTTCTGTTCGCTTGTTTCGAAATGAAATATCTGATACAATGGAATGGAACTGCAAAAAACGACTTGCAGAAATTTTACGACAACTGGGAGCTGATTTTTCTTGGACGACGGGTTACTTTATTTTCTTTTGGTGTTGCTGATCGGCGGCTCGGCCTTCTTTTCCGCATCGGAAACGGCGCTGAGCACCATCAACCGCGTGCGGATGAAAAACGCCGCGGAGGAAGGCGACAAAAAAGCAAAGAAAGTCCTCAAGATAGCGGATGATTATGAGCGGACCATCTCCACCATTCTCATCGGCAACAACATTGTCAACATCGCCGCCTCCTCTTTGGCGACGGTTCTTTTGATGAAGATTTTTCCGGTAAACGGCGCGGCTGTTTCCACCGTCATCATGACGGTGCTGGTGCTGATCTTCGGCGAGGTAACGCCGAAAACCTTTGCCAAGCAGAACGCTGACAAGCTGGCGGGCTATGTGGCCGGACCCATTGATTTTCTCCGAACCCTGTTTTCGCCGCTGGTGTTCCTGCTGGTGAAGCTGACCAATCTGCTGACCAGCAAAAGCGTCGCCGAGGATAAGCCTTCCGTTACCGAGGAGGAGCTGAAAAGCATCATTGAGACCATTGAGGAGGAAGGCGTTTTGGAAGAGGGAGAAAGCGACCTGGTCCAGTCCGCTTTGGAATTTGATGAGATCGAGGTGCAGGAGGTGCTGACACCTCGGGTGGACATGATCGCCTTTGACCTGGAGGATCCCTGGGAGGAGCTGCTCCATTTGGTGTGCAGTGAGGGTATTTCCCGCTTCCCGGTTTATGAGGAAAGCATCGACCATATTATCGGTGTTGTCCGGGCCAAGGATGTGCTGCTGGCGGAGGTCGGCGGCAAGCGGGATGTGCGCCGGCTGATCACCCCGGTGATGTTTGTGCATCGGACCATGAATATTTCCAAGCTGCTCAATGATATGCGCCGAAGCAAGATGCAGATGGCCATCGTCACCGACGACTACGGCGGAACGCTGGGTCTGGTGACCATGGAGGACTGTCTGGAGGAGCTGGTAGGCGAGATCTGGGACGAATACGACCAGGTGGAAGAAGATTTTGTCCCCCTGGGCGATGATGTTTACGAGGTTTCCGGCGACTATAACGTATACGATATGCTGGAAAACCTGGGCTGCAGCACCCGAAACTTTGAAAGCGATTACAATACGGTCAGCGGATGGACGCTGGAACAGGTGGAGCATATTCCGGAAGAAGGCGAGTCCTTCACCTATGAGAATCTGCGTGTTACCGTAAAAGAAATGGATGAACAGCGCATTACGAAGCTGACAGTGGAAAAACTCCCGGAGCCGGAGTCCCAGGAGGACGAGGATTAGTTTGGTTTGCTGCGCGGTTCGGGTATGGAGGAGATAAAAAATGAATGAACAGAATAAAGCAAACCGGCACAAGTTCCCGGCAGCGGTGCTTGTAGGCGCGGTTTTTGTGGTTCTGGCGCTGATCGGTCTGGTAACGGTGGTCAATTCCTGCATTCACCTGGGCGGACGGCTGCTGGACAACTCCAAGGAGAAGGAGAAGTTTGAGCAGGTTCTGTTCCCGGTGGTCATGTTTGATCCGGCTGTGATCGAGAGCCCGTCGGAAATGGATGAGCTGGTGCTGCTGCGCTCCTCCATCTGGTCCGCCTATGTGAGCAACGTGGAAAAATATACGGTGGATCAGAATAACCGGATCCTGGTGGCCAAGTCGGACGTGGATGTGGCCTGCGCCAAGCTGTTCGGGCCGGACATTGTTTTAAACCACCAGAGCTTCTCCGACTACATCAGCACCTATTATTATGATGAAAGCAGGGAAAGCTATCTGGTTCCCCTGGACGGCAGCTCGGTGCTGTATACGCCACAGGTGGAGTCCATTGTGAAAAGCGGTGTGATCTATACGCTGCGGGTGGGCTACCTGCCCAGCGGCAACGAGTGGATGCAGACCCTGCAGGGCAGGGACTATGAGCCGACGCCGGAAAAATACATGATCTACACCGTAAAAAAGGTGGATGACCACTATGAACTGGTGTCAATCCAGTATCCGGAGGAGGGTGCTGTTCCCGGCAAGCCGGTTTACCAGCCCCAGAGCACCGACGAAACGCCGCCGGATCAGCAGCAGACCGCGCCAGAGACCCCTTCCACAGAGGAAAACAAGGAAACCGTATAAAAACAGCCCCTTCTTCAAAAGAAGGGGCTGTTTTTTTGCGCGGCGCGAAGCGGAGTGTCGGATTTTGCCCCTGAATTTTTATGCAAAAGTGACAGTTGATAAATTCTCCCGCTGTGCTATGATTAGACATGGAAAGAAAATTCAATCAGGCTAACAATTTATGACAGCCGCAACTGTTTAAGAAGGGAATGGTAAAGAATGAAAGCTGCAAAACCAATTACTGCTGAACTGATCCAGCGCTTTAAAGAGAACTATGATCAGGACAAGATCGCGAAAGTGTTCACCGCGGCACTGTCCAAAGCGGATATCACGGATGCCGCTTACAGCCCTATGGATGCCGCCAAGCTGGAAAATACATTTTCCATTGACCTGCACGGTTCCAAAGCTACCAATCAGCAGGCCAGCGGCCGTTGCTGGCTCTTTGCGTCCATGAATGTGATGCGGGAAATCATCGCCAAAAAGTGCAACATGGAGCGCATGGAACTGTCCGGCAACTATTTCGCTTTCTGGGATAAATTTGAGAAGATCAACTACTGTCTGGAGTCCGTGATCGACACCGCTGACAAGGAATTGGACGACCGCACCGTGAACTGGATCCTGAAAAGCGGCATCGGCGACGGCGGCCAGTGGGATATGATGGTCAGTCTGGTGAAAAAATACGGCGTGGTGCCGGTGAGCGTTATGCCGGAGACCTATCAGTCCTGCCACACCAGAAGCCTGATGCAGAAGCTGAACGGCAAGCTGCGGAAGGACGCACTGGAGCTGCGGGCTCTGGTTCGGGAGGGCAAAGATCCTCAGCCCCGCAAGGAGGAAATGCTGGAGGAGATGTTCAAGGCTCTGTGCATCTGCTTCGGACGGCCGGTGGACAAATTTGACTTTGAGTATGAGGACAAAGACCATGTTTATCATGTGGACCGCGGCCTGACTCCGGTGGAATTCTTCCAGAAGTATGTGGGCATGGAGCTGGACAACTACGTAAGCGTCATCAACGCGCCCACAAAGGACAAGCCTTTCGGCAAAACCTACACCGTATCCTACATCGGCAACGTGGTCAACGAGCCGATCTGCTACCTGAACCTGCCCATGGAAGAAATGAAGGCTCTGGTCATTCAGCAGATGAAGGATGGCGAGGTTGTCTGGTTCGGTAGCGACTGCGGCAAGTTCGGCAGCCGGAAGGACGGCATCTGGGATCCGGATTCCTTCGTGTTTGACCAGCTGCTGGGCATGGATCTGTCCATGACCAAGGAGGAGAGCCTGGACGGCTGCAACAGCGCCATGAACCACGCAATGGTTCTTACCGGCGTAAATCTGGACGAAAACGGCCGGCCGAACCGTTGGAAGATCGAAAACAGCTGGGGCCCGGAGGCCGGTCAGAACGGTTACTTCATCGCCAGCGACAAATGGTTCGACCTGCAGACCTATCAGGTGATCATCAACAAGAAATACCTCTCCCAGGAGCAGAAAAAAGCGTTGGAGGAGGAGCCGATCGTTCTGAATCCATGGGATCCAATGGGTACTTTGGCATAAAGCCGGGAAAAACCGCCGGATAAAATAAAAAATAAGCTTTGGAAGCTTTAAAAAGAGAAAAAAACAGGGTACGGAGATCCGTACCCTGTTTTTTTGGTATATTGTTTGGGAAGGAAAAGCAGACTTAACTTAAAAAGCGCTCCAGTTCGATCTCATCCTCATCGCCGCGGCCGCTTTCGGTAAAGCCCAGCGCTTTGTACAGGTGCAGGGCGGGATGATTTTCCGGGTTACAGGTCAGAAGAACGTGTGCCGAATCGCCGAAGGGTTTTTCCCGGATATAGTCCAGCACACGCTGGAGAGCGGCTTTTCCGTATCCTTTTCCCTGTTCCGCCTGGTCGATCATCATGTGCCAGATGTTGTAGCTTTCTTCGTCGTAGTCATAAATGACCATCACATAGCCCACCATTTTTTCACCGGTGTAAATGCCGAAGGGGGTGCACTGATGGTAATAAACATAGGCCTGAGCCAGGCTGCGGATCGGGTGGGAGACAAAGGCTTCCTGTTCTGGTTTCAGCTTCAGCTGGAAGCAGGGGATAAAGTTGGACTCGTCAATTTTTTTCAGAATAATGCTGTTCATTGAAACCTCCATGGATAAAATAATTCCGGTGTTTTACTGCGGTTTTCGTTTCTTTCATATGGAACAGCCCCTTTCATCAAGGCCCGGTCACTTTTCGGATGATCCAGGCGTTGGTTGGAAAATTTTGCTCGAGCAAGACCATTATAGCGGGAAGAAAACAAAAAGTCAATCAAATGAAAAAGACCGCGGACTCGATCTGCGGTCTTTTGGCACGGAGAAATCAGGACAGGAAAAAGGGGATCAGCTTGATCAGGGAAAAAATCTCCCGGACACAGTAGGCCGGCACCAGCCAGAAGGAGGTGTGGCCGGATACTGCCCAGGAGTTTAAGCCCAGTTTGCCGGCGATGAGCCGGGCGCGGAACTGGTGATAGCCGTCGGAGACGATGACCAGCTGGGGGCTGAGGCCCTCCCGCTGAAGAATGGCTTGGGAAAACTCCAGATTCTGCCGGGTATTGGCGGAGCGGTCTTCCAGGTAAATCCGGTTTTCGTCGATGCCGGCGGAAAGCAGGTAGGCCTTCATCACGGAAGCCTCGGTTTGGCTCTCGTTAAAGCCCTGGCCGCCGGAAACGATGCAGGAAGCGTCGGGATTTTCCTTCAGATAGGCTGCGGCGGCGTCCAGACGGCGTCGCAGCATTTGAGAGGGCTGGTCGCCGTGAACTTTGCAGCCCAGAACGATCACGGTTTCGTTTTGCAGATCGGCGGGAGGCTGGCGGAAATAGCCGAAATAGCCCAAAACGCCAAGGTAAAGCAGCAGAAGCAGGATTGCCAAAAGCAAGAAAGGCATAAGGCGTTTCCTCCATTTCTCCGGCCAGCGGCCGGAAGTAAGCAGTATGGCCCCGCCAAGGAGCAGGGCGGCGGAGCCTGCGTTGAGAGACAGGGCCATAAGGCCCAACAGCAGCAGAACGGCTCCGGTAGCGAAAAAGAGAGATCTTGTTTTCATGGGCAGGCTCCTTGCAGAGAGGATTTTTGCCGGATACAGCCTTAGTATAACACGTTTTTCCCGGCAGAAAGACAGGTTTCGATGGAAAAACATTGAACAGACTGTTAAAATTGTACTGGAATTATGAAATCGTGCATTTTCCTCTTGATTTTTTCGGCAAGCTGCGGTATTGTATATTTAGCACTTAAGACAAAGGAGTGCTAAAAGCTAAACAAACATCGTTTAACAATTTCATTTTAATATTTTATCATTGGAGGAATTTATCATGACAATCAAACCACTGGCTGACCGTGTTGTTGTCAAAATGGTCGAAGCAGAGGAAACCACCAAAGGAGGTCTGATTCTGGCAGGCTCCGCGAAGGAAAAACCACAGATCGCGGAAGTTGTCGCTGTGGGCCCAGGCGGACTGGTAGAAGGACACGAGGTCAAAATGCTGCTGAACGTGGGCGACCATGTGCTCACCAGCAAATATTCCGGCAGCGAGGTCAAAGTGGACGGACAGGAATACATTATCCTGCGCCAGAGCGACATCCTTGCCATCGTGGAATAGGATCTTAGCGGCATTTTCGGATTGATTTTTGATTTTTGATTTTTGATTTTTGAATTCTTACTGATTTTTTGTAATTTTGGAGGCTGATTTCTATGTCTAAAGTTATTTCCTACGGCGAAGACGCCCGTAAATCCCTGCAGGCCGGTATTGATAAACTGGCAAACACCGTAAAAATTACCCTGGGTCCAAAAGGCCGCAACGTGGTTCTGGATAAAAAATTCGGCGCGCCGCTGATCACCAACGACGGCGTTACCATTGCCAAGGAGATCGAGCTGGAGGATCCCTTCGAGAATATGGGCGCGCAGCTGGTAAAAGAAGTTGCCGTTAAGACCAATGACGCTGCCGGCGACGGCACCACCACCGCTACGCTGCTGGCACAGGCTCTGGTTCGGGAAGGTATGAAAAATGTTACCGCTGGCGCAAACCCAATGGTTCTGAAAAAAGGCATCAACCGCGCAGTGGAAACAGCTGTTAACGCCGTTATCACCAACTCCAAACAGGTAAGCGGTCCTGCCGACATTGAGCGTGTGGCTACCGTTTCCGCTGACGACGCTTTCGTTGGCAAACTGATCGCTGAGGCGATGGAAAAAGTATCCCGCGACGGCGTTATCACCATCGAGGAATCCAAAACCGCTGAAACCTACAGCGAAGTTGTGGAAGGTATGCAGTTTGACCGCGGTTATCTGTCCCCTTACATGGTGACCGATACGGATAAAATGGAGGCCGTTATTGACGACGCCCAGATTCTGATCACCGATAAGAAGATTTCCTCCATTCAGGAGATCCTGCCTCTGCTGGAAGAAATGGTACAGTCCGGCAAGAAGCTGGTTATTATTGCGGAGGATGTGGAAGGCGAGGCTCTGTCCACCCTGCTGCTGAACAAACTGCGCGGCACCTTCACCTGCGTTGCCGTTAAGGCTCCCGGCTTCGGCGACAGAAGAAAAGAAATGCTTCAGGATATCGCTATCCTCACCGGCGGCGAAGTGATCACCAGCGACCTGGGTCTGGAACTGAAGGACGCTACCGTTGCTTCTCTGGGCCGTGCAAAACAGGTGAAGATCACCAAGGAAAGCACCATTATCGTTGACGGCGCAGGCGATCCGGCTGCCATCAAAGAGCGTGTTGGCCAGATCCGCGCTCAGCTGGAGGAAACCACCTCTGAATACGACGCGGAAAAACTCCAGGAGCGTCTGGCGAAACTGGCCGGCGGTGTTGCAGTGATCAAAGTCGGCGCTGCTACCGAGATCGAAATGAAAGAGAAGAAGCTGCGCATTGAGGATGCTCTCTCCGCAACCAAGGCTGCTGTTGAGGAAGGCATTGTAGCCGGCGGCGGCACCGCGCTGATCAATGCGATCCCGGCGGTAAAAGCTCTGGTGGATTCCTGCGAAGGCGACGAGAGAACCGGCGCCCGCATCGTTCTGAAGGCTCTGGAAGAGCCGGTTCGTCAGATCGCAGCCAATGCCGGTCTGGACGGTTCCGTTATTGTAAACACCCTGCTCACCAGCGAAAAAGTGGGCTATGGCTTTGACGCCGCAGCGGAAGAATACAAAGATATGATCGAAGCCGGTATTGTTGACCCGACCAAAGTGACCCGTTCCGCTTTGCAGAACGCAGCTTCTGTGGCATCCATGGTGCTGACCACCGAATCTCTGGTTACCGACAATCCAAAGGATCAGGAAGCTGCCGCACCTGCACAGCCAGGTATGGGCGGCATGATGTAAGCCGGTAAAAAATACGTTTTTTCAGGGAGTCCTGCAGGTTTGCAGGGCTCCTTTTGCTGTTTGGAGCGGTTTTTTGGGAAATCACCGGTCATTTTAGGGCAAAATGGCCGGTGATTCTTGAATTTATTTGAAAAAAATGATAAAATAAATAAATTAAAGTGGGTAAGTGTATCGTATTTGGATATATGCTCAAATCTGGAAATAATGGGGAATGGCAAATGGGGATCAAAAAATGGCGGCTGCCGCAGCCGATGGAGGAGGAAGCTTCCGCGCTGGAAAGGGAGCTGGGTCTGCCACGGCATATCTGCTCGGTTTTGGCGGCCCGGGGACATACGGACCCGGAGGAGGCCAGGGCCTTTCTGCGGGGGGAGGACTCTCTGCCGGACCCTTATTCCATGAAGGATATGGAACGGGCAGTGGAGCGGATCAGCGAAGCGGTGGAAAACGGCCGCTATATTGCGGTGTACGGGGATTATGACTGCGACGGCATCACGGCGACGGCGTTGCTGTACAGCTATTTTCAGGACATCGGCGCCAGAGTTATGTATTACATCCCGGACCGGGATCAGGAAGGTTACGGCCTGAATAAAATGGCCATTGACCGGCTCAACAGGCTGGGAGTGGAGCTGATCGTCACGGTGGACAACGGGGTTTCGGCGCTGGAGGAGGTTGATTACGCCAATTCGCTTGGGATTGACGTGGTGGTGACCGACCATCATCAGCCCAGAGAAGTTCTGCCGAGGGCCGCGGCGGTGGTGGATCCTCACCGGAAGGACTGCCTCTACCCCTGTAAAAACCTTTGCGGTGTGGGGGTGGCCTTTAAGCTGATCTGTGCCATGGAGGGAGACATCGGCTGCACAGAAATTCTGGAGCATTTCGCCCCCATGATCACCCTGGGTACCATTGCCGACGTGGTGGAGCTGACCGGGGAGAATCGAACCATTGTAAAAGCCGGTCTGCGGAATCTGGCGGATACGGAAAATGTGGGGCTGGGGACCCTGATGGAGCTGGCGGGGCTTTCCGGACGGAAGCTGAACGCCACGGCCCTTGCCTTCGGCCTTGTTCCCAGGCTCAATGCCGCCGGACGCATCGGCAAAGCCGATCTGGCGGTGGAGCTGCTGCTCACCGACGATCCGGAGCGGGCGGCGGAGCTGGCCGGACAGATCAACAGCTATAACGAAACAAGAAAAAACCTGGTGGACGCCATTCTTCAGGACATTGACCGGATGACAGCGGAGGATCCAAGCCTGCTGGAGCAGCGGCTGCTGATTTTATGCGGCGACGGCTGGCATCACGGGGTCATCGGCATCGCCGCCGCCAAGCTGGTGGAGCGCTATTCCAAGCCCTGTCTGCTGATCTCCCGGGAGGGGGAGGAAGCCAGAGGCTCCGCCCGCAGCGTGGAGGGCTATTCCATGATCGGGGCCATCTCCCGCTGCAGCGCCTGGCTGACCCGCTACGGCGGACACGATCAGGCGGCAGGCTTATCCCTGCACAGCAGCGATATTGAGGCCTTCCGGCAGGCCATGTTGGAGGACGCCAGAGAGAATTTTGACATTATGCCGGTGGATGAGCTGTCCATCGACCTGATCATGGCGCCGGAACAGATCAATCTGCGCAGTGTGCAGGACTTTTGCTGTCTGGAGCCTTTCGGCTGCGGCAACGAGGCGCCGGTGGTCATGCTTCCCGGCTGTCGCATAGAGGCCATTTATCCGCTCAGCGAGGACCGGCACATCCGTTTGCGCTGCAGCAGCGGCACAAAGGTGTTTCAGGCGCTGTATTTCGGCATGAGCAGCCGCCGCTTCCCCTACGCGCCGGGGGATCTGGTGGATATGGCGGTGGCTTTGGACACCAGCGAATACAACGGAGAGGTCTCCGTTTCCATAAAAATCAAAAGCCTGCGCCCTTCCGGCCTTCCCCAGGACCGGCTGGTGGTGGGGCGGCAGTATTACGAGAAGCTGCGCCGCCGGGAGCCGGTAACGGAGAAGATCCGGGACTATGTGATCCCCCAGCGGGAGGATGTGGCGGTGATCTACCGCTATCTGCGGCAGGTGAAGGTCTTCCCCTTCGGCTACGACCAGCTTTGGTGCCGCCTGGGAGGCCGCTTAAACTACTGTAAAATGAGATTATGTCTGGATATTATGGAGGAATTGTCCCTGCTGAACCGGCAGGAGGGGGAGGAACCGGTGCTTGCACTCCCGGAAAAGCCGGCGAAGGCGGATCTGGAGCAGTCCGGTATCCTGCAAAAACTGAAAGGCGGTGAAGTTTGTGCATACATTCGATGAGTTGATTGCTGCAATCAAAGAGAGCAACCGTCCCTATGATGTGGACAAAATTACAAAAGCGTACAAGTGGGCTGACCAATCCCACGAAGGTCAGATGAGAAAATCCGGCGAACCTTATATCATCCATCCCATCGCAGTGGCGGTGATCCTGATCGATCTGGGCATGGACACCGATACGGTTTGCGCCGGTTTGCTCCACGATGTGGTGGAGGATACGGACACCACCGTGGAAGCGCTGAAAAAGGAATTCGGCAGCGATGTGGCGCTGATGGTGGACGGCGTCACCAAGCTGACCAAGCTGAATTTTTCCACCAAAGAGGAAACACAGGCGGAAAATGTCCGCAAAATGCTGCTGGCCATGGCCAAGGATATCCGGGTCATTATCATCAAGCTGGCCGACCGGCTCCACAATATGCGGACGGCTCAGTTCTGGAGCGAGCAGAAGCGGCGGGATAAGTCCCAGGAAACCATGGAGGTCTACGCTCCGCTGGCTCACCGGCTGGGTATCCGCACCATCAAGGAGGAATTGGAGGATCTGTCCATCCGCAACCTGGACCCCTACGGCTACGCGGAGATCGAGGAGCTGCTGGAGTTCCGCAAGGAGGAGCGGCAGGACTTTCTGGATCAGATCAAAGAGAAGATCAGTGCCCGCTTTGCCGGGGAAAACATTGATATTTCCATCTCCGGCCGGGTAAAAAGCGTCTACGGCATCTACCGGAAGATGTATATGCAGGGCCGCAGCTTTGACGAAATTTATGATGTTTACGCGGTGCGGATTTTTGTAAAGACCATTTTCGAGTGTTACGGGGTTCTGGGCGTGGTGCACGATATGTTCACCCCGATCCCCAACCGGTTCAAGGATTATATTTCCACCCCGAAGGCCAACGGCTACCAGTCTTTGCACACCACGGTGCTGGATAAGGCGGGAATTCCCTTCGAAATCCAGATCCGCACCTGGGATATGCACTATACGGCGGAATACGGTATCGCCGCGCACTGGAAGTACAAGTCCGGCATCGCCGGGAAGGATAATATGGAGGAGCGCCTGGCCTGGATCCGGCAGCTTCTGGAGGCCCAGCAGACCTCCGGCGACGCTCAGGACATCCTTCAGGGCATCAAATCCGACATCGCGCCGGAGGAGATCTTCGTCTTTACCCCGAAGGGTGACGTGATCAACCTGCCGGCAGGCTCTACAGTCATCGACTTTGCTTACGCTATCCATACGGCGGTGGGCAACCGGATGACCGGCGCTAAAGTGGACGGGCGCATGGTTTCTCTGGACTTCAAGCTGGATACGGGCATGATCTGTGAGATCATCACCACCAACGCGCAGGGCAAGGGCCCAAGCCGGGACTGGTTGAAGATCGTCCGCACCAGCTCCGCCCGCACCAAGATCCGCGCCTGGTTCAAAAAGGAGCGGCGGGAGGAAAACATCGAACAGGGCCGCGCCGAGCTGGAGCGGGAGTTTAAGCGGAATCTGATCAATATTCCCGACGGGGAGCTGGACAGCTTTGTGCTCAGTCAGGCAAAACGGCAGCGGATGAACAGCGCCGATGAGTTTTACGCCGCTATCGGCTACGGCGGTGTGCAGCTTTCCCGCCTGATGCCCCGGATGAAGGAGGACTTCCTGAAGCAGTACCGCAACGAGGAAGAGGAAGAAAAGGCGAAAAAAGCCCTTGCGCAGGCCAAAGTTCAGGCGGCGAAAAAGCCGAAAAAGCCGACCAGCGGCGTGATCGTGGAAGGCGAGGAAAACTGTCTGGTGAAGTTCGCCAAATGCTGCAACCCGCTGCCCGGCGACGAGATCATCGGCTTCGTTACCAGGGGTTACGGGGTTTCCATCCACAAAAAAGACTGCGTCAATGTTCTGAACAGCGACGAAGAGAGCAAAAAACGCTGGGTCAAAGCCCAGTGGGCCAACAGCGTCAACGAAAAATTCAAATCCACAGTGGAAATTTACGCGGCCAGCCGGGATTCTCTGCTGGCGGACGTGAGCATCATGCTCAGCAATATGCACATCCCGATCCACGCGCTCTCCGCACGGGAGCTGCCGGACCACAGCTCGGTGATCCAGATCAATGTGGAGGTCAACGATGTGGGACAGCTGAGCTATCTGATCAACAGTCTGTCCAATATTAAGGGCGTCAGCGACGTTCACCGTCTGGCTGCCCAGTAAAACAGAAAAACAGAAAGGATGGTTGCATGAGAGCACTGATTCAGCGGGTCCGCCATGCCAGCGTGACGGTGGAGGGGGAGCTGATCTCCAAAACCGGGGAAGGACTGCTGATCCTTTTGGGGGTCGGGCCTCAGGATACCGAGAAGGAAGCGGATTTTCTGGCGGAAAAATGCGCCAATCTGCGGATTTTTAACGACGAAAACGGGAAAATGAACCGGTCTTTGCTGGATGTGAAGGGGGACGCGCTGGTGGTGAGCCAGTTTACCCTTTACGCCGACTGCAAAAAGGGCCGCCGGCCCGCCTTTGTGGGGGCAGCCGGCCCGGAACAGGCCAACCGGCTTTACGAATACTTTAAAAGCCAGATGGAACAGAAGGAGATCGGCGCTGTCGGCCACGGGATTTTCGGCGCGGACATGAAGGTTGAACTGCTCAACGACGGTCCGGTGACCATTCTGCTGGATACGGATGAGATCATGGCGAAAAAATAGGCGTTTCAGCGGATTTTTTGAAAGATTCACAAAAAAATGTAACACTTAATTCATACAGTTATGCTATAATCAGGATACAGGATAAGGAGGCCAAAACCCATGAATATTGAAGTGCTTCACGTTGGCCCTTTGGGCACCAACTGCTACGTTGTCTGGGATGACAACAACACCTGCGCCGTAGTAGACTGCGGCGGGCAGGCGGAGAAGGTGGCAGAGTTCATCGAGGAAAAACATCTCACCCCCACCCATATGCTGCTGACCCACGGTCACGGCGACCATATCGGGGGCGTGGAGGGCTTCCTCAAGCTCTACCCGCAGGTGAAGGTGGCCATGGCTCCGGAGGATCTGGAAATGATCAGCGACCGGCAGAAAAGCATGGCGGAGCCCTGCGGCTGTGAACAGAGCGTATTCACGCCGGACATTCTGGTGAAGGAGGGCGACGTGATCAAGGTGGGGGACATGGATTTCCATGTGCTGAAAACCCCGGGCCACACCGAAGGCGGTGTGACCTACATCAAGGGCAATATGATGTTCACCGGCGACACGCTGTTCCAGGGCAGCATGGGCCGCACCGACCTGTACGGCGGCAGCGAGGAGAAAATGATGGCTTCTCTGCGCCGTTTGGGCCAGATCGAGGGCTATTATGTGGTGCTTCCCGGCCATGGAATGGCTTCCAATCTGGAGGATGAAAGAAGGGCCAATCCCTTTATCCGTCAGGCCTTAAAATAGAGGGCGATTCATGGAGGTGAGGACAGGTGTATCTGATCAATATCGGCCACGACCTTCGCTATGAGGTGGAATGTGCCGCCATGCTGTTCTTCCCGGGGGAACAACTGATCACCACCGATGATCTGGACAAGATGGATGCGGGTGACTACATCCTGACGGTGCTGGAGGAGGAGGGTGACAGCGTTTTTCTCTTTGCCGGCGTCTACGTCAACGGTCAAAAGGGCCAGAAATACCGGGTCATTGGCCCGGAGATCCGGGATAAGCACGACGAGTGTGAGCGGCTGCTGGCTTATATGATGGCGGAGCTCCTGGAACCGATCACCGGCATCAAGCCGGGCTGGGGCATCCTGACCGGTGTGCGCCCGGTGAAGCTGTTCCACCGCCGTCTGGACCGGGGCATGAGCCCGGAGGAGACCGCCAGGGAGTTTTCCCAGCGTTTCCGGGTGTCGGAGCAGAAAATCGACCTTGCGCTGCGGACTGCGGCTTTGGAAGGGCCGATTCTGAAGGAAACCAACTGGAACGAATACAGCCTGTATGTGTCCATCCCCTTCTGTCCCAGCCGCTGCCACTACTGCTCCTTTGTGAGCCAGTCCATTGCCAGCTCAAGGGCCAAGGAATTGATCCCTCAGTATGTGCCTCTGCTCTGTGAGGAGCTGCGGCGCACCGGAGAAATCATGAAGGAGGCCGGACTGCGGCTGTCCACCGTCTATTTCGGGGGCGGAACCCCAACGACCCTTACGGCGGAGCAGCTTGACGCGGTCTGCCAAGCGGTGGATGAGAATTTTGACCGCTCCGCCTGCCGGGAATACACCGTGGAGGCGGGACGTCCCGACACCATCGACCGGGAAAAGCTGCTGGTGCTGAAAAAACATGGGGTTGGGCGCATCAGCATCAACCCCCAGACCTTTAACGATGCGGTTTTGCGGGGCGTGGGCCGCAAACATACGGCTCAGGACTGCATCGACGCCTATTATCTGGCCCGAGAAGTGGGCTTTGACTGCATCAATATGGATCTGATCGCCGGGCTGCCCGGTGATACGGTGGAGAGCTTTCAGCATACCATAGAACAGGTCATCGCTCTGGCGCCGGAAAATGTGACGGTACATACCCTTTCCATCAAGCGCTCCGCCGACTACGGCGGGGATACCGCCAAAGCAAGAGAAAATGCCCAGTCGGTGGAAAGCATGGTGAATTATGCCCAGCAGCGCCTGCTGCAGGAGGGCTGGAACCCTTATTATCTTTACAAGCAGCGCAACACTCTGGGCAATCTGGAGAATGTGGGCTACTGTAAGCCGGGCTTTGAGAGCCGCTACAATATCTATATCATGGATGAGACCCACAGCATCGCCGCCTGCGGCGGAGGCGGCGTCAGCAAGCTGATCAACCGCAGCAACGGCAATTTGAGCCGTGTGGCCAACTATAAATATCCGTTTGAGTATGTCAGCCGCTTTGACGAGATCCTCCGACGGAAAGAGAAAGTGAGGAGGTTCTTTGAGGAAGATCATGCCCTTCCGCTACGGAAGGATACAGAAAGATGATGTAAACCAGCTGGCAACGGAAAATTACTTCGCGCTGATCGCCCAGGCGGAGCATTTCTTCGAGGAACAACTGGACGCTGTGGCCGATAACATGGAGGACAGCCGGGGACTGCAGGTGATCTGCCTGGCCGGACCCTCCAGCTCCGGAAAAACCACCACTGCCCACATGCTGCGGCAGCGGTTTATTGCCCGGGGAAGAGATTCCCGGGTGATCTCGCTGGATGATTTTTATCTCAGCGAGGAGGAAAGCCCTCGCCGGGCGGACGGCACGCCGGATTTTGAAACGGTGGAAGCTTTGGATATCCCCTGCATCAACCATTGTATTCAGGAATTGCAGGAAACGGGACGGACGATGATCCCGAGCTTTGATTTTCACACCCATGCCCGGGAGGAACAGTGGCGGGAGATCCTCTGCGGGGAGGATGACATTATAATTTTGGAAGGGCTGCACGCCCTGAATCCCCGGCTCACCGGCATGGCCGACGAAAGCCGCATTACCCGCATCTACGTCAGTGCCAGAAGCAAGTTTGTGGACGGGGAGGAGGAGATCCTCTCGCCCAAAGAGATCCGTCTGATGCGCCGCATGGTCCGGGACGTGGCCCAGCGCAGCACAGAGCCGGAAAAAACCATCAAAATGTGGGAGAAGGTCTGCGAAGGGGAACGGCTTTACATCGATCCCTACCGGGATAGCGCCCGCTTTAAAATAGACAGCACCATGGACTATGAACCCTGCATCTTCCGCAGCTATCTGGAGCCTTTTATGTGCCGGGCGGTGATCATGGAGGAGGAGGAACGGCAGGTGCTGGTGGAATTGTGGAATAAACTGATCTGTTTCCGGGAGATTGTGGACAGCGCGGCCATTCCGAAGGACAGCGTGATCCGTGAATTTATCGGGAAGGATCGGGAATAAATAAGAATACGATCACAGGAGGAACGACAATGAACGATTTCAACGCGATTTTGAGCAAAATGAAAAGCTGGGCCAATGCTGCCGGCAAAAAGACCGAAGAAGTAGTGGAGGCCTCCAAGCTGAAGCTGCAGATCGTTTCCCTCAACGGTGAGATCTCCAAAGCGTACGAGGAGCTGGGGTCTCTGGTTTACCATGCCGCCAAGAAAAATGAGACCATCGGCGAAGAGATGGACGCTGCCATGGACAAAATCGACAGCCTGCTGGAGAAGCTGCAGGAGCTGGAGAGCAAGGTGGGCGAGATTAAGAAGGTGCGCACCTGCTCCAACTGCGGCGCCTCCTGCCCCACAGACGCCCGTTTCTGCAGCCGCTGCGGCATGATCCTTGCGGCTATGGTTCCGGAAACCAGCGGCGGGGAAGAGGACGACTGCCAGTGCGAGTGCAAATGTGACTGCGGCTGCGAAAACAGCGAAAACTGTGAATGTGAATGCCACAGCGACGACGAGGGCAACTGCTGCTGCGAATGTCACAACGACGAGGGCTGCCACTGCGAGTGTCAGTGCCAGCCGGAGGAGGAAGGCGGCTGCCACTGTGACTGTAACTGTGACTGCGGCTGTGAGAGCGAAGAAAGCGAAGAAAAAACCGAAGAATAGGCCCTGAACCGATGCCGGCGGGAGTTATCTCCCGCCGGTTTTTTGTTCCATACGGTTTCTGTTTTGGAAGCAGCGGAAAAGGAATTGGAGGAGTTTTGGTCGGGAAAAAGGATTATTTTGCACAGATTCTTGCCAAACAGGTGGAAAATTCACAGAATTCGTCTTGCGTTTCGGACAAAAGCCTTTTATAATCATAACGGTTGCATTTTTGCCGATAATAAACGCATATTTCTTCATAAAGACGGTTTGCTACGGCCATGCAGGAAGGTGAATCAATGGCGAGAAAACGAAAAAAATCCCGACAGAGCTACTTGCAGGGCGCGCTGATCCTGATGATGGGGACTCTCATTGTCAAGGTGGTCAGCCTGCTCTTTAAAATTCCCATTACGAACATGCTGTCTGAGGCAGCCATGTCCTATTTTGAGAACGCTTACACGTTCTTTACCCTGTTTTCCACGTTGGCGACGGCCGGTTTTCCGGTGGCGATCTCCAAAATCGTGGCCGAATACCAGGTGGCGGGGCGCTACCGGGATACCAAGAAGCTGCTGCGAATGTGCTGCCTGCTGTTTTTGGGCACCGGATTGCTGTTCACGCTGCTGATGTTCCTGGGGGCGGGCTGGTTCTCCCAGATCATCAACAATCCCGGCGCGGCGCTGTCCATCATGGCGCTGTCCCCGGCGGTATTTTTCCTGTGCATGATGTCCGCGTTCCGGGGCTATTATCAGGGGCTGCGGAACATGGTGCCTACCGCCACATCCCAGGTGATCGAGGCTGTGGTGAAGATGTTCTGCGGGGTACTCTTTACTTACGGGGCGCTCACTTACTGCAAAAATGAGTTCGCGGTCCACGGGACGGTTCTGGGAAAGGCCTACGCCACGGAAGCGGCCGCCGAGCTGGTGATTTATCAGATCGGTTCCGCGGCGGCGCTCACCGGCGTTGTGGTCAGCACCGCTGCCGGCTTCCTTTTCCTCGCTCTGCGGCACAAGCTGGTGGGCGACGGCATCGAAATGAAGCAGATCCTGGCGGCGCCGGAGCCGGCAGGTGGGCGGCAGATGCTGAAATATGTGATGGAGCTGGCGATCCCCATCTGTTTGGGCTCGCTGGCGCTGAATCTGACCTCCATTATCGACATGACCACCGTGCTGGGGCGGCTGTCCCATGTTATGGAGAAGGCGCCGGAGGTGGTGCGGGCCATGTACGGCAGCGCCATCCCGGCGGACATGGAGGATCAGCTGGTTCCGGCGCATCTGTACGGGGCTTACACCAGCATCGCCGTTACCATTTCCAACATTGTGCCTTCGGCTACCACTGGTTTCGGCATCAGCGCTCTGCCTATGGTGTCTGACGCCTGGGCGCGGCGGGACCGCCGGGAGATCAAACGCTCCATTCAGATGGTCCTGCGGATCACCAGCCTGGTTTGTGTGCCGGCGGGAATTGGCATTTGGATGCTGGCAGACCCGATCTGCCGTCTGTTCTTCAACAAGCCCATGGGCATCGCCATTGCCGCGCCGATTCTGCGGGTGCTGGGGCTGGCCAGCATTTTTATCTCCCTGACCACCACTTTGAACAGCCTGCTTCAGGCCATCGGACGGGTTTCCGTGCCGGTAAGGCTGGTGGTGGTTGGAGGCGTGGTGAAGCTGATCCTGAACTTCACGCTGGTGGGCATACCGGAGATCAATCTGCAGGCGGTTGGATACGGAACGCTGATCTGCTACATTATTATCACCCTGCTGAGCATGTATGTGGTCAGCCAGGTGGCCCATGTGCGGCTGAATATTTGGCAGCTTCTGGCAAAACCAACCCTTGCCGCATTGGCCTGCGGCTTTACCGCCGCCATCTCCTATGATCTGATCTCCTCGGTCTGGGAGAGCCGCTACAGCGTGATCCCGGCGGTGTGTCTGGGGGCGCTGGTATACGCTTTGGGCATTCTTTTGCTGAAAGCGGTGAAAAAAGAGGATATTCTTATGCTTCCAAAGGGCGAAAAAGTGGTAAAAATACTTGAAAAATGCTCCTTGATAGGGTAATATATATAATGCTGTTACGGAACAAGGAGGAAGCTGGATATGAGTATTCAATATCCTGAAAAGGAATCCTATAACGTGGAGGATCTGCTGCACATTGTGGAGCTGCTTCGTAGCGAGGAGGGCTGTCCCTGGGATCGTGTGCAGACCCATGAATCCATCCGCCAGGATTTGCTGGAGGAAACCTATGAAGCCGCGGAGGCCATCGACCGGAAGGATACGGAGCTTCTGAAAGAGGAGCTGGGCGATGTGCTGCTGCAGGTGGTGTTCCACTCCCGTATGGAGGAGGAACAGGGGAACTTTGATTTCGGGCAGGTTTGCGACGGCATCTGCCGCAAGTTGCTGCTGCGCCATCCCCATGTTTTTTCCAATGTGAAGGTGGGCTCGGAGGAAGAGCTGATGAGCAATTGGGAAAAAATCAAGCAGCAATCCAAGGGCCAGACCACCCAGGCCGAAGCAGTGAAAAGCGTTCCCAAAACCTTCCCGGCGCTGATGCGGGCGCAGAAGGTGCAGAAGCGGGCCGCCAAAGCCGGCTTTGATTATCCGGACGCCCTGTGGGCCATGGATGATGTGGAGGACGCGCTGGATCAGCTGCAGGAGGCTATGGAGGAACAGGATGCTGCCGGCTGCGAAAAGGAGCTGGGGGATGTGTTCTTCTCTCTGGTGAATGTGGCGCGGAAGCTGTCCCTGGACGGGGAGCAGGCACTGAATCAGGCCACCGAGCGTTATATCCGCCGCTTTGAGCAGGTGGAACGGCTGGCCGGGGAACAGGGCATCCAAATGGACCCGGAGATGACCGGGGTGCAGATGGACCTGTGGAACGAGGCCAAGGAAACAGAGCCGGACAGCGAAAAATAAAGCGAAATTCAGTACGATGCGAGCAAAAGCGCAAGTACGGTATGATGAAAAGCAAAAAATTGGAGGATATGTATTATGACCAAAGCAGACCTGATCAACGCAGTTGCACAGAAAACCCAGTTGTCCAAGAAGGACAGCGATAAAGCAGTAGCCGCTGTACTGGACGCCATCACCGAGACGCTCGCCGCAGGCGAAAAAGTATCTCTGGTAGGCTTCGGTACCTTCGAGGTAAAGGAACGGGCTGAGCGGGAAGGCATCAACCCAAGAACCAAAGAAAAAATCGTGATTCCTGCATCCAAACTGCCATCTTTCAAAGCCGGTAAAGCGCTGAAAGAGGAAGTTTCCAAGTAAGATCGGTCAAGAGCGGGAAAAACTCTTTGGAAAGTTTCAGCCGGGCCTTCGCGTCCGGCTTTCTTTCTGCTTTTTCCCAGTGCCGCGTGCAGGAATTGTCCCGAAAGGAGCAAATTGTATGCGTCTGGATAAATATTTGAAGCTGAGCCGCCTGATCAAGCGGCGCACCGTTGCCAACGAGGCCTGTGACGGCGGACGGATCCTGGTCAACGGCAAGGTTGCCCGGGCTTCTTACGCCATCAAGGAAGGGGATCGGATCTCCATCCAGCTGGGCACCCGCCCGCTGGAGGTGGAAGTGCTCTCGGTCAATGAGTATGCCACCAAGGAAACCGCCGGCGCCATGTACCGCGTGGTGGAGTAAAAGAAAATCTGACTTATAAGCAGCAGAAACAGCAGCGCCCCGGCCGTTAACGGCCGGGGTACTGCTGTTTTGCTTTTAGAAAGGATCGTTTATAGGATCAGGATCGCTTTGGTGAAGGCGCTTAGGAGAGCAGATCGGAAAGATCTTCCGTCAGAGTGGTCACATCGCTGCGGCTGACCAGTACGGTGGCTTCCCCATCCAGAGTGACCAGACAGTTGGTGCTGTCATAGGCGTAGAAGTTCAGCGGAACGGTGGAGAAGTTCTCGCTGTTCCGCTGGAAGGTGAAGGAGAGGATCGGTTCTCCCTGGGCAGCGCCGGAGGCATAACCGACGGAGGCCATGCTGTTCAGGCGGTCCAGCAGAGGCTGAAGCTCAATTTCCTCTTCGTCCAGCAGGTAGCTGGCTTCGGCGGCGCTTTCATCCTCAGAGGAGCTGTCGCCGGGCTGGCGGGTGATGGAATAGCTGCTGCCGTTCAGCACAAGATCCAGGGAGTCAACCGTATCCCAATCCATCCGCAGAACGTCTTCGGGACGAAGCTGGCTCACATCGGCGTGAAGCAGGGTGTCGCAGACGGAGGCGTCAATACGGTAGACCATGCCGGAGCCGGCAATGCGGGCATAGCAGTAGCTGTCCGTATAATCGCCGATTTCCAGGGTAAAGATTTTTTCCACCTTATCCACCGAGTAGGTGACGGAGGCGGTCAGCTGGGGTTTCTCAAGGCCGTAGGCGGCCAGATCGTCGCCCTCCGCATTGTAGCTTACACAGTCCTTCCAGACCACTTTGGTGACGGTCTGGAGGAGGGTGTTGGTTTTATCCGTATCCAAAGGCATCTGCTGGTGGAACCAGACGTAATCGTCGCTGTAGCTCAGGCCGCTGTCCTCCTGATAGGTAAGGAGCAGGGTTCCGGCGGTGCTGTTCACCTCAAAGCTGGAGGTATTGCTGAACAAAGGCAGTTCCTCCAGCTTCAGCAGGTCGTAAAGCTGGTAGTTGCAGTCGTTGTACAGGGCGCTGCTGACCAGATAGATATTGCCGTCGCCCAGGGACAGATAGCGCAGGCTGTCCATGGGACTGCTGTGGCCGATCTGCAGGGTGGTGGTGCTGTCTCCGCTGAGGGTGACGGTGACGGCAGGATCATCCAGACCGTATTCCTCCAGACTTTCCGGGTTTTCAATGGTTTGGTAGGACTGAAGCTGGGAGAGGTCCTCAAGGATGGCGTCCAGATAGCTTTCCTCCAGGGGGAAGGCCGAATCTTCGTCAAAGACCCAGCTCTCCCCGTCCCGGCTGAAGGAAAATTCCCCGTTCCCGTTTTCCCATTTCAGGCTGGTAACACTGTTTTCGTCCACTTCCAGGATGGTAAGGGCTTCGCTTTCGCTGTCTTCGCTGCCGCTATCCTGGTTTTCCGGGTTCAGCTTCAGGGCCAGGGCGGTGGCTCCGCTGAGAACGACCAGCGTCCCGGCCAGAAAAATCAGTTTTTTGCTGCGTTTTTTCATTATCTGCGTCTCCTTCTCAGGGAAATGATGATGCCTGCGCCCAGATAAGCCAGCGGGATCAGGCCTACAACAGCCGCGCTCAGCAGGGAGGCGGTGCCTTCGTCCATGGTCAGATATTCGTAGCTCAGGCTCTTGGAGTGGATGGAGATGCTTTCCTCATGGTCGCACATCCAGCCCAGGGCGTTGAGGAAGAAGTCCTGGTTGCCGCCGGACACCTGAGCGTTGGCGCTGTCATCCAGCAGGTAGGCGGAGGAAACCCAGACCACGTTGGAGCCGTTGTTTTCATCCTCTGCCGCTACGGCCAGGGCAAATGGACCGTCAATATCGCCGCTTTCTTTCTCCATGGTTTGCAGGTTATAGCCGGCTACCTTGGAGAAGGAGCTGTTGGAGGTGGTCAGAAGCTTGGTGACGCTGAGGCCTTCCCGCAGGGTTTCGTCCACCTGAATGCCGTGAGCCACCGGAAGCATTACCCGGTAGCCGCCATCCTGCAGAGGAGCGGTGATCTCATGGTATTTCAAGGTGGGCAGCAGATAGAGCGGGCCCTGGATAAAGTAATTGTTCCGGTCGGCCTCGATGACGATGCCGTTTTCCGCCGACAGGCCGTATTCCGCCATCAGAGCCTCCAGATTGGCAAACTGGCCCTCGGTTTCAGCCGGATTGGATATATAATACAGGCTGCCGCCGGACTGGAGATAGGTGAGAAGCATGTCTTTTTCTTCGGCGGAGATGTCGCTTTGCGGCGAGTAGATCAGGATGCAGTCCGCGTCATCGGGAATCTGGTCCAACGTCAGCAGGGACAGCTGGTTCAGCTCCATATTTTCCTTTTCCACCGCGGTGGAGAAGCTGCTGCTGAGGGACTGTTCCCCGTGGCCGCTGAGGGCATAGAGCTTGGGCAGGTTTTCGTTGGTCACATAGGCGATGGCGCTGGTAAGGGAGCCTTCGCCGGCGAAGTTGACGCTGTAGGTGCCGTCGTAATAGTAGGAGGAGTAGTCGTACTCATAGATCTCGTCGTAGCTGACGTAGCGGGAGCGGTCGCCGCAGACCACGATAACGCTGTTGTTATACACGCTGGAGGACACATACTGCTGGATGAAGGTGGGGTTTACGTTGGGGTCCTTCTTTTCCACATGGATCTTGGAGGACATTCCGCTGTAACGGTCCAGCAGGTTGCCCAGTTTGCTGTCCTCCTGTCCGCCCTGGCAGACCCAGTACAGGGAAACATCCTGATCCAGAGCGGAAAGGATGTCCTCGGTCTGCTGGGAGATGGTGAAGAGCTGGGCGGAGGTGGTGTCAAAACGGGTATATTTGGCCGGAAGGGCGTTGGCCAGCAGGTTGACCACGATCACAATGGCCAAAACCATTGCGCCGGCAGCCACGCTGTATCCGCCGACCCGGAAGGAGCGGGTTTTGAAGCCGGCCAGAAGGTCTTTTTTCTGCTTTTTGGCGGAAGTGTCCTTGGTGTTTTCAGCGCCGCCGTTTTTTTCGTTTTCTGGTTTCTTTTGTTTTTTCAGCAGTGGAAGCATTACTTCAATCAAAACACGAATCCTCCTTTGTGAATGTGTTGTACTGGATAAAAATAGCGCCCTATGCTGAATCAAAGCTGAAAGATCCTGTAAACATTTTGTGAACCCACAAAGGGCGGGCATAGGTTTTTTGGCGCGATTGTGCTATGATAAAAGAAAAAGGCCCGCCGGGGCCGCAAAAAGACAAAACAGATGCTGGATACAGGAGTGATGAAAAATGAAAAAAGCGATCAACGCCTTCGACTATTCCGGGCCGATTCTGGACAAGCTGTGCCACGGAGGAATTCTGGTAACGGTAAAGGACGGGGAAAAGGTCAACCCGATGACCATCGGCTGGGGAACCATCGGCGCGGACTGGAGCAAGCCGGTATTTCAGGCTTACATCCGGGAGAGCCGCTTCACCAAAGGGATGCTGGATAAGGCCATGGCCTTCACGGTGAATGTTCCGGTGGAGAACAGCCAGAGGGTCAAGGAGATTTTGGCCTTCTGCGGTACAAAATCCGGCCGGGATCTGGATAAGGTGAAGGAGCTGGGGCTTCATCTGGAGCCGGGAGAGAAAATCGACGCGCCCGCTATCCGGGAGCTGCCGCTGACGCTGGAGTGCCGGGTCATCTACAAGGTGAGACAGGACGGCAGCGCCATTCCAAAGGATGCGATGGAGCGTTATTATCCCAATTACGAGGAGAACAAAGAGGATATCCACACCGTATATTACGGGGAGATCCTTGCCGCCTATCTGGTGGAATAGGACAAAAGAAAAAAAGCAGCCGCTGAGGCTGCTTTTTTTCCGTCCTTCCGTTCGGATCCGGTTCAGATTCGGCTGTTGGGAAGATTTTTTGAAGTTTTGGAGAAGCTGGGAGAACCAAGGAAGGAGAAAGGGCGTCTATAAGGGTGAAACGAGGTGAACAGCATGAAAGACGAACAGATCATCCATCTGTTTTTCCAGCGCTCTCAGGAGGCGTTGAGTGAATTGCAGGCCCGTTACGGCGCACGCTGCGCCGCTGTGGCCAGAAGGGTTCTGGGCGACCAGCGGGATGTGGAGGAATGTGTCAACGACACCTGGATACGGGTTTGGAACGCCATCCCGCCGGATCATCCACAGTCTTTGGGGGCCTATGTAGCCAGGGTCGTCCGGAATCTGGCGCTGGACCGCTACCACTACAATACGGCGGCCCGCCGCAGCAGCGCTCTGACCCAGGCTTTCGAGGAGTTGGAGCCTTGTCTGCTGGCGAAGGATGACGTGGTCAGCCAGATGGAGGAGAAGGAATTCCGGGAGTTCATGGATAAATTCCTGGGAGAGCTGAGTAAGGAGAATCGGAGCTGCTTTGTGCGCCGGTATTGGTACGGTGAAAGCGTCCGGGAGATCGGGCAGGCCATGAGGCTGAGCGAGGGAGCGGTGAAATCCTCCCTGTTCCGCACGAGAAACCGTCTACTGGCAGCAATGGAGAAGGAAGGAGTGCAGATATGAACCAGGAACGCTTTGAACGCTTTCAGCGGGCGATTTCCGATGAACGACTGGAGGAAGCGCAGCAGCTTCCCGCAAGAAAACTGCCCTGGCGGCGCTTTGGCATGGCTGCGGCCTGCATTTGCGCGGCGGCGACGGTGCTGATTTGGGCAGGGAGAGGCTATCTCCGCCCGGAACAAGAGGCAAGCGTGGACAGTCAGGAGGAAAATGTGCAGATCGCAAGTCCGATCCGGGAGGTCACAAGGGAGGAATTAGCGGAATTGGGCTATGAGATGCCGGTCCCGGAGGAAGCCCAGGAGCTGCAGTATATTCTGATTGACGGAGGAAGCGGCGAAGAAGCGCTGGCAGAGGTGATGTTCACCCTGGACGGCTGTGCCTACACATACCGCAGCCAGAAAACCGGGGCGTATCAGGACATTTCCGGCATGTATTATGAGAATAAGGAAAGCAGCAGCTGGTCGGAAGAGAACCTGGAGATGGAATTGTGCCAGACCAGCGATGAGGCGTGGTTTGGCTGGTTCGACCAGAAGGAAGGAATACAGCGTTCCCTCAGCGGCGCAAAGTCCGGGGAAGAGGCATTGGCTGTTTCCGGCCGTTTGGCCCAGCTTGCGGGACAAGAGCTTCCGCTGCAGGCGTTTTCGGACGGAGAGTAAAAACGAAACGATATAAAAAGGCCCGACACAGTTTCTGTGTCGGGCCTTTGGCGCGCCTGATTGGAATCGAACCAACGCACCCGGCTCCGGAGGCCGGTGCTCTATCCACTGAGCTACAAGCGCATTTTCTTAAAAGCTACAACAGCTATTATAGCACAGTTTTGGAAAAATGCAAATACTTTTTGTCGGAAAGACAGCAGAAAATAATTATTTCAAAATTATTTCAAAAAATCAAAAAAAGGTGTTGACAAATAAATTGGGCTATGGTATTATAACTAAGCTGTCAGCGAGAGAGTCGAGCGGCCGACAAAAAAGTCGAAAAAAGGGCTTGACAAACGAGAGACGGCGTGATAAAATAAGCGA
>CAMCOD010000013.1 GCA_945876435.1 uncultured Clostridia bacterium
CTCACATTTGTTCTGCATAACAATTCTCCTTTATGTAACAGGGAGGGAAATCATGTCCCTGAGATAGTTTCGCATCAGAATATTCACGCTTTTATTAGTATAGCATAAAAACCCCTGTTTCGCAATGGAACCCACTCCACTGTATGGGGTTTCTCCGGTCTTTAGACCGAAAAGCGAAAACAAAAAGCCCGGAGTGTATCCGGGCTTTTCTTAATCTTGATTTTTCGTTGTGTTTTTATCTTTTTTACTGTTTGTGCTGCTTTCTTCCTGTGCCGCCTGCTCCGGCGTCACATAGATCTTCGCCACAATCCCGTCCGAAGCGGCGATTTGGGTGCCTCCCGGCGGATCGGTGCGAAAAACAGTATTGGGTGTGTAGTTTTTGTTCTCCACCACATAGACGCTGTAGGCGATCCCCAGTTCATCCAGCTGCTGTTTGGCACCTGCCAGCCCCCAGCCAATGAGATTGGGCATCGACACCGTCTCTTTTCCTTTGCTGACGGTCAGAACGATGGCAGTGGATTTTGGCGCCTGGGTATTCTTTGCAACCGACTGAGCGACAATAACCCCTTCCGGATACTTGTCGCTATACTCCATCACTGTACTGAAAACAAAATTTTCGCTGTAGCTTTTGTTATTGAGAATATCCTGATATTGATGGCCCACAAAATCCGGCACCGTAAACAGCTCCAGCTGCTCCTGGCTCTCGCTGCTTTCCTCCTGCTGCATATCTTCCAGCAATTTTTGGGTCACAAGAGAATGAACCCCTGCCGCCAACGCCAAAGTCAGCAGCAAAAAGGCCGCGGTTCCCAGCAAAATCCTGCCGATCTTTCTTTTCTGCGGCATTTCTGGCTCCAGATGAACAGTATGTTCATTGGGTACGGTGGGAACCTCATAAACCGTTGTATTGCCGGAAACAGACTCCAGTAGCCCTGAAGTAAAATCATCCACGCTGGCGCAGCGCAGGCTGGGATCCAGCATCATAGCGCCGCTGATGGCATCGGACACGTTTTCCGGTACAGAAGGGTTCTTTTGAGCGACACAGGGCAGGCTGTCCTGCTCCATGCGCTGATCCGCGGACGCCGGAACCTCTCCAGTCAGCAGCCAGTACAGCACGGCGCCCAAGCTGTACACATCGCTGCATGGGCCTCCCTTCCAGTCACCTCCGCTGTACTGCTCCGGCGAGGAAAAGCCGCTGTAAAGCTCCTGGTCCAACTCACCGTCGGCTGCTCTGGCCTCCAGCGTGGAAAAACCGGACAGGAGCAGACGACCGTCCTCTGTCACACAAAGGTTTTCCGGCGCGATCCCCAGATGCACAATGCCCCGGTCATGAAGCTGAGAAATGGAATTCATCAGTGGCAGCATAAGCTTTTTAGCTTCTGTCCAGCTAAAGGGCAGCCCCTTTTCCGAAACATGCTCCTTGAAGCTTTGCACCGGCAGTGCCTGCTCCACCGCATAAACTGTGTTATGCGCATAGAACAATTCCCGCACCTGCAGAATATGCTCCAGATCGCCGGCGTTTTTCAGCAGTTGATACAGCTCCTCAAAGGCCGCGAGGGAATATTTATATATGGTCTGGGCATCCTCGGATGGGACCAAATCCAGGCTTTCCCCATCCCGATGAACCATTTTCTGCGGCAAAAACTCTCTAATCCACACCGCTTGTCCCTCAGCATCCAGCCCATTGTAAACGCAGCTTTCTCCGTTTAACACAGCCACTGACAGCACATGGTATTGATTCAGACAGCTTCCTTCCGGCAGAGTCAGGGACAGCCCCTTACTTTGCTCCAGTATCACCAGTTCGACCTTCCTTTGCATAGGTATCACAATTAAATCTTAATTTTGAGCGTACGACTCGATTATCTTAACTATGATACCCTGTTTTTTCTTCGGATTCAACTACAAAAGAGTAACAAATCGTGAAAAAGGCCGTTTTTCTTTCTAACTTTTGGGGAGTACAGTTATGTATTCCCCGGACGATTCAGACCAAAACTGATGGACAGAGCCTTATTGACCTCCGACATGGACTGCGGATCCAGACTGCCCATTTTTTCCCGCAGACGCTTCTTGTCGATGGTGCGAATCTGCTCCAGCAGAACCACCGAATCCCGGCTTAGGCCGCAGTGCTCCGGCACAATATCAATGTGGGTAGGCAAACGGGATTTATCCGTCTGGCTGGTGATCGCGGCGGCAATAACCGTGGGACTGTACTTGTTTCCCACATCGTTCTGGACGATTAGAACCGGCCGCACACCTCCCTGCTCGGAGCCCACCACAGGGCTTAAATCCGCATAGTAAATTTCTCCTCGTTTAACCATCATATTTTGCACACTTCCTTTGGGAAAGAGTTGATTTCATTGATTTCTTCTGTCAACCTTAGTTTGTCCCAGAGAAAGGAACTTAATCACGGCAGATGCAGGTTACAAATAAATGCAAATTGTTACAGAGCGGTACAGCTTCGGCGGATTCCTTGACTTACCGGGAAGGGAATACTATAATTTATATCGTATCATGATTGCATACATTGGCGTATGCCCCACTTCGAAAGGAGTAAGAAGGATGTTTAATAAGTTTTCCCGATGGATCACCTGTGTCCTGACTTTGATCTGTACAGTTCTGGGCATGACGGTGAACGCATTGGCCCTTAACCCGATCATGGGCGACGAAACACAGGGTACAGTCAAATTGATGACGGTTTTGCTCATTGGCTCCGCTGTGCTGATCGTGGTTCTGGTTGCTCTTTCCGCTTTGAAAAAGGGCAAAAAATAACAAGTGACAAGTGAAACAAAGAACATAAAAGGACGGCAGCCGTGCCGTCCTTTTTTCTGCATCTTTTTTTGCAAAATATTTCCTCCGTCAAAAAAATTCCCTTGCATGTTCCCTTTTTATCTGCAAACAGTAAGAGAGAACAAAGAGAAAAGGAGTGATGTTATTTGCGAAAATTCTATCGTTTCTTAGCCGCTGCGGTATCGGCGGCAGTGGTCGCCTCCATGGGACCTGCCTTGTATCTTCAGGATACGCTGCCCGATACTTTTACTGTGACCAGCGGCGAGGAACTGCAGCTCTCGTCCCAATACGACTATATCACCTGCGAAAATCGATGGGATGAGAACTGCTTAACCGTATATGGCAGTGAGAATTCATCCTACACCGCCCAGCTTCGGCTGATGGGCCTGGTCAAAATCAAAGATGTTACCATCCGGGTAGCGGATGAGCAGGACGTGGCAATCTGCGGTGTGCCTTTTGGCATTAAAATGACCACGGACGGTGTCATGGTTGTGGGAACCGGCTCGGTTCAAACAGAAAACGGTCCGGTCAGTCCGGCAAAAGCTGCCGGTATCCGGGAGGGAGACCTGCTGCTGTCGGTCAATGGACAGACAACTCTCAGCAACAGCATCATCGCCCAGTTGGTGCAGCAGAGCAATGGTTCTCCTATCAGCATCTCCTATCAGCGTGAGGAAGAAAAGCATCAAACCGTCCTGACACCGGCTCTCTCTGTCAGCGACGGACGCTGGCACATTGGTTTGTGGGTACGGGACAGCTCCGCAGGCATTGGTACGCTGACCTTCTGTGACCCCACCAGCGGAGCTTTCGGCGGTCTTGGACACGCGATCTGTGACGTAGACACCGGACAGCTTATGCCTTTGTCTCAGGGAGAGGTGGTTCACGCCTCGATTACCGGTCTGCTGCCCGGCATGCCGGGTGAGCCGGGTGAACTACAGGGTGCTTTTTGCGGCAGCGAGGTTTGGGGAGTAGTGGAACGAAACTGCCCAAGTGGGATCTTTGGAGAATTTTGCTCCGATTGGAGCGATTTTCCTCTGATTTCCACCGCTCACAGTCAGGAAGTGGAAGAAGGACCGGCAAAAATGCTGTGTACCATCTCCGGAACAGAGCCTCGCTATTATGATGTGGAAATTGAACGGATTCATTCCTATGACGATCAATCGGGGCGGAATCTGATCCTCCATATCACTGATGAGGAACTTTTGTGTCAGACCGGAGGCATTCTGCAAGGGATGAGCGGCTCCCCTTTGGTTCAAAATGGAAAACTGATTGGAGCAGTCACCCACGTTTTTGTCAACGATCCCACACGGGGCTATGGGATCTTTATCGACACTATGCTCAATTCTATGGAATAAACAAAAATCAACAATAATAGAAAACAGGCAGACCCTTCGGCCTGCCTGTTTTTTACTCGTTTTCTCCATCGTTGGCTCCGGTATTCCGGAAAATCCGCAGCAGCATGAAGATCGCCGCTGTTGCTAATACCATTTCCGCTCCAAATTGGGCATAGGCCAAACCATAAAGTGGCCAAATAGTATTGAGAATAAACAACAGTGGGATTTCCAGCACGATTTTCCGAAGGATCGCAAAAAGAAGAGCCATTTTTCCCATTCCTAAAGCCTGGAACACACCGACCACCAGGAAGTCTATGGTATGAAAGACCATTCCCAAGCACATTCCCCGCAGGAAACGAGTGCCATAGGCCACAATTTCTCCGTTATCCATAAAAGCACGAATAAGATGCTCCGCTCCCAGCCAGTAACCCAGCGTTACCGTCAACATGGCCGGGATCATAATCTTCAGAGCAAAAACAATGCTGGATTTCATCCGTTTTCGGTTCCCGCTGGCGTAGTTATAGCTGACCAACGGCATGATTCCCTGGGAGGAACCCAAAGCGATCTGCGACGGAATCATATTCAGCTTCTGAGAAATGCCCATGGCTGCCACAGCCGCCGCTCCATAGCCGGCGGTAAAATTATTGAGGATCGTAGAGCCGGTCACATTCAGCAAATTCTGTATGGAAGCCGGAATTCCTACACTGAAAATTCCCAAAGCCACATCTTTTTTGACTCCCAGCAGCTTTTTGGGATTCAGGCATACAAAGGTCTTTCCCCGCTTGATCCTGGTCAGGATCAAAAAGTACAGACAGGCCATACAGTTGGAAAGAAATGTGGCCAAACCCGCTCCCGCGGCACCCATATTCATAAATTGCGGCAGAATAAAGAAGGGGTCAAGTAAAATATTCAGGATGCAGCCGCTCATTGTGCCGATACTGGCATGGAGGGCCGCTCCTTCGCTCCGCACCATATAAGCCATGACCACATTCAGAATAGCCGGCACCGCGCCGCAGCACACGGTCCAGAACATATAGTTGGCCGTTGTATCCATTGTCGTTGCGTCCGCTCCCAGCAGCTTCAGCAGAGGGGATCTGAACAGCGAACACAGCAGAGCGAACAGGGCTGCACTGAGCAAAGCGCCGTAAAAACCGAAAGCGGAGCTGCTCCGCACCCGCTCATGGTCGCCGCTGCCCAAACTGCGGCTCATCATGCTGGATGTACCTACGCCGAACAGGTTGTTGACCGCGTTGAAGGCCAGCATCACCGGATAGACCAGCGTAACCGCCGCATTTTGCACCGGGTCGCCCAACATACCCACAAAATAAGTGTCCGCCAGATTGTAAACCACCGTCACCAGCGAGCTGATGACCATTGGAATGGAAAGCTGCGCCACCGCTTTGGGGATGGGCATAGATTCAAAAAGGTAAGTTTTGGAATTTTCCTGAGCCATAAGGCTTTTTTCACACTCCTTGTTGTTGAGACGGCACAAAGCTGTAAAGAATATTATAGCACAAAAACACGGGAACCGCCAGAAAGCAGCCCCCGTCACAATTATTTTACATTTTTCACAAGGACGTTCCGTGCCAGCAGCACATACAAGAGTTTTTTTATTTATTCAAAATTGGAATATTTTACTTATGCAGCATGCTTCTACAGATAAAACAAGCCATCCGAAATCCACTCGGATGGCTTGTTCTTTATACTTTCTCCCCCAACAGCTCTGTCAGGGTATTTTCTCCCCAGCTGTAGTTCAGCAGATAGCTGCCCTTAAACAACGGTTCATACTGGGGATCGTGACTCAGATAATCGTAAAGGTCACATTGTATCTTCTCCGGAACAATGCGGCGCTTGCCGTCGACCGCTTCCATCACGGAAGCAATGCCGTACTCCTCCAGCAGGTTTTTCAGCCTCAGCGCCACCTTGCGGTATCTGGCCAGAGTCACCGAATTCACCGGTTCGTTTTCCCAGAGGAAGCTGATTGCTTCACTGGAGCTGATAAAACCACCTCTGCGGTCTACCAAAAGAGCAAAAAGCTCCTTGGATTTTTCATTGCGAAAAGCAATGGGATTTCCGTCCACAAACACATCAAAATAACCAAAGGTACGAACATAAACCGAAGCCGGAGCCTGTTCTTGAAGCTTTTGGGACAGGTCATACAATAAAACATAGCAATTCTCACGGGAAGATTGGGTACAAATCGCTTTGACCTTCTTCCTTTCGCCGCTTCGTCTGTCCTGATAGGAAAATTCCGCCTCATGCGTCTGCAATAAACGAAGAAAATCCTCGTAGGCGATGCCGCTTCTGGATACAAAGGTTTGGATTGGTTGCAGGGTGTTCATGGCTGCCAGCCATTCTTCACGACTGTAGCCAAAAAAGCGGCAAATATTGTCGCTGATGTACAAAGGACGAACGTTTCCGTCATGAATCTCAAAGGCCAGCATGCCGTCGGTAAACTGCATAACCAGTTCCTGCATCTGCTCGTTGATGCTGCGCAGACTGTTGTTTTCCCGCTGAAGCTGATCATTCAGCTGCTGACCGCTCATATTGCGGCAGCAAAACAGGCCGTTATGCGCTCCTGTCTGCAAAAAAATGCCCAGATAGCTTTTGAAACCGCTTGGAGCATCCTTTGCCACCGTACGAAATTCGATCTGCAGCGGTCTGTCATCGCCCATATCTCCCTGACGTTGACACAATTGCGCGAAACACCGGGTGATTTTTTCCCTGTCTTCCGGATGCACCTGATGATCCATCCAATTATTTACCGATTCTTCCAACAGCATAGGAATACCCGTCAGTTTTCTTCCATTGGTAAAACCACTGCCGTGGAGACAGCAAAGGGACTTTTTCTGGAAATCCAACTCAAAAATCTCTTCGTAAACCTGAGACAAAACTTTTTCATATTGTTTGCGCTCTTTTTCCTGTTTGTGCCGGTATTTTTCCGTAATATCCATGCAGACGCTCTGAAATTCGTCTTCCCCCGTCTGATTTTTGCATTTACTGATCCATCCGTACAGCCGCGCCCGGCTGCCGTCGCTGCGAAAAACCGTGATCTCTCCGGCAATCGGCTCATTGCTCTGGCTCACACGCCGCAGCAGGTCCTGAAAATGCCTTCGTTCCTCCGGCGGAAGCTGCAAATAAATATTTTCACGGCCCTGCAGAAGGAAAAAACTGTCCTCCTCACAGCGCAGGAATTTCCGCATCTGTTCATTGATAAAGGTGACGCGGGGATACGGCTCGCAGCTATACATAATAATACCGCAGGGTACAACATCGTTAACCGTGTGAAGCCGCTGATTTTCCCGGCGCACAGCCGTGATATCCGTCAAAACAGAGTGACCTCTCAGCCGCCCATCCTCGCCGCGTGCAGGGGTCATGGCATCACTGACATGAAGAATTGACCCATCCTGCCGAAACAGACGATATTGGACGGTCTCCGGCTGTTCTTTTCCCGCCACGGAACGAAGAAAATCCTGATAGAGCGGTCGATCCTGCGGATGAACCGCCCGCTCATAACCACCGTGGAGCAGGTCTTCTCTGCTGCAGCCTAACAGCAGGCACAAATTCCCGCTGACCTCTTCCAATTCAAAGGGTTCCTCCAGCACATAACTGTGATAACCGCTGATGTATTCCTCTAAAACCTTCTGCGGCAGCATAGCTTTCACCTCTTGAAACAGTTGTTACATTCATACTATAACACGCTCTATTTGGAATGTCAAGAAAGAGCCGAAGGCAAAGCCTTCGGCTCTTTCTCTAAAGATAGCCGTGAGGACCGCGGATCGAAACTTCCGGACCGATCACCCGTTCCACAGCTGAAGTATCGTCAAAACATACCAACAGCGCAGAATCTTTCGCCAGTCCCACCGCTGTCCCCCAGCGTTCGCTTCCTGTTCCCATTACTTTGACCCGCTGCCCCAGCGTGAGAAGATGTTTCCGGTAATATGCAAACGTCTCCTCATCCATTTCCGGCTGCCAGCGGATATCCATTTCCCGAATCAGGGCATCCCGCAGCGCCACCACACAGAACATTCTTCCACAGCGGGCTGCCAAGGAGGAAATATGAGACAGCTCCTGAGGAATATCTTCCTGCGTTTGGTTGACATTGACGCCGATGCCCACAATAACCCGGTCCTGGCAAAGTTCCGAAAGAATACCGCCGATCTTATAACCATCAAGCAGCAGGTCGTTGACCCATTTGCATCCGATCTGCCGTCCGCAGGCTGTGCTGAGCACAGAGGCTGCTGCCGCACCGGCGATAACGGTCGGCGGAAGGCTACGCTTTCCGTCATAAGGAAGGGCCATGGAAAGGTAAATTCCCATATTGGGCGGTGAATAAAAGTTTCTGCCCTGGCGGCCTCTTCCGGCTGTCTGCTGCCCGGCCGCCACAATAACATCTTTTTTCCCTGCTCTCACCAGTTCTTTTGCCACATCATTTGTCGAGGCTGTACTTTCCAGCCAGATCAGACGCTTCATAACGAAGTCTGCTTCCGCAGCTCGGCCCGGCGGACCTTGCCGCTGATGGTCTTGGGCAATTCTTCTGCAAATTCAATGATGCGAACCCATTTATACTCTGCCAAACGTCCGTTGCAGAAATCCTTCAGTTCTTTTTCCAACTGCCGTGAGGGCTGATAATCTTTCGCCAACAGCACAAAGGCTTTGATGGACTGGCCTCGCAGCGGATCCGGAACGCCAATAACGCTGCATTCCAGCACAGCCGGATGTTCCATCAGAACATTTTCCACTTCGCAGGGTCCAACCCGATAACCGCCGGTTTTGATCAAATCATCAAAACGCCCGTGGAACCAGTAACAGCCCTTTTCATCCTGCCAAGCGGCATCGCCTGTATGGTAAACACCACCTCGCCATACATAACGATACTGTTCCTCATTTCCCAAATAAGCACAGAAAATGCCCGGCTGTCTTCCCTTTTCCGTGGGAAGGATACAAACCTCGCCAATCTCCCCTTGGGGAACCGGATGTCCATCCCTTCCCAGCAGTTGAATGTGGTAAAAGGGAGAAACGGTACCCATAGAGCCTTCCACCGGCTCATCCCCTTTCAGATTCGCCATCAACAGAGTGGTTTCCGTCTGACCATAACCCTCAGCCAGCGGGATACCCGTTTTTTGAGTAAAGCGACGAAACACATCCTTGGCCAACATCTCGCCAGCTGTGGAAGCGTGGCGCAAACTGGGCATCGGGGGGATCCCTTTTCGCACCAGATAACGGTACACCGTGGGGGGCGCGCAGAAGGAGGTAACGCCATAGTGGTTGATGACGGATGTCAACTGTTTTGGTTCAAAATTATCAAAATCATAGACCATAACCGCACAGCCCACCAGCCATTGCCCATAAATTTTTCCCCAGGAGGCTTTGGCCCAGCCAGTTTCCGCCACCGTAAAATGCAGTCCGTCCTCTTCCGCCTGCTGCCAGTATTTCGCAGTTACAATATGAGCCAAGGGGTAAGTGAAATCATGGATAACACCTTTCGGATGGCCGGTGGTTCCAGAGGTAAAGTAGATGACCATCGGGTCCGCAGCGCAGGTCTCCACCCGTTCCAGACAGCCGCAAGCGCCTTCCATTGCTGTACTCAGGTTTTCAAAACCTTCTGTATCTTTTTGCACCACCCATTTTCTGCAGGTAAGATCACAAAGCCGAAGAGCTGACAGAATTTTCTCCGGCACCCCATCCTGAGGAGTGCAGACAATTCCTTTTACTTCAGCGCAGCGCAAGCGGTAGCACAGATCCTCCACCGTCAGCATATGAGTAGCCGGAATCAGCACAGCGCCCAGCTTGTGGAGAGCCAGGGCAGTGATCCAGTACTCATAGTGACGTTTTAAAATCACCATAACCCGGTCGCCGCGGCCAATACCGGCCTGCCGGAATACATTTGCCGCCTGATTGCTCATTGTGGATAAATCCCCGAAGGAAAAAATATGTTCCTCATTTTCTGTGTTGCACCAAACAAGTGCTCTTTTTTCCGGAGTTTCAGCAGCAATCGCGTCTACCACGTCATAGGCAAAGTTAAAATTCTCCGGATAGTGAAGGCTCAGGTTTTTCAATCTGCCTTCTTCATCAAAGACCTCATCACAAAACTTTCTGTAAATACTCATTTTTCCTCTATTCTCGTCGTCGACACTTTCCGATCATGCGGAAACGTTCATAGCGTTTTTCCAGCAGCTCCGTCTCCATCGACAACGTACGGATTTCTTCGCAAAGACGCTCTTGTAAGCTGTCATAAAAGCTTTGACTGCCCAAATCTTTTTCGGAGAGGATCTCCTCCACAATGCCCAGGGATTTTGCATCTTCAGCCGTCAGCTTCAGGCTGGCAGCCGCCGTCTCCGCCTGGGCGGCATCCTTCCAAAGGATGCTGGCACAGCCTTCCGGCGAAATCACGGAATATACCGCGTTTGACAGCATCCACACCCGGTCCGCCAGGGCCAGGGCCAAAGCACCCCCGCTTCCGCCTTCTCCAATGAGGATCGAAATAACCGGCACGCACAGCGTGGACAACTCCAGAAGATTTTCCGCGATGGCCTGACCCTGACCCCGTTCCTCCGCGCCGATACCGCAAAAAGCGCCGGATGTATCCACAAAGCAGATCACCGGACGGCCAAACTTTTCCGCCTGTTTCATCAGGCGCAGTGCCTTCCGGTAGCCTTCCGGATTGGGCGCGCCGAAATTCCGGGCAGCCCGCTCCTTGGCGCTGTGCCCTTTTTCGATTGCGATAACGGTTACCGGCTGATTGCGCAGATAAGCAATTCCGCCAACAATAGCCGGATCATCTCCAAAGCGCCTGTCGCCATGAAATTCGTAAAAATTGGTAAACAAATTTCGGATATAATCCAAGCCGGTCGGACGTTTTCCTCCCCTTGCCAGCTTGACCCGATCATAAGCGGACAGAGCCATGATTTTCACCTCCGTTATGCATTTTTAACAGGCAGCCTATGGTCTGTTTTTGCTCGCTTCTGGGAACGATCGCATCAATAAAGCCATGTTCCAACACAAATTCCGCCCTCTGAAAGCCCTTTGGCAAAGCTTTTTTCGTGGTTTGTTCAATCACTCTGGCTCCGGCAAAACCAATCATAGCCCCCGGCTCCGCCAGAATAATGTCACCTTCCATTGCGAAACTGGCGGTGACCCCTCCGGTGGTAGGATCCGTCAGCACCGTAATATAAAGCAGCCCGGCATCACTGTGCCGTTTGACTGCGGCGCTGGTTTTCGCCATCTGCATCAGAGACAAAAGGCCTTCCTGCATGCGCGCTCCGCCGGAAACCGTGTAACCCACTACCGGCAGACGTTGCTCGGCGGCATACTCAAAAAGGCGGGTAATGCGCTCACCAACGGCGCTGCCCATGCTGCCCATCATAAACGTAGGCTCCATAAAAAAGAGACAGCAATCCTGACCGCTGATTTTGGCTCTGCCGCAGAGAACCGCTTCCTGCTCCCCGCTGGCGGTCTGCGCCGTTTCCAATTTGCCCGGATAGCCTGGGAATAGCAGCGGGTCCCCGGATGTTATGTCGGTGAACAGTTCCCGGAAACTGTGTTTATCCACCAAATACGGCAGACGCTGACGTGCCTTCATCCGGAAGTGATAACCGCAGGCGCAAGTCAATTGGTTGGCCCAAAGCTGGCTGATCGGGCTGCTTTTTCTGCAGTTTGGGCAGATTTTTTCCGGTTCACCCTGATCCTGCTGCACGGGAGCCGCCGTCCTGCCGCCCTGTTCCAATTCATTTTTCGGTTTATAAAGAAAATTTAAAAATGCCATAGCTTATCTGCTCCCCATAAAGCTCAAATCATAGTTGCCAGACATAAAGCGTTCATCACTGATAATGCAAAGCTGTTCCTCAATGTTCGTCGGGATTCCTTCCACCACCAGCTCACAGAGAGCAGCCTTCATTTTTCGCAGCGCCTCTTCTCTGGTACCGGCATGAACGATCAGTTTTCCCAATAAAGAGTCGTAGTAGGGCGTCATTGCTGTTCCCTGCACCAAAAACGTATCAAAACGGACAAAAGGTCCGCCCGGAACATGAAGCATCTCCAATTTTCCGCAGCTTTGCGCCGTAATGCGGCATTCCAGCGCCGAACCCTCCAGACGAATGTCCTGCTGCCGGAAACTCAAAGGGATACCGGCAGCGATCCGGATCTGCCATTTCACCAGATCGATGCCGCAGAGCATCTCCGTCACGCTGTGTTCCACCTGCAGGCGAACATTCATCTCCATAAACCAGAAGTTTCCTTCCCGATCCAACAGAAATTCCAGTGTACCGGCGCCTACATAACCGATGGCTTTCACTGCTTGGACAGCCTGCGCCATAATGCGGCTGCGCATTTCCGGATTGACTGCCGGAGAAGGGGTTTCCTCGATCAGTTTCTGATTTCTCCGCTGAAGCGAGCAGTCCCTTTCTCCAAGGCAGACCGCATTTCCCGCTTCATCCGCCATGATCTGCAGCTCCACATGGCGGGCTGGGAACACATATTTCTCCAGATAAACAGAACCGTCTCCAAAGGCGGCGGTTCCTTCCGCCACAGATTGCTGGTAAGCGCTTTCCATTTCTTCCGGGGAACGAACCAAACGGATCCCCCGTCCGCCTCCGCCGGCACAGGCCTTCAGCATAACCGGATAGCCAATTTTTTCGGCCGCTGACAGAGCGTCCTGAACATCGGTCAATGTTTCTGTGCCCGGGATCACCCGCAGACCGGCCTTGGCCATTTTCCCTTTGATAACAGCTTTGTCGCTCAGTTCTTCCATTGTCTCAGGATTGGGTCCGATAAACACAAGACCGTTGTGCCGGCACTGTTTTGCGAAACGGGCGTTTTCTGACAGGAAGCCATAACCTGGATGAATGGCCTGAGCTCCGGACAACAGTGCTGCCGAGAGGATGGGATGCTCCAGCAGATAGCTTTCTCCGGCCTGAGCCGGCCCGATGCAGTAGCTTTCGTCTGCCAAAGCCACATGCAGCGCGTTTTTATCTGCCTCTGAGTAAATTGCCACCGTTGCAATACCCATTTCCTTGCAGGCTCGGATGATGCGGACGGCAATCTCTCCCCGGTTCGCAATGAGAATTTTTGAAAACATAGCCTACCTACTCCCCTGTTACGGCCAAGGAGAACTCCGCGCTGACGCAGAGCTGTCCCCCAACCTGAACGCTTCCCTCCGCAAAATAGAAGGGATGCTTTGCTCTTTTGATCCGGCAAAATGTCTCAATTCTGTTACCCGGATACACCGGATGACGGAAACGCACCTTGTCCAGACCGGTGTACAGCGGCAGTTGGCCCGCTTTCAGACTGTCTGCCAGCAAAACACAGGCGGACTGAGCCAAAATTTCACAGAGAATAACGCCAGGCACCACTGGTTTTCCTGGAAAATGTCCCTGCAGGAAAAATTCATCTCCCCGCACCAGATAATACCCATGCGCGCAGTCCTCCTCTTTTTCCACTTGATCCAACAGGAGCATTGGCGCCCGGTGAGGCAATATCGTTTTAATTTCTTCCTGATTCATGGGCTACCTCCCGATTTTAAACAGTTCTGTGCCGTACTCCACGACCTGACCATTGGTGACACAGATTTCTGTGATCACACCATCCTGTTCGGCGGTGATTTCGTTCATCAGCTTCATGGCCTCAATGATGCAAAGGGTCTGGCCCTTGCTGACCCGATCGCCCACATGAACAAAGGCTTCGGCATTTTCTGCCGGCGCGGCGTAAAAAACACCCACCATGGGGGAACAAATACTGCTGCCCACTGGTTTTTCTTCCGGTTGAGTCTGTTGCTCCGCTCCGTCAGCGGATTCCGGAACCACCGGCACTGCTGTGACAGTCTGCGCCGCGGAGACAACACGTTCCAAACGAACAACACGGTTATCCTCGGTGATCTCCAGACCGGTCAGACCCAGCTCCTTCATCAATTTTGCGTATTTTCGGATATCATTTTCGTTCATAGCGATACCTTTCTGAAAGCGAGACAGGCGTTATGTCCCCCAAAGCCCAGAGAATTGGACAAAGCCAGAGTGATAGGCGCTTTAAGCGCCTCATTGGGCACATAATTCAGATCGCAGGCTGGATCCGGCTGCCGCAGATTGATGGTGGGCGGCATGATTTCTTCCTCCAAGGCCTTCAGACAAGCTATGGCCTCAATGGCACCGGCCGCTCCCAGCATATGTCCGGTCATGGACTTGGTGGAACTGATAAAAGCATTATACGCTTCAGCGCCCAGAGCCGTTTTAATGGCCAAAGTTTCTGTGGAATCATTCATTGGCGTTCCTGTTCCGTGGGCGTTCACATAAACGACGTCTTTCTCCGTATAAGCCGCCTCCGCCAGAGCGGCGGACATCGCTCTGGCTCCTCCCTCCGCTTGAGGATGAGGAGCGGTAATATGATAAGCGTCGCAGGTGGAGCCATAACCGCAGACTTCGCCGTAAATTCTCGCTCCTCTGGCTTTGGCGTGTTCATATTCTTCCAAAACCAGTGCCGCCGCTCCTTCGCCGATCACAAAGCCGCCTCGTCTGGCATCAAAAGGCAGAGACGCTTCATCCGGATTTTCGGACAGAGAGAGCGCCTGCATATTGATAAAACCGGCCAAACCGGAGGGAGTAATAGCGGCCTCCGCTCCTCCGGTGATGACCGCGTCAGCGTAGCCATGACGAATCGCCCGCATCGCCTCACCGATGGCATTGGAGCCGGAAGCACAGGCCGTTACTGCCGGAAGAGCCGCCCCCTGGCAATGGAAGCGGATCGCAATCAGTCCCGCCGCCATATTGGGGATCATCATAGGAACAAACAGAGGGGAAACTCTGCGCGGACCCTTTTCCAACAGCTTGCTATATTCCGTTTCAAAGGTATGGATACCGCCAATTCCCGCGCCAAAATACACGCTCATTCGCTCCGGCGGCAAGGTTCCTTCTATGCCGCTGTCTTCCACAGCCTGACAGGCAGCCGCCAGCGCAAACTGAGCGAAGCGGTCGCTGCGGAGTGTGTCGGCTTTCTCCATATATTGTCGGGGATCAAAGTTTTTAACTTCTGCTCCCAATTTTGCTTTAAAATTGCTGGTGTCGAACTGAGTGATGGGGCCGATTCCATGAACGCCGCCGATCATTTTTTCCCAAGTTTCCTCCACACTGTTTCCCAATGGTGTGATTGCACCCATTCCGGTCACAACCACCCGGCGATTGGTTTCATTCATCGTGATATATCCCTTTCCTTCGTATTTGTTCACCGTCTGTCCCGGTGTCATAACATAAAAGGAAGTATGAACGATGTCACTTTCTACATCGCCAAGCCTCCGTCAACTTTCAAAACTTCACCGGTCACATAGCGGGCTGTTGCCAGATAAGCAACCGCCTCCGCCACATCTTCCGGGGAACCGGCGGTCCCCAACGGGATCTGTTCCAGCATGTGCTGGGACTGGGCGGTAAGCTGTCCGGTCATATCCGTCCGAATAAATCCGGGAGCCACCGCGTTGCAGCGAACTCCCCTGGGGGCCAGCTCTCTTGCCACCGATTTCGTTAAGCCGATCAGTCCGGCTTTGGAAGCGGAATAATTGGCCTGGCCGGCATTTCCCATCAGCCCGGAGACCGACGCAATATTGATAATACAGCCCTCCCGGCTGCGGAGAAAGAGGCCTGTGCAGTGACGTATCAGATTGAAGGCTCCTTTCAGGTTCACATCCAGCACCCGGTCATAGTCAGCCTCACTCATGGTAGCGATCAAACCATCCTTTGTAATGCCGGCGTTGTTGACCAGCAGATGGACAGCGCCGAAATCAGCCCGGATTCGTTTCACCGTTTCCTTCACGGCATCAAAATGCGCCACATCACAACGATAGCTTTCCGCTTTTCCGCCATAAACACGGCAGCGCTCCTCAACCTCTGCTGCTGCGGCAGCATTTTCTCCATAAATCAAAGCCACATCCGCTCCCAAAGAAGCCAGTCTTTCCGCGACAGCAGCGCCAATTCCTCTTGACGCGCCGCTGATGATGGCCGTTTTACCCTTCAGCATGAGACACCTCCTGTAAAACTTCCGCTGCGGAACATACTTTAACCGCAGGGTCGATCCGGCGGATCAGGTTGCAGAGAGTTTTCCCCGGTCCAATTTCGATAAATGTATCCACTCCGGAAGCCACCATATTTTTGATCAGTTCTTCCCAACGTACAGGAGAAGAAATCTGTTTTGCCAGCAGTTCTCCCGGATTCTCCCGGTAGGGTTTTGCGCTGACATTGGAGTAAACCTCCAGCTTTGGCAAAGCAATCGGGCTTTCCCGCAGGAGATCGCCGAAGGCCTCCGAGGCTTCCGCCATAAACGGGGAATGAAAGGCTCCTTTCACTTTCAGCGGAATGGCTTTTCCGCCAGCTTTTTTGACTTCTTCAAAAAAAGGAACCATGACCTCCGCCTTTCCGGCCACGGAAACCTGACCCGGACTGTTAAAATTCACCGGATACAAAGCTTCGAACCGTTCGCAAATCTCTTCGACTTGTTCTGCGCTCAGTTTTACCACAGCCGCCATAGCAGTATCCTGCTTTTCTACCGCTTTCTGCATCAGCAAGCCTCGCTGACAGATGAGCCGGAAGCCTTTCTCCAGATCCATGGCACCGCCGTAGGTCAGCGCAGCCACTTCTCCCATGGAAAAACCGGCTGTCGCATCTCCATGGATCCCATTTTCCTCTAAAACCGCTGCTGCCGCCATCTCCATGGCAAACAGGCAGGGCTGGGTGTTCTTGGTTTCCCGCAGTTCCTCCTCCGTACTGGAAAGACATTGGCGCAAAGTCCCTTCCCGCAGAGAATCGCAGCGGTCAAACACTCTTTTTCCGGCATCCATCGCCGCAAATTCCCGACCCATGCCCGGATGTTGGTCGCCCTGACCGGAAAAAACAAAAGCTATTCGACCCATTCTGCCGCCCTCCGAAGAAGAGGTTCGGCCTCTTCCATCACACTGCGGACAATGACAGCCGCAGGCTCCGTTTTGTTTACCAAAGCCGCGATCTGTCCGGACAGGAAGCAGCCATTTTCAGTGTCCCCTTCCTGTACCGCGAGACGAAAGGCGCCAACCGCCATCTTTTCCAGTTCTTCATCGCTGATTCCGCTGAATTCTGCTTTGGAATAAGCTCTCGCAAAGTTGGTCCGCAGACTTCTCACCGGGTGCCCCAAACGCTTACCGGTGACCATGGTGCACAAATCACCGGCTTTTAATATTTTTTCCTTATAGATCGGATGGATGTTACATTCCTCTGCGCTGAGGAAACGGGTACCCATCTGCACACCGCAGGCGCCCAGCAAAAAAGCTGCCGCCACGCCTCTGCCATCCGCAATACCTCCCGCAGCAATCACCGGAAGGGTCGTAGCATCACAAACCTGTGGAACCAAGACCATAGTGGTCAGCTCTCCCACATGGCCGCCGCTCTCGCCGCCTTCCGCAATCAAAGCCGAAGCTCCCAGACGGGTCATCAGCTTCGCCATAGCCACAGAGGCTACCACGGGGATCACTTTGATGCCTGCGGAACGCCAAAGTTCCATATATTTTGATGGATTTCCGGCGCCTGTTGTCACAACAGCAACCTTTTCTTCCGCCGCAACCTGCGCGACCTCCTCCACATAGGGACTCATCAGCATAATATTGAGGCCAATCGGACCGTCGGTCAGAGATTTTGCCAGACGAACCTGCTCCCGAACGACCTCCGCCGGCGCATTGCCTGCGGCAACAATGCCAAGACCGCCGCCATTGGATACAGCTGCCGCCAGCCTTCCATCAGCGATCCAGGCCATACCTCCCTGAAAAACCGGGTAACGGATTCCCAGCATTTCACACAAAACTGATTTGACCATTCTTTTACTCCTGTGTTTTAGACTGGATAAACTCCACCAGATCGCCGACTGTTTCAACTTTCTGATCCAGCTCGATTTCCTGACCCAGTGCATCCTCCAGACTCATCAGCAGCTCCACCGTATCCAAGGAATCGATACCCAACTCGGTAAAAGTGCTCTCCATTTTTACTTCATTCTGGTCACATTCGGTACGTTCCGCGATTAGCTTCGCAATGGTTTCAAACAGCATAATTTTTTCCTCCAATTAACTTAAATTTAAACAATAGATAGAATGTAAGTTCAATGTATCGGTTGATACATTTTCTACTTTTGATTTTACCATCTCCCCTGTTCCATCGCCGTTCCCGCTCTGTTCCGGAAGCGTTCCCAGAATAAAAATAATTTGTAAACAACATTTTCCTGTATTATTTTGAAAAAAATGATCTTTTTCCTCTTGACAAAACAGTCTTTCTGTATTATCATGAGAAAAATTTATTTCTTACAGTTTTCTGTAAGTTGGTAGAGGCGCGGATACTAAGAGTACAGCGGACATCAATGGCCGGCAAGCCGTTCGCTGGAAAGGAGTTTTCGCCGAAGTCAAGACTTCTGTTGTCGCGGGGTTTTGGCTGGGGTGCTGCAGAATATGCAGCGCACTGTCACGAAAGTGGAGCGCTATCATCGGCAGAGAAGTATTCACCGCGGGAGTTTTTCCTACGACTGTTTGCTATTTCACCCATGATACATCCGTATCATGGGTTTTCTTTTTCTCCGCCGCAAAATCTACCGGCACAAGGGCTGTATCTTAACAGAAAAGGAGAAATCACTATGACAAGAAGACAATTTACCGCAATGGCTCTGGCATCTGCCATGACTCTTTCCCTCTTTACCGGCTGCAGCAGCGAGAAAAAAGCTGGCGACGGCAATGACAAGGTTCTCTCGGTTGCTATGGAGTGCATTTACGCTCCTTACAACTGGACCCAGAGCGACGATTCCAACGGCGCCGTTAAAATCAAAGGCAGCAGCGACTACGCATTCGGCTACGACGTTATGATGGCGAAAACCATCGCCGAGGAACTGGGTATGGAGCTGGAAATCGTGAAATTAGACTGGGACTCTCTGGTTCCCGCTGTACAGTCCGGCACCGTTGACTGTGCCATCGCCGGCCAGTCCATCACATCCAAACGCCTGGAAAGCGTAGACTTCTCTGATCCATATTACTACGCATCCATCGTTACCCTGGTAAAAGCAGACGGCCCTTACGCCAATGCGCAGAGTGTCGCTGATCTGAGCGGCGCTACCTGCACTTCCCAGCTTAACACCATTTGGTACGATTCCTGCCTGCCCCAGATCGAAAATGCCAACATTCTTCCCGCTCAGGACTCCGCTCCAGCTATGATGGTGGCTTTGGATTCCGGCAAATGTGATGTTGTTGTTACTGATATGCCAACCGCTATGGCAGCCTGCGTAGCTTATCCTGACTTTGTTCTGCTGGACTTCGGCGGCGGCGAAGGGGACTATGAGGTTTCCGAAGAAGAAATCAACATTGGCGTATCCATCCAAAAGGGCAATACTGAACTGAAAGACGCCATTAACGATATCCTGGCTACTATGACGGCTGACGATTACAGCGCCCTTATGGAGGAAGCAATCCGTCTTCAGCCGTTGAGTGAATAATTCACCTGTTGATTTGTTGATTAAAGGAGATTTGCCATGCTACCTCAGAGTTTTTGGGGAAGAATCCTCTTTCTGCTCAATGAATACGGCACTTCACTGATCAAAGGCGCCGGTGTTACCATGGTCATTGCTATTGTTTGCACCTTTTTCGGCTGCATCATCGGCTTCGGCGTGGGTATTGTGCAGACCATTCCTCTTGATCGAAAAAAACAGCCTTTTCACTGGTTCCTGCTTCGCGCCGTTCAGCTTCTGCTCAGCGCTTATGTGGAGATTTTCCGCGGAACTCCAATGATGGTTCAGGCTATGTTCATCTTTTACGGCGCGGCTGCCCTGTTTAACATCAATATGAGCATGTGGACCGCCGCTCTCTTCATCGTTTCCATTAACACCGGTGCTTACATGGCGGAATCTGTCCGCGGCGGCATCCTTTCCATTGACGCCGGCCAAACCGAGGGAGCCAAAGCTATCGGTATGACTCATTTCCAGACCATGCTCTACATCATTCTTCCTCAGGCCCTGCGAAACATCATGCCCCAGATCGGCAATAACCTAATCATCAACATCAAGGACACCTGTGTTCTTTCCGTAATCGGCACAGTGGAACTGTACTACACCACCCGCGGCATTGCTGGTACCTACTATACCTATTTTGAAGCCTTCACCATTACCATGGTTATCTACTTCATCCTGACGTTCTGCTGCTCCCGTATTCTGCGGATGCTGGAAAATCGGATGGACGGCCCGGTCAACTATGAACTGGTTATGCAGGATCCTCTGGTAGCCGGCACAGGTACCTATCGCTTTAACGAGAAAAAGCATCAGCAGTTCAACGATCAGAACATAGATACCCGGGAAGGAGGCCGCTAAGTTCATGGAACCAATTATTCAAATCAATCATCTCAGCAAGGCTTTCGGCTCTCATGTCGTGCTCAAGGACATTGACTTTGCGGTAAACAAAGGGGATGTCACCTGCATCATCGGCGCTTCCGGCTCCGGCAAATCTACTCTGCTGCGCTGCATCAACCTGCTGGAAACTCCTACCTCCGGCGAAATCCTTTTCCACGGTCAGAATATTCTGGACCGCGGCACCAATCCCAGCAAATACCGTGCCAAAGTGGGTATGGTATTCCAGAGTTTCAATCTATTCCATAACATGAGCGTTCTGGAGAACTGCATGATCGGCATGACCAAGGTCCTTCACAAGGATCCGGAAGAAGCGCGCCAGATTGCCATGCACTATCTGGAGAAGGTAGGTATGGCTCCCTATATCAACGCCAAGCCCCGCCAGCTTTCCGGCGGCCAGAAACAGCGTGTAGCCATTGCCCGGGCACTGGCTATGGAACCGGAAGTTCTGCTCTTTGATGAGCCAACCTCCGCCTTGGACCCACAGATGGTAGGCGAAGTTCTCTCCATCATCCGAGACCTGGCCAAAGAAGGACTGACTATGATGATCGTCACCCATGAAATGGCCTTTGCCCATGCGGTTTCCAGTCATGTCGTCTTTATGGCTGACGGCGTAATCTGCGAAGAGGGCACCGCGGAACAGATTTTTGAGCATCCTCAAAACTCCCGCACACAAGAATTCCTCTCACGTTTCTCGCGTTAGAGAAATGGATCCCCAATAGAAAAAGCAGCTCCCGTTCCGATAAGCGGGAGCTGCTTTTTTATTCCATTCTTTTTGTATTTTGGCTCAAATACCTTATTCCCACAAAGGTTTGATCCCCCAAATTTCCTCCGCATAGCCCCGAATGGTGCGGTCAGAGGAGAATTTGCCGCAGGAAGCCATGTTCATCCAGCATTTTCGTCCGAAATTCAGTTGATCCCTGTAATCGGAGTTTGCCTGTAACTTCGCCTCCACATATGGCAGCAGATCTGCCAGCACCATATAGTGGTCGGCACGGTTATAGGTTGTTTCCAGAAGGGATTCCTTGAGCTGAGCCAGCAAACCATCTTTGTCCCGAAGCGTACCATCGGTCAAAGCATCCAGAACCCGTCGAATCTCCGGATTTCCCTGATAAATGGTTTTAGGATCGTAATGAGGAGCCAGCGCTTCCACCTGATCTTCGTTCATCCCAAAGATATAATTGTTCTCCAGGCCTGCCTGCTCCACAATTTCAATATTGGCACCGTCAAGCGTACCGATTGTGACTGCGCCATTGGCCATAAATTTCATGTTGCTGGTACCGGAAGCCTCTGTGCCGGCGGTGGAGATCTGTTCTGACAAATTTGCCGCCGGGATCAGCTTCTCCGCATAGGAAACATTATAATCCGTAGCAAAAACGATCTTCAGTTTATCCTTTGTATCCGGGTCATTGTTTATCAGATCAGCGATTTCATGGATCAGTTTAATCGTACCTTTTGCTCGGGCATAACCAGCGGCGGATTTTCCGCCGAAAAGGATCATCATGGGCCAGAAATCCGGAAGTTTTCCCTCTTTCAGGCGGAAGTACAGCAGCAAGGCCGCCAGAGCATTCATAGTCTGACGCTTATATTCATGAAAACGCTTGACCTGAATGTCAAACATCCAGCTGGGGTCCACCGACACGCCCTCTTTTTTCTCCAGAAAACGGGCCAGCTCTGCTTTCTTTTCCTGCTTAACTGCCACAAATTTTTCAATCAGCTCATCTTTTTCCTCCATCGGGCGCAAAGCAGCCAACTGATCCAAATCCGTAAGCCAATCCTCCGACCCAAGCTGCTCCGTAATCAGCGCGGAAAGCTGGGCATTGCACAGGCCCAGCCAGCGTCTCGGCGTGATGCCATTGGTTTCGTTAATGATTTTGCCGGGATAGAGGCTTTCCCACTGTTGAAGCACACTTTTTTTCAGAATCTCCGTGTGGAGCCGGGCCACACCATTGATTCTATGACTCACATAAGAACCCAAGCGGGCCATATGAACCATACCGCCGGAAAGAATGGCATAATTGTCCCATTGTTCCTGTGGGATCTCCCTTTGGGCAAGCTCTGCCAGCAGCTCTTCGTTGATTTTTTCGAGAATGGGATAAAGCTGGGGCGCAACACCTTTGAGCAGTTCCTGGTCCCAGCGCTCCATTGCTTCCGCCATAACGGTATGATTCGTGTAAGAGAAGATACGCTTTGCCATAGACAACGCCTCGCTCCAGTCCACGCCCTCCTCCAGCAGCAAACGCAGCAACTCTGGAATGGCAAGAATCGGATGGGTGTCATTCAGCTGAATGGCAAGATCCTCCGGCAGGCGGCGAATATCCGAATGATTTTTCTTATATTTCCGCAGAATATCCTGCAAAGAAGCGCTGGTAAAGAAATATTCCTGCTTCAGACGGAGCTGTTTTCCGGCCAGCATACTGTCATTCGGGTAAAGAATCTGAGAAATGCAGATCGCTTCGTCGTATTCCTTGGAGGATTTAAAGTAATTCTGTTCATTGAAAGCACCAAGGTCAATGGCGTTGATGGGTTCGCTCTGCCACAGACGCAGGGTGTTGACGGTTTTCCCTCCGTAGCCGATGACTGGCATATCATAAGGCACCGCCTTCATAGTCTGCCCGGCAAAGCGGACCTCTACCGCATCCTCCTCCCGGCGAACACACCAAGGGTCCCCCCATTTTGTCCAATCATCCGGTTCCTCCTGCTGGCAGCCGTCCTCAATGGTCTGCCGGAAAAGGCCGTAGCGGTAATGGATTCCGTAGCCATCCAGAGGTAGATTTAAAGTTGCCGCCGAATCCAAAAAGCAGGCTGCCAAACGGCCCAAGCCGCCGTTGCCCAGTGCCGCGTCCTCTTCCATTTCCCATTCTGTGGGGTCAAAGCCTGCCTGTGCCCATTTTTCCTTCACTTCATCCAAGCGGCCTAAAGCGAAAAGGTTGTTATAAATCGCCCGACCCATGAGAAATTCCGCCGAAAAATAGCAGGCTCGCTTCTGTTCTTCTTTTTTCCGGCTGCTCTCCTCCCAAATTGGGGCGATATTGGCCATAATGCCGGCACAAAGAGCGTTATAACGCTGCCGCGCGCCCACATTCTCCAGCGATCTGCCGCACTGCGCTCTGGCTATTAGTTGGGTCTGCTCCATAATGTTCCACTGTTCCATGGTCCTGCCACTCCTTTAATAGGAATTTTCTTATTTATCGGAAGTATGTTTTTGTTAATATCCGCAGTTTTTCCGCCAGCTCATCCGTTAACTGACCATCTTTCATTCGCCACTGCCAGTTTCCCAACGTTCCCGGCCGATTCATCCGGGCGGTTCCCGGAAGATCCAGGAAATCCTGCATTTGGGCTACAGCCAACTGGGACGGTGCCGCCCATGCGGCACGAACCAACCCCCAACTCAGTTCCTCCCTGCCTTTTATATGAATATACCGGCAGACAAAATCCTGCTCCTCCCCACGAAGGTCTTCAAACCAGCCCAAAGCGGTATTGTTGTCATGGGTTCCCGTATAGATAACGGAATTTTTCTCACAGTTATGGGGCAGGTAACTACTCTCTTCCTCCAGGCTGAAGGCAAATTGGAGAATTTTCATACCGGGAAAGCCGCTTTTTCTCCGTAAACGGTGAACTTCCTCTGTCAGTATGCCCAGATCCTCGGCGATCACATCGAATTTTCCCAGTTTCTTTTCCATTTTTTTAAAGAAAGCAAGACCCGGTCCTTTTTCCCAGTGACCGTTTTCTGCTGTTTGAGCGCCGTAAGGCACGGAATAGTAGCTTTCCAGCCCGCGGAAATGGTCAATACGAATCGTATCGTAGAGCTTCTGGTTGTGCGCCATCCGCCGAAGCCACCAGTTATAGCCATCCTTCTTCATGTTTTTCCAGTTATAGAGAGGATTTCCCCACAGCTGACCCGTTTCGGAGAAAGCATCCGGCGGAACACCGGCTACTGCCAGAGGATAACCGTCGGCATCCAGCTGAAACTGCTCTGGCTCCGCCCATGTGTCGGCGCTGTCCGCCGCTGTATAAATCGGAATGTCACCGATGATTTTCACATTTTTTTCGTTGGCGTACTTTTTCAGACGGCTCCACTGACTGTGGAACTCATACTGGAGAAACTGATGAAAAGCAATTTTATCCCTGTATACTATTTTCGCCTGATCCAGGGCCTCTTTCTGCCGTTGCTTCAACTCCTTGGGCCACTTCTGCCAGCCGCAGCCATACTCTTCTTTCAACGCCATGTAAAGAGCATAATCCTCCAGCCAAAAGCGATTTTCTTCACAAAAGCTTTCATAATCATCGCTGGACTGAAAGGCGGAAAAAGCCTGATGAAGCAGCTTGGGACGCTGAACAATCAGCCGATCAAAATCCACCTGCTCCGGGTTCTCCCCCCAGTTTCCCTCACAATCTTTCTCTTTTAACAATCCTTCCTCAACAAGCAGCTCTGGATCAATGAAAAAGGGATTGCCCGCAAAAACAGAACTGGATTGATAGGGACTGTTGCCATAGTCCGTAGGACCCATGGGAAGCACCTGCCAATATTTTTGGCCGGCCTTTTCCAAAAAGTCCACAAAATCGTATGCTTTCCTGCCGAAAGTACCGATTCCGTACTCTCCTGGCAGGCTGCTGATATGCAGTAAAATGCCGCTGGCTCTTGTCACGTTGATTCACTCCCATCTGGATACCACTATACACTATTTTCGTTTTTTTGTATAGAGAAAGCGAAAAAATCAGAGAAAAATAATTGCGTTTTACCCAAATATAATCTATTTTTTTGTTTTTTTCTGACAAAGATGAAAAGAGCCTGCAACTTTTTCCTCTCTTTTGCGTTACTATATGATTGAAAGGGTTGATAAAGATCCTTACATCACATCGAAACGATAAAGATCAACACAAAAAATATGGAGGCGATGATATGAAGCACCCCAAACTGCAATCCGTCCTGGCCATTGCTCTGGCCCTGTCTATGCTGCTCAGCGGCTGCGGCTCATCCAGCAAAGGAATGTCCATGGACAGCAACTCTTCTGCAGCGGCAGATATGGCTCCGCAGGCTTCCTCCGTTGAGATGGCCTTTGGCAGCGACACCACAGCGGAAACAGCGGAAATGGAAGAAGATATGAAAGACGAGGAAACCGGCAGCGCCGAAGCAGCAGCCGATCCTCTGGCCGGAAAAAATGTGAAGCTGATCTGGACTGCCAATTTGGACATGGAGACCCTGGACTATGACGCCATGATCGAAGCCATGAACCAGTCCATCAGCGACTTCGGCGGCTACGTGGAAAGCTCCTATACCGAGGGCGGCACCCGCCTCACCGGCTACCAGAGCCGCCGCTACGGAAATTATACGGTCCGCATCCCCGCCAAAAACCTGGATGACTTTCTGAATCAGATGGGAACCATCGGCAATGTCACTTCCCGAAGCAAGTCTTCCGAAAATATCACTCTGGAATATGCTGACAAGGAAGCCCGCAAGGCTACTTTGGAGTTGGAAGAACAAAAATTGATGGAATTGTTGGAACAGGCTACTGTTTTGGAGGATATCATCACGCTGGAATCCCGCCTCTCCGACATTCACTATCAGTTAGATGCCTACTCCTCCACTCTGCGGAAATATGACGACCTGGTGGATTTCAGCACCGTTTACATCTCCATTCAGGAAGTGCAGAAAATGACTGAAACCAAGGTAGAGACTCTTGGTGAGCGCATCAGCGCAGGCTTCAACGACTCCGTTTACCAGCTGAAAGTGTTCGGCGAAGATCTGCTGGTATTCCTGATTGCCCGCAGCCCGATTCTGCTGATCTGGGCCATTGTGATCGCCGTTGTTCTCCTGATTATCCGCAAAATCCGGAGAAAAAAGAGCCGTATGCCCCAAAAAGAGCGTAAATCCTTCGCTCCGCCTACTTACAATCAGCCGAAGGTTGATGAACCCAAAGAAAACGAGAAAAAGTAAAGCATAATCTCAGCTCCTGAGCTTCGGTTCGGGAGCTTTTTTCTTTTGCTACTTGCTTTTTTTCTTTCCTATGATTACAATAGTACTGTTTCCATATTGAAAGGAGAGATTATTTTATGTCATCTGTATCCATCTTGGCCCAAATCGCGGAAAAATTAGTTATCTATCGCCCGATTCTTCAGCTTTTTGCCGCTGTTTTGGTATTTCTCATCTTCTGGGGACTGAAAAAGAAATTTACATCCCTGCTGACCGAACTGCTCTACCGTCTGCTGAATCATAAAAAACAGTGGATCTCCAAAGAAAGCTTTTCGGCAGCCATGATCCCTTTCCGCTCCATTTTCGCTTTGCTGGGCGTCTATATCGCCCTGTCGATTGTGGGCTGGACCCATAATACCCTGGTGATTCATGGCCTGCGGATCGCCGCGATTGGCTTGCTGGCCTGGATCGCTGTGCGCTTCTGGGATGCCTGCTCCCCTCTGTTCTTTGACGCCAATAAAGCAATCGGCGATCAGCTGAATCTGAATTTAAGCAAAACTCTGATGAACTTCCTCAGCAAAGCGGTCAAGGGAGTGATCATCGTCTTTGCCGCTTTGGTTATTATTGCTGAGACCGGCGCTGACGTCACCGCTCTTATCACTGGCCTTGGCCTTGGCGGTTTGACCTTCGCTCTGGCTGCGCAGGATACCGCCTCCAACCTGTTCAGCGGCCTTGTGATCCTTCTGGACCGTCCTTTCGTTGTGGAGGATTGGATTCAGACTCCGGATCTGGAGGGGGTTGTGGAGGACATTACCTTCCGCAGTACCCGCATCCGCACCTTTACCAATGCACAGGTGGTGGTTCCCAACTCCACTCTCACCAGCAAACCCATTACCAACTGGAGCCGTATGGAAAAACGCCGCGTCACCTTCAGCATCGGTTTGGAATACGGCACCACCAGCGCTCAGCTTCAGCACTGTGTGAAGCGTATTGAAGAGCTTCTCAACAATCATCCACAAGTTGTAAAAGACAGCGCCGTTGTCAATTTTGACGCTTTTGATGCCTCCAGTTTGAGCATCTCTGTGCTGTACCACTGCAAGCAAACCGCTTACGGTCCTTACCAGAAGGTCAAGGAGGACATTAACCTGCAAATTATGTCCATCATCGAGGAGGAAGGCTGTTCTTTTGCCTTTCCAACCCAGACTCTGCATATTCAGCAGGACGAAAAATAAACCCTTCCGCACAAAAATCCCATCCTTTCGGATGGGATTTTTCTTTTGCTTTTCACTAACCTTCCACCGGCGTAAGACCCTGACCACCGCCGCCGGTCCCGATGGAAACGATCTCCCAGACGCCGTCCTCAACCTGTTTGAAACGGAAGTCCCGCATATCCTCTGTGCAGGAGTAGGTTCCATCCTCCTGTGGGACAAAGGCTCCGTTGGCAGACAGGAAGTACAAACCGCTGGTGCTGTAATCCGAGACTGCATGCACCATAAATTCCTTCTCACCGTAGGCTGCAAGACGAACGTCCCCAATACTGTAATCCAAAATCCGGCACTCTTTCGGAACGTCCTCGCCCATATAAGCTTCAAAATAACAGCTGATACCAGCTTGAGCAATCTCCAGCCACTCATCTCCCCCAGCCGAAAAGCGGTAATTCTCCGCCTTTGCTTCAGCAACATAGGCTTCAACCTGGCTTTGGGAAGCGCTGCTCTGCTTTTCCGCCTTCTCTCTCAGTTTTTCCCGAAGTTCCTGCGCTTTTGGCTCAACGGCAGCATACTGGCTGTTGGAAAACGCCTCCCTCTTATACGCACCCACGCGGTATGTGTTGTAACCATCGCTGTATTCATAGCCAACACCATCCAACTCATCAAACAGCGTCAGCAAAACCATAGCGTTTTCCCGGAACTGTGTTTCCGCCTCTTCCGGCAGACCAGCGGGCGCCCAGTTGTGCAGAGCCTTGTCCACATGAAGCTGTATGATCAGATCGATTGGCTCAACTCGCTGCAATTGGATACCCGCAAAGCTGCAATGCTCCGAATAAGACAAGAGTGAGGCTGCCGCGATCATATCCGGATCGGTGGTGTCCGGTGTGTCCCGGATTACCTGAGCCGCTTTCGCCTGTTCCCACTCCGTCATGAGCTGCTCAAATCCTTCCAGCGTTTCGCTTCGCTGGAACAGGCTCCCCGGAGCCAACACAGAAAAACCGGTAAACCAATCCAGCTTCAGCGGTTCTCCTTCTCCATCGTCAAAACAATATGCGATCTGTCCCACATTGCCGATCAAAGCCCGGAAAATAAAAGCATCCTCGTTCAGCAGCTCTCCTTCTCCGTTCAGCGTGTGAGCTGTTTCCCAGTAATGCCGGGTTTCCTCATCGGTGGACAAAAGGACACACAGCTCATAAGGCTCCTGAGCCGTCTGAAGCTGGATTCCGGCATAGGTACAATTCTCCGGATAAGGCAGAAGAGCCGCCAGATTGGCTACTTTGGCGTTATCACCAAGATAAGCGGTCCGATTGTTCCAAAGTTCCTCCAGATTTCGGCTTTTGCTCAAGTAAAATGTCAGAAGATCAACCGTTTCCTCCACTTCCGGATCCGAATCCATATAAATACTCATGCTCAATTCCACAAAAGAATCGCTGCCATCGCTGTTCAGACTGATGGAATACGTTTTTCCCCGTTTCCAGCTTCGCTGGGCGTTTTCTTTCTCCAAACAGTGTACGCTCATTCTTTGATCGCCTGTTTGAGTCGTACCGTAAATCTGAATATTAAAATCCGAAGGCTGTTTATAGTTCTTTGGGATCGTAAAACTCAGTTTTTCCTCTTCATAATGGAGGCTTTCTTTTACCGCGGCGGCAGCCTGGGCGGCATCAAACTGTTTTGGCGGATCGCTGATCAGGCCAATTCCCACTGCAGCCACCACAGCCGCCAAAAGAATAAGCAGCCAGAAGGCCGGCTTCTTATAATTCAGTACATTTTTAATTCGTTTTTTCGTATCCCCCTCGCCAAAGGCCAGCGGCATCGCCGCAACCAGCCGTTTTCCGGACGCCAGAGACAGCAGAGAGGTAGAATAGGCCTTCTTTACACCGCTGCCCAGCCTGGTGATGACCGCTTCGTCGCAGGACATTTCCATGTCCTGACCGGCCAGGAAAAAGGCCAGCCATACCAATGGGTCAAACCAATGAATACACAATGCTACAAAGGCCAACAGCTTTAACCAATGGTCCAATCGGCGGATATGCGTCTGCTCATGAAGCAGGATATAACGCTGCTCCTCCGTTGAAAGCCCATCCGGAAGATAGATTTTGGGGCTTATCCAGCCCAGGACAAAGGCTGTTTCCAATCCGCGGCAAAGGTAAATATTCTCCCGGAACAGCTCCGCCTTTTTCAGATGACGGCAGAGGCGGTACAGGGAAAACAGGCTGTACAGCAGCATGATTCCCATTCCCAACAGCCAAAGGAAGGCAAAAATTTTTAAATTGCTTGCCAGAGCGTAAGAGCTTGTCTCATACAGCAGCGGATTGATCAGAGGATCGGTCACCACCCTGTCCACCGCTTCCACCCCAGTGCTGGCTGTCCAGGTGTAGGGGTCTGTTGAGGTGATAACAGCCGCGGGAATCGGCTCCTTCTTCACCGGGATCAGACTGAGAGTGCTTTCCAGAGAGAAGGGGCACAGCAATCGGAACAAAACTACGCTCCACAAAGCATAGGAGTAGATTTTCGGCTGTTTTCTCAAGAGAAATCGCAGAAACAGAACCAGCAGGATCACATAAACTGCTGTCAGCTCCATATTGATCACAGACAAAAAGACCCTTTCCAGCATGATCAACCCTCCTTGTGCTCATCAATCAATCGCTGCAATTCAGCGATATCCTTTTCACTCAGCTTATTCTTCCGGCTGAACGCAGCCAGAAAGCGGGGCAGGGAACCGCCAAAACTTTCCCGCAGAAATTCCTCCCCCTGTCGGCTTTGAAACTCTTCTCTGCTTATCAGGGAACGGATCGTAGACTCTTCATTCACGAAAATCCCCCGTTCACAGAGAATCTTCAGCATGGTATAAGTGGTGCTCCGTTTCCAAGCAAAGCGCTCCCCACAAAGTTCCACCAACTCCTTGGAGGGCAGCGGCTCCTTTTCCCAGATCAGCTCCGCCAATTCTCTCTGCTTCTCCCCTAATTTATAGTTTTCCATGACCATACCTCCTGATTTCTACTTGTCTAATGTAATTAGACTATCTCTGATTTCAGTCTAACAGCATTAGACTGAAATGTCAAGAGGCTTGGAATGTTTTTCCCTTCCTTTTCATAAACTGAAACAAATACCGGAACAATCTTCAAAAAAACGGAGGAATAATCCATGGGAATCAACCCGAATTCGATTTTTTACCACTCCTCCCGGCTGGTGCTGTCATCCATTTTGCTGCAGCTGCTGGGCTTTTTTTACCGCATCCTGCTGGGTCGGCTGGCTGGAGCTCAGGTCATTGCAGTCCATGGACTGGTCATGTCCGCCTATAATGTGGTTTTAGCGGTAACGCTGACCGGTATCGCCTTCTCTGTTTCCCGCATCGCCGCCCGCTATGACGCCATTGGAAGCGGAAAATCCATACAACGGCTGATTTCTCTGTCGCTGATGCTGTTCCTGCTGCTTTTTGGCCTTCTTGCGCTTCCCTTTGGATTGTTCCGAAGGGAATTTGCCTCCCTGATCTTAGGTGACGCTGATACTGCCAAAGCCCTCCTCCTTCTTCTTCCCTGTCTTTTTCTGACTGGGTTTGAGAATGTCCACAAGGCCTATTTTTACGGCAGCAGCAATACCCTGCCGCCGATGATTTCCGAAACTCTGGAGATGCTTTGCCGCATGGGAGCGGCACTTCTGCTTTTTCGCGCTTTTCCTGACCTGGACGTAGCTTCCGCGGCAGCCCTGATTGTGCTGGGTATGGTAATCAGCGAAGTGATTTCCGCCAGTTTTCTCACACTCTGCTACCGGGCACAGATAAAAAACCTCAGCGGACAGGACAACATCCCCAGAAAAACCATTCTTCAGGATATCGCCGCTATGGCTTTGCCGGTATCTGTCTCCACTCTGATCAGCCGGGTGCTCCACGCTGCCAATACGGTGCTCATCCCCCGGACGCTGGTGCTGTCCGGTCTTCCTCTGGACCAGGCTATGGAGCAATTTGGCGTCCTTTTTGGCATGACCTTACCAATGCTGGCGCTGCCTTCCGCCTTTCTTTCGCCTTTGATTACTGTACTTACCCCTCGTTTTACTGCGGCTCACGCTTTGCATCAGCCGGAGGAGATCCGGCGCAAATGTGCCAAGGCCCTCCATGTGGTAGGGCTTTTCTCGATTCCCTCCCTCTGCGTCATCGTTGCTTTCGGCCCCTATTTGGCGGAACTTCTATACCACAACCGGATGGCCGCCCATTATCTTCTTCCTCTGGCAGTCAATACGTTTCTCGGCTTTTATTATATTGTCTGTGAAAGTGTACTGGAGGGAATTTCGCAGCAAAAACGCTCCTCTGTCCTGGCAGTGGCCGCCACCGGCTTCGGTGTGCTGCTTACTGTTCTGATTGGCGGCGTGTTGAAGTGGGGCATGCTGGGCTTTCTGATCGGCGAACTGTCCTCCTCCGCTCTGGGTGTATTTTTATCCTTGGTTTGGGTGAAACGCTACACTGGTCTGCAATTCCGCTGGCACAACTGGCTGATGATCCCTCTTTTGTCTTCTGTCACGGCGGTTTTGCTGGTAAGGCCTCTCTTTTTCCGGCTCTGCGCCGGCGGCGTTATCAAAGAACTGGCTTTTGTCTTCTGTGTCAGTCTGATGCTGTTGCTGTATTCCCTGCTGATCCGCTTACTTGGAGTGGATTACCCCACTTATATGCGAAATCTGCTGAAAAGCTGAATCTGTTTCCATAAACTCGATGCTAAACTCGATGCTGTTATGAAAAATTCCGGATGACAGACACTCCTGATATCCCGAAAACGGCTGGTTCCCTTGCCAAAACAGAGGAAGTATGTTATGCTGGAAACAAAGAATATGGATTCCGCCTTTCCGATTCTGTAAAGCAGGGAGGTCACAGTCATGCAAAAACTCTTTGTGTATGCCAACAATTACGTTCAGAACAGCGACTGGAGCATGATGGCTCTGCTCAAATTCTGTCTTTTCTCCATGGGGCTGCTGCTGGGAATTTATTTGCCAGAGAAAAAACGAAAACCAGCTGCCGTTACTGCTTTCTGCGTTTTTATCGCAACCTATATTCCGCTGATGGCAGATTTCATTGGCAGCATCCGTCAGTATCGGCAGGAACATAAGGACGAATCCCTCTAAAAAGAACAATCCAGACAAAATGCCCGCCATATGGCGGGCTTTTTGTCAAATTCCGTTTCTTTTGCTCTATTCTTCCAATATTCTTCCATGACAACAGCGGAAAATTATGCTATAATCCATCTGAGGAAAAGCCCCTAAAAACCCAACAAGACAAAAAGGTGGAATAAACATGAAAAAACTGACGGTTGCGCTGATTGGTGCGGGCAATCGAGGCCAAACCTACACCGACCTGATGAAAAACGACCATTTTCAGGTGGTGGCTGTTGCGGAACCAATCGAGGCACGCCGAGAATATATCCGACAGACCCATCATATCCCAGCCGAGATGTGCTTTAATAGCTGGGAGGACTTTGTAAAACAGCCAAAATGTGCAGATGTCGCCATTGTCGCTACGCAGGATCGGATGCACTTTGAACCAGCTATGGCACTGATCCGCCTGAATTACAATCTGCTTTTGGAAAAACCTGCTGCTCCTACCGCGGAGGAGTGTCTGAAACTGGCGCAGGCCGCCAAGGAACAGGGGGTCAAGATTCTGGTATGTCATGTTCTCCGCTACTCTCCTTTCTTCGGCAAACTAAAGGAACTGATTGATTCCGGCGTAGTAGGAACGGTTCTGTCCGTCCATCACGACGAATGTGTGGGCAATGTTCATCAGTCTCACAGCTTCGTCCGGGGCAACTGGGGCAATTCGGATGCCTCCAGCTGTATGATCCTGCAAAAATCCTGTCATGACATGGATATTCTTCAGTGGCTGATCGGCTCTCCCTGCAAACAGGTCCAGTCCTTCGGCTCTCTCTCCTACTTTGTACCGGAAAATGCTCCAGACGGCGCGCCTGATTACTGCATCGAGGGCTGCCCAGCAGCCGAAACATGCTATTATAATGCGGTGAAACTCTATCTGGAGGATGAAAAGAATCTCTGGTTCCGGGAAGCCGCCACTCAGTTGATCAAGCCCACCAATGAACAGGTTGCCCATACGCTCCGTACCACCCAATACGGCAAATGTGTTTACAAATGCAACAACAATGTGGTGGATCATCAAGTGGTAAATCTGGAGTTTGAAAACGGCGCTGTGGCCAGCTTCAACATGAGCGCTTTCAATCAGGGTGGCCGCCATATCCGTATTATGGGCACCAAAGGCGAGATTTTCGGGGATATGCGGAATAACAGCATTGACCTTTACCGCTTCGACACCCGGGAACATCAGCAAATCAATCCTTCTGAGCGTTCTCTCACAGATTCCATTGTCGATGGCCACGGCGGCGGCGATGGCGGGATCGTTTCGGTTTTATACCAATATATGACCGAAGGCTATGAGGGAGATCTGCTCTCCGAGATCGGTATCTCTGTCCAGAACCACATGATTGCTTTTGCGGCGGAAAAATCCCGTCTGGAAAACCGCGTCGTAAAACTGAGTGAGTATGGCTTCTAAGGCCAGGATGCAAAAAAGCACCTCAAATGAGGTGCTTTTTTCTTCATCCGCCAGGATAAGGCAAAATCCCATCGCTTTCTGTCCATATTTCTTACTTAAATACTTTAAATTGATAAAATATTCTGCTACAATATACAAGGAAAGAAACACAGAAAAAGGAAGGGGTATTATGACCATTCGCAAAGCAAGGGAACAGGATTTGGACGGCTTGAACCGTCTGCTGTACCAGGTGTTGGAGGTGCATCATCAAGGCCGCCCGGACCTGTTTCGTGGAAATGTTAAAAAATATACGGACCCGGAACTGCTGGCCCTGCTCCACGATGAAAACCGCCCTGTTTTTGTAGCAGCGGATGAGAAAAATCAGGTGCTGGGCTACGGTTTCTGTATCTTCCAGCAGCTTCATGACCATATCATGACCGATGTGAAAACCCTCTATATAGATGATCTTTGTGTCGATGAAAACTGCCGGGGACAACACATCGGATCGGCCTTATTCGCTTATATCCGTCAATTTGCCAAGGATTCCGGCTGCTATAACCTGACTCTTAATGTTTGGGCACTCAATGAGAGCGCAAAAGCCTTCTATGAACACTGTGGGCTGTTGCCGCAAAAAATCGGAATGAAAACTATTTTATAAGCCAAAAGCTTCTTAAAACACAATACCGCCCTGCACAGTCGGTATTGCTGGCTGTGCAGGGCGGTTTCTTTCTGTTATTATTTCAAAAACAAGCGGAGCAGCTTCTCCTTCTGCCTCGAATAAGGCCGATAGCGCAGAGGAACATCCAGCCAATTCTTTTGCTGGACAATGCTTTTTTGGTGAGAAAAGGTCTCAAAGCCGGCTCTTCCGTGATAAGAACCCATGCCGCTTTCCCCTACACCGCCAAAACCCATTTCGCTGGTTGCCAGGTGAACGATGGTATCGTTGACACAGCCGCCTCCGAAGGAGCACCTGGACAACAGTTCCCGGCTCACCTTCTTATTTTCCGCAAAAACATAGAATGCCAAAGGTTTTTCCCGGCTGTTTACCGCAGCGATCACTTCGCTAACCCGATCAAAGGTGAGTACCGGCAAAACCGGCCCGAAAATCTCCTCCTGCATGATCGGATCCTGCCAAGTAACCGAGTCCATTACGGTCGGCTCGATCTTTCTTTTTTCCCGGTCATAGGCACCACCGATAACCACCTTTTTCTGGTCGATCAGCCGGATGAGCCTCTCCAGATGCTTTTCATTGACAATATGACCATAGTCCGGAGCCGTCAGCGCATTGGGAAATTGGGCGCGGATCTCCTTTCTCAGCAGATCCAGCAGCTGCTGTTTGACTTCGTAATGGCAAATGATGTAATCCGGCGCCACACAGGTCTGGCCACAGTTCAGGAACTTTCCAAAAACAATGCGCCTTGCTGCGGAAGGAAGATCAGCGCTTTTATCCACGATACAGGGACTCTTTCCGCCTAATTCCAAAGTCACAGGCGTCAGATGCGGAGCTGCTTTTTCCAAAACCAAACCGCCCACCGCCTTGCTTCCGGTAAAGAAGATGTAGTCAAACTTCTCCTCCAACAGTAAAGCATTTTCTTCCCTGCCTCCAGGTACAACCGCCACATACTCCGCTGGGAATACTGCTTGAATCAGCTCTCCGATCAACCGGCTGGTCGCCGGAGAATAGGCACTGGGCTTGAGGATTGCTGTATTACCCGCTGCAAGTGCGTCAATCAACGGCCCCATGGTCAGCAAAAAGGGATAATTCCATGGACTCATGATCAGCACCACCCCATAGGGTGACGGTTTTGTATAACTTTTTGCAGGAAACAGGGCCATTGGTGTTTTCACCGGCTGTTTCTTGGCAAAAGAAGCAAGATGCTTTTCCATATAGGACAGCTCGCTAAGCACCATGCCGATCTCACAAAGGTAGCTTTCACTGCTGCCTTTCCCCAAATCCTTCTGCAACGCTCCGGCAATCGCATACTCCCGGGTTTTTACTGCCCTTTTCAGCTTCTCCAGGGCGGCTCTCCGGACAGAAAGAGGCAAGGTGGCCCCGGAAGCAAAATAGTCTCTCTGTTTTTGCAGTACAGAGCGGATTTCCTCTCTTTTCATGGTGCACCGCCTTTCCTTTGGTCTTTGGGAAAAGTTACTCTTTCACGACAAAGACCAAACCGTAAACCTCCGGGCCTACATGTGTCCCAATCACAGAACCGATCTGCTGGCGGCCCGCCAGTTTCATATTCTTTTCCGCTAAAACGGACTCCAGCTTGGAGCAATTGACCGTACCGCTGGTATAGACCGAATAAACCGGGAAATCCGGATCCAAATCTTGTTGTTTCAGACGATCGATTACAAAGCTGAGAGCCTTACTTCTGCCCAGACATTTCTGCATGATGGCGACACTGCCCTCTTCATCTAGGGTAATGACCGGTTTGATGCTGGCAAGGCTGCCAACCACAGCGGCAGCCTTGCTGATGCGGCCGCCTTTCTGCAAATATTCCAGAGTGTCCAGCGCAGCAATAACCTTGACACGGCCTTTCAGCGCTTCCACTTTTTCCACGATTTCCTTGGCGGAGAGACCTTCCGCGATCAATTTGGCTGCATAGTCGCCCATTACGCGGACGCAGGCTGTGGTCGACTTGGAATCAATGATGTAGATGCCGTCATAGTCGGCCATTTCCTTCGCTGTAACAGCGCTCTGCCAGGTACCGCTGATTGCGGAAGACAGCAGAATACAAATCAGCTCCTCGCCCTTCTCCTTTGCCTGCAAAAAATGCTCCAGGAACGATGCCGGAGCCGGCAGAGATGTTTTGGGCAGAACCGAACCGTGAAGAAGCCGGTCATAAAACTCGTCTTTCTTCATTTCCACCGCATCCAGCCAGCTTTCTTCGCCAAAGTTGACATTCAGCGGAACCATAATCATATTTCTTTCTTCAATTTCCTCCAAAAGGTAGTCGGAGGTGGAGTCTACCAGTAAACGAATCATCGTCTTCCCTCAATTCTGATACATATTTATGATTTCATTTATAATTATACATCATATTGCTTTATTTTATCCAAAACACCAACCAAAAAACAGTTGAAATTCCCATTTTGGCGGGAAACAGGATGGTTTAATGGTTTATACAAACAATCATATCACCAATCCTGCAAATTTTAGCACAAATCTCCCCTTCTGTCAACGACGGAGAATCCGGCAGGCTGGCGGTTTCTCCTTGCTCTTCTTCGTGTTTTAAGCTAAAATAATCCTAATATAGGATGCTTGGAGGTTGGAAAATGGATTTAAAAGATATGCATGAAAAATACAAAAAAGGGAACCAGCTGCTCTTCTCCAGAGACAGCGCCTGTTTGCAGGAATTGCTTCACCTTATTTGCCTGCAAAAGCATCGGACACTGGTATTCTGGGCAATGGACTGCGCGCAGAAACCTTTAGCCCTTCTGCGAGAAAGCTGGCCAGAGGAAGAAAGGCCGGCTCAAGCTTTGCGTGCTTCCTTCTTCTGGGCACAGGGAAAAATCAAAATGCCCGCCGCAAGAAAAGCCATTCTTCAGGCCCACGCCGCCGCGAAGAAAAGCCAGGATCCAGCGGAAATCGCCCTTTGCCATGGAATTGGACAAGCCTGTGGAACGGTTCACACCGAAACCCATGCAATCGGTCTGCCAATTTATGAGCTGACCGCCATTGTACGCCGGCTGGGGCCGGAGCATTGTGAAGAAGCCATACAGAAGCGGCTGGAGGAGTATTCTTCCTGCCTGCTTCATTGGGAAAAGGAAATAGATGCTCAACCACGCTGTTGGGCCGCTTTTTTAGCCGATGACAGCCGCCCCAATAAAGAGCGCTTACGCTATGAGAAAAGTAAAAGCAGAGAAACGAGCTGAAAAGGAGCCGTCCGAAATAGACGGCTCCTTTTTAAGGTCTGAATCTTAATGTTGCGCTTATTTCTCTTTGGTCCACTCCATGATTACCAGGTCAGAAGGGTTCCGCTCGAAACCGTGTTTCTCCAAAAAGGCCGCCTGTTCCCCGTCGTTAACAGGGAAATGGGCGCAAATCTTCTGAACACCGCTGAGAACTGCCAAATTCAGCGCAAAGGACAAGGCTTTTCTCCGGTCGCCGCCCATTGCGGCGATATAAAGGGCTTTTTCCGGCTGGAAACGAGCGCCGGCAACTAAAACATTGCCTTTTCCGTCCCCATAGACCCAGCCCTGTGCCGCAAAGCCCCGGCAGGTCTTTTCATTGAGTTCATAGAAGGTGTGGTTGATGTCCATGAAGCCGCCGCATTTTTCCTTCAGAGCCAGCAGCTCCAACACAGCCTCGTCACCGTTCAGCAGACGGAAAACCGGTGGTTCCCAGAAGAGAGACGCATCCGCTTTGTCCATATTCAAAGTCAGCCCCTGGAACTCAGGCCCACGATGGAAACCGTTTTTTTCCGCCAGTGCGGAGCTTGCCACATTTTTTACGCCCGTATACATTCTTGCCGCCGGACAGCCTAGTTCCTGAAGCTGCTCCAGGTATCGGCCATAAATCGCCATACCCACACCCTGGCGCTGGTAATCCGGGTGAACCCGCAGCAACTCCAGCCAGGCGGAACCGTCAAAAAGAACCGTCAGCTTGCCCATGCCGACCGGCTGTCCCTCCGCCTCCGCCACGGTCATTTCTCCACGGGTCGTGCGGTAATAATCCAGCACATCGTTCATGTAATGATTGCTGCCCTTAATGGCAGCAGCCTCAACTTCCAGACAGGCGGCCAGATCGCCTTCCTGAAAAGCTCTTATTTTTATTTCCATAGCTCCCTCCTGATTCTCCTCGTTTCTAACACGGGACTTCCCTTTGCCGGGAATACTATTTGTTTTCCTTTAAATACTGATCAAACCAGCCGGTGATCTCCCGGAGCCGGCGAACGCGGTGTTTTGGCTTACCGTTGCGGCTCAGCTCATGGTTTTCACCATGGAAGAGGCAGACTCTTGTGGGACAGCCGTGCATCCTCAGGGCAGTAAACATTTGCAGCGCGTCACACATCCAGCAGCGGTAGTCCTCGTCGGACTGGATAAACAGGGTCGGTGTCACGCATTTATCCGCATATTTCAGCGGCGAACGGTTCCACATTTCCTCCGGAGAGTTCCACGGATCCGACTGCACCGCACTCAGGTTGTGGTAGTAACCAATGTCGGTGGTCAGACACTTGCTGATGAAGTTGGAAATACTGCGCTGAGAAGCCACCGCCGCAAAACGATTTGTATGGCCCACGATCCAGTTTGCCATAAAGCCTCCGTAGCTGCCGCCGGTCATACCCACATGATTTTGATCGATCTGCGGGTAGGCTTCCAGAACCCTGTCGGTAAATTCCATCAGGTCGTTGTAGTCCAGCACGCCGTATTTTGGTCCGCGGATGTCGGCAAATTCATTTCCCTTGCCGTCGCCGCCTCTTGGATTACAGAAGAAGACGAAATAGCTTTCGCTGGCCCAAAGCTGCATCTCATGGAAGAAAACTTCACCGTAGACGGTTTTCGGGCCGCCATGTACATCCAAAATAGCCGGATAGGTTTTATTCGGGTCATAATCCACTGGCTCAATCACCCAGCCGTCGATCTCAACTCCATCTTTATCCACAAAATTCAGTGGTTTCAGTGGAGAAACCGCGTGAGTGCTCAGATACTCATCGTTGAAAGAGGTCAGTCTTTCCTCAAAATCGCTGCCTTCCTGGCAGGTATAGATCTCCTGCAGGCCTCCTTCGCGCATGGCAACATAGAGGAACCGGCCTTCATAACAATCCCAGCAGTCGATCGACCCGTTGATTGCCGGGGAAACGACCTGTTCTTTACCATCCAGACCCAATTTCACGATCACACTGTTAAATCCACGGGTGGATGAGAAATACCAACAGCTATTCATCACTTTTGCGCTGCGTCCGCCGCCGTGACGGCAGTCGGAGCCAACGCTGCTGTGCATGGAGCAATCCAAATCGGCAAACTGCCGGAACTGACCGCTAACCGGATCCGCCACATACTGACTTGGATTCTGAGCCGTACCATAGCGGGCACGATCCGAAGCAGCAAAAACGACTTTTCCTTCCATCCAGGCTGCATCGTCCACACCGAATTTGCCCTCCAGAGGCAGTTTTACCTGCTGTTCCCCATGAACGTCCCGAATATAAAGGTCGCTTTTGCGCTCATCCATCCATTGGTAGTCAGAGCCGAAGTACAGCACCTTATCGCTGTTTTTATCGTAGTCATAGCCGGATACATTCATCCATTCCGGACTGAGCAGCTTCAGCTCCCCGCTGTCCTTATGGAAGAGATACAGGCGGTTTCTCTTTTTGTTCACCACACCCTTGCCGTTAGACCAGAATGGCAATTCGTCAAAGACTTCATAATCCTTGTTTTCCTCGATCTGTGCGATGGCTTTCTCCTTCTCTTCCCCCTCCAGACCGGCAAGATCTATACCGTAGTGGTCGTAAGAGGCAATCAGCAGAAATTCCTCGTCGCTGATTTTCTTCAGATTGAAGCATTTCATAGGCACGGTGAAGTACTCCTCCGCCTCACCGCCATGAATATTGATTCGATTGTATACGGTAACAGCCTGACCAGGCTGTGGTTTATGAGCTTTTTTTCGGTCTCCCGGGAAAATCAGGTGTTCCTCATCCAACCAAATCGGGCCGCTTTCGCTGCCTCCAGTGGTCAGACGGCGGCATTTTCCCTCCTCTATGATCCAAATTGCGGAAGTATATGTGTTTTTCTCAAGATCGGCGCTGCTTTTTACAAAGGCAGCGGCTTTTCCGTTTGGGGAAAAGGACAGATCAGACAGGCACTGTATCTTTCCCAAATCTTCCATCAAAACCTTCTGCATAAAAATGCCTCCTTACTGCAAAATGTGTTTTCCTATGGTAATTATATATCCACACCAAAATAAAGGCAAGAATAATCTTAAATTCCTGTGGATTTTCATAGAATTGTCACAAAAATAGGCATGATTTCACAAGGACTTATTTAAATCCTTCTGTCCTTGTCAGAAAATTCTCAGAACTGCTTTTCATTTTCCTTCCAATCCTTTATAATAAGTGCTGTATGCCGTTCGCGGCTTTTCCCATTGAAAGGAAAAGGAGAGCCAAACCATGAATTTTGAACCCATTTGCCGACAGTTTTTCCCCGGCTGCAAGGTAAACAGCGCCGAAGAAATCAAGGTCGGCCACATCAATCAAACCTATCGGCTGGGACTGACCCTGGCCGACGGTAGCGCCTTCGACGGCCTGCTGCAGGCAGTGAACACCTATGTGTTCAAACAGCCTGAACTGGTGATGGAAAACATCGCCCGTGTCACTGAATATATGCGCCAGAAGGTTCCAAATGGCTGCAACCTGACCTATTATAACAGTACAACAGGCAAAAACTACTATCGGGATCATAAGAGATTCTGGCGGCTGATAAATTACATCCCCTCCTCTACCTATAACAGTGGAGAAGACCTTGCTGTTGTCGCCCAGGCAGCTCAGGCTTTCGGCCGATTTCAGGAGATCCTGTCAGATTTTCCGGCTGAAAGCCTCCACGAGACAATTCCAGGCTTCCACAACACGATCTGGCGCTTTGAAAACCTGTGGAAAGCCGCAGACACGGATCCGCAGGGCCGGAGGGCTGAAGTACAGGAAGAACTGGCTTACCTTCGCACCATTGAAACAGAAGCCTGCACCCTCACCCGCCTCCTGCAGGAGGGGAAACTTCCTCTGCGGGTCACGCATAACGACACAAAAATCAACAATGTTCTCTTTGATACGGAAAGCAGAGAAGCTCTGGTGGTTATTGACCTGGATACTGTCATGCCCGGCTTGGTGGGTCATGATTTCGGTGACGCCATCCGCACCGCCGCCAATACGGAAGCGGAGGACAGCCTCCATTATGACAAGGCCTCCCTTGATCTGCCGGTATTCCGCACCTTTGCCGAAAATTATCTCCGTTTGGTTGGAGACAAACTGACGGAAACGGAAGTGGAAACGCTTGCTCTCAGCAGCTTCTGTATGACCATTGAGTCCGCAGTCCGCTTTTTGACCGACTATTTGGAAGGAGATGTCTACTTCCGCACAGCCTATCCGGAGCATAACCGGATCCGTACCCGCTGCCAGTTGGTTTTCGCAAAGGATATCCAGGCAAAAATGCCTCAAATGCAGAAGATGATTCGGGAAATCATGGCTCAATAGACCGGTAAAACCACAAACAGTCGCCCAAGGGCGACTGTTTGTTTTGATTTTTTAGCTATTTTTTCTGTTTCAGCACAACAGCGGTACGGCTTGGAAGATAGATTTTAAATCCACAGCGTCCATCCGGATGCTTCTCAGCGTGGTAAACATACTCGGTGGCAATGCGTTCCCGTCCGCCGAAATGGGAGCTGTCCGAGGACAGGATCACCTGGTACTCCCCTTCCTCCACCGGCAGGAAGAAGCTTTCATAAGACTGATTGGGGTGGAAGTTGAAAGCAAACACCGCCGCTCCCCGCTGGTAGGCAATGATCTTCTCTTTATTGGAGGTATAAAGATTTCTTATTTTTCCTATAAACAGGCGGTTTTTTCTGGACATGTCGATCATGGCGATCTCAAAATTATTGAGGAACTGGTAACGGAGAGTCGGACTGTCGCAAAGACTCCACTGACGGCGGCAATACTGGTAGCTCCATCCATTGCCTTCCCGCGGGAAGTCGATCCACTCCGGATGCCCAAATTCATTGCCCATAAAGGTCAGATAGCCTTCGCCGCCCAAGCTCATGGTCAGCAGACGGATCAGCTTGTGCAAAGCCATACCCCGCTCGATCACCATATTTTCCTTGCTCTTGTCCATGCCCCAGTACATTTCTTTATCGCAGAGACGGAACATAACGGTTTTGTCTCCCACCAAAGCCTGGTCGTGGGACTCCACATAGCCGATCACTTTCTCTTTTGGCCGGCGACCGCACAATTCCGACCAGATGTGCCAAAGATCCCAATCCTCATCCCGCTGTTCTTTCAGAATTTTGATCCACATATCCGGCTCACCCATGGCAAGGCGGTAATCAAAGCCAATACCGCCATCCTCGATGGGCAGACAGAGTCCCGGCATGGCGGACATATCCTCAGCGATGAGAATCGCGTTCGGGTTCACTTGACGGGCCAGTTCGCTGGCCAGCTGCAAATAAGTCACCGCTTCTGTATCCGTATTCAGGGAGAAATAAGTATGATACGGCCCAAAGGCGCAGCCCAAACCATGATTGTGGTAAAGCATGGAGGTCACACCGTCAAAGCGGAAACCATCGAAGTGGAATTCCTCCATCCAATATTTCAGGTTGGACAGCAGGAAATGGAGCACTTCCGGCTTCCCATAATTAAAGCATTTGGTTCCCCATGCAGGATGATCTCCTCTTGGACCTTTGTGGAAGAATTGATCATCGGTGCCGTCAAACTGATTGATGCCCTCCCGGGTATTTTTTGCCGCATGAGAATGGATCACATCCAGCAGAACCGCAATGCCCATTTCGTGGGCGGTATTCACCAGCTCCCGCAGTTCATCCGGTGTGCCAAAACGGGAAGAAGCGGCAAAGAAATTGGTCACCTGATAGCCGAAGGAGGCATAATAGGGATGTTCCATAACTGCCATAACCTGAATGCAGTTGTAACCCAGTTTTTTTACCCTGGGGAGGATCTTCTCCTTAAACTCACGGTAGGAACCGATGGCTGCCTTCTCCTGAGCCATGCCAATGTGACATTCGTAGATGTACAGGTTTTTCATGGGCTTAAAGCCTTCGTCTGTCCACTGGAATTTTTTAGCCGGAGCATAGATCTCCGCGCTCCAGCCAGTGGTTTTCGGGTCTTGGGTCACATAGTTGGCATAAAGCGGGATACGATCCAGTTCCTTTCCGTCATGAACCACGATCGCCATAACCTTTTGCCCGTGTTTCAGCGCATTTTTTCCCGGCAGAAAGACCTCAAACACACCGTTTTCTTGCTTTTCCATGGGACAGCCGTGGCGGTCCCAGTTGTTGAAGTCGCCGCAGAGATACATTGCTTGTGCCCCCGGTGCCCATTCCCGATAGGTCCAGCCTTTGCTGTTCCTGTGAAGGCCAAAATAGTGATGGCCATTGGCGAAATCTGCCAGGTTCTGTCCCTGGGACAGCAAAGCTTTCTTCGTCCGCTGGTAGTTGTTCATCCGCAACTCCAGATCCTTTTCATATTTTTTCAGCAAAGGATCGATTTTCATGATTTTCAGCTTCATATAAGCCACCCTTTCTTTTTGTCTCCAAGCCAAAACATTTCTCTAAGGCAATGATAACACTTTCTTCCATGATTGGTCAAGGATTTGCCGGCAGTCTCTTGTGCAAAATGGCTCTTTTGATTATAATGGGGATAGAATTTTGCCCTGCTGGTGGGAACCGCAGGAGGAAAGGGTGAAAAAATGAAACATATTTACTACAATGGGCAGGTTTACACAGGTTCTCTGCCCCTTGCAGAAGCTTTTGTGGAAGAAAACGGGCGCTTTACCTTCGCCGGAGACAGCTCCTCGGCACTCGCTATGGCCAGTGGAGAGGATACCATCACAGATTTGAAGGGAAACTTTGTCTGCCCCGGCTTCAACGACAGCCATATGCACCTGCTCAATTACGGCAACATCCTGTCTATCGCGCCTCTGGCCCGGCATACAGGCAGTTTGAAGGATATGCTGGACTGTCTGCGCAACTTTCTGAAGGAACAAGCACCGGAAGAAAACGGCTGGCTCATGGGACGGGGCTGGAATCAGGATTACTTCTGTGACTGTCAACGGATGCCCAATCGCTGGGATCTGGATCAGGTGACCACTTCTTTCCCCATTTGTGCCACCCGCGCCTGCGGTCACTGCCTGGTCGTTAACAGCCGGGCTTTGGAGCTGTTGGGCATTGACGGTCACACTGCCCAACCGGAAGGCGGACGGATCGGCATGGAAAACGGAGAACCGGATGGGCGCTTCTTTGACAATGCCATGGATCTTGTCTATAATGCTATTCCAACTCCTTCCATGTCAGCCGTAAAAAATATGCTTCGCAGCGCCTGCCGAGCTCTCAACGCCTATGGCGTTACCAGCGCCCAAAGCGATGACTATTGCGTTTTCCGCGGCATTCCTTGGCAGCAGATCAATAAGGCCTATGCGGAGTTGGAGGCAGCCGGAGAACTGAGCGTTCGAGTATACGAGCAGGCAAATTTCACCACTGTCTCCGAGTTGGAGGAATACATTGCCTCCGGCCATTCTACGGGCAGCGGATCGGAACTTTTCCGCTTTGGCCCGCTGAAGATGCTGGGAGACGGCGCGCTCGGCGCCAGAACCGCTTTCCTGTCCCGTCCTTATGCTGATGATCCCGCTACCCGCGGCCTTCCTGTATTTTCTCAGCCACTTTTGGAGGATATGATACTCTGCGCCCACAAAAACGGTCTGCAAATCTGTGTGCATGCCATTGGCGACGCCTGCCTGGATTGGGTTTTGGGAGCCTATGAGAAGGCTCTGAAGGCTTATCCCAGAAAGGATCACCGGCATGGCATCGTTCATTGCCAGATCACTCGCCCGGATCAGCTGAAAAAAATCCAAGAGTTGGAGCTGCATGTTTACGCGCAAAGCATCTTTCTGGATTATGACATCAACATTGTGGAAGCAAGGGTTGGCAAGGAGCTAGCCGGCAGTAGCTACAGCTGGAAAACTCTTTTGGACGGTGGTGTTTCCGTCAGCAACGGCAGCGATTGTCCAGTGGAATGGCCGGACTGTCTGGCCTCCATTCAGTGTGCCGTCACCCGCAAAACCCTGCACGGCACAGGCCCTTACCTGCCCAAGGAAGCCTTCACTGTACAGGAAGCGCTGGACAGCTACACCATCCGCTCTGCCGAAGCCAGCTTTGAAGAAAACAGCAAAGGCCGGATCCAGCCCGGTATGCTGGCTGACTTTGTTATTTTGGGTCAAAATCCCTTTGAAACGGATGTAAACCGCATCAAGGACATCCCTGTTCTCGCCACCTTCCTTGGGGGCAAACTTGTGTACCAAAAATAACACTGCCTGACATAGAAAAAACCTCCCGAATGGGAGGTTTTTTTCTATGTCGCATCATTCGTTGGCTTTAAACACATCAGCCACCTCTGTGATGGTCATAAAAGCTTTGGGATCCAGCTGACGAACCAGGGTTTTCAGCTTAGCGATCTGGAAACGGTTCACCACAAAGTAAATCACTGACTTTTCGCTGCTGGAATAACCGCCACGGGCGTTCATCAGGGTGGTTCCGCTTCCGAATTCTTCGATCAGCGCCTGGCTCACCTCCTCCGCCTTTTCCGTGATGATCATTACCGCCTTGGAACGATCCAGACCTTCTACAATGAAGTCCACGGTCTTCAGTCCGGCCATATACGTCACGATGGAATACAAAGGCAAAATCCAGTCTCCCACGGTCAGACCGCAAATGATGTAGAGGAACACGTTGTATGTCATCACAAAGCTGCCTACGGTCACACCCAGCTTCTTGGCAAAAATCACTGCCATTACCTCGATGCCGTCAATGGCACCGCCAAAACGAATGGTAAGACCGCTGCCCACACCGGAAATCATACCGCCGAACAGCGCGCAGAGCAGCAGATCCTGCCCTGCCAGAGGGGAAGCAAAGTTCACATTCACCGGCAGCACATCCGTGATCAGCCATGCGCAGATCGAATAAACCAGAACCGTATAAATCGAATAAATCGTAAAGTGACGGCCCTGCTTTTTCAGTCCAAATAAAAACAGCGGCACATTCAGCAGAACCAGACAAACGGAAAGGGACAGTGGCGTTACCTGAGAGAGAAAAATGGAGGTACCGGAAATCCCGCTATCGTAAAGATTGACTGGGGAAATAAACATGGTAACACCGATGGCGTTGATGCAGCCTGCAATGGTCAGCACAAGAAGGTTTTTCCATTCCAAACCGGAAAACCAGGATTCTTTTTTCACCAATACAACAACTCCTGTTCTATAATGATAGATTGTATATAAATTATAACATGTTTGTAACATATGTTGCAAGTGAATCCTTAGGGAAAAAGTCGATGCTTCGGCAGAATTCACCGAAAATTCACGAGGAGTTTACGCTGCAGTTCCAAATTACTTATTAAAAAGGGGCCCTTGTCTCTATCCTAAGCAAAGTGGGCAAAAAACAAGCCTGAAGTGGTTCCTTCAGGCTTGTTTTTTGTGATTATTTTATGGTTATTCAAAAAATTATGCTTTTTTACGGCGGCTAAAACCGTAGAACACCGCGCCCAGCACACACCAAACCAGCAAAGCGATTCGGCTCTGCGGTCCAAGGTAAGCCCAGGGATTTGGTACAACCAGCAAAGCGGCAAAGAAAATGGAAAAAATCACGCCCAGCAGAGCGTTCACCTGTAAAAGTGTCCCTGCGTCACGGCGCTTGCGCATCTGGACAAAAGCGGAAGCGGAAGTCAAACCGTAGCCGATGGCAGCACCGATGGAGGACATATCTACCACCCAGCCAATTACGGTTCTGCCAAACCAGGGAGCCAGTAGAGAAATCACCATAACAAAAATCAGCGCCATATAAGGCGTATTATAGCGGGGGTGAAGCTTGCCGAACCATCCCGGCAGCACATATTCCTTAGCCATGGAGTAGAGCAGACGGCTGGTCGCCATGTAAAAACCGATAATACCACTGAGTACAGCACAAATCAGCGCCACTCCAAGGAGTACCAAGCCTGGAATCCCCAGAACCAGTTTTGCCGCGTTGAAGGTAGGCAGGGCACTGAGTCCCTGAAGACTCTCCGGCAGCACATCCAGCTTACAATCAGCAATATAGGGCAGCCAGCTGTCATATCCTTCCGGCAGAGCCGCCGCAGTAAGGGTGTTTAGAATGACGTACAAAGCCGCGCCAATCAGAATGGACAGAACCATGATGATTTTTGATTTGCGGTGAGAGAAGTTAAACTCCTCCGCAGCCTGCGGAATGGAGTCAAAGCCCACAAAAGCCCAAGGAGCAACCGCAATAACTGCCAAAATACCGCCAAGCCTCAGCGAACCATCTTCCTCTGTTACCAGACCCGGCTGCAAATTCGCCATTGAAGCGCTGTCGCTGAACAAAGTTGCTCCCGCCAGCAGCACAACTGCCCCAACCAGCCCCAAAGCCAGTCCGGTCTGGAACTTACCTGCTACAGAGATCCCCCGGATACTCAGCACAGCGAAGATCACCAGCGCCGCAATGGCCAAAAGCAGTTCACCAGTATAAATGCTGTAGCCTTCCACTGAGTAAAGATATCCCCACTGCGTCAGCGCGGGAAAAAGGTTGCGCCCAATCAGCGCTAGGGCTGTGGCGTTCAGCGGAACCACCGCCAAATAACTAAGCCCCAAAAACCAGGCGCAAATAAAGCCGGCTGTCGGTCCGAAGGAAGCGTTGGTAAAGGTAAATTCACCTCCGGCCACCGGGAAGCGGTTGATCATATAGTCGTAGTTGAAGGCGATGCAGATCATAATCAGCGCTGCCAGACCCATCGCAATGGCGGTTCCCAGAGGACCGGCATTTGGCAGAAAAGTATTTCCCGGCATGACAAAGGCGCCCCATCCAATGATGCTGCCTAAAGCCAGCGCCCAGACATTCAGCGGCGACAGCTTCTTCTGCAGCTTCGCCTCAGCAGTTTTTTGTTCCATAAAAACCTCCTGTTTTGTTTGTTTATCTCTCCGAATCCATAGAAAGACCGGCAAGCTTATCCCATCTTATGCGTGCGCGGCAGAAAGCTTGCATTATGCTTCTTTCTCTTGGTCCTTAAATTCCTCCAGAACCAACTGCAGCGCCCTTTCTTCCAGAGAAAAGTCGCAGATGGATGGATCCAGTCCCAAACGGCGAAGGATCTCCCGCATCAGGCCAGGATTCCGCACCAGTACAGGCCCCATGGCCCAGGTTGCGAAGAAATTATGGTAAAGGGTACCTTCACAGCCCTCCTCCTGCTCCCCATCGCAGAAGCCTTTGGCCTCTTTAAAAAGGGGATAGGGATTGCCGTTGGGGTGAATCAGACAAGCTGTGCGGTTAGCGAAGCCGTAGCAGCGCAAATTTTCATCAAAAGCCGCCCGGCCAACCATATCCGCAACAAAAACTTTATTGTTTTCTATACCGCAGTAGTCAAAAAGACCGATCCCCGGCAGTTTTTCACCGCTTACTGTGGTAAATTCCCGACCAAACAACTCTCTTGCGTTGCCGGTAACGAACCAAAGCTGCCCATCTTCGATATGGGTTTTGATCTCATCGCCGTAACTGCAGAAGTGAGGAGCCATTGCCGCCAGATTCCGCGCTTTTCCATGGCCAAGGTAAACCATATCGACGCCGTCCAGCTCCATTTTCTCCCCCAGTTCACAGGTTTTGACCTCCGCCTGGGCTCCGGACTCCTGAATACGCTGACAGAGCACCTCCAGATTCTTTTTATCGCCGTAAAGGTCCATGGCCTCGGCATACAAATGCAGGATGTTAATGGTCTTCACGTTTCAGCACCTCCAAAATCTTGCCCTCGTTGCCAAAAGCGGATGCGGCAAGGATATAAATATCGCCCTTTGTCTTGCGGAAGGCCTCTTTGGTCTTTTCCACATCGGTTTCATAAACCAGAGTCGGCTCTGTGAAACCGGATGCTTTTACGCAGACCGCAGCGTCCAGCGCCCGGTTACCGGTGCAGAGGATATTGGCTACCTTCCCCTGCAGCCGTTCAAAGGCCACATCGTACAGCCAGGAGATATCTTTGTAATCCAGATACAGAACATTATTGATATAGAGAACGACCGTTTTCTCCCCTTCCTGCTCCAGCACATAGCTGATGCTCTGATCCAGAGAGGCTGCGTTTTGTTTGGTCATCATCAAAACAGTCTTTCTTCCGTCAAACGCGAAAGAATCCAGACGTTCCTTCGCCACATGGAAGCTTTTCGCTCCCTGCGCAAACTGCTCCACGCTCATGCCGGAGGCAGCGCAGCAGACAGCGGCAGCCGCCACTGTATTGAACATATTGAAGGTTGTGTTATAGGTCACATCCACCGGTTTGCCGTTGATCAGCAGGCGCTGAGCGGCAAAGTTCACCTGAGAACCAAAGAAATCCGGCTCATGGGACTGATAGCCGCAGTTTTCACAGCGGAACAGGCCCAAATGATTGTAGTGATAATAAGAATAGTCCATTTTGTGGAAGCAATGCGGACAAATTTTGCAGTCATGGGTGCCGCTGATGCAGGTATCGGTACTGCGCTCGGTCTTATCCATAGCAAAATACAGGCATTTGTTGCCGCAGTCCGCCAGCTGCTGGCTGATTGGCTCGTTGGCATTGAGAATCAGTGTGCAGTCCGGACGCTGTTTGATGGCGGCAGCAACCTTTTCCAGCACCAGATCCGGGTTGCCGTTGCGGACAACCTGGTCCCGCAGAAGATTCAGCACCAGATAATAATCCACCGGAACATCAGCGAAAACAAAGCGCGAGTAGCATTCGTCCACTTCCAGCACAATATAATCCGCCTTGACCCGTCCGCCCAGCGTTGCTCCGCAAAGCAGAGTCGTCGCGATACCGGAGGTCAGGTTGGAACCTTTTTCATTGTTAATAACCGAGTAGCCCTGCTGCCGCAGCACATGGGCAATCAGGTTGGAGGTGGTGGTTTTACCATTGGAGCCGGTCACAGCAATGATCTTGCCGTCATAGCGAAGTTGTTTCAGAACAGCCGGGTACAGCTTGAGGGCAATACTGCCGGGACGATCGGTTCCGCCTCCCAGCAGGTTCGCGCCGAAGGCCAGGGCTTTGCAAGCCAGCGCCGTTATACAAAATTTCAAATTCATGGCGTTTTCATCATCCTTTTTCTTATTTCAGCGGTTTTGCCGCATGCTTCATTATAGCACGAAATCGCCAATTATAAAGCATTTTCCCGGAAAAATATTGCGCTTTCTCCGTAAGACAAGAAAAAACCACCGTCCAAAGCCAAAAACAACTCTGAACGGTGGTCTTTCATGTTAAATTAGGCAATAGGACCCGATAAAGATGCTATTTCATCTTCCGGCCTTACTTTTTGGATTTGCTGATTACCCATGCTGCCGCGCCAAGCGTCATTGCTGCAACAGCGGCGTCCGCAAGATCAAGCGGCAGAACCAAAGCACCGGTGTTTGGATTCTGTTTTGCTTTGCTGTTAGCAAATTCTACCGTCTTATCCTTGCTGGTCAGCTTCACTTTCAAATCATCAGCCAGATTGTATCCGCTTGGTGCTTTTACTTCTTCAACGTAGTAAGTGCCGGCGCCCAGATCATAAGCGGTGAATTTACCGTTTTTGGTGCTGTACTCTTTGGCTTTCTCTACGTTGGAAGACCAACTGCTGCCGGTGTAGTAAAGTTTTCTGCTGCCGGACAGTTTGTAGATGCGGAAGGTAGCCTGATCTTTGATCAGTTTGTCGGTTTCTTTGTCGACTTTTCTAACGGTCAGGTCAGGATCGTCTTTTTCTTCCTTGTCGTCATCGTCTCTGTCGATAGGGGTTGGCTCTTTGGTTGGAGTATGGCTGTTTTTGATGATAACGGAGCCTTCGTCATCATCGAAAACTACATAATCATCTTTATCAAGACCCTTGTAGCTTACGGTGTAGCCGTTCGGAACACTTTCTTCTCTAATGGTGTACTTGATTTCATCGGGTTCAACGAACTCATCGTCGAAAGCGAGCAGAGCCGATTCTTTATATTTACGGACAGTGAATATATGAGTCCAGTCTTTGCCAGCGTTTAAATCCGCGCTGTCAACTACTTTCAATTCACCATCCTCAAGTGCCAACAACTCAACGGTGACGGATGATGGGCGGATACCGTCCTTGTTATTAGCGTCATCCCATTCCTTGGTTACAATGATGGAGAAAGTTTCTTCGCCGTAGCCGTCGCCATTATAGGTGTTGGTAACTACCAATGTGTTTTCATGATTATCACCAAAGGTAACACCTTCTTTAGTAACAAAAACCTTTACACCGTTCGGAATGCTTGTTCCCCAATTTCCGTCATAACTCTCTGTAAGCGTGTAGGTTCCTGCTGGGACATTTTCAAAGGTAACCTCTACGGCTTTATCGCTATATTCGATGGTAACAGGGGCAATTGTATTTCCTTCTCCGGCTTCACGGAGTTCAGCAATCAACGGAGTCAGCGTGAAGGTGAAAGTGAAGTTAGCCCCTGCTGGGATTGTATAGCCATCTGTCACTTCAAATTTTTTCGTGAAGGTGACATTCACAGTGTCTGGGTATTCTTCGTCGCCGCCTTTATAGGTGTTGGTGATGGTAAAGCCATCCTTAACATTGCCAGTAACTTCAGCTTCGTAGCCGGGAACCTCTTCTTCTTTAACGGTGTATTTGATCACATTTGGCTGATTATGTTCGTCTACTTTTACATTATTATTTTCATCAGTTTGATATTTTTTGAGTTCTAAGAAGGTTCCCGTCCAGTTGTTATCGGCGCTCAAAGTCAGAGTTTTACCCTCAACTACTTTGTTATCTGCAAGCAACCG
>CAMCOD010000014.1 GCA_945876435.1 uncultured Clostridia bacterium
TGCACCACGACGAAGGTGTTGACCTTGTTCCGGCAAACCTTGAGCTTTCAGCAATAGAAAAATCATCACAAAAGCCCGGAAAACCTTTTGGTTTTCCGGGCTTTCTTGGCGCTGGGAGGGGAAATGACGGCGGAATACAGCTGTTTTGGGAAGATATCGCTGAAAAATGGAAGATACAACCACAAAAAAACACAAAATATCTCAGAAATTTATCAGGAAATACGCAAATTCTTAACAACTTACTGTTAGAATAAGCATAGACGAAGCAGAGGATGCAGCCTGCGCTCTCCGCCAATCAAAATGGATCCTTCCGGCAGGGTGGAGAAGCGGGCTTGTGCTCCCGCTGAAAAAGAAAGAAAAGAAGGAATCTGCATGAAAGAAGTGAAAAGTCCGAAAAAACCCTTGTTGTACTACTATGGGATCGTCCTGTTTGTCCTGTTTCTGTTCAATGTGATCGTGTCGCCGCTGCTGCTGCAGGGACAGGTGGTGGAGGTAGATTACGGTACCTTTCTGGATATGATCGAGGAGCAGAATATCGGCCAGGTCCAGATCGACGACTCCCAGATCACGTTTACCGATAAGGAAAACACAGCTATCTACAAAACCGGCACAATGAACGACCCCGGCCTGACAGAACGGCTGTGGCATTCGGGGGCCAAGTTCTCCAAAGACATTGAAAAAACCATGTCGCCTTTCCTGAGTATTTTCCTGACCGTGTTTCTCCCCCTGCTGATCTTTGTGGGACTGGGACAGTATATGAGCAAGAAACTGATCGAACAGGCGGGAGGAAAAAACGCCATGTCCTTCGGCATGGGGAAAAGCAACGCCAAGGTTTATGTCCAGTCCACGGAGGGCATCCATTTCAGCGATGTGGCAGGTGAGGATGAAGCGAAAGAAAGCCTGGCCGAAATTGTGGATTACCTCCACAACCCGGAAAAATACACGGCGGCAGGCGCTTCCATGCCGAAGGGCGTTCTGCTGGTAGGCCCTCCCGGCACCGGCAAAACCATGCTGGCCAAAGCTGTGGCAGGCGAGGCCAATGTGCCCTTCTTCTCCATGTCCGGTTCAGAGTTTGTGGAAATGTTTGTGGGCATGGGAGCTTCCAAAGTCCGGGATCTTTTCAAGCAGGCCAAGGAAAAGGCGCCTTGTATTGTGTTTATTGACGAGATCGACGCCATCGGCAAAAAGCGTGACGGGCAGTTGGGAGGCAACGATGAGCGGGAACAGACCCTCAACCAGCTTCTCACCGAAATGGACGGCTTTGAGGGGAATAACGGCGTCATTATTCTGGCCGCCACCAACCGTCCGGAATCCTTGGATCCGGCTCTGACCCGTCCCGGCCGCTTTGACCGGCGGGTTCCGGTGGAACTGCCGGATCTGAAAGGGCGGGAAGCTATTTTGAAGGTCCACGCCAGAAAGATCAAGGCGGCGGAGGATGTGGATTTCCATACCATCGCCCGCATGGCCTCCGGCGCTTCCGGCGCTGAGTTGGCCAATATCATCAATGAAGCGGCTCTGCGGGCGGTCCGCAACGGGCGCGTCACTGTGAACCAGGCGGATCTGGAAGAAAGCATCGAAGTGGTCATCGCCGGTTATCAGAAGAAGAATGCTCTGCTCTCCGATACCGAAAAGAAAGTTGTGGCCTACCATGAGATCGGCCACGCTATGGTGGCCGCGCTTCAAACCAACTCCGCTCCGGTCCAGAAGATCACCATTATCCCCCGTACTTCCGGCGCGCTGGGCTATACCATGCAGGTGGAACAGGCGGATAAGAATCTGCTGACCAAGGGCGAAATTGAGAATAAGATCGCGACCTTTACCGGCGGCCGTGCGGCGGAGGAAATCGCCTTCGGCGAGATCACCACCGGGGCTTCCAATGACATTGAACAGGCCACCAAGCTGGCCCGCGCCATGATCACCCGCTACGGCATGAGCGACGATTTTGACATGGTGGCAATGGAAACGGTGAATAACCAGTATTTGGGCGGAGACAGCTCTCTGGTCTGCTCCGCGGAGACGCAGAAAGAGATCGACCGGCAGGTGGTTGCCCTTGTAAAAGCGCAGCACGAAAAAGCAAAGCACATCCTGTCGGAAAACCGTGCCAAACTGGATGAACTGGCCACTTTTCTGTATGAAAAGGAGACGATCACTGGGGATGAATTTATGGAAATCTTGAACCAAAAAGGCGGTGAAACAGCATGAGAAAGCGTTCTGGCTTTGGATGGCTTGAATTTGTGATCGGTGTGCTGTTGATCGTGATGGGCGTGTTTACCTTCCTCCGTCCCAACAGCGCCATGACAGTGGTTGTGGTCGTCTATGGACTGATCGCTGTTCTGACCGGCGTATCCGATATTGTGTTCTACACAAAGATGGAGAGGCACACCGGTTTTGGACCGACGATTTCCCTGATTTCCGGAATTTTAAGCGTTATGGCAGGCGTGATGCTGGTGGTATATCCAAACGCCGGAAAATGGATCATGTCCCTGTTGTTCCCCATCTGGTTTATCGCGCACTGCATATCCCGCCTGTCTCATCTGAACGTGGTGCGTTTCCTGGCGGGCAATGTCATCTATTATTTTTCTCTGATCATGAATGTGATCGGCCTGATCCTTGGTATTTTCATGCTGATTCAGCCTGTTGTTACCTTGCTGACCTTCGGGCACATTATCGGCCTGTATTTGATCCTGTTGGGTGTTGATAATATCGCCATGGCAGTGAGCCAAATGGGATCCAAATGGTAAGAAAGCTTTACCCCGGAATAATTCGCACAGAACAAACAGCCAGGGCCGCCGGAAAATGGCGGCCCTGTGCTTGTATTCGGGCGGTTTTTTGGGGGGCACATTCCGCCTTTTCCGGCTTTTTTCGGTGATAACTTACCTGAAAAGGCAGAAAGCAGAAAAGTTTTCGTCCCTTGCGCGACGAACCCTTGACAAATTGCGCAAAGGTGCTACAATATAGGACAGAAAATTCCATACGCTTCAAGTGTTTCACAGGCTTGCCTGTGAAAAGAATAGACAACCGGGTGAAAATCCCGGACGGTACCGCCGCTGTAAGCGCTGAGACCAATGCTTGTTGACGAGAGTCAGTCACTGGGAAACTGGGAAGGCAGAGCATTGGACGCGAGGGAAGAATTTCGAGTTCCTCTTCCCCGGAAAGCGTAAGTCAGAAGACCTGCTTGAAGAGTCCCTTTTCCTACGGAGCCATGGGAACAGAGGGAATCTTTTGTTGCGGAAAGACGGCCGCGGCAGCGATAAGCTGCCGCGGCTTTTTTGTTTGTCCGCAGCCTCCTGAAGCGCCGGTTTTTTCTGAAAAACATTATTTCGCCTGCTCTCGCCGCTTTTTTCTCTCTCAAAAGCCGGGGCAGGCGAAAAGGAGGACAAAAAATCATGAAAATAACCCCGAAAAAACTGCTCAGCGGGCTGCTGGCGCTGGCAATGCTGGCCAGCTTCGCCGCCTGCGACAGCAAAAAAACACAGGAGGCTGCCAATACACAGTCGGAGAACACCCAGACCCAGACCGAGACACAGACCCCGGCGGAGCCGGCTGATGAGGATGTGGACGGAGAGCTGATCCTGGATCATGAGGCCCAGCTGGAATATGCCACCGGTTTTACCCTCAATTACTACAAGGGCGGCTACAAAACCTTCACCGTATCCAGCGATGAGGAGCATGAGTTCCTGCTGGTTCCGGAAGGGAAGAGTGTTCCGGCTGACTTGGCGGAACATGTTGTGGTTCTTCAGCAGCCCATCGACAAAATGACCTTCAACAGCACCGGCATGATGTCCATTGTGGATGCCATCGGCGGTCTGGACCATGTTGCTACCGTCGGCACCGACGCGGACGGCTGGTACATTGAAAACATCAAAAAGGCCGTGGAGGAGGGCAGCATCCAATATTCCGGCAGCTACAAGGATCCGGATTATGAGCTGCTTCTCTCCGAGGGTGTGCAGCTTGTTGTGGATACCACCATGCTGAACAACAACCCGGAAGTTGTGGAAAAATACGGCGAGCTGAACATTCCGGTGATCGTGGAGCAGTCCTCCAAGGAGAGCCACCCTCTGGGCCGTGTGGAATGGGTGAAGCTGCTGGCTGCCATCATGAATCTGGACGAGGAGGCCGAAACCTACTTCGCCCAGCAGATCGCCAAGGTGGAAGCAGTTCAGAACGGGGAAAAATGCGGCAAAACCGTTGCCATGTTCTTTATGAGCTCTGACGGCGCCACCATCTACGCCCGCAACGGCGGCGACTATATGGCCAATATGATCGGCATGGCCGGCGGCGATTACATTCTGGCGGACATGAACCCGGATAAGACCGGCAACTCCAAAATGTCTATGGAGGATCTTTACGCTGCCTGCGGTGAGGCGGATGTGATCTTCTATCTTTCCTATAGCGACGTGTTCACCACCAAAGAGGAAATGATCGCCTTCGACCCGATTTTTGCCGACTTTAAGGCGGTGCAGGAGGGCAATGTATACCTGACCTCTGATTCCTTCACCCAGTCCACCGCTGCCATCGCTACCATTATCGAAAACATGCACACCGTCCTCAACGACAGCACCGTGACAGAGACGGATACCCTGATCAAGCTGGGTTAAGCTTGCGGGAACACTTGGGAAAGGAAGAATGACATGAAGAAGGAAAAGCTGGCTTGGCTGCTGCGCTGCCAGTTGGTGCTTTTTGGACTGGCTTTCCTTATCTGTGCCGGTATTGTTCTCAGTGTCAACACCGGTACGGTGGATATTTCGCCCATTGAGGTATTCCGCATCATCTTTCTGCGCGGCGGAGCCGGCACGCTGGAAAGCAACGTGATCTGGAAGATCCGTCTGCCCCGTCTGCTGACTGCCGCTGTACTGGGCGGAGCCCTGTCCGTATCCGGTTTTCTGCTTCAAACCTTTTTCCGCAACCCCATCGCGGGGCCTTTTGTGCTGGGAATCTCCTCCGGGGCCAAAATGTGCGTGGGTTTTGTGATCATTTTTGTTGTAGGCTCCTACGGAAGGATCTCCAACTGGGTTATGGTGCTGGCGGCTTTCGCCGGATCCATGCTGATCACCGGCTTTGTGCTGATTTTTGCGGGAAAAGCGAAAAATATGTCCATGCTGCTGGTCATCGGCATCATGGTGGGCTATATCTGCTCGGCGATCACCGATTTCTGTGTGGCTTTTGCCAAAGATAACGAGATCGCAAACCTGACCTCCTGGTCCATGGGCAGCTTTTCCGGCGCGGCCTGGGACGATTTGGGCGTGATCTGCATCGTTGTGGGCGTTTCTCTGCTGGCGGCTATGCTGATTTCCAAGCCCATGGACGCTTACCAGCTTGGAGAGGGCTACGCCAAGAGCATGGGCATCAACATCAAGCTGTTCCGCGCCCTGCTGATCCTTCTTTCCAGTATTCTGTCCGCCTGTGTCACCGCCTTTGCCGGGCCGATTTCATTTGTAGGCATTGCGGTTCCCCAAATCGCCAAGGGGCTGATGGGGACCTCAAAGCCGCTGATCATCATTCCCACCAGCTTCCTCTGCGGAGCGGTGTTCTGTATCTTCTGTGATCTGATCGCAAGAACGGCCTTCGCGCCAATGGAACTGGCCATCGGCACCGTTACCTCCTTCTTCGGTGCGCCGGTGGTCATCAGCCTGATGCTGAAGCGCAATTTCCGCAAACAGCAGTAGGAGGGAATGGATTTTTATGTATTTTGAAACCAATGATCTGGCGGTAGGCTATAGAGGACGGGCGCTGATCTCCGGCATCAACCTGTCGGTGGAGCGGGGCAGGATTCTGACCCTGATCGGCCCCAACGGCGCCGGCAAATCCACCATTCTGAAAACCATCACCCGTCATCTGGAACAGATCGCCGGGGTGGTTGCCATTGACAACAGCAATATTTTTACCTGGAGCAACAAACAACTGGCCAAGCGCCTGTCTGTCATGCTGACGGAGCGGGTGGATCCGGAGCTGATGACCTGCCGGCAGGTGGTGGCCATGGGCCGCTATCCCTATACCAATTATTTCGGCAGGCTGACCCCGGAGGATGAAGCGGTGGTGGATGAGGCGCTGGGCCTTGTGCGGGCCACGGAGCTGGGGGATTGTCCCTTCTCCGACATCAGCGACGGCCAGCGCCAGCGCATCCTGCTGGCCCGCGCCATCTGCCAACAGCCGGAGATCATTGTTTTGGACGAGCCGACCTCCTATTTGGATATCCGCCACAAAATTGAGCTGCTGGATATTCTGCGGAAAATGGCGGTGGAAAAGCAGGTAGCGGTGGTTATGTCCCTTCACGAGCTGGATCTGGCGGCAAAGGTCTCCGACCAGATCATCTGCGTCAAGGGCGACCGCATCGCTCTGTCCGGTACGCCGGAGGAGGTCTTTCAGGATCAGCGGATCAATGCGCTGTATGAGCTGGAAAACGGCTTCTTCAATGCCCTTTTGGGCAGTGTGGAGCTGGCCCGTCCCAAAGGCGGGCCGCAGTATTTCCTGCTGGCGGGAGCCGGCAGAGGGATCCCGCTGTACCGGGAGCTGCAAAAGCAGGGGACCGCATTCTCCACCGGAATCCTCTTCCAAAATGACGTGGATTATCAGGTGGCCAAGGCTCTGGCCGGGGAAATTATCGACGTGCCGGCGTTTTCATTGATTGACGATGGGATCATTGCTCAGGCCAAGGCCGCCATTGACCGGACAAAGGTTCTTGTGGATGCGGGGACCCCCATCGGAGCCCAGAACGCCTGCTACCGGCAGCTGCTGGACTACGCTGCGGAGCAAAAAATAGAACGCTTAAGCGGGGAAGAACTGCTGAAACGCTTGCGGCAGGCCTGAAGCGAAGACGAAGGTCAGCGGCGGAGAAAACTCCGCCGCTTTTTCCGCTGTTTCTCCCAGGAAAGGGGACTTACCATGACGGAAGATACAAAAAAAACAGAGTGTTTGGAGACGCGGCAGGCGCCCCGCGTCCTGATCGCAGGCAGCAACAGCGGCTGCGGAAAAACGACAGTCACCTGCGCCATTCTGCAGGCGCTGTGCCGGCGGGGGAAGAAGCTGGCGGCCTTTAAATGCGGCCCGGATTACATTGACCCTATGTTCCACAGCCGCATCACCGGCGGGAAAAGCGCCAACCTTGACCTGTTTTTCTTTGATGAAAACAGTCTGCGGGCTTTGCTGGCGAAAAATTCCGCCGGCTGTGATCTGTCGGTAATCGAGGGAGTGATGGGTTTTTACGATGGTATGGGCCTGACTTCCCCAAAAGCCAGCAGCTACGAGGTGGCAAAGGCCGCCGACTGCCCAGTGGTTTTGGTGGTCAACGCCAAAGGCCTGTCGCTGTCGCTGCTGGCGGTGATCCAGGGCTTTCTGACCCTTTATCCCGACCATCATATTCAGGGCGTTATTCTCAACAACTGCGGCGAGATGACCTATCCGGCGCTGGCAAAGGCCATCCATGAGCACTTTGGCGGCAGGGTGAAGCCTCTGGGCTATCTGCCCAAGCTGCCGGACTGCTCGCTGGAAAGCCGCCATCTGGGACTGGTCACAGCCGCCGAGGTGGAGGATCTGCAGGAAAAGCTGGAGCTTCTGGGGGAACAGGCGGAAAAAACCATCGACCTGGACGGCCTGCTGGAGCTGGCGCAGACGGCGCCGCAGCTGCGCTGCCGCCCCTTTTCCATTCCCAAACGGGAGCCGGTGCGCATAGCGGTGGCAAAAGACAAGGCCTTCTGCTTCTACTATGGGGACAATCTGGATTTTCTGCGGGAAATGGGCGGGGAGCTGGTGGAATTCAGCCCTCTTTCCGATGAAAAACTGCCGGAAAACATCCAGGGACTTTATCTGGGTGGCGGTTATCCGGAGCTTTACGCCCCGCAGCTGGAGGAAAACCGCTCCATGCGCGCCAGCATCCGCCAGGCGCTGGAGAGAAAGCTGCCCTGCATCGCCGAATGCGGCGGTTTTATGTACCTGACCCGGGAAATTGCCGGTCATGCGATGGTTGGCTTCCTGCCGGGAAGCTGTTTTGACGCCGGAAAACTGCGGCGCTTCGGTTATGTGACCCTGCGGGCCAAGGCGGACAACATGCTCTGCCGGGCAGGGGAGGAGATCCGGGGACATGAGTTCCACCGCTGGGACTGTGAAGCCTGCGGCAGCGGTTTTACCGCGGAGAAAAGCACTGGGCGAAGCTGGGACTGCGTCCACAGCAGCGATACCCTCTACGCCGGCTATCCCCATTTTCATTTTTACGCCAATCCGGCCTTCGCCGAAGGCTTTTATTCCGCTTGTCTGAAGGAGAAAAAGAACAATGCTTGAAATCATTAAACCCATGGAGATCGAAAAACGCAGCTTTGCGATCATTACGGAGCTGCTGGGGGACAAACAGCCTTCCCCGGAAAACGAAGCGGTGGTAAAACGGGTCATCCACACCACTGCCGACTTTGACTATGCTGACAACCTGATTTTTTCGGAAGGAGCCGTGGCGAAAGGCATAGAAGCTCTGCGAAACGGCTGTGATATTGTTACCGACACCAAAATGGCCCTGGCCGGTATCAACAAAACCATTCTGACCAAGCTGGGCGGAACGGCCCACTGCTTTATTTCCGATGAGGATGTAGCTGCCGAAGCGAAAGAGCGGGGCGTGACCCGGGCGCTGGTGTCGATGGAAAAAGCAGCCAAGCTGGAAAAGCCCTGCATTTTCGCCATCGGAAACGCGCCCACGGCCCTTGTGTCCCTGAAGGAGCTGATGGAGGCGGGAAAACTGCGTCCGGCTCTCATCATCGGCGTTCCGGTGGGCTTTGTCAATGTGGTGGAAAGCAAGGAGCTGATCCTGCAAAGCGCTGTGCCCCATATTGTGGCCCGGGGAAGGAAGGGCGGCAGCAATGTTGCCGCCGCCATCTGCAACGCTCTGCTGTATCAGATCCTGCGATAGCTATGGAAGAGTATATTATTAAAGAAGGAAAGAAGCTGCGGCTTGGCTATACCACCGGTTCCTGCGCGGCGGCCGCCGCAAAAGCCGCCGCCATGCTCCTGCTTAGCGGCAAGGCTCCGGAAAGCATCAGTCTGCTGACGCCAAAGGGCATCCCTCTGGAGCTGGCAGTGCAAGATCCCTCCCTTGGGGACGGAAAAGCCAGCTGTGCCATCGAAAAGGACAGCGGCGACGATCCGGATGTGACCAAAGGCACCCTGATCTACGCGGAAGTTTCCTTTTCTGGGGAGAGCGGCATTACCATCGACGGCGGCAAGGGTGTGGGACGGGTGACAAAACCCGGTCTGGACCAGCCGGTGGGCGCCGCCGCCATCAATTCGGTGCCCCGGCGGATGATTCGGGAAAATGTGGAGGAGGTCTGCCGCCTCTGGGATCATCAGGGCGGGCTGTCGGTCATCATTTCCGCTCCCGACGGGGAGAAACTGGCGAAAAAAACCTTTAATCCCCGGATCGGCATCGTGGGCGGTATTTCCATTTTGGGTACCAGCGGCATTGTGGAGCCGATGAGCGAACAGGCACTGGTGGACACCATTGGGGTGGAGCTGAAACAGCGCCGGGCTTCGGGCAAAAAGACCGCGCTGCTGACGCCGGGAAACTACGGCGCCGATTTTATCCGGGATGGCTTGGGGCTGGATCCGGAAAAAGCCGTCCAATGCTCCAATTATATCGGCGACGCTTTGGACATCTGCCGGGATTGCGGCTTTCAAAGCATCCTGTTGGTGGGACACATCGGGAAAATGGTGAAGCTGGGCGGCGGAATGCTGAACACCCACTCCAAATACGGCGACTGCCGTATGGAGATTCTGGCGGCCAACGCCGCTGCCTGCGGCCTGTCTCCGGAAGCGGCGGAGGAAATTTTGCAGGCGGTGGCCTGTGACGAGGCTTTGCGGATCCTGCAGCAGCAGGGAATTCTGCAGGCCACCCTCCGCCGCCTGACCCGGCGCATTACCTTCCACCTGTCCCAGCGGGCGGGAGAAGGGATCTCCGTGGGCGTGCTGCTTTTTTCCAAGGAATACGGTCTGCTTGCCCAAAATGAGCAGGCACAACAAGTGCTTAATCAAATCAAGGAGGAAGAAAAATGGTACATTTTGTAGGCGCCGGCAGCGGCGCGGTGGATCTGATCACGGTTCGGGGCGCAAAGCTGCTGGAGGAAGCGGATGTAGTGATCTATGCCGGGTCTTTGGTGAATCCGGAGCTGCTCCGCTACTGCGGCGCGCATTGCCAGATCTATAACAGCGCCGAAATGACGCTGGAACAGGTGCTGGAAGTGGTAAAACAGGCAGAAAGTCAGGGTAAAACCACCGTTCGTCTGCATACCGGCGACTCCAGTATCTACGGCGCGGTGCGGGAACAGTTTGATGAGCTGGAAAAACTGGGAATCGACTACGATGTTTGTCCCGGTGTCAGCGCCTTCTGCGGCGCGGCGGCCTCGCTGCGGGCGGAATATACGCTGCCGGATGTGAGCCAGACCGTGATCATCACCCGCACTGCCGGCAAAACGGCGGTCCCCCAGCGGGAATCCATCCAGTCTCTGGCGGCCCACCAGTCCACCATGGTGCTTTTCCTCAGCACCAAGCTGACGGATAAACTGCAGGCGGAGCTGCTGGAAGGCGGTTACGCGCCGGAGACACCGGCCGCAGTGGTCTATAAAGCTACCTGGCCGGAGGAAAAGATCTTCCGCTGCACTGTGGGCACGCTGCACCAGACGGTACAGGATAACGGCCTGACTAAAACATCCCTGATCATTGTCGGCGACTGCATGGGAGAGCGTTACCTGCGCTCCCGGCTTTACGCGCCGGACTTTTCCACCGAATACCGGGAGGCAAGCAAAGCATGAAGCTCTGTGTCTTTGCCTACAGCCGAAAAGGCTGTGAAACAGCCCGCCGTGTTCTCTCTGCCATTGGCCAGGGACAGGAGTGCCGGGCTTTCACCATGGAAAAATTCGGGGAAGCGGGCTTTGAGCCCATCGGAAAGCCCTCCAAAGACTTTTACGGTCCCCTTTTTCACTGGGCGCAGGCCATGGTCTTTGTAGGAGCCTGCGGCATTGCCGTCCGGGAGATCGCACCCCATGTGCGGGACAAGCGCAGCGACCCGGCGGTGCTTTCCGTGGACGAATTGGGCCAGTTTGTGATTCCGCTGCTGTCGGGACACATTGGCGGAGCCAATGAACTGGCGGCGGAGCTGGCCCAAAAGCTGGGGGCGACCCCGGTGATCACCACCGCCACCGATATCAACCATAAATTTTCCGTGGATGCTTGGGCGGCCCGTCATGGCTTTGCCATTGACAATATGCACGCGGCCAAATCCATTTCCGCCGCCATTTTGGAAAGGCCGGTGCCGCTGTGCAGCGATTTTGCGCTTGTGGGAGCTTTGCCCAGGGGAGTGATTTCCGGCGATTCCGGGGATCTTGGCATCTGCCTGAGCTGGGAACAGAAGAAACCCTTCGGGGAAAGCCTGCTTCTTGTGCCCAGGGTGCTGCATTTGGGCATCGGCTGCCGCCGGGGAACCGGGGCGGAGGACATTGAGAAGGCCGTCAAGCAGGTTCTGGCGGAGCACCGCATCCATAAAAAAGCCCTGAAAACAGTGGCATCCATTGACCTGAAGCAAAACGAAGAAGGACTGCTGGAATTTTGCCGCCGCTGGGAACTGCCGGTACGCTTCTATACCGCGCAGGAGCTGCAGCAGGCAGAGGGGGACTTCAGCCCATCGGACTTTGTGCGCAGCGTTACCGGTGTGGACAACGTCTGTGAGCGGGCGGCCCTGCTGGGGGCGGAAAAAATCATCGTAAAAAAGACTGTGTCCAACGGCGTAACCGTCGCCGTGGCAGAAGAACATTTGGAGGTGCGCTTTGAGTAAGCTGTTTGTTGTGGGCATCGGCCCTGGGGATTATGAAAATATGACCATTGGGGCGGATCAGGCGCTGCGAAACAGTGATCTGATCGTGGGATATACGGTTTATGTGGATCTGGTGAAGGAACGTTACGGGGATAAGGACTTTCTCACTACGCCAATGACCCGGGAGGCAGAACGCTGCCGCATGGCGCTGGAAAAAGCCAGGGAAGGCAGAAAGGTGGCTATGATTTGCTCCGGCGACAGCGGGATCTACGGCATGGCCGCTCTGCTTTATGAGCTGCGGGGTGAAGAAAAGGAACCGGAGATCCAGGTGATCCCCGGAATCACCGCCGCCTGCAGCGGAGGAGCCCTGCTGGGAGCGCCGCTGACCCATGATTTCGCCATTCTCAGCCTGAGCGACCGGCTTACCGGCTGGGAGATCATCGAAAAGCGCCTGCGTCACGCGGCACAGGCGGATCTGTCCATGGTGATCTATAACCCGGTGAGCAAGGGCCGTCCCGATTACCTGAAACGGGCCTGTGATATTCTGCTGGAGGATCTGCCGGAGGACCGGATCTGCGGAATCTGCCGCAATGTGGGCCGTGACGGAGAGGAAAAACGTCTGCTGACTTTGGGAGAACTGCGGGAGGCTGAGGCGGATATGTTCTGCACGGTCTTTATCGGCAACAGCATGACACGGGAGATCGGCGGTTTTATGGTAACACCAAGAGGATACCGTCATGACTAAGCTCTGTGTTTTTGCCGGAACCACGGAAGGCAGAAAGCTTCTGGAGCTTCTTTCCGGCCAGCCGCTGGAGCTGTGGGCCTGTGTCGCCACCGACTACGGGGAAAGCCTGCTGACGCCGGCAGAAACCCTCCATATACACGGCGGGCGCATGGACCAGGGGGAAATGGAGGCTTTGTTCCGGCGGGAGGGTTTTGCCTGCGTCATTGACGCCACCCATCCCTATGCCCAGGCGGTGACAGAAAATATTGCCGCGGCCTGCGCGGCCACCAAAACGGAGTATCTCCGTCTGCTTCGTCCGGAAAAGCAGCATACGGACGGCATGGTGCTGGTTTCCAACGCGGAAGAAGCCGCCGCTTATTTGAGCGGCACGGAGGGAAATATTCTGCTCACCACCGGAAGCAAGGAACTGAGCCGCTTTTCCGCCCTTTCTTCCCGGGCCTATGCCCGGGTGCTGCCCATGGAGGCCTCTCTCCAGTCCTGCCGGGAGGCGGGCTTCGAGCCATCGCATATTATCGCCATGCAGGGTCCGTTTTCCACAGAAATGAACCTTGCCCTGCTGAACATGTGTCATGCCCGCTATCTGGTGACCAAGGAGGGCGGCAGCAGCGGCGGCTTTGAGGAAAAAGCGGAGGCTGCCCGGCAGGCAGGGGTGACGCTGGTGCTGATCGGGCGGCCGAAACAGGAGGACGGTCTGGATTTTTCTGCCCTTATAAAGCGGCTCAGCCGGCAGTTTGGCCTGAATTTCAGGCCCCAGGTGACGGTGCTGGGCATTGGACCGGGCAGCCGGGAGGCCATGACCGGGGAAGTCTGTGCTGCTTTGGAGCAGGCGGACTGTGTCATCGGCGCGAAGCGAATGCTGGCGGCGGTTCTGCGCCCGGGACAGGCTGGCTTTGAGGCCATTCTGCCGGAAAAAATCGCCGGCTTTATTCAGGAAAATCCCCAATACCGCCGCGTCGCGGTGGCCATGTCCGGTGATACCGGCTTTTTCAGCGGAACCAAAAAGCTTCTGCCTCTGCTCAAGGGCTGTGAGACAAAGGTTCTGCCCGGACTCAGCTCTCTGTCCTGCCTCTGCGCCAGATTGGGGGAGTCCTATGAGGATGTCCATATTCTCAGTCTCCACGGCCGGGAGCAGGACCCGGCAGCAGAATTGCGCCGCCACCGCCGGACCTTTGTCCTGGTGGGCGGAGAAAACGGAATGGGACGGCTGTGCGCCCAGCTGACGGAAAGCGGACTTGGCCAGCTGAAGGTAAGTGTGGGAGAACAACTGGGCTACCCGGATGAAAGCATCACAGTGGGTACGGCCCAATCCCTTTCCCACCGGGATTTCCACAGCCTGAGCGTGGCACTGGTCGAAAATACCCAGGCAAACCCTGTCGTGACCCATGGCCTTCCCGATGAGCTGTTTCAGCGGGGCGGAGAAGCGCACAAACCGGTGCCCATGACCAAGCGGGAGCTGCGCTCGGTGGCCCTTTCCCAGCTTCAGCTGACACAGGACGCCGTCTGCTGGGATATTGGGGCAGGGACCGGCTCTGTTTCCATCGAAATGGCTCTGCAAGCCAGCGCCGGACAGGTCTGGGCCATTGAAAAGCGGACGGACGCCATGGAACTTCTAACAGAAAACCGCCGCCGCTTCGGCCTTGCCAACCTGCATCTGGTGGAGGGAAGCGCGCCGGAGGCTTGCCGGGAGCTGCCTGCGCCCACCCATGCCTTTATCGGCGGTAGTTCCGGAAATCTGCGGGAGATCATCGCTCTTTTGCTGGAGAAAAATCCCGCTGTCCGCATTGTTGCCACAGCGGTGACGCTGGAATCCATCGGGGAGCTGAACGCCTGCTGCAAGGAATTTGCCTTTGAGGAGCGGGAGACTCTGTCTCTGACAGCGGCCAGAAGCCGAAAAGCCGGACCCTATCACTTAATGCTGGGACAGAATCCGGTTTATGTCTTTACCATGCAGAAAAAATAAGGAACAGGAAAACAAAATCAGTGCGGCCCACAGCTGTGGGTCGCTTTTTTGCTGTCTTTGTGCTATACTGCTTATAAAATCAGGGTAAAAGGATCACAGGGAGGAATACGCCAATGAAAAAACGGGAATTGGAGCTGGGCGGCGTTCCAGCGCTTCTGTTTGGAGAAGCCTCGGAGCGGCTTTTCCTTTATGTCCATGGGAAAATGGGCCGAAAGGAGGAGGCGGAGCCCTTCGCTCTCACCGCCACAGAGCTTGGCTGGCAGGTGCTGAGCGTTGATCTGCCGGAGCATGGAGCGAGACGGGACAGCGGGAAGCTGGACCCCTGGCATGTGCTGCCGGAGCTGCAAAAGGTCTACGATCAAGCGGCAAACCAATGGCGCAGCATCTCCCTGTACGGAGTGAGCATCGGCGCCTGGTTCAGTCTGCTGGCGCTGGCGGAGCGAAAGGTGGACCGCTGCCTTCTGGTTTCCCCGGTTCTGGACATGGAGAAGCTGATCGAAACCATGTTGGGCTGGGCGGGAGCGACTGCGGAGCAGCTGCGTCAGCAGCGGCGCATCCCAACCTCCTTTGGGGAGACATTGGACTGGGATTACTACTGCTTCGCCAGAGAGAATCCGGTCCGCTGGAGGAAAGATACAAGAATGCTATACGCCGGTAAGGATCATCTGACGCCCCGGAGCACGGCGGAGGATTTCTGCCGCCGCTTCGGCTGGGCGCTGACGGTGATGGAGGAAGGGGAGCACTGGTTCCATACCGGGGAACAGCTTTCGGTTCTCCGCCGCTGGGAGCGGGAACAGCTGGAATCATTTTCCGGAACAGGAGTTGAGAAAGTATGAACATCAAAGGGGCAATTTTTGATATGGACGGCACGCTGCTGGATTCCATGCACATGTGGCAGACGCTGCCGCTGTGCTGTTTGCAGTCTCAGGGCATTGAGGCTTCTCCGGAGCTGCGAGAACAGCTCTGCGGAGCGGATTGGCGGAAGGCCGCCCAGACCTGCCGGGAAAAATATGGCTTCCGCATGAGCGATCAGGAGATCATGGACATGGTAGGAAAGCGGATCGCGGATTTTTATCGGAATCAGGTTCAGCCCAAGGCCAGCGCGGCGGACTTTCTGGAGGAGCTGCGGCGGCGGGGGGTGAAAATGTGTGTGGCCACAGCAACGGATCAACCTCTTGCGGAGATCGCCCTGGAGCGCTGCGGCCTGCGGGACTACTTTTCCGCGATTTTTACCGTTGCGCAGGTGGGCCGGGAGAAGAACGATCCGCTGCTTTTTGAGACCGCTCTCCGCCATCTGGGCACAGCTAAGGGGGAAACCTATGTATTTGAGGACGCCTTTTATGCCATTCGCACGGCAAAAGCCGCCGGCTTCCCTGTTTTTGCTGTTTTTGACCAAGCGGAAAAACGACAGAAGGAGCTTCGCCAGCTGGCGGACTGCTATGTTTCCGATTACCGGCAGGCCTTGACCCTGCTGGCGAAAGAATAAGGAGGGAATTGAATGAACATTCGTCTGGAGCAGCCCGGGGATTACCGGGCCGTGGAGAATTTGACGCGGGAGGCCTTCTGGAACGTGTACCGGCCGGGCTGCATGGAGCATTGCGTCCTTCATAAACTGCGTCAGGACCCCTGTTTTGTGCCGGAGTTGAGCTATGTTCTGGAGGAGGATGGGCAGATCCTTGCCCATATCGCCTACGCCAAGGGCAGGCTTCGCACCCCGCAGGGGGAAACAAGGGACCTTCTGTTGTTTGGGCCGGTGAGCGTAGATCCCAGCCGGCAGAAACAGGGCTATGGTTCCCGTCTGATCCGCTTCACATTGGAAAAAGCGGTGGAGCTGGGCTATGACGCGGTGGTTATCACCGGTTCTCCGGATTATTACCACCGCTTCGGCTTTGAAAGCGCCGGGAAGCATGGAATCTTTTACGAGGGCATGGAGCAAGGCACGGATTTCCCGTATTTTATGGTGAAGATCCTGGATCCGGAGCGGGCCGAAGGCTTGCGGGGCGTGTACAAGGACCCGGAGGTTTATTTCGTCAGCGACGAGGAAGTGGAGGACTTTGACCACAGTTTCCCGCCGAAGAAAAAGGAAAAACGCCCGGGACAGCTGGAGGAATAAAAAGAGAAAAAGAGCCGTCTGCCAGACGGCTCTTTTTCTCTGGCTTTTTATCAGGAAAATGTTTATGAAATTCTTGAATCGTTCACAGTTTATTCATTGAACCGGCACCGGGGAGAAGGTATAATAAGTACAATTCAGACACCGACCGACTGGTCGGTCGGAAAATCAAGAAAAAAGGAACGAATCTATGGAAAAATTAAGCGTTAAAAAACCGTTTACGATTCTGGTTGCCGTCATTATGGCCCTGCTGCTGGGTTTTGTGTCGGTAACACGAATGACGCTGGATCTGCTGCCGGAGATGAGCCTGCCTTACCTGATCGTGGTGGCTACCTATCCCGGAGCCAGCCCGGAGCGAGTGGAAAACGATGTGGTGAAACCGCTGGAAAGCGCTTTAGGCACCATTTCCGGTGTAAAAAACGTCTATTCCACCTCCTCCGAGAACTTCGGTATGGTCCAGCTGGAATTTGAGGACGACACCAACATGGATTCCGCCCTGGTCAAGGTTTCCAGCGCCACCCAGGAGGCCGCGGCCTCTCTTCCGGAGGGCTGCGGGACTCCTTCCATTATGGAACTGAGCCTGGATATGATGGCTACCATGTATGTTTCCGTCAGCAAAGAGGGCGCGGATATTTATCAGCTTTCCGAGTTTGTGAAAAATGATATCCAGCCCTACATCGAGCGGCAGGAAGGTGTGGCCAGCGTATCGCCTCTGGGTCTGGTGGAACAGAGCGTTCATATCGAACTGGACAAAAAGAAAATCGACGATCTGAACGATAAACTGCTGGAAACCGTCAGCGATAAACTGGCGGAGGCCGGCGAGGAGCTGGACAAAGCGGAGCGGGAAGTGCAGAACGGCAAGTGGCAGCTGCAAAACGCTCAGTCCGCCTTCGGTGAAACCTTTGCCGGCGCTCTGTTTGACCCGATGGAGGAGCCGGTGGAGGAAATTGCCGGGGAAATGAGTGAGGCAGTGGAGAATCTGCTGGATGAAGTCATCGCCCTGCGCCGGGAGATCACCGATGGGGAGACCGGAGAAGCCCTGGATGAGATCGTGGACGACCTGTACGAGATCCAGGAGCGGCTGGAATGGGGCGAGGTGAGCTGGGAAAACATCACTGCCATCGCCTCCAAGCTGGACCGCATTGTCCGGAACCTGGAAAAAGTTCTGGATTTCCTGGAAGAAAACATAGAAGATCCTTACGGCCGTGAGGAGGGCGATGTGATATTCGGACGGCGCAGCATGCTGGATGATGTGCGGGACGCCATCCGCGGTGTGGAAAAGGTGATCAAAGGGGTATCCGGCTTTATTGACGATATCCCGGACGTTATGAACGGCCTGGAAACCGCGGTGGGCGGTCTGACGCAGGCCCAGATGGAGGCTGCTGTGGGCTTTGCCACCGCCAGCAGCCAGCTTACCGCCGGGGAAGCCCAGCTGAAAACTGCCCGGGAACAGTATGAAGCGGCCCGGGAGGAGGCTCTGGCCAACGCCAATTTGGATAAGCTGTTGGACGTCAAGACCCTGTCCCAGCTGATCTATGCCCAGAACTTCGCCATGCCGGCCGGTTATATCGACGATAAGGACGACAACGCCTGGCTGCTGAAGGTGGGACAGGAGTATGACAGCGTGGGGGACATCCGGGGCGCTTTGCTCACCTCCATCGACGGCCTGGGGGACATTCGCCTGGAGGATGTGGCTACGGTTACGGTCATTGACAACGCGGATGAAAGCTATGCCCGTCTCAACGGGGAGCAGGCTGTCATTCTTTCCATCTTTAAAAACAGCACTACCGGTACCAACGAAACGGCGAAAAACTGCCTGGCGGCCTTTGAGAAGTTGGAAGCCAAACACGAAGGCTGCAACATTGAGACGCTGATGAATCAGGGCAGCTATATTTCCCTGATCGTCAGCAGCGTTTTGTCCAGCATGGGTCTGGGCGCGGCGCTGGCCATTCTGATTCTGGCGCTGTTCCTGAAGGACGTTAAACCGACGCTGGTTGTCGGTGTCAGCATCCCGCTGTCTGTGCTGGTGGCCATTGTTCTCATGTACTTTACCGGCATTTCTTTAAATATGATGACCCTTTCCGGTCTGGCGCTGGGCATCGGTATGCTGGTGGATAACTCCATCGTGGTCATCGAGAATATTTATCGCCTGCGGGGACGGGGCGTCAATGCTCCCCGAGCCGCTGTACAGGGCACCAAACAGGTTTCCGGCGCCATTATTTCCTCCACACTGACAACCGTCTGCGTGTTTATGCCTTTGGTATTCACCACCGGTATGGTCCGGGAGCTGCTGGTCCCCATGGGCCTGTCCATCGGCTATTGTCTCATGGCCTCTTTGATGGTGGCGCTGACGGTTGTACCGGCTGCGGCTTCCACTATGCTGAAAAACACAAAACCCAAGGCCCATCCCTGGTTCGAAAAGGTGCAGAGCTGGTACGGACTGTCTTTGGACTGGTGTCTCAGGCATAAAGCCGCGCCTCTGTCTGTAGCGATCGGTTTGCTGGCAGTCTGCGTCTACGCGGTGATCAATATGGGCATCGTTCTGCTGCCGCCTATGACCGGCGACCAGATCCAGGTCAGCGTTACTACGCCGGAGGGACTGAGCCGGGAGGAATCCTACGCCCTTTCCGATGAAATTGTCTCTGCGATCCTGAATGTGGACGGCGTGGAAGGCGTAGGCGCGCTGGACAGCGGTTCCCGCTCCAGTCTGTTCGGCGGCGGAGGCAGCGGAAGCTATGGCAGCTACATGTACTACATTGTTTTGGGGGATGACCATTCCACCAGCCATGTGGAGGAACTGACGAAAAACATCAATCAGGCCTGCGCCGGCTTTGACGCGGAGGTAGAAGCCTCCGCCGGCGGCATGAGCGATATGACCGCGCTGTTGGGAAGCGGCCTGTCCGTCAATATTTACGGCAGCGACCTGGAGGTGCTCCGCAGCTTGTCCGATGACGTGATCGCCATCGTCAATGAGCAGGAAGGCTATGGGGAAGCCTCCAGCGGCTTTACCAACGGCGACCCCACCATCCAGCTTCGCATCGACAAGGATAAAGCCATGGCCAAAGGTCTGACAGTGGCCCAGATCTATATGGAAATCTCCTCCCGTCTGACCACCTCCGCCACCTCGACTACCGTTACAGTGGACGGAGTGACCATGGATGTGACAGTGGAAAACAGCACCAACCCGCTGACCGTGGAAAACCTGATGGATATGGAGTTTGAAACCAGCACCACCGGTTCCGACGGCAAAACGGAGAAGGAGATCTATAAGCTGTCCGACTTTGCCACCATTCAGGAGACGACCTCCATCGATTCCATCAGCCGGGAAAACCAGACCCGCTGCGTCACCGTCTCCGCCTCTGTGGAGGAAGGCTATAACGCAACCCTGCTTTCCCGTGAGCTGACTCCGATCCTGGAAGAATATGCCCAAAGCGATGCGGTTCCCGACGGCTACACCATTGATCTGGGCGGCGAAAGCTCCACCGTCAACGAGATGGTCCAGCAGATGCTGCTGATGATCCTGCTGGGCTGCGCTTTTATCTATCTGGTTATGGTTGCCCAGTTCCAGAGCCTGCTTTCTCCCTTTATCGTGCTCTTTACAGTGCCTCTGGCCTTTACCGGCGGCATGATCGGCCTGCTGATTTATGGACAGCAGCTGTCTCTGCTGTCCCTGATGGGCTTTGTGGTGCTGATGGGTACCGTGGTAAACAATGGTATTGTCTTTGTTGACTACGCCAACCAGCTGCGCATCGGCGGTATGGAGCGCCGGGCCGCTTTGATCGCCACCGGCAAGACCCGTATGCGTCCTATTTTGATGACAGCAATGACCACCATTCTGGCTATGATGCAGATGATCTTTGCTGATGATATGTCCGGCCAGCTTGGCGGCGGTATGGCCATCGTTATTGTGGGAGGACTTGCCTACGCCACCCTGATGACGTTGTACATCATCCCGGTTCTGTATGATATCTTCTTCAAACGCCGGCCGCTGGTCATCGACGTAGGCGGCGACAACATTGATGACGTACCGGATGATGCCGCCGAGTTCATCGCCGAGGCTCTGGCCAAGGAAAAAGCGAAAAACGAGGCGCTGCCGCAGGACAATACTCCCGTTTTGCAGAGTTAGGCAGGTGATAAGATGGATAAGAATTGGAATAAAAACAGAGAGAAGCACGCAGAATCCCCAGCTGGGAGCGAGAAGGAGGAGCGGATTTTCAAAGCCGTGCTGGCTCTGGCCAACCGGGGCGTGGACATGCGCACGGTAAAAATGCAGGAGATCGCCGCCGAAGCGGACTTTGGAAAAAGCACCCTTTACGAATATTTCCCCTCCAAAGAGGAACTGCTGCTGGAAACCATGCGCTATTGCTTGCAGCAGGAAAGTGCCTTTTTCCTGCCGAAGGTGGAAAGCTGCCGCAGCTTCAGCCAGTTGACAGAGGTGCTGCTGGATTATCTCGACCAGCTGGTGCGGGAGCGAGCCTCCTCCTACCGTATGCTGGTGCAGGTATTCGGCGGCCAGGGTGGGCAAAACAACTGCCCCTTCAGCGGCAAAGCCTTTGCCGTATTCCAGCGGATGGCCCGTTACAGCCATGAGCTGGCCCGGCAGGAAGGTCTTGCTGTGGACATGGAAGAAAACTACTTTAATTTTGTGCTGCTTTCCGCCCTGCTGAACCACGGCGTCGCCCTGCTTCGCATGAAAAATGACCGGATCCTGACCAGGGAAAACAAGCAGCGGCTGGACGGCTACACCCGCCGGCTCCTTTACGCCAGCCTGCGTCCGGACTAACGTGCCGGAAATGGAATAAAAATCGGAATCTAAAGAATAACAGGAAGCAAGCCCCGCCTTTTTCTGCGAAAAAGGCGGGGCTTGTGCGTTTTTTTCAGCTAAAGCGCCAAAGGACCATAGAATTCTTCCGGAGAACGTGCTATAATACCAACGGCAAAACAGACAAGAAAACAGAGAAAGAAACAGATAAGGACAGATCAGGAAAGGAAGGATGTATTTTGGCTTCAAAAGGGCAGATATTGACCCTGTTTGGGGATTTTCTGAAAATCGGCTGCTTTACCTTTGGCGGAGGCTGGAGTATTGTGGCACAAATGCACAGTTTGTATGTGGAAAAGCGGCATACCATCACCGGTGAGGAGCTGCTGGATCTGGCCAGCGTGGCGAAAAGCCTGCCCGGGGTGATGATCACCAACGTGGCCATGCTTTACGGCCATCGGGCCGCGGGAATCTTGGGCGGCTTTGCCTGTGTGATCGGGCTGGCCATCCCGCCGATGCTGATTCTCTCCGCCATCACCTTCGGCTACTCCATGATCGAAAGCAACCCCTGGGTGATGGCCGCCATGAGTGGCATCCGGGCGGCGATTGTTCCGATCATCATCTCTGCCGCAGTCAATATGATCCATGGGGCCTTCCGCTTCCCGCCCTGCTATTTGATCGCTTTGCTGACCTTTAGCCTGTACCTGTTCTGGGGCGTCAGCTGCGTGTGGCTGGTGCTAATCGGCGTGGCCGCCGGGCTTTTGATCAGCGAGTTTTATGAGAGAAGGGGGAAGGGCAATGCTGTTCATTAAGCTGTTCCTCAGTTTTATCAAGATTGGTTTTACCAGCTTCGGCGGTATTTCCATGATCCCGCTGATCACGGACGAAATGCTGTCCAACGGCTGGATGACCACGGAGGAGATCAACGATATTGTGGCCATCGCCGAGATGACGCCGGGTCCGCTGGGCCTGAACTGCGCCACTTACGCAGGCTTGAAAACCGCCGGTTTCGCGGGAGCGGTGGTAGCGAATCTGGGCGCGCTGATGCCGGCGTTTACCCTTTGTGTGGCGGCTGCCATCTTTTTTGAGAAATTCAAAAAAAGCCATCGGATGCAGCAGATCCTCAGCGGCGTCCGTCCGGCAGCCATTGGTATGGTGGCCGGGGTGATCGTGTCCCTGAGCCTGTCCAACTACTTCGCGGACAGCAGCCTGGACCTGAAAGGCGTGGTGATTGGCGCGGCCATGCTGCCCCTTCTGTTGAAATTCAAGGTTTCCGTTCCAAAGGTCATTGGACTGAGCGCCGCTTTGGGCCTTTTGCTCTACGGGATTCTGTGACCTGTGACCGAACCTGTAAAAATCGTGGAAATTCAGAGGTTTTTCGTATAAAAAGCTGAAAAACCCATTGATATCATAAATCGGTATCTGGCTTTCAATTGATTTCATCAATATTGAAACAGAAAAACAAAGAAAAAGCCAAAATTTGGACTGCAATAAATGGAAAATTATGGATAGTTTTGTGCATATTGAAGTTGCAGGACGGGCTTTTTTGTGCTATATTGATAGAGCCTTCGTTAAGGTTAATACAAAGTGAAAGCGAGAGAACAAAAATGAGCAAACGTGTACTCTCCGCGCTGCTGGCAGCGGCAATGCTTCTTTCCATGGCTGCCTGCAACAAGGAGGAAAAAGCACCTGAAACCGAAAATCAAACTCCTGCCGAGAATACGACGACTGAAAAACCGGCGGAATCCGAAGGAAAAGAGGAGAAACCGGAAATCTCCGGCACCATGAAAGCCATCGCTACCAGTGAAAACTATGTCACTCTCTTTGACAAATTCACTGCGGAAACCGGTGTAAAAGTGGAATTGCTGTCCATGTCCTCCGGCGACGTGCTGTCCAAACTCCGCGCAGAAGGCGGCACACCATCTGCGGACCTGTGGTTCGGCGGCGGCATTGATGCCTTCATGTCCGCAAAGGAGGACGACCTTCTGGAGCCTGTGACCTTTGAGGCCGCTTCCGAGATCGACCCTCAGTTCCGTGACCCAGACGGCTGCTGGTACTCCAAGGGCCTGACCATCGTTGGCTTCCTGCTCAACGACAAACTGATGGAAGAGCTGAATTTGGAACAGCCTGCCACCTGGGAAGACCTGACCGATCCTTCCTATCAGGGCGAGATCATCATGTCCAACCCGGCTATTTCCGGCACCAACTACGCGGCAGTGAACTCCCTGCTTCAGGCAAAAGGCGAAGAAGCCGGCTGGGAATTCTTCAACGCCCTCAACGAAAACATCGCTTACTACGCAAAACGTGGTTCCGACCCGAAAAACAAGGTAATCGCTGACGAGTTTGCCATCGGCATCACCTATCTGGACGACACCATCACCGCTCTGAAAGAGGACTATGATGTGACCATCGTTTATCCGGAAGACGGTATTCCATGGATCCCGGACGGCGTTGCCTGCTTCAAGAACGCGGAAAACGTAGAAGCGGCAAAATACTTCATTGAGTGGCTCTTCTCCAACGATGAAAACCTGCAGCTTCTGGCGGAGATCGACCAGAAAACCTCCATCAAGCTGATCAAGCCTTCTCTGGAAGGTGTTGAGCTGGACTACAGCCCGGACATCCTGATGGAACTGGATCTGAGCAAATTCGGCTCCATGCGTGAATCCATCCTGGCTCAGTTCGAGACCCTGATGGGCGATAAAGCAGTCAATGAATAAGCCGAATAAGCCGTTTGAGAAAAAAACAAATGGCCTGAAAAGGGAAAGGGCATCTTCTGATGCCCTTTTTTTCGGTAAAAGGAGCTTTTCCGGCCCATTTTCCGGAAGAGAGCTTGCCGGTTACGCGGTGGACCGACTGCTGCTGGCTGTAATTTTAGGTTCCGTATGCCTGTTTGTACTTTATCCGCTGCTCTGCATCGCTTTCCGCAGCTTTAACGGAAAAGACGGAACTTTTACGCTGGCCAATTACGGGGAGACCTGGGCGCAATACGGCACGAGCCTCTGGAACAGCATCTTTGTAGGCGTTCTCAGCGCCTTTTTCTGTACGATTTTTTCCGTGTCGGCCGCTCTTGTGGTGTCCACACGGCGGGGCTGGATGAAGCTTTTGTGCATGGGCATCCTGCTGGTGACCATGGTATCGCCGCCTTTTGTGGCTTCTTTGGCTTACATACAGCTTTATGGACGCCGGGGCTGGATCACCCACGGTCTGCTGGGCTTATCCTGGAATCCTTACAACAAGTGGGGCGTGATTTTGATGCAGAGCGTGTCCTTTGTGCCCATGAACGCTCTGTTTCTCAACGGGATCCTGGCGAAAATCGACGGGGACAGCATCAAGGCCGCAAGGGATCTGGGCGCAAGCCCGGCCTCCATCCTGCGGGATATCGTTCTGCCCCAGATGAAGCCGGGGATTCTGGTTTGTCTGCTGCTGTCCTTTATCCGTTCACTGGCGGATTACGGCACGCCGGTGATTATTGGCGGCCGCTTCAGCACCATCGCCTCGGATATTTACTATCAGCTCACCGGCTACGCCAATCTGGAGAAGGCTTCGGTGCTGAATATGTTCCTGCTGCTGCCCTCCATCGGCGCTTTCTTCCTGTACCGCCGTCTGCTGCGCCAATCCGACGCTTTGGTGCAGAGCAGCCGGGGCAAGCAGGAGCAGCTTCAGCTGCGCCTGGGCAAATGCGGTCTGCTGGGCGGCTTGATCGGTCTGGCCAGCGGCCTGTTCTTCGTGATGATGATCTTGCAGTATGCCTGCATCTTCTCCACCGGCTTTATCAAGGTGAGCAAAACGGGAAACCGCTTCACGCTCCAGTATTTGCGGCAGCTCCTCAAAACCGATCTGAACACCATGGGCCGCAGTGTGCTGTACGCTTTGATCGTTTCCCTGGTGGGTACGCTGTTTGCCATGATTTTTTCTTATTATATGGAGCGGAGGAAGGTTCCGCTGCGGCAGGGCTTTGACTGTCTGGTAACGCTGCCCTATATGCTACCGGGCACCTGCTTTGGTATCGGCTATATTCTGGCCTTCAACCATCCGCCGCTGAAGCTGACCGGCACAGCGCTGATCGTGCTGGCCAATATGCTCTTTAAACAGCTTCCCACCTGTACCAAAATCTGTTCCGCTACCCTGAAACAGGTTCCTTTGGCCCAGGAGCGGGCGGTTCATGATCTGGGCGGGGGACAGATGGCGGTTCTGCGGGACGTGATCCTGCCGGGACTGCGGCCGGCCTTCCTCAGCTGTTTCTCCTACAACTTCTCCAGCAGCATGACCACCGCCGGCGCCATTCTGTTCCTCATCGACCCGGCAAGGAAGCTGGCGGTCTTTAAGCTTTTCGACGCGGTCTACACCGGAGACTACGCGGTGGCCTCTCTGATTGCCACCCTGATCATTCTGATCGTTCTGGCGGTGGAGGCTCTCGTTTATTGGATCACCGGAAAGGCGGCGAAACCTCGTGTATCTTGAATTACAACATCTGAGTAAAAACTTTGAGGGCAAAACAGTGGTGAAGGACCTGTCCCTGAGCTTGGCGGAAGGGGAGCTGCTGTGCATTTTAGGCTCCTCCGGCTGCGGAAAAACCACCACGCTCAATATGATCGGCGGCTTTCTCCGCCCCAGCAGCGGCAAGATCCTGCTGGATGGGCAGGATATTACCGCTATGCCGCCGGAACGCCGCCCTGTTACCACCGTGTTCCAGTCTTACGGCCTGTTTCCCCACATGACAGTGCTGCAAAATGTGATGTACGGCCTGAAATTCCAGAAAATGAAGCGGACGCAAGCCAGAGAAAAGGCCATGCACTACCTGGAACTGGTCAATCTCAGCGAATATGCCAACGCCGGCATCTATGAGATCTCCGGCGGCCAGCAGCAGCGCGTCGCGCTGGCGCGGGCACTGGTGGTGGAGCCGCGGCTCTGCCTGCTGGATGAGCCTTTCTGCAACCTGGACGCGGCGCTGCGGGTAAAAATGCGGGAAGGGCTGAAGGAGATCCAGCGAAAGCTGAACATGACCATGGTTTTTGTTACCCATGACCAGGAGGAGGCCTTGAATCTGGCGGATAAAATCGCTATTATGGAACAGGGCGTCCTGACCCAGTACGACAGCCCTATGAATATTTACCGCCGTCCTGCCAATGATTTTGTCAGAGAGTTCCTCAACCTGGACGAGCTGGTCTGGAGCGATGAGGGCGCTTTGCTGAAAGTTATCAAAAAATAACATCCGGAGGTAAGCTATATGCTGGTTGACATGCATTTACACGAAAAAACCTTTTCTCTTGACAGTTTTCTGTCTCTGGACGAGATCGTTTCCATTGCCAAGGCCCGGGGCCTTGACGCCATCTGTATCACCGACCACGACAGCATGGGCCTGCGGCAGTATTGCGAGGAGTACAGCCGCAAAACCGGCTTTCCAATTTTTGTGGGTGTGGAATTTTTCTCTCTTCAGGGAGACATTACCGCCTGGGGCATTGATACTTTCCCGGATCACCGGGTAGACGCTCAGGAATTCATCGACCATGTCAACCGGAACCAGGGCTTCTGCGTGTCCTGTCATCCTTTCCGGAAAAATATGCGGGGCCTGGAGGACAAGCTGCGGGAGGTGAAAGGCCTTCACGGCGTGGAAGTGCTCAACGGCAGCACTCCTATGGATCTGAACCGGACCGCGCTGCAATACTGCCGGGAGCTGGGGCTGAAGGCCATCGGAGCCAGCGACGCTCACGTTCCCCAAAACGTGGCCAAGTATGTGACCTGGTTGCCGGAAAAGGTGGATACCCTGCCGGACTTTATCGCCCAGCTTCACCAGTGCGAGACCAGACCGGCAATCTGGAACGGCAGCAGCTACGATGTATTGACTACCTTTTAAGCCGAACCTCCGGAGTTTAGCTCCGGGGGTTTGTTTTTTCCACCGCTTCCGTCAAGATGACGAAAAATCCCGGCAGATTTTTTGGAGAATTGGCGGGGCCTCTATGGACTTTTCCAAAAGAATGGGATATAATAGACTACAACAAAATTCCTGCAGCAATCCTTTAAGTTAGTCCCGTGAGGCTGACAAGGTGGTTTCGCATAGAGCAAAAAGCCGTTCCGGGCAAGGTGTACCCTTTCCGGAAAGCTTGGGCTGTATCTGAACACTGAATCTGTCGTCCGCGGACGGCAGATTTTTTTATTGCGTGCGTTTTTTTCAATGAAATGTGCGTGGAAAAGGGGGTTTCGGAATGGAAAATCGTCCTGTCCTGCGTGAAAAAGCGCAGATCATGGACAGCGCCGCCATGCGGCGGGCCATTGTCCGCATTGCGTTTGAGATCATTGAGCGCAACCATGGCGCGGAAAATATCTGCATCATCGGTATCATGAGCCGGGGCGCTCAGCTTGCCCAGCGGATCGCGGCCAAAATCCAGGAAGTGGAGGGACAAAGCGTCCCGGTGGGCTATGTGGATATCACCCGTTTCCGGGATGACCGGGAAAGCCGGGGAGAAGGGGACAAAAGTGACATTCCTTTCCCACTTACCGGGAAAACTGTGGTCATTGTGGATGATGTGATTTATACCGGACGCAGCGTTCGGGCCGCTATGGACGCTGTTTTGGAGCGGGGTCGGCCGGACAGTATCCAGCTGGCGGCGCTGGTGGACCGGGGCCATCGGGAACTGCCCATCCGCGCCGATTATATCGGAAAAAATCTCCCCACCTCCAAGGAGGAGACGGTCCGTGTCCTGGTCAGTGAACGGGACGGGGAGGATCGGGTCATCATCCTGGAAAAGACCGGGGAAGAGAACCAATAACACAAACCCAAATCATTTTGAAAGCGACAGAGGAGGCGTTTTTGTGGAAAAAATACTGATTCAGCAGGCAAGAGTCATGGACCCCAGCCGGGATCTGGACCGGGTTGCCGATATTCTGGTGGAGGACGGAAAAATTGCCCGGATCGGCGAAAATCTCAGCGCGGAAGGCGCCCGCTTCATCCCTGCTCAGGGACTGGTGGCGGCTCCGGGGCTGATCGATATGCACGTTCACCTTCGTGATCCGGGATTTACTCATAAAGAGGACATTCTCAGCGGCTGTACGGCCGCCGCCGCCGGCGGGTTTACCGCGGTTGCGGCGATGCCGAATACCAAGCCTGTCACCGACAGCCCGGAGATCCTTCATTATATCTTAGATAAAGCCAAAGAGGCGGCCTGCCGGGTCTATCCGGTGGCAGCCATCACCAAAAATCTTAGCGGTAGCGCCCTCAACGACTTTGCCCAACTGAAAGCGGCAGGCGCTGTAGCGGTTTCCGATGACGGCCGACCGGTGGAAAAAGGCGGACAAATGCTGGAGGCGCTGAAGCTGGCCCAGAAGGAGGGCCTGCTGTGCATCAGCCACTGCGAGGATCTGACCATTATTGACGGCGGCATCATGAACAAAGGAAAAATCTCGGAGGAACTGGGCGTGAAAGGCATGGACCGGGCCAGTGAGGACAGCATCACTGCCAGAGAGATCGTTCTGGCCGAATGTTCCGGCACCCGCATCCATATCGCTCATGTCAGCACCAAAGGCTCGGTGCAGCTGATCCGGGAGGCCAAGGCCAGAGGCGTCATGGTAACGGCGGAAACCGCCCCTCATTACATGATGATGACCGACGAACTGCTGCGGAAAAAGGACGCCAATTGGCGGATGAATCCCCCTCTGCGGGAGCAGGAGGACTGCGAAGCGGTGATCGCCGGTGTGCTGGACGGGACTTTGGACTGCATTATCACCGACCACGCTCCCCATGCGCCGGAAGAAAAAGCCGATTTTTACAAGGCGCCCAACGGCATTGTCGGTCTGGAAACCAGCTTTGCCGCTGCCAATACGGTCCTCTGTAAGCAAAGAGGCCTGAGTCTGATGGCTCTGCTTCGGCTGATGAGCACCCGCCCGGCGGAAGTTCTGGGCGTGGAAGGCGGCAGCCTGAAGGAAGGCGGACCGGCGGATATTGTTTTGCTGGATCCGGACAAAACCTGGACCGTGGACAAGAACCAATTCCATTCAAAAAGCAAAAATACACCGTTTGACGGCATGGAGCTGAAGGGCAAAGTCCTCTGCACCATCTGCGGCGGACGGATCACCTATCAGAATCTTTAGGAGGAACGAAAATCATGAAAAAACTCATCGAAAAAATCGCAGAAACCAAAGCGCCTATCGTTGTTGGTCTGGATTCCCTGCTGGATTACATCCCACAACACATCAAAGAGCAGGCCATGGCGGAAAATGAAAACCCCTTTGACGCCGCGGCGCAGGCGATCCTCACTTACAACAAAGCCATTATCGACGCCATCTGCGATATCGTTCCCGCTATCAAGCCTCAGGCCGCTTACTACGAGCTGTACAGCTGGCAGGGTATGAAGGCTCTCTATGAAACCATCCGCTACGCCGAGGAAAAGGGCATGGTTGTCATCACTGACGGCAAGCGCAACGACATTGGTTCCACCATGCAGGCTTACGCCGCCGCTCATCTGGGCAGCACCAATGTCTGCGGTAAGGAAGTGGAGGCTTTCGGCGCTGACTGTCTGACCGTCAACGGCTATCTTGGCTCCGATGGCATCAAACCTCTGCTGGGTATCTGCAATGAGCGGGAAAAAGGCATCTTCGTGCTGGTAAAAACCTCCAATCCTTCCTCCGGCGAGCTGCAGGATCAGAAGATCGGCGATAAATCCATCTACGAGACCATGGGCGCTATGTGCGAAAGCTGGGGCGCGGAGACCACCAATCACTACGGCTACTCCGCCGTTGGCGCGGTTGTGGGCGCAACCTATCCGGAACAGCTCAGTGAAATGCGTGGAAAAATGCCGCACACCTTTTTCCTGGTGCCTGGTTACGGCGCGCAGGGCGGCGGCGCCAACGATGTAAAGGGCGCCTTTGACGAAAATGGCCTGGGCGCGGTGATCAACAGCTCCCGCGGCATCCTGACTGCCTGGAAAAAGGCCGGAACCGATGGCCATGACTTCGCGGAACAGGCCCGGAAAGCCGCTATCGCCATGCGGGAGGATATTTGCAGCGTGATCCCGGAGATCAAGCTGCCCCGTTAAACGCCGGCTAAGACAAAAGCGGATCATGATCGAAACAGAGAAGGGGATTTTTGGATATGGATATCTATAAAAACGCGCGGAAAGCCTGCCTCCTGCTGGAGGACGGCTCCCTGATCCAGGGTTACAGCGTCGGCTCCACAGAGGACGCTTACGGCGAACTGGTTTTTAATACTTCCGTAGTCGGTTTTCAGCAGCTGCTCACCGACCCGGCCAACGAAAACAACATTCTGGTGGATACCTTCCCCATGCTGGGCAACTACGGCGTTGTGGAAGGGGAGGATGACCTGTCCGCCTGCCATGCGGCGGCTGTTGTGGTCCGTGACTGGTGCCCAACACCGTCCAACTACCGCAGCACCGGTTCCATCGACCAGTGGCTGGAGCAAAAAGGCATTACGGGACTGTTCGGCGTGGATACCCGCGCCCTTACCCGTAAGCTGCGGGACGGCGGCGTGATGAAGGCGCTGATCACCTGCAAAGAAATCAACGACAGCAACAAAGAGGAGTTCCTGGAAAGAATCCGGGACCATCAGGACAAAACCCCATACTGGAAAAACAAAAATGAGCTGGAGATCAGCCCGGTCAGCGGCAAAAAGGCCCTGATCTATGACCTGGGCGCCAGAGCGGATGTAATCGCCGCCCTTAATGCAAGAGGCTTCAGCACCATTGCGGTGCCCGCCGCCATGAGCGCGGAGGAGATCCTTTCCCAGGAGCCGGACTGCATCGTTATCTGCGGCGGCTGGGCAGGGGACTGGGACCTGAGCACAGAGAAAAAGACCATCGCCGAGCTGGAAAAATCCGGCGTTCCCATGCTGGGCATCGGCCTGGGTCATCAGCTGATGGCCGAGCTGGCCGGCGGCAAGGTGGAGAAGATGAAAGTGGGCCATCGGGGCGCAAACTGCCCGGTAACGGAGCTGTCCAGCGGCCGAACCTTCATCACCACCCAGAACCACGGCTATGTGGTAGCCTCTGTCTGCTCTTCCAAGGCCCAAATCACCCATGTGAATTCCAACGACAAGAGCTGCGAGGGCCTGCGCTATCTGGATTTCCCAGGAATGTCCGTACAGTTTGTTCCGGAGTCCGAAACCGGACGCAAAAACTTTGACCATGTTTACGAAACATTCTTGAACCTGCTTGAGAAATAGAGAGGAGGAGCACTTATGCCGCTGAGACAAGATATTAAAAAAGTTCTGGTGATCGGCTCCGGCCCCATCGTCATCGGACAGGCTGCCGAATTTGACTACGCAGGCACCCAGGCCTGCCGCGCGCTGAAGGAAGAAGGGCTGGAGGTGGTCCTCATCAACTCCAACCCGGCCACCATTATGACCGATAAGGCCATGGCGGACAAGGTTTACATCGAGCCGCTGACTTTGGATGTGGTAAAACGCATCATCGAAATCGAAAAACCAGACAGTGTTCTGTCCACGCTGGGCGGTCAGACCGGTCTGACCTTCTCCATGCAGCTGGCCAAAGAGGGCTTTTTGGACGCTCACGGGGTCAAGCTGCTGGGCGCCAAGGTGGAGACCATCGACAAGGCGGAGGACCGCCAGATGTTTAAGGATACCATGGAAGCCATCGGCGAACCCTGTATCCCCTCCAAGGTCGTGACCACTTTGGAGGACGGCAAAGCCTTTGTCAAAGAAATTGGCCTGCCGGTGATCATCCGTCCGGCCTTCACCATGGGCGGTACCGGCGGTGGTATCGCTTACACTGACGAGGAGTTTGAAGAAATCGCCGGAAACGGTCTGCGCCTCTCTCCAATCACCCAGATTTTGGTGGAAAAATGTATTTCCGGCTGGAAAGAGATCGAGTTCGAGGTCATTCGTGACTCCAAGGAGAACATCATCACCGTCTGCTCCATGGAAAATGTGGACCCAGTGGGTGTGCACACCGGCGACTCCATCGTTGTCGCTCCGGCTGTTACCCTGAATCCCGATGAATTTGCCATGCTGCGGAAGGCTGCCCTGAATATTGTGGAGGAGCTGGGGGTAGAAGGCGGCTGCAACTGCCAGTTTGCCCTTCACCCGACCTCCAAGGAGTACGCGGTTATCGAGGTAAACCCCCGTGTATCCCGTTCCTCCGCCCTGGCCTCCAAGGCCACCGGCTATCCCATCGCCAAAGTTGCCACCAAGATCGCCATCGGCTACACCCTGGACGAGATCGTCAACGCGGTGACCGGCAACACCTACGCCTGCTTCGAGCCGTCGGTGGACTATATGGTTGTTAAATTCCCAAAATGGGCTTTTGATAAATTCGTTTATGCCAAACGTACACTGGGTACCCAGATGAAGGCCACCGGCGAGGTTATGTCCATCGGTTCCTCCTTCGAGCAGGCTATGATGAAGGCTGTCCGCTCGGTGGAGCTGGGTCTTAACGACTTCAATATGCCGAAATTCGTGGAGATGGACGTGGAAACTTTGCGGAAAAAGCTCCATGACTGCGATGACGAGCGTATTTTCTGCGTTTACGCCGCGCTGAAGAAGGGAATCTCCGCTGAGGAAGTCCATGGGATCACCATGATCGACTGCTGGTTCCTGAACCGGCTGAAAAACCTGATCGAAATGGAAGAAAGCCTGAAAGAAGGGGAACTGACCGAGGAAAAATACCTGCGCGCCAAGGAACTGGGCTTCCTGAACAAGACCATTGAGGCCCTTTCCGGCCAGAAGGTGAAAAATCCCCGCTTTGCTTCCTATAAAATGGTAGATACCTGCGCCGCCGAGTATAAAGCGGAGACTCCTTACTTCTATTCCACCTTCGATGAGGAAAACGAAGCCGCTGAATTTATCGAGGAGCACAAAACCGACAAGAAGAAGATCCTTGTTTTCGGTTCCGGCCCGATCCGTATCGGTCAGGGCATCGAGTTCGACTACTGCTCGGTACACTGTGTCTGGGCGCTGAAAGAATTGGGTTATGAAGCGGTTATCGCCAACAATAACCCGGAGACGGTTTCCACCGACTTTGATACCGCAAACCGCCTGTACTTTGACCCGCTGACCCCGGAGGATGTGGATTCCATTCTGGAAACGGAGAAACCTTACGGCGTTGTGGTACAGTTCGGCGGACAGACCGCCATCAAGCTGACCAAATATCTCAGCGAAAAAGGCGTTCGCATCCTGGGCACCTCCGCTGACAGCATTGACGCGGCCGAGGACCGGGAACGCTTCGATGAGCTTCTGGAAAAATGCGGAATTCCCCGTCCAAAGGGTGAGACCGTCCTGACCAAAGAGCAGGCCGTTGAAGTAGCGGAGCGTCTGGGCTTCCCCGTATTGCTCCGTCCATCCTACGTTCTGGGCGGCCAGAATATGATCATCGCCTACAACACCCAGGACGTGGAAGAATATATGGACATCATCACCAGCCACATGAAGGACAACCTGGTGCTCATCGACAAGTACCTTATGGGCAAGGAAGTGGAGGTTGACGCCATCTGCGACGGCGAAAACTTCCTGATCCCGGGCATCATGGAGCACATTGAGCGCGCCGGCATCCATTCCGGTGACTCCATCTCCGTTTACCCGGCGCAGAGCCTGTCCCAGCGCATCAAACGCATCCTGATCGACTACACCGGCCGTCTGGCACGGGAGCTGAAAGTGGTTGGTCTGGTGAATATCCAGTACGTTGTCTACAACGACGACGTATATGTGATCGAGGTAAATCCCCGTTCCTCCCGTACCATTCCGTATATCTCCAAAGTTACCGGCGTACCCATGGTGGATATCGCTACCCGCATGATGTTCGGCGAGAAGCTGCTGGATCAGGGCTACGGCGTCGGCCTGTATCCGGAGGGTGATTATGTTGCCGTAAAGGTTCCGGTGTTCTCCTTTGAGAAGCTCCACGACGTGGATACCCACCTGGGACCGGAAATGAAATCCACCGGCGAGGTACTGGGCATCGCCAAAACCTTTGAGGAAGCCCTGTACAAAGGCCTTGTGGCTGCCGGCTACAAAATGCAGCACGAGGAGGGCAAGGGCGTCCTGATCTCTGTCCGCGACAGCGACAAACAGGAGATCATCAAGATCGCCGAGAAGTTCGAGAATCTGGGCTATGAGCTGTATGCCACCGGCGGAACAGCCTCTCTGCTGAACCACAACATGGTTGCGGCCAGCACCGTCCGCAAAATCGGCGAAGGGGAGCCGAACATTATGGATCTGATCAACAGCGGCAAGCTGTCCTACATCATTTCCACCTCCAAAAAAGGCCGTCAGCCTCAGCGTCACTCCGTTCAGCTCCGCAGAAAAGCCGTTGAACGCTCCATCCCGTGCCTGACTGCCCTGGATACGGCAAACGCGCTGGCGGATTCCCTGAAAATGAACCGCAAGATCGACGATGTTGAGCTGATCAACATCGCGGAGATCTAAGTCTTATCAAAAAACCATAACCAAAAGCAGAAAGGAGACGGATTTTCCGCCTCTTTTCTGCTTATTTTCGCTTTTTTCATTTTTTGATCAAAAATTAAAAAAAGGTATTGACTTTTTGCGCCTTCCGGGTTATAATAATTAAGCAATATCCGAGAGACAGAAAAACAGGAAATTTGACTTACTAGCTCAGCTGGCAGAGCACCTGACTTTTAATCAGGGTGTCCGGAGTTCGAATCTCCGGTAGGTCACCAAAAAACCTCACACGTTGGTGTGAGGTTTTTCTTTTTTCTGTCCAGTGGATAGGGAAACCAATACAGAAAATATGCACAAAAAAGCGGAAATGGAATTGCCAAAGCCCACAAAACGTGCTATAGTCTTTAGCGTGAAATTTTCGCGGCTGTTTTTTGAAATCCTTGAGAAGAGAGGCAAATGAATATGGTTCGTGATATGACAAAAGGATCACCTTGGCGGCTGATTCTGCAATTTTCCGTTCCAACGGCGCTGGGCTTGATTTTTCAGCAGCTCTACAGCATGGCGGACACCATTATTGTTGGGCGTTTTCTGGGTGTGGATGCCCTGGCGGCAGTTGGGTCCACCAGCTCTCTGAGTTTTTTGATCATTGGTTTTATGCAGGGGATGTGCAGCGGCTTTTCCATCCCGGTCGCCCAATATTTTGGGGCGAAGGATGAGGAAAAGCTTCAGCGTTCTGTGGCAAACGGAGCCTGGGTGTCAGCGATTCTCGGTGCGCTGATCACCATCGTGACCGTTTTGGGCACGGATTGGATCCTTACGATCATGCAGACGCCGTCCAACATTTTTGAAGGCGCCAGCACTTATATCCGCATCATCTTTCTGGGCAGTTTAGCCACTGTGCTGTACAATCTGCTGTCCAGCTACTTGCGGGCCATGGGGGACAGCAGGACACCGCTGGTCTTTCTGGTGCTTTCTTCTGTGTTGAATATTGTGCTGGACTTACTTTTCATTGTCAGCTTTGGCATGGGCATTGCCGGCGCGGCCTGGGCTACGGTACTGAGCCAGCTGATCTCCGGACTGCTGTGCCTTGTGTTCATTGGAAAGAAGTTCCCGGCTCTGCATGTGGCAAAGAAAAACATCCCTCTGCGTGGGGAATACGCCGTTCAGCACCTGAATGTGGGCGTGCCTATGGGTCTGCAGTTCTCCATTACAGCCATTGGCTGCGCCGTACTCCAAGGCGCAACCAACACCCTGGGTTCCGACGCGGTTGCGGCAATTACCGCCGCGGGGAAGGCCATGTGCATCTTCCAGTGCTTGCTGGATGCTCCCGGCCTGACCATGGCAACCTACTGCGGACAGAATTTGGGAGCCGGGGAGCCGGAGCGCATCCATTCCGGTGTGAAGCAGGGCCTGATTTTCTCCATTCTGCTGTCTGTGTTCAGTGGGGTGCTGGTGCTTCTGCTGGGTTCCAAGGTGGGTCTGCTGTTTATCGATAGCAGCGAAAGCGCGATTTTCGCCATGATGGACGAATATTTCTTCTGGAACGCCATTTTTTACCCGCTGCTGGCCTTTTTGCTGGTGGTGCGCAACTCGGTGCAGGGTATGGGCTATACGGTACCTGCCATGGCGGCCGGTGTTTTTGAAATGGTGGCAAGATCGGTGGTGGCTCTGTTCTTTGTGGGCAGTTACGGTTATACCGCGGTCTGTCTGGCCAATCCGGCAGCATGGCTGGCGGCGGATGTGCTGCTGATCTATGTGTATGTGGGCCTGATGAAACGGATGGGCGTACTGGATTAAAGGAAAAACAAAGAAAAAAGACCTCCCAACGGAAGGTCTTTTTTCTATCTTTACTATAATACCACATAGATCAGCACCGTCAGGAAGTGGAAGAAGGTGCCCAGCAAAATGAACAGGTGGAACAGTTCGTGGAAGCCGATGACTTTGGAGAAGTTGGGCTTCTTGAAAATGTAGCACAGTGCGCCGATGGAGTAGCTGATGCCTTCGCAGAGCAGCAGAGCCACCGCGCCGGCAGGCAGTAGGCTAAGACTCTTCCAGTCAAAGAGGATGCTCCAGCCCATGATCAGATAAATGGCGGTGGAAAGCCATCTTGGAGCACCCATCCAGCAAATTTTCAGCACAGATCCTCCCAGAGCCACTGCCCAAAGTGCCAAGGAGAAGAGGATCCCTTTGCTGCCCGGCATATATTTCAGGCAAATTGGCGTATAGCTGCCGGCGATCAGGACGAAGATCATGGAGTGGTCCAGCTTGCGCAGCCGATCCAGCACCTTTTGCGGCGCGTTGGAATAATGATACCAGCTGCTGGCGCCGTAGAGCAGCAGCATGGAGATGCTGAATACAAGGACCGATGTTAAAGTAATGGGGGAAAAATCGGCCGTAAAGGTAAAGGTCAGAAGAAAAGCAGCCTCAGCCAGTGCCAGAAGTACGCCAAGAAAATGGGTAAAGCTGTTGACCGGTTCCCGGGCATTGGAAAAATAGCGAATCATAAAATACCTCCTAAACGCATTATATAGTATTTAATACTACTTTATAATATTATTATAATCATGTTGTGAGGAAATATCAAGTATATCTTGTAAAAGTTCAAAAAATATCGTATAATAGCGGTGAGAAAATGGAGGGATCACAATGACACAGCAAGAAATCAGCAGCCTTTTACAGGAAATCTCCGGCCAAAGCCACCTGAAACCGGAGCAGATCCCGGAGCTGAGCCTGTATATCGACCAAATTCTGACCCTGTTTTCCTGTGGAAGTGCCGAGGAGCGGGCCCTGACCAAGTCTATGGTGAACAATTACAGCAAGGAGAAGATGCTCCGTCCCATGAAAGGCAAAAAATACAGCCGGGAGCAGGTGCTGCAGCTTCTGCTGGTCTGCCGGCTGAAATCCGTCCTGTCCATGGAGCAGATCAAGAGCCTGACCCAGGCGCTGATGGAGCAGGAGGAGGGAGAAGAGCGGCTGGAGGAGATATTGAACGCCGCCGACTGCCAGAAGCAGCTTTTTGCCGAGACGGTGGAATTCTTTTGGCAGAGAAGCCGGACAAATCTTTCAGAAGATTTGTGTCCATCTGACAGCGCGGCGCTGATTCTGGCTTTTTGCCAGCTCAGCGAGCTGTTTGCTCAGGCGGCCTGCCGCACAGCGGAGCGCACGTTTTTCCCAAAAGAAGGAGAAAAATAAAGGGGACGCTACTTAGTTTGTGCGGAAAATCGGTAAAATAAAACAGCAAAAAAAGGAAAACAGCCTGCTTTTCAGCAGGCTGTTTTCCTTTCTAAGGGAGAATGTTGAGATAAGGGGAAGGGAATATCAATCAATCTATGTTTTGCCATTTGGCGGAATTGTCTTACGTTTGGCCCTGAACGCCACAGCGTCAGGTGCCGTTGTTTTTAAGCAGGCTGTTTTACTGCCCAGGAACGGATGGCCCGCATAAAGCGCTTGTCCTCGGTGACAACGCGAACTGGTTTTTTGCAGTCCAGAGACAGAATTTCCTGCATATCCTTAGCGTCCAGCATCGTCTCATCGGTATGTACGCCGATGTCGGAGTCGAACTGCCAGGCCAGCTTGACAAAGTCAGTCCATTCCTTTTTGGAATTTAGTTGAACATACTGAGTCATAAAAATCCTCCTTCCGATCCTTAGTATATCCGCTTTTTTAAAAAGCGCAAGGGCATTTTGCCTTCGAAAAAAGGAATTAACGGAACTTTGTACATTTAATGAAAAGAGAAGAAAAAGGCCGCAAAAAAACTGGTGACTTTGACAATAAAATAACAGATCCTTCGACGGAAAAAGAAGGAATTTTGCAGGATAAGAAATCCAAAAATTCAAAATCCGCCGGTGGAAAAAGCAAAAAGGCCTCAAGCAAATCCACCGGCTACCGGTTGAGTTGTACAGGGAAAAATGCTATAATATAGCTGTATATTTTTGACCGGATCTTTTGTGAGAAGGGAAATCCCCTGTCCGCGGACAGGCCGGAGGAAAGGGAGGAAAATATGGGATATAAAATTACCCTGGACAAGCTGGTAAATACCTTGAAGTGGGAGCCGATCTATCTGCCCCGTGAGATCAACCAGCTGGAGGTGGGCTCACCGGAGGTCAACCGTCCCGGTTTGCAGCTCAGCGGCTTTTACGAGGGCTTCCAGCCGGAACGCATCCAGATCTTCGGCAACTCGGAGATGGACTATCTGCTCACCTTTACCCCGGAGCAGCAGAAAAATACCATGGAGCTGTTCTTCAGCCATCAGATGCCCGCGTCTGTTTTCTGCCGGGGCACCGTTGTGCCGGATTATATTATCGAACTGGCGAAAAAATACGAAAGCCCGCTGTTCCATTCGGAGCAGGCTCCCTGTGAGCTGATGGCTTCGATCATGTCCATCCTGAATGTGGAGCTGGCTCCCCGCATCACCCGGCACGGCGTTTTGATGGAGGTTTACGGCGAAGGCGTTCTGATCATGGGCGAAAGCGGCGTAGGTAAAAGCGAAACCGCCATTGAGCTGATCAAACGGGGGCACCGGCTGGTTGCGGACGATGCGGTGGAGATCCGACGGGTGTCCGACCGGACGCTGGTGGGCCAGTCTCCCGACAACATCCGCCATTTTATGGAGCTCCGAGGCGTTGGCATCATCAATACCCGCCATATTTTCGGTATCGGCGCGGTAAAGATGAGCGAAAAGGTGGATCTGATCGTGAAGCTGGAAAACTGGGACCCGCATAAGGTCTACGACCGGATGGGTCTGGACGATGAGTACATGGAAATTCTGGGCCTGAACATCCCCTGCCTGACGGTACCGGTAACGCCGGGCCGAAATCTTGCCGTGATTATTGAGGTTGCCGTCATGAACAGCCGCCAGAAAAAGCTGGGTTACAACGCTGCCAAAGAGCTGCTGGCAAATCTGGGCATGAGTGAATAATCCGGCGCAAAACCTGATAAAATGCCTAAGAGGAGCGGGATTTTTCCGGCTCCTCTCTTTCCAAAAACAAGATACTGCGTCAACGTGGTATGATTTTCCGAAGAAAGGTTGGAACGGATCGATGGAAGAAGCATGGATGAAGGAGCTGGCCGGCTGCTGTGAGGCGCTTGGCTGCCGCTGGGAGGCAGGAGAGCCTCTGGAAAAACATACGACCTTTCGCGCCGGAGGTCCGGCGGAGCTGCTGGCCCATGTTCAAACCGGGGAACAGTGCGCCGCTTTGCTGAAAGCGGCAGAGGGATTGGACATTCCGGTGCATATTCTGGGCAAAGGCTCCAATCTGCTGGTGGCCGATGAAGGGGTCAAGGGCCTGGTGCTCCATATGGAGCCGAAAAAGGAGCCTTTCTGCCGTCAAGAAAACGAAATCCGGGCCTGGGCGGGGGAAAACCTGTCGGCGCTGTGTCTTTTTGCTCTGGAGCAGGGACTAAGCGGACTGGAATTTGCCTACGGTATTCCCGGTTCGGTGGGCGGAGCGGTCTATATGAACGCCGGCGCCTATGGCGGTGAGGTGAAGGACTGCCTGACACAGGTGACATTTCTGGATGAACAGCGGCAGCTTCGGACGCTGCCGGCGAAGGAACTGGAACTGTCGTACCGTCACAGCCGCTTCTGCGGAACAAATTGTGTGATTTTAGAGGCTGTTTTTTCCCTAAAAGAAGGAGAAAAGACGGCGATCAAAGCCGCTATGGATGAGGTGATGGAGAAGCGCCGGGACAAGCAGCCCCTGGAGCATCCCAGCGCGGGCAGCACCTTCAAGCGCCCGGAGGGAGCCTTTGCTGCTGCCCTTATTGACCAGTGCGGATTGAAGGGCCTGCGGGTCGGAGGGGCCAGCGTCAGCGAAAAACACGCCGGCTTTATCGTCAACGACCGGAAGGGAAGCTGCCGGGATATTCTGGAGCTGATCCAACAGGTTCGGAAAACCGTGGAGGAAAAAACCGGCTACCGTCTGGAAACAGAGGTGGAATTTTGGGGCAAATAGGCTCCGAACGGACGTCGAAGGCTTTTTGACAGAGGAGAAGAGGGGACGTTTATGCAATTTATCATGATCACCGGCATGTCCGGCGCGGGCAAGTCCATTGCTGTCCACGCCTTGGAGGATATGGGGGTCTACTGTGTGGACAATCTGCCGCCGGAGCTGCTGCAGCAGCTTTTTGAGATCTGTGCCCGCCAATCCGGCAAGGATGGCGAGCGCATCGCCATTGTGGCGGATGTGCGCAGCCTGAGCTGGTTTGCTTCCAACTCGCAGGATATGCTGAGCGCTTTGCAGAGCAGCGACCTGCGCATGATCTTTCTGGATGCCTCAGATGAGGAGATTATCAACCGTTATAAAATGACCCGCCGGCGCCATCCTCTGCTGGGGGAGGAGTGCGGCTCTCTGGCGGAGGCGATCCAGCGGGAGCGGGAACTGCTCTCGGGACTGAAAAGCCGGGCAGACTATGTGGTGGATACCTCCCTGCTTTCCACCGCGCAGCTGCGCAGCCGGATCCAGGAGCTTTTTGCCCAGAATTCCGGGGAGAAGCTGGTGGTGAACGTAACGTCCTTTGGCTTCAAATACGGTATGCCCACGGACGCGGACCTGGTGTTCGATGTGCGCTGTCTCCCCAATCCTTTTTATGAGGAGAAACTGAAGGAGCTTAGCGGTCTGGACGAGCCGGTTTGCAATTTTGTGCTGGATTCTCCGCTTACGGAGGGCTTTTTGCAGCGGATCACCGATTTTCTGGACTATATGCTGCCCCTTTACTGCAACGAGGAGCATAAAAGCCAGCTTGGTATTGCCATTGGCTGCACCGGCGGCCGCCACCGTTCGGTGGCCATCGCGCAGGAACTGTACGAGCATATTTCCAAAGCCGGTTATCTGGCGGTGATCAGCCACCGGGATATTCAGCGAAAAAAATTCAACCATTAAAATCCATTGGAAGGAAGAAGAAAGACATGAAAACGGATCGCGTGGAACTGCGTCCCTTCCGGATGGAGGATCTGGAGGACGTTTTTGCCTACTGCAGCCAGGGCGGTGTAGGCGAAATGGCCGGTTGGGCCCACCATCGGGATATTTCCCAGAGCAAAGCCCTTTTGGAAACATGGATGGCGGATGAAAACAGCTTTGCCATTGTCCAGAAAGCCAGCGGCAGAGTAATCGGCCATATCTGTGCCCATCCGGACTCGGAAGAAGGACGGGCGGATACCAGAGAGCTGGGTTTTGTGCTGAACCGGGACTTTCAGGGAAAGGGTCTGATGACGGAGGCAGTCCGGCAGATCCTCCGGCGCCTGGAAGCGCAGGGCATCCGTTATGTCTGGGCCTGCTGTTTCCAAAACAATGTCCCATCCCGCCGGCTCATTGAAAAAAGCGGCTTTGCTTTCATTCAGGAAGGAAGCTATACCTCGAAAAGCCTGGGAAAAACCTTTCCCTCTTACGAATACCGGATGGAGTTGAACTGCGGCCTTCCATCCGCAACGACTGCCGCATTACAGGAGTGTAAAAAATCATGACCTTTGCCCATCAGGTGAAGAACGAGGTTGCCCATAACAAGACCCTGCTGAATCATTATCCCACGGCGTTGCTTTACGGGATGCTGCTTTTTGGCCGCCGCTTTGATGAGGAAGCCATTCTGATCAGCACCGAGCACAAATCGGTTGCCCGGCTCTGTGCCCGGCTGATTTTTTCCCAAATTCCAATGGCTGCCAGCGTCACCACCAGGGAATACCGGGGAACCTTTGATAAAAGTACATATACCGTCACCGTTGACGATGAAAACGACCGGAAAACCGTTCTGGATTTCTTCCGGAAAGAGCCGGTGTTTACCAAACCCCAGTCCCTTCACGCCTTTCTGGCGGGAGCCATGCTTTCCGCTGGGAACCTGTCCAACCCGGAGAAGGACTACCACTTTGAGATCATCTGTCCCCGGCAGGATCTTGCCGACCAGCTGCTTGTGCTGCTGGAGCAGCTTGATATCCATGCCCATGTGATGACTCGCCGGGAGCTGCCGGTGGTTTATGTGAAGGACAGCCAGTCCATCGAATCTTTGCTGACGCTGTTCGGCGCCCACAAGGCGGTGATGGACATGATGAACGTGAAAATCTATAAGGATATGCGCAATCAGGCCAACCGCATCACAAACTGCGAGACCTCCAACATTATGAAAAGTGCCGGAGCAGCCGCAGTGCAGCTGAAGGATATCCATTATTTGCAGGAAAACCAACGGCTGGACACTCTGCCGGCGCCGCTGCGGGACACCGCGCAGCTTCGTTTGCAGTATCCGGAGGCCAGTCTGCGGGAGTTGGCGGAGCTTGGAGGCGTCTCCCGCAGCGGCATCAACCACCGGCTGAAGAAAATTTCCGAGGCGGCCGCCCAGCTTCGGGAAGAAAAAGCCCTGTAACCGGGGAGAGAGGAGGGGTTCTGTGTCAGATTCTTTTGTCCATCTTCATGTCCACAGCGAATACAGCCTGCTGGATGGCGCCTGCCGCATCAAAAAGCTGGTGCAGCGGGCAAAGGAGCTGGGGCAGGAGGCGGTCGCTATCACCGATCACGGTGTTTTGTACGGCGCCATTGACTTTTATAAGGAATGTAAGGCCAACGGCATCCGGCCAATCATCGGCTGCGAGGTCTATGTGGCCCCGCGCACCCGTTTTGATAAGGTGCATAAGGTGGATACCAGCCCCTACCATCTGGTCCTGCTCTGCGAAAACGAAACCGGCTACAAAAACCTGATCAAGCTGGTTTCCCGCAGCTTTACCGAAGGTTTTTACTTCAAACCCCGTATTGACCGGGAGCTGCTCCGGGGGCATACAGAGGGTTTGATCGCCCTGTCCGCCTGTCTGGCGGGAGAGGTGCCCCGGGCGCTGGAGGATGGGGATTATGCCCGGGCCAAGGAGGCGGCCACCTTCTACCGGGACCTGTTCGGCCCGGAAAATTATTTTATCGAGTTGCAGAATCACGGCATCGCCCTGCAGCAGCAGATCCTTCCCCAGCTCAAACGGCTGGCCAAGGAGCTGGGGGTGGGCCTTGTTGCTACCAATGATGCCCATTATATTGCCAAAGAGGACGCGGAAATGCAGAAAGTTCTCATCTGTATCCAGACCAACCACACGCTGGATGAGGAGAACGACATGGAGTTTGAGACGGAGGAATTCTATCTCAAATCCCGGGCGGAAATGGAGGCTGCCCTCCCCGATTGTCCGGAAGCCATGGACAATACGGTGAAAATCGCCCGCCGCTGCTCGGTGGATTTCCAGTTCGGCCACCATATCCTGCCCCTTTACGAAGCGCCGGATGGCCGGGAGAACGGGGAATTCTTCCGGGATATGTGCTATCAGGGGCTGTACCGCCATTATGGACCCAATCCGCCTCAGGAATACATTGACAGGCTGGAATATGAGCTGAATGTGATCAGCAGCATGGGCTATGTGGACTACTATCTTATCGTTTACGACTTTGTTCATTACGCCAAAAGCCGGGGGATCCCGGTAGGGCCGGGACGAGGCTCCGGCGCGGGCAGCATCGCCGCCTACTGCATCGGTATCACCGGCATCGACCCCATGAAATACAACCTGATTTTCGAGCGCTTCCTCAATCCGGAACGGGTCTCCATGCCCGACTTCGACATTGACTTCTGCTATGAACGGCGGGAGGAAGTAATCGACTATGTCATCCAGAAATACGGCGCCGATCGGGTGGCGCAGATCATCACCTTTGGTACCATGGCGGCCCGGGGCGGCATCCGGGACGTAGGCCGGGTCATGGGGATGAGCTACCAGAAGGTGGACAGCGTGGCAAAGCTGGTGCCCACGGAGCTACACATCACTTTGGAGAAGGCGCTGGAGAAATCCTTGGACTTGAAGGCGGCTTACGACAACGATCCGGAGATCAAGCGGCTGCTGGATACCACCCTGAAAATCGAAGGAATGCCCCGCCACGCCTCCACCCATGCGGCAGGCGTGGTGATCGCCCGGGATTCGGTGGAAAAATATGTTCCTCTGGCGAAAAATGACGATGCTGTCGTTACCCAGTACACCATGACCACCCTGGAGGAGCTGGGCCTGTTAAAAATGGACTTTCTGGGCCTGCGGAACCTGACGGTCATCAGCGACGCGGAAAAAATGATCCGCCAGTTTGAGCCAGATTTTGCTGTCGCCAACATCCCTATGGAGGATAAAGCAACCTTTGACATGATGTCCAAAGGACAGGCAAAAGGTGTGTTCCAGTTCGAGTCTGCCGGTATGCGGCAGGTGCTGGTGCAGCTGAAGCCGGTGTCGGTGGAGGATCTGATTGCGGTTATTTCCCTGTACCGGCCGGGACCTATGGATTCCATCCCCCGCTACATCCGCAACCGCCACAATCCCAAGGAAATTACCTACAAAACCCCGCTGCTCAAGGATATTCTGGATGTGACCTACGGCTGTATCGTCTATCAGGAGCAGGTTATGGAGATCTGCCGCAAGCTGGCGGGCTATTCCTACGGCCGCGCAGACCTGGTGCGCCGCGCCATGTCCAAAAAGAAGCACGACGTTATGGAGAAGGAGCGGAACAACTTTATCTACGGCGCCAAAAAAGAGGACGGAACGGTGGAATGTGTGGGTTGCATCGCCAACGGCGTCAGCGAGAAGGTGGCCAACGAGATCTTTGACGAAATGACCTCCTTTGCCTCCTATGCCTTCAACAAATCCCATGCCGCCGCCTACGCGGTGGTGGCTTATCAGACCGCTTATCTGAAGCGGCATTATCCCAGGGAATATATGGCGGCTCTGCTGACCTCGGTTTTGGACAATACGGATAAAATCATTGGCTATATCAGCGAATGTGAGAACCTGGGACTGAAAATTCTGCCGCCGGACATCAACAAAAGCGAAGGATGCTTCACAGTTGAGGGCGATTGTATCCGTTTTGGCCTGCTGGCCATCAAAAATACCGGCAGGGCGCTGCTGGATGACTTGGTCAAAGAGCGGGAGGAGAACGGACCCTTCGAAAACCTGTCGAATTTGTGCCAAAGAATGTACGGCAAAGATATGAACCGCCGGGCGTTGGAAAGCTTTATCAAAGCGGGAGCCTTGGACGGGCTGGGAGACAACCGTCAGACCATGCTTCAGGGATATGGCACCGTGCTCAACGCCATCGACGAGCAGCATAAAAACAATTTAGCGGGCCAGATCAGCCTTTTTGAGGCCATGATGGAGCCGGAACAGGCCAAAAAACACAGCCAGCATGCTTTGCCCAAGCGAGAGGAGTTTCCGCCCCAGATCCTGCTGGCCATGGAAAAGGAAGTCACCGGCCTTTACGTTTCCGGCCACCCGCTGACCCGCTATCAGCAGAAGGTGAAGGATTGGAACACCAAGCTCATCGCCGATATCAAAGGGGAGGAGTACCCTGACGGCAGTGTGGTGGAGGTGCTCTGCGTCATTGACAGCAAAAAAACCAAAGCGACTCGCAGCGGCGAGACCATGGCTTTCGCCAATATCGAGGATACCTCCGGCTCCATGGAGATGCTGGTGTTTCCCAAGGTGCTGTCCGAGAACCGGAAGCAGATGGAGGACGGAACCATTGTTTTGGTAAAGGGCCGGGTCAGCATGCGGGATGAGGAGGATGTGAAGCTGGTGGCTCTGTCTCTCCAGGACCCGGAACAGGTGGAAAGAAAGACAGAAGCGCAGCCTCCTGTGTCCCCGGCGCCTTCTTCTCCCCAGAAAAAAGCCCCGGAAACTCCGAAAAAACAGCATCGACCCGGTTTGTATCTCCGGGTCGAGTCCCAAAAGGATCCCAAGCTGGTGAAAGCGAGCCAGTATTTGGCCATTTTTGAGGGAAGCTGTCCGGTTTATGTGTACTTCAAGGACCGGAAGAAGATGATGCTGGCGCCGCGCACCCTGTTCTGCGAGCCGAATACGCCGCTGATCGCCCAGCTTAAAGTCCTGTTGGGGGAGAAAAACGTGGCCCTTGTGGAAGAATAATAGAACCGTGCAAAGGGAACTTCTGTTTTTAAGCAGGAGTTCCCTTTTTCCTTGGAATTGCAGCCCTTATCCTACTAAAAATGTACACTTTTTAATCTTCTTTTAAGCAATATAACATAAGATAACATCAGTGAGTTTACAAAACGAAAAAGCCATGTTATACTAAACATGTATACGGTTATTCCATGTTAGAAATACCGAAAGAACGGCCTGACTTGGGGCCGTCAATGGGAGAAAAAGAAAGAATCAACAAGGGGGGAAAAGGGAATGAATATTCTTCGAAGGGAAAATATGAAGGAATTTATTCGCCAGCATGGAATCGTCAGCCTGAAGGAGCTGTCTGCCGCCTTTCCCGATGTAAGCGTGATGACGCTGCACCGGGATCTCAGCTATCTGGCTGGAGAAGGGGAAATCCAGCGCATCCGCGGCGGCGCCAAATTCATCGGTGATCTTGGTGATTCCGAGGGGGATATTTCCAACAAGTCTGCCAAGGACATTATTGCCAGAAAAGCGGTGGATTTTGTCCGGGAAGGCAGCGCCATCTATATTGATTGCGGCACAACCATGCTGGAGCTGGCCCGGATCATTCCGGATATGTATCTCAACGTTGTCACCTGCGGTGCCAATGTGGCCCTGGAAGTGGCAAAAAAAGTCCGTCCTACGGTCAATCTTTGCGGTGGTGTGCTGAACCGGAACAACCTGTCCACCACCGGAAACTTTGCGGAGATCATCCTGTCCCAGATCAACATTGATGTGGCCTTTGTTTCGGCCTCCGGCTTTTCCCAGGAGGGCGGTTTTACCTGTGGTTTTGAGTCACAGGCCTCCTTCCGCCGCCTGCTGATCGAGAAGGCGCGCTCGGTGATCGTCCTGATGGACAGCTCCAAGCTGGGCCGTATGCTGCCCTTTACGTTTGCGGAGATGAAAGACATCAACTATCTGATCAGCGACAAACAGCTGCCGCCCAATGTTCTGGAGCTGGCAAAGAGCTGTCAGGTTCAGGTTTTGTAGGAGGGAAATTTCCATGAAAAATCTTTTGGTTGCTCAGTCCGGCGGCCCATCCGCCGCTATCAATGCCACAGTGGTGGGTGTTGTGGAGCGCGCGCTGTCCGGACAGGAAGTGGACCGGATCTACGGCGCCGTCAACGGCATTGCCGGTGTGTTTGACGAGCGTTTTATCGATTTGGGGGAGCGTTTGGACTCCCCGGAAAAGCTGCGGACCCTGTATAACACTCCCGCGGCGGCGCTGGGTTCCTGCCGCATGAAGCTGAAGGGGGATGATCCGGCCCAGTTTGAGAAACTGCTGCGGATCTTCCGCAAGCACGAAATCGCTTACTTCATCTATATCGGCGGAAACGACTCCATGGATACGGTTTATCAGCTCTCCCGCTACCTGAAGCAGCAGGGGATCGACGATATTTTCGTCATGGGAGCGCCGAAAACCATCGACAATGACCTGATGCTTACGGATCACTGCCCAGGTTACGGTTCTGCCGCCAAATATCTGGCTACCACCTTCGCGGAGCTGCGCCGGGACTGTGATGTTTATTATGTTCCTGCGGTTACCATTGTAGAGGTCATGGGCCGCAATGCCGGCTGGCTCACCGCAGCATCCGCCCTTTCCCGGCTCAACGGGGAGGACGGACCCAACCTGATCTACCTTTGCGAGACGGTGTTTGACAGCGAAAAGTTCCTCAGCGATGTGAAGGGGCTGCTGGAAACGGAAAAGGCGGTTCTGGTAGCGGTCAGCGAAGGGATCAAGGACGCCAAAGGCGCCTATATCTGCGAAAAATTCAGCAGCGGTGCGGTGGATGCCTTTGGTCACACCCAGCTTTCCGGCACGGCCAAGGCTTTGGAATGTCTGGTGCGGGACCGCATCGGCTGCAAGGCCCGCTCCATTGAACTGAGCCTGATGCAGCGCTGCGCCGGTCATCTGGCCTCCGCCACTGACCTGCAGGAATCCCGTATGCTGGGCATGACGGCCGCAAATCTTTGCATCAGCGGTGTCAGCGGTAAAATGGCAACCATTGAACGGCTTTCCGATGAGCCGTATTCCGTCCGCTATGGCTGCGCCGACATTGAACGGATCGCCAACGAGGAGAAAAAAGTGCCGCTGGAGTGGATCTCTCCTGCCGGAAACGACGTTACGCCGGAGCTGCTGGCCTATATGAAGCCGCTGATCCAGGGAGAAGAAAGCCAGAAATACGAAAACGGCGTTCCGCTGCACATTACTTTATATTAACTTGGAAACAGTCCGCGAAAGCGGACTGTTTTTGTTGTATATAAGAAAACCACTCGCTAGGCGAGTGGTTCAAAAGAGCCTACTG
>CAMCOD010000015.1 GCA_945876435.1 uncultured Clostridia bacterium
AAATTTATTCGGTTTGGAAAGTCCCGAAACCCGCATAAACACTGGTTTTTTTCGAATTTTACTTGTCGAGGGGCTTCATTGTGGGGAACAGGAGCACATCACGGATGGAGGCGCTGTCGGTGAGCAGCATAACCAGACGGTCGAAGCCGAAGCCCAGGCCGCCCGTTGGAGGCAGACCGTATTCCAGAGCGGTCACATAGTCGTAGTCGACCTGTGCTTTGCAGTTTGGTTCCAGAGCCTTGCGTTCCGCAACCTGACGCTCGAAGCGGCCCTTCTGGTCGATGGGGTCGTTCAGCTCGGAGAAGGCGTTGCCGAACTCCATGGCGTTGATGAAGTACTCAAAACGCTCGGTGAAGGCAGGGTTGTCGGCCTTACGTTTTGCCAGAGGGCTGATCTCAACCGGGTAATCGTAGATGAAGGTCGGCTGGATCAGGTTTTCTTCCACGAAAGCATCGAAGAATTCGGCGATGATAGCGCCCTTGGTAGGCACTTCCGGCAGCTCAACATGATGCTCCTTGGACAAAGCGATGGCTTCCTCGTCGGAATTTACCTGGTCAAAGTCCACGCCGGAGTATTTTTTAACGGCTTCCACCATGGTCATGCGCTCCCAATGGCTCAGGTCGATCTCTTTACCCTGGTAAGGGATGGTCAGGCTGCCGCAAACCTTCTGGGCCACCCGTTTCATCATCTCTTCCACCAGATCCATCATGCCCTTATAGTCGGTGTAGGCCTGATACAGCTCGATGGAGGTAAACTCCGGGTTATGTTTGGTATCCATACCCTCGTTGCGGAAGATACGGCCCACTTCGTACACCCGGTCCATGCCGCCGACGATCAGCCGTTTCAGGTACAGCTCAGTCTCAATGCGCAGAACCATGTCCATATCCAGGGTATTGTGATGGGTCAGGAACGGACGGGCGGACGCGCCGATCTCAAAGGGGGTCAGGATTGGGGTATCCACTTCCAGGAAGCCTCTCTCATCCAGGTAGGCACGGATCTCCCGCAGGATCTGGGAGCGTTTTACGAAGGTGTCTTTTACATCCGGATTCACGATCAGGTCAACGTAGCGCTGGCGGTAGCGGGTATCCGTATCCTTCAGGCCGTGGAATTTCTCCGGCAGAGGAAGCAGGGATTTGCTCAGCAGGGTGATGCTGTGGCAGCGGACGGAGATCTCGCCGTGCTGGGTGCGGAACACTTCGCCGGAAAGGCCGACGATATCGCCGATATCCCATTTTTTGAACTGCTCATAGGTCTCCTGCCCTACCAGCTTCATATTCATATAGACCTGGATGCGGCCGGTGGAGTCCTGAATATCAAAGAAGGAAGCTTTGCCCATCAGGCGGCGGCTCATGATACGGCCGGCCAGGGACACGCTCTGGTTTTCCATTTGCTCAAAATTGTCCACGATCTGTTTGGCGTGGGCATCCACCTCATATTTGGTGATGGTGAAGGGGTCCATATTGTTTTCGCGCAGAGCGGCCAGCTTGTCCCGGCGGATCTGCAGCACCTCGGACAGCTCCGCTTCGCTCTGAGGAAGCTGGTTTTCCATGTTTTCTGCCATGGTGATAACATCCTTTCCTGTAATTGATTATGATAAACTTTCGTTTGTACACAGAAGGACCTCCCGCTTCGTTGGGAGGCGCTGATTTTTTCTTATTATACTTTCTTTTCCGGGAAAAAACAAGATTTTCCCCTGTTTAAACGGAAAAAAGCACGGGTTTGATGAAAAACCCGTGCCTGTCTGCCGATTTCTCGGTCATTATGCCGTAAGCGGCTCCGGAGACTAAGCTCCAAGCCGGCAATTATGCTTCGATTTTCACGATCTCGTACTGGATCACCGCGCCGGAAGGAACGGTTACTTCCACGCTGTCCCCCACTTTGTGGTTGAGAAGCGCCTTGCCAACCGGAGATTCGTCGGTAATGGTGTCAAAGTCGGAGCTGGATTCCACAGAGCTGACAAAACGGTAGGTCATCTCGTCGCCGAATTCCTTGTCCCGGATGGTCACCTTGGTGCCGATGGTAACCGAATCATGGTTCAGGGCGGATTTATCAACGATTTTTACATTTTTAAGCTGTTTTTCCAACACAACGATACGGGCCTCAACGATGGCCTGTTCGTTCTTCGCCTCGTCATACTCACTGTTTTCGGAAAGGTCGCCGAAGCCTCTGGCGATTTTGATTTTCTCAGAGATTTCCGCGCGTCTTTCGGTTTTCAGAAGCTGAAGCTCCTTCACCAATTCCTCGTAACCCTCTTTGGTCATAATCAGTTGATCTGCCAATTTTCATTCTCCTCTCGAGGTCGGGACAGCCGGAGGGATGCCGGCCTTCCCATTGCAATAGTTGTATTATAGTCAATGTGGGTCGGGATGTCAAGGGCCAGAACGGATGTTCACAAAAACTTTTCAATCCGGTTTCAAACCCGTTTCAATCCCAGAAAATCCCGGCCTCATTCCCGGAGAAAACCCATCTCAAAAGGTTCCGACGCGCTTTCCCGCTGGCCCAGTATGTCATAGCACAGGTCCGGCGGAAGCTCTCTGCGCCCTTCGTGGAGCAGCGCCAGATACAGCTCCATGGGGTCAACATCCGCCGGGCACACCGCCAGCAGTTCCCGTGGGACCGGAATACGCAGATCCTGCCGCAGAACACCGGACATGGGCGGCAGCTCCGCCCTGCCGCAGAGCAGCATGGTCCCGTCCCAGCGCAGATACACCGGCGGAACATCCATGGCCCCGATCAGCGGACAGCCCAGCAGCCCGTCATTCACCGAGGTCAGCTCCACGGCGGCGCCCAGCTGTTCCATCAGGCTGCTGCAGAGGGAGTCATAGCGCTCCCGAAAGCGGCACCAGACGGTGACCCGGGGGAAAACCTGGGCCAGTTCCCAGGCGGTAACGGTTCGCTTTCCCTCCGGATCGTACAAACCCACCCAGTTCAGGCTGTCCCGGAAGGAGCAAAGGGTGTTGCAGAGCAGCTTTTCCTTCAGTTTACTGCTGTCAAAGGCCTTCCAGGGCCGCTCCCTGGGCAGCTGGATGCCGGACCCGCAGACAACCCGCCCAGTGTAGCGGCCCAGCCGCCGGGCCAGTTTTTCCCAGTTGGGCTTCTGACCCGGATGGATCAGCATAATGCTCTCCCCAAGGGCGCTGGTCTCCTGCAGGCCGCTTTGCTTCCAAAATCTCTGCCAGCGGCTTTGAATACGGCTGTCCTCCGATAATACAACGATCATAATCTTTCAGTCCTCCTGTGCTTTCTTCGGCTTTCCACCTTATATTATAGGCACAGAAGGGCATGGAGCTTGTCGGAGGCTGTCGCCTGCCTGTCAAAAACAAGCAGCGGAGCGAAAAGGCTAAGGTTCCGTAAGATTTCTCATGAAAAATCCTGTTTTGTTTTTGTTTTGAGAATGGTAAGAGGAACGGAAAAGGGCAAAAAAGTTCTATTCCGGCAGGGACAGGGCGATCTGCTCCGGTGTGATGGGCAGTTCCCGATGCCATACGCCGGTAGCCCGGTAAATGGCGTGAGCCAGCGCAGGAGCCGGGGTGTTGATGACGATTTCGCCGATGGATTTGGCGCCGAAGGGGCCGGTGGGCTCGTAGCTGTTCTCAAATTCCACATGCAGCTTGCCCATATCCAAACGGGTGGGCAGCTTATACTGCATAAAGGAGGATTCCATGGGGCGGCCGTTGCTGTTGTAGGTCACATTTTCCATCAGAGTATGGCCGATGCCCTGCACAATGCCGCCCTCGGCCTGGATCCGTGCCAATGCCGGATTGATCGGCGTGCCGCAGTCCACTACGGCCATATAATCCAAGACCGTGACCTGTCCGGTGAGCTTATCCAGCTCGATCTCCACCATACCCACCATAAAGGGCGGCGGCGAAACAGGGGAAGAATGAGTTCCGGTGACGGTCGCGGACTCTGTGCTGCACACCTGGGTGCGGTAGGCAATATCCGTCAGGCTGACGCTCTGCTCCGTACCCAGACGGCGAACCTGTTTGCCCTCAAAGAGCAGTTCTCCGGCATCGCAGTCCAGCATTTGGGCCGCCACGGCGCAGATTTTCTTTTTCATCTCCCCGCAGGCCTTTTCCACCGCCTTGCCGGTAACATAGGTGGTGGAGGAGGCGTAAGAACCGGAATCATAAGGGGAAGCATCGGTATCCGCGCCGAACACTGCCACATCCTCTACCCGGCAGTCCAGACATTCCGCCGCCATCTGGGCCAGAATGGTGTCGCAGCCGGTGCCCATATCCGCCGCTCCGATGAGCAGATTGTAGGTGCCGTCCTCGCTGAGCTTGATGGTGGCGGAGCCAACGTCAACATTGGCAATACCGGAGCCCTGCATGGCCATTGCCACACCGGCCGCCCGCACCTTGCCGTTGCCCATATCCCGGACCGGATACTTCTCCTCCCAGTGGAACATCTTCCGGCAGTGTTCCATGCAGCGGTCCAGAGCGCAGGCGGAAGCGGTTTCATTATAATAAGCAGGCATGGTCATGCCCTCTTTGACCATATTTTGGTCCCGGATCACCGTTGGGTCGATCCCCAGCTTCTCCGCCAGCTCGTTGACGGCGGATTCCACCGCGAAAATGCCCTGGGTTGCGCCATAGCCCCGGTAGGCGCCGGCAGCCTGCAGGTTGGTATAGACCACATCATAACCAAAGCGGTAGGCTTCCAGTCCGCTGGAATACAGCGGAATGGATTTGTGACCGGACAGGCCCACCGTGGTGGGACCATGCTCGCCATACGCGCCTGTATTGGACAGAGTGTACAGGTCCAGCGCGCGGATCCTGCCGTCCTTATTGGCGCCAAGACGCACATGGATCTCCATTTCATGCCGGGGCGAGCCGGCAATCTGGGATTCCTCCCGGCTGTAGACCAATTCGGCGGGACGGCCGGTTTTCATGGTGACAAAAGCCGGATAAACCTCGCAGACGGCGCTCTGTTTCGCGCCGAAACCGCCGCCTATGCGGGGTTTTTCCACCCGGATCTGGCTTTTGGGAATGCCCAGCGCCCGGGAAAGAATGCGGCGGCAGTGGAAAACGATCTGGGTGGAGGAGATCACATGGAGCCGGCCGTAGCGGTCCAGCTCGGTGTAGGTGCGGAAGGTCTCCATCATGGCCTGATTAAAGGCTTTGGTGTGGTAAGTGTTGTCGATGACCACGTCGCAGCTCGCCATAACCGCCTCCACGTCGCCGTGGGAGCTGACGTCGCTGGCCACCAGATTCCGTTTGTTGCTTCCTCCCACTTCACAGGGCGGGAACCAATCCTCCTCCGGATGAACCAGAACCGGGTTGTCCTTGGCTGTGCGGAAATCCAGCACCGCGTCCAGCACCTGGTAGCTGACTTTGATCAGCTTCATGGCTTTCAGCGCCGCTTTTTCGGTTTCGGCGGCAATAATCGCCACCACATCCCCCGAAAAGCGCACATGGCGGTCGATGATCAGGCGGTCATAGGGGGATGGCTCGGGATAGGTCTGACCGGCAATGGTAAAACGGTTGGAAGGAACGTCCTCCCAGGTGAAAATATCCACCACGCCGGGCACTTTTTTTGCCGTTTCGCAGCGGATCTCCTGGACAATGGCGTTGGCATGAGGGCTGCGGAGCAGCTTCACCACCAGCGGCTTGCCCGGTACAACATCGTCCACATAGACCGGTTTTCCCAGAAGCAGCTGCATAGCGTCCTTTTTGCGGACGGATTTGTTGATCGACTGGTACTCTTTCTGTTCCATAGTGTTCTCCTTAGCCCTTACGGCTGTTCAGATAGTTGCGGATGCCCCGAAGCTGGCCCTCGTAGCCGGAGCAGCGGCACAGGTTCCCGGCCAGGAAGGCCCGGATCTCGTCATCCGTGGGGTCGGGATTCTCCCGCAGCAGCGCGATGGTGTTCATCACAAAACCCGGATTGCAGAAGCCGCACTGCTCGGCGCCCTGGTCGGCGATAAAGCCTACAAAATCCTCCGCCTCGGCCTGCAAGCCCTCCAGGGTTTGTACGTCCCGGCCATCGGCCCGGGCGGCCAGTATGGAACAGGATAGAACCGGCTTGCCGTCCATCAGCACCGTGCACAGGCCACAGTTGGAGGTTTCACAGCCCCGTTTCACGCTGTAGCAGCCATGCTCCCGGAGAAAATCAATGAGCAGGCAGTCCGGCTCGATTTGTCCGCAAAGGATCTTTCCGTTTAATTTAAGCTTGATTTCCATGGTCATCGTTTCCTCCCAGCTCCAGTAGATTTCGTGTGCAGAGAACCCGGATCAAATGGGTCCGGTAAGCGGCGCTGCCGCGGAGATTGCTGCCGGTCGGCACAAGCTCGGCGAAAGAATCGGCGAAAGCCTGGGCGCTGGCCTCTGTGATTCCATCCGAAAGCAGCTTTTTCTCGTCCCGAAGCAGCAAAGCCTTTCCCGGACGGGCGCCTGCCACTGCCCGGTACTCCCCGTTGAGCCGGGAAACGGCGCAGGCCAGCACCGGGAAGTCTCCCCGCTGGTTCCGCATGGCGCGATAAGTAAAGCGGCCCGGCGTTTTCTTAACGATCAGGCGCAGCAGAATATCCCGGTCCGCCTTCTGGGAGGCAAACTGCTCCAGCGGAAGGATGCCGCCCTTATACAGCTCCACATAGCTGTCCATGGAAAGGAAAATCGTCAGCACGTCGGAAAATCCAAAGCGTCCCCAGATGCTGCCGCCTACGGTGGCCAGATTCCGGAACTGTACCCCCACAATATCCTTTACGGCAGCCGCGATTTTTCCTCCGCTGTAGCGGTTCAGGCCCTCATGCTGCTCGATCTGGCGCAAGGTCGCCATTGCGCCGATGGAAAACTGCTCCTGGTTTTCCTCGATCCGGTCCAGACCCAGGTCGCACAGGTCAATGGCCGTATGCACCGACAAGCTGCTCATTTTCAGCCACAGCATACCGCCGATAATGCGGTTTTGCCGCTTCTGATTCAGCTGATACGCTTCCTCAAGGCTTTGTGGCCGGACATAGTTTTGTATGTTAATCATGGCAAATTCTCCTTTTTCCCTTGGTTTGCATACTTTTCTTATTTTATTATATCAGCGGATATTGACTTTGAAAAGAGAAATTGCTACAATTCTGTTGTCTTTTGCCGTTGTATTTTTAAAACTATAACGAAAAAAACGTTAAACTCCATAAAAAAAGAAGAAAGGAATCGTAATTATGATGAAAAAAGTCCTTGCTATGCTGCTGGCTATGGCTCTGGCCCTGTCCTCCGCCGCCTGCGGACAGCAGAAAGCCGCAGAAATCCCCGCCGAAACACCGGTTTCCCAAGGGGAGGAAACGCCGGCCTCTGCCGAGAATCCCCCTTCCGCCGAAACCGAAAGCCAAACCGCTGTCACCCGCTACCCGGTCACTCTCATGGACCAGGCAGGCCGTGAAGTGACCATTGAACAGGAGCCGCAGAAGCTGGTCAGCGGGTATTACATCTCCAGCAGCCTGCTGATCGCCCTGGATCTGGACGAAAAAATGGTGGGCATCGAGGCCAAGGCGGATAAACGAAGCATTTACTCCCTCAGCGCTCCTGAACTGGCCCAGCTGCCCAGCGTGGGCAGCGCCAAAGAATTTGACCTGGAGGGCTGTGCCGCTTTGGAGCCGGATCTGGTGATCCTGCCGCTGAAGCTGCAGAGCGCCGCGGAGAGTCTGGAAGGGCTGGGCATCCCGGTGCTTCTGATCAATCCGGAGAATCAGGAGCTGCTCAACGAAATGATCACCCTGGTGGCCCAGGCCACCAACACCCAGGAGAGAGCCCAGGCGCTGATGGACTTCAGTTCCAGTCAGCAGCAGCGTCTTGCTGAAACGCTGGAAGGGGCGGAGAAACCCAGTGTGTATCTGGCCGGCAACTCCAGTCTGCTCTCCACCGCCGGAGACGCTATGTATCAGTCTGACCTGATCCGTCTGGCCGGCGGCGATAACGTGGCTTCCTCCATCAGCGACAGCTACTGGGCAGAGATCAGCTATGAACAGCTGTTGAGCTGGAATCCGTCCTACATTATTTTGGCTTCCGACGCCCAGTACAGCGTAGAGGATGTCCTGGCTGACCCGAACCTGGCCAACTGCGACGCGGTAGTCAACGGGAATGTTTATCAGATCCCCGGCAAAGCGGAGGCTTGGGACAGCCCTGTTCCCAGCGGAATTTTAGGCGCTGTTTGGCTTTCCACGGTCCTGCACCCCGAAAGCTGCCCCGCCGACGAAGCCAACGAGCTGATCGACCAGTATTACGAAACCTTCTATGGCTTCACCTACAGTGAAAACGAAGCTTCTTAACGGGGCGGCTCTGTTTTTGCTGCTGATCCTGGCGCTTGCCAGCTTATTTATTGGAAAATATCCTCTTTCTCTGGAGGGACTGCTGGCGGGGGATGAATTGCAGCTGAGGGTCTTTCAGACCCTCCGGCTCAGCCGGACGGCAGTGGGCGTCATCGGCGGTTTTGCTCTGGGCGTTGCCGGTTTTGTCTACCAGACTGTGTTCCGCAACCCGCTGGCCTCCCCCGACATTATCGGCGTATCCTCCGGCGCCAGCGCCGGAGCCGCCGCCGGCATCCTGTTTTTGTCCGGTGGAGCGGCGGTAACTTTGTCCGCCTTCTCCGGCGCGCTGCTGGCTGTGGTTTTGGCTTTGGCTCTCTCCTCTTTGGACCGTTCCGGAAAAAACAGCAGCATCGTTTTGGCCGGCATCGCGGTTCACGCGCTGGCCCAGACCGCTCTGCTGTGTCTGAAGCTGATGGCTGACCCTGAACGGCAGCTTGCCTCCATCGAATATTGGATCATGGGCAGCCTTAACGGGATCAGCCTCTACCACATTCCCGGAAACCTGCTGCTGTGCGCCGGTTGTCTTGCCCTCCTGTTTCTGCTGCACCGGCAGATCCTTCTGCTGTCCGCGGAGGAGGGCGAGGCGCGGATGCTGGGGGTAAATGTAGGAAGGCTGCGGCTTTTTATTCTGCTCATTGCCACCCTGACCGTGTCCTCCGTGGTCAGCCTCACCGGACTGATCAGCTTTGTAGGCCTGATGGCCCCTCATTGTGCCCGGCTGCTGACCAAAAGCAACCGCCCCGGCACTTTGCTGCTCAGCGGCCTTTTGGGCGGCTCCCTGCTCTGCACAGCGGATATTCTGGCCAGAAGCGTCGGTTCCGCGGAGCTTCCGGTGAGCATTTTTACCAGTTTGCTGGGCGCGCCCTTCCTGATTTTCCTGATCATTCAGGGCAGACAGGACTAAAGCAGCCAAAAAGATAGAAAACCAAGGCCAAAGGCGAAAAGGAAGGAGTGTGGACTGGGTTATGGATCGGGATTTTTTCTCCGCGTCGGACATCTGCGCGGGCTACGGCGGCAAAGAGATCGTGCATCAGGTCTCCTTCGGGGTGGAGGAAGGCTCTCTGCTGGGTATACTGGGCGCCAACGGCAGCGGAAAAACCACCCTGCTGAAGGCGCTTTGCGGCATTCTGCCTCACAAAGGCTGCTGTACACTGGATAAAACGGCGTTGGACCGCCTTTCTCCCCGCCGGCTGGCCCGGCTTTGCAGTTACATTCCCCAGCGCAGCGGCATCTCCATCCAGATCTCCGCTTTGGATGTGGTTTTGATGGGCTTCAATCCCCGGCTTGGGCTGTTGGAAATGCCAAGCGCCGCCATGAAGGAGGCCGCCTGCCGGGCTTTGGCTCTGGTTGGACTGGGCGGATGGGAGGAGTGCAGCTATCTTAACCTGAGCGAGGGACAGAAACAGCTGTGCATCCTGGCCCGGACTCTGGTGACTGACGCCAAGCTCCTTCTGCTGGACGAGGCGGAAAGCGCGCTGGACTTCCGTTACCGTTACCGGATGCTGGATATTTTGCGTGACTGGCTGAAAAAAGGGGGACGCTGTGCCGTTGTGACCCTTCACGACCCCGGTCTTGCCCTCAACGGCTGCGACAGGCTGCTGCTTCTGTCAGAAGGCCGGGTGCTGGACATTCTTTCCCCCGGCACCGACCCGCTGAACAAAATGGAGCAGCGGCTGAAAGCCATTTACGGCCCGGTGAGCCTGCAAAAATGCAGGGGAAAGGATGACTCCGTCCATTTGGTCATGCTGAAAGAGAGGGAGATGGAATGAAGGCGGTAACACGAATCACATTTTTTGATGATAACGAGGAAAAATTCTTCGGCGAGGGGCCTTGCCGGCTGCTCCACGCGGTGGAAACCACCGGTTCTCTGCGGGCCGCCGCCCTTTCCATGAATATGGCCTACAGCAAAGCCTTGCGTATTCTGAAAAATGCGGAAAAAGCCCTGGGCTTTCCGCTGACCGAACGGGTGACCGGAGGAAAAAACGGCGGCGGAAGCTCTCTTACGCCGGAAGGAAAGGAGTGGCTCAAACGCTATGAGGACTATCGGGACGCCTGCGTTCAGGCTAACCGCAGACTGTATCTGGACTTCTTTCCAGAGCAGCGCTAAGCGGCATCTGATCATCACCGGCGGGCGAAAAGCCGGGAAAAGCACCCTCTTTTCCCAGCTGCCGGTCCAGCCGCTCCCCGGCCTTCTCTCCCGGACGCAGGCGGGAAAGGCGGTATACCTGCGGGACAGCCAAAGCGGCCAGGAGGCGCAGATCGGCATTTTTGATCCTTCCCTGCCGGGAGAGGAAAACAAAATGCGGCTTTGCGCCGAAGGTTTCCTGGCTATGGGCATTCCGGCGCTCCGGCGCTGTGCCGAAGAAGGGGGCCAATGGGCGTCCATTGATGAGATCGGTTATCTGGAAAGCGGCTGCCAAGCCTATTGCGACGCCATTCTTCAGCTGATGGAGCGCAAGCGGCTGATCGCGGTGCTCCGCAAGCAGGATACCCCCTTCCTCACTGCACTGAGACGCCGGGAAGATGTGTTCCTGGTGGATCTGGACCAGCCTTTCGGCCAGCTGGGCTGCGTCATCATGGCCTCCGGCCTGGGAAAACGCTTCGGCGGCAACAAACTGATGGCGGATTTTCAGGGCAGGCCGCTGATTTGCCGGACCCTGGACGCCACGGAAGGAATTTTTGCCCGGCGGGTGGTGGTGACCCGTCACAAAGAGATCCAGGAGCTGTGCCTGCGGCAAGGGATCCAGGTGCTGTTCCACGATCTTCCCTTTCGCAGCGATACGGTGCGCCTGGGGCTTGAGCAGATGGACGAAAGCGTGGAAGGCTGCGCCTTTTTCCCCGGCGATCAGCCTCTTTTGCGCTGGGACAGTGCGGCAGCCCTGGCGCTGAACGCCGTGAACGAAAAAACGCTGATCTGGCGCTGTGCCTATGGGGGCACGCCTGGTTCTCCCGTTCTCTTTCCCCGCTGGACCTTTGGGGAACTGCTGAATCTTCCGCAGGGAAAGGGCGGCAATTTTGTGGCAAAAAAATATCCCCAACAGCTTGGAATGACCGCTGTCAGGGATAGGGATGAGTTACGGGATGTGGATCGCCCGGAGGACCTCCGGGAGCTGTTGGAGCGGCAGGCTTAGGCCTGCTACTCTTCTTTTTTTATGTCCTTGTTTACGTCCTTGTCATCCTTTGGCAGGAGAATATTGAGCAAAATCGCCACGATCGCTGCGGGAACAATGCCGGAACCGCCGAAGATCAGCTGGACAGCCTGGGGGGTGTGGGACAGAATGCCGGGATTTGCGCCCATGCCGTAGCCCACACCCAGTGCCACGGCCACAATGGACAGGTTCCGGGGAGTCAGCGGCTCCTTGGTGATCAGCTGGATACCGCTGATGACGATGGAGGAGAACATCATTACCGCCGCGCCGCCCAGAACGGACTGAGGCATAATGGAAACCAGCGCGCCCAGCTTGGGACAGAGGCCGCAGAGGATCAGGAACACCGCGCCGGTGGCCAGAGCATAGCGGTTGACCACCTTGGTCATAGCCACCAGGCCCACATTCTGGCTGAAGGAGGTGTTTGGCAGCACGCCGAACAGAGCGGCAAAGCTGGAGCCGACTCCATCGCACATAACTCCGCCGGACAGCTCCCGATCCGTAGCCTCACGGCCCAGACCGCCTTCCATAACGCCGGAAATATCGCCCACCGTTTCCACAGCGGAAACCATGAACATGATCAGCACCGGAAGGATCGCCCGCAGGTCAAAGACCGGCTTCACCGGCAGCAGCTTGGGGATCTCAAACCAGGACGCTGCGCTGATCTTGTCCCAGTTCAGCACCCAGGCCTTCACATACTCCGTGCCGTCGGCGGCAACGCCGGTGGTCGGCAGGACCAGACCCATGAGAAAGGCCGCCAGATAGCCGCAGACAATGCCCAGAAGGATGGAAGAAGAGCTGGTGAAGCCTTTGGTGCCGTGTTTGAAGATCAGAATCATCACCAGCACGAACACCGCCAGACACAGGTTTTCCAGGGAACCGAAGTCCGCAGCGCTGTTGCCGCCGCCGAAGGCGTTGATACCCACGGAAATCAGGCTCAGACCGATGGACATAACCACCGTACCGGTGACAACCGCCGGGAAGAACTTGCGCAGCGGCTTCAGGAAGAAGCCCAATACGGTTTCAAACAGGCCGCCGATGATGGACGCGCCCATAATGGCGCCGTAAGCGATGACGCCGCCGCCCATGGTAGCGGCTACGCTGTTGAACACACCGATAAAGCCGGAGGAGGTTCCCATTACGATGGGCACCTTGCCGCCCACCGGGCCGATGGAGAACAGCTGCACCAGCGTGACCACGCCGGCCATCAGCATGGCGTTCTGCAGCAGACTCAGCTGCAGATCGGCAAATTCACCGCCGGCAAGGCCGCAGGCGCCGGTGATGATCAGCAGCGGCGTCAGATTGCCCACAAACATAGCCAGAACGTGCTGCAGGCCCAGAGGGATCGCCTGGCGCAGAGGCATTTTTCCGTCAAGCTGGAAAGCCGCCTCATGGAGCTGAAGGTTATTTTTCATACTCAAACCCTTTCTTTCCTCGTTTTTTAATATTTCAGCAGTTTTTCCGGAAGAAAAACTGTGGAGAAGCCTGTTTCCGCTGTTTTACTGCTCTCTGAACTGAATGGTTCCCTTTTCCGCGTCCATGGAATCCACGATCGCCAGGGACTGAAGGTCATAGCCCAGGTTTCGGATGATTTTTCCGCCCACCTGGAAGCCTTTTTCAATAACGATGCCCAGGCCTTCCACCTTCGCGCCGGCGGATTCTGCAATGGAGATCAGGCCCTGCAAGGCGCAGCCGTTGGCCAGAAAGTCATCGATGATCAGAACATGATCCTGGGGGCCCAAAAACTTTTTGGACACAATGACCTGATTCTTGTTTTTATGGGTAAAGGACTCCACTTCGGCCACATACATATCGCCATCAATGTTGATGGATTTGGATTTTTTGGCAAACACCATGGGGACGCCGAATTCTTTTGCCACAAAGCAGGCGATACCGATGCCGGACGCTTCGATGGTCAGCACCTTGGTGACCGCTTTGGCAGCGAAGCGGCGTTTAAATTCTCTGCCGATCTCCTCCATCAGCCCAATATCCATCTGATGATTGAGAAAGCCGTCCACCTTCAGAACATTGCCCGGTTTGACCACGCCTTCTTTTACGATCCGTTCTTCTAAAAAATTCATGAAGCACACCTCCTACACATGATTTATCAGTATAGCAGATTCCTGTCGAATTGTCATCTATTTCCCCGAATGGAATATGGATAAATCTTTGGTTCACAGTCCCGAACTTTTCTTTGTTTTCCAGCCCAAGCCAATCGTTTCGGTTGATCGGCGGGTTTTATCCGGTTTTTCTCCACCTTTTTTCCTGCCCGTTTCCGTCCGTTTTCGGCATAAAAAGGCGTAAAAACAGAAAAAAACGGCACAGCCGCGTTTTGCGGCTGTGCCGTAGGGTTTGATCCCTGTGTTTGTTCGTTTTCAGTTGGAAAAAAGGCCGTTTTTTCTTCTTTGGGAAGGGCTTATTCCTCGCTGTCATCCGCTTCGGCGCTGTCCTCCCCTTCCTCGGAAGAGCTTTCGTCGCCTGCCTCACCCTCGGTTTCGGAGCTTTCTTCTGTCTGGGCGCTTTCCTCCTGGGAAATAATCTCGTCGGAGGTGGTGCTGCCGGTGAGCACATATTCCACTGCCTTGTTGAGCTGGGAGTCCATGTCCGGAGAGATGGCATCGATGCCCAGAATCTCCTCAATATCGGCAGCCTCATAGTCCGGCGCGATACCTACGCCGTCATAGTTGGGGCTCAGCGGCGGGTTGTATTTGTTGGTGGTGACCTTAATGGCGGAGCCGTCCTTCAGCTTGTGATAAACCTGCATGGTTCCCTTTCCGTAGGTGTTGGTGCCCACGGATTTGGCTACGCCGTAATCCCGCAGAGCCTGCGTAAACAGCTCTGCCGCGCTGGCGGTATTGCCGTTGGTCAGGACTGCCATGGGCACATCAACACAGTTGGGGTCGGAGGTGCCAAGAACCTCCACGTTGCCGTTTTTGTCCACAGAGGTGGCAATATCGCCTTCCGGCAGCAGCATATCCAGGATCTTGACCACAGAATCCAGCGTACCGCCGCCGTTGTTGCGCACGTCAAAGACCAGCGAGGTGGCGCCGCCGCTGAGCAGCCCTTCCACCGCGGTTTTAAACTGGTCGTAGGTAGTGCCGTTGAATTCGGTGATGCGCACATAGCCCACCGTATCGAAGGAAGTGCTGTAAACCGTGGGTTTCTGCACCTTGCGGCGGGTGATCTCGGTGATTTCCCTGTCCTCGTTGCCGTTGCGGACAACCAGACTCAAAGTGGTGCCGGCCTTGCCGGAGATCTCGGCGATACCGTCGGCGTAGGTTTCCGGTGTCAAGTCGATGTCATTGACCTTGACGATCAGTTCTCCCGCCTGGATCTGGGCGGCGGCAGCCGGGGAGTCGGGATAAACCTCCTCCACCAGAATATAGCCGTTTTCGGTGCGGGAGGCCGTGATGCCGATGCCCACGATCTTGCCCTCGTTATTGGCGGTGATCTGCTCATATTCCTCCGCCGTATAGTAGCGGCCGTAGGTATCCTCGATGCCGCTCATATAGCCGTAGGCGATGCAGTCCAGCAGGTAATCCTCGTCAATGCTGTCGATGTAGTTGTTGCGGACATAGGTGTCGATCTCGGCGATCTTATCGTACATGGCTTCCCGCTCGGTAATATTGGAAACCGTCTGGTTGAAGCGGTTGTTGGCGTACAGCACCGTCGCGGAGAAGGTCACCGCCGCCACCACGAACATCAGAGCGATGGCCGCTCCCAGAGAGATTTTTTTGTTCATTTTTGATAGCTCCTTCTATTCATAGATTGCTCTCAGAAAAATCATACGGAAAGTATTTTACCACAAGAGAAACGCTTTTCAAACAATTTGTGAATTCTTCTCCCCGAAAAAGCGCATTTTAGCTGAAAGAGAGCAAAAAAACACCTCTCCTACCGGCAAATTGCCAGTCAGGAGAGGGATTCCACAATCGACAGAATGATCACTCCCTGCCGCCGGGTGAACAGCCTCACCGAAGGATCGGCGCAGCGCAGCTGGCCATCCTCCTGGTAAAACGCCACCGGCCTGGCGGCGGCAAGTCCCAGGCCGGTCATTTTGCCGTAGGCCTCCTTCATGGTCCAAAGCAGGGTGAAAGCCTCGTCCCGCCGCGGCTGGCTGTCCAGAAAACGCCTTTCTTCCGGCAGGAAAAAGCGGCGGACCACCGCTTCCCGGGCGGGAGCGATTCCCTGGGCATCAATGCCAATGGGGTGGTGGGACGCGGCGGCAGCGCAGCAGCCCCCGGTGTGGGTGCCGCTGAGGAAAAGACCGGCTTCTTCGCTGATGGGGGCGCCTTTTTCACTGCGGCGGATCCGGACACCGGAAAAACCCAGTTCCCGGGCGGCCTGCTTCATCAGCGCCTGGGTCAGATAGCTGTCCTCCGCCGCTTTTCCCCTGTGCAGCGTGCGGAGAAAGGCTCTGTCCTCCTCATCCAGCAGGGATAACAGCTCCCCGGTCCCTTCCCCCGCGAGCCAAAGGCAGTACTTCATTCCTCCACCTCCCCCAAATCTATGGGCACCGGCTTCGCCGCCGTCAGGCTGTCCGGCTCCACCGTACAGTCATAGGCAAGAAGAGCCACGCCGGCCTTTTCCGCCTGCCGCAAAGCATGGCCGAAGGCCTCATGGGTGCCCCAGTTGGGCGAAAAGCGATCCGCCCCCTCCATCTGGATCAGAAACAGCAAAGCCGCGCCGAAGCCGGCTTCTTTCGCCCGGATCAGCTCCTCAACGTGCTTCAGTCCCCGCTGGGTGGGCGCGTCGGGAAAACGGACCAGCCGTTCGCCGCCTGCCGTTTCCTCCAGCGTAACGCCCTTGACCTCCACATACCAGCGTCTTTGGCTGCTCTCCGCCATTAGATCGAAGCGGCTGCCGCCGTAGGTCACTTCCCGGCGGATGGACAGCAATTTCTCCCCTTCTTCCAAGGGAAGGCGGATCCGCCCGCTTTTCAGCCCCTCCTCCGCCACCGGATTGGGCGCCTGGGAATCCAGATTGACCAGCAAACTGCCTGTTTCCGTGGTTTTTTCCACCGCGATCAGGGAAAAGACGGTTTTCCGCTTGCCTTCTTCCCCCCGGTGGTCCTGCAAATAAACCCTGGCGCCCGGCACAAGCAGCTCCCGGCAGCGGCCGGTATTCTTCACATGGGCCAGCACTTCCCCGCCGTCCAGCAGACAGCGGGCAAGAAAACGATTGGGACGCTGCAAAAATACAGCGTCCGCAACTTTTGGATATTTCATCAGATGGTACCGTCCTCCACAAGTCCCAGAGAGGGAGAAATAAACTGGCGGCAGGCGGCGACAATGCCTTTGATGCTGGAAAACTCGCTGGCGTCGATCATCAGCCGGGGCATACAGCGCTCCGGAACAAAGCAAAGAATTTTATTCCGCAGCTCCTCCAGAAAATCACCGGTCAGAATACTGCCCCGGAGCACCACGGCCTCCGGATTCAGCACACAGATATAGTTGACGATCACCTTGGCCAGACAATCCAGCAGGTTTTCCCGGATATGGGCGGCGGTGACGGGATGCTGCTCGCTGCGGTAGTCCTGGATCAGCTGGGACAAAGACTGCTCCAGATAGCCCACACCCTTTTCGTTGCGGCCGCGATGGTCGTCCAGCACCATATAGCCCAGCTCCCCAGCAAAGCAGGAAAAGCCCTTGTACAGCTTGGTATCCAGAATAATGCCGGAGGAAATCCCCTGTCCGATGTGCAGATACACCACATCCCGGTACTTGGGCTTGAGCTGGGTATTGTAAAAGCCGATGGCTGTGAGCTTGGCGTTGTTTTCCACATAGGAAGGAATGGTAAAACGCTTGTCCAGCTCCCCTTTCAGACAGAGACCCTCCCACTGTGGGATGCTTGGAATGCAGGAAACCACTCCTTTTTCATCCACAACGCCGGGGATGCCGATGCCGATGGCCACTGCCGGCGCCACGCAGTTCTGGTTCATGCGCTCCAAAGCGCTCAAAAGGGTCTCCAGCGGGTCCTTGTCCCCGGAAATATTGATGGAAAAGCGATAAATCACCACACCCACCATGTTGACCACACAGCAGGTCATGGTTCCCTGGGAAATATACACGGTCAGCACGTTGCCGGAGTCCTCGTTGGTCTGATAAAGCTGGGCGCGGCGTCCTACGCCGCTGCCTGTCATGCCGATGCTGCGGACTTTGTTTTCCGCCTCCAGCAGATCCACAATCTTGTTCACGGTGGGCAGACTCAGCCCGGTAAGGGCCGCGATCTGCGGCTTGGTCAAAGGGCCTTTGTCAATGATGAGACGGTCGATAATATTCTGATTGACTTCCTTCAGATAACGAGGCTGGCCAACAACCTGCTTCCCCATATAACTTCTCCCCCATATACAATAAAAAATACTTTAATTTATTATATCATGGATTTGCAGGTGTTTCCAGATTCTATTCGATTTTTCATGAAATATTGTCTTTTTTATCTGATTTTCTGTGCAAAAGCGATATTTTTTTCGCTAAAACCGGAAAAATGCTGAATACGCCGGAGAATATTCAGCGTTTTCCCAGAGTATCATTTTTCCTGCTGAAAATTGTATCAGCGCACAAGAGCAATTTCCTCCGCCGGCTGTTTGAGGACGGCAGAAGCCTCCTCAAAGGAGAAGGAACCATCCTTCCAGTCCACGGCGATGGCCGCTCCCGGGCGGAATTTTCCGGACAGCAGCAGGGAGGCCAGGGGATTTTCGATCTGGCGGCGTATGGTGCGGCGCAGCGGCCGCGCGCCAAGCTGCGCCTCGCTGCTCTCCCGGCAAAGCTCCTCCACAGCCTGCTCGCTGACGGAAAAATGAAGCTGCTGCTGACTCAGCCGCTGCCCCACCTCATCCAGCAGCTTGCGGCAGATGACCCGCAAAGCCTCCTTGTTCAGCCAGCGGAACACCACGATCTCGTCAATGCGGTTGATGAACTCCGGACGGAACTGTTTTTTCAGCTCCTCCCGGCTTTTGGCGGCGGCGCGCTGGTAAGTGACCTGATCATCGCTGTTTTCAAAGCCGATGTTGTGGCTTTGTAGGAAGCAGTTCGCGCCGATATTGGAGGTCATAATGATCACGCAGCTCCGGAAGCTGACCAGCTTGCCCTCCGCGTCCTTCAGCTCCCCATCCTCCAGCACCTGCAGCAGCAGATCGAAGATGCGGGGGTGGGCTTTCTCCAGTTCGTCAAACAGAATCAGGGAATAGGGCTTCTGACGAACTGCTTCCGTAAGCCGCCCGCCCTCCTGATAGCCCACATAGCCGGGAGGCGCGCCGATCAGGCGGGAAACCATGTGTTCCTGGGAAAATTCCGACATATCCAGGCGGATCATGGCATCCTCCCGCCCAAACAGCTCCCTGGCCAGCGCCCGGCAAAGCTCCGTTTTGCCCACACCGGTGGGTCCCATAAACAGAAAGCTGGCAACCGGCCTTCTGGGGTCCGCAAGACCCGCCCGGCTGCAGCGGATGGCCTCCGCCACCCGTTTGACCGCGTGTTCCTGGCCGATGATCCGGCTGTTCAGCCGCTCCTCCACCTGCAGCAGCCGCTGGCTTTCCTCCTGGGTGATGGTTTGGAAGTCGATGCCGGTCTGTTCCGCAAGAATGGCGGCAATATTCTCCCTGGTGACCGAATCCTGCCCCAGCGCCCTGTTTTTTCCGGCATCCAGCAGCCTTTGCTGAATGGCGGCTTCCCGGTCGCTGATGGCTGCCGCCTGCTCCAGGTCGTTTTTTCGCAGGAACAGCCGTTTTTCCTCATCCAGCGCTGCCAGCTGGGCCGCGTAAATGTCCTGCGAATGGTCCTGGCGACGGCTGTGGCTGACCTGGGCGGCGGCCTCATCCAGCAGATCCAAAGCTTTATCCGGCAGCCTGCGCTCCGGGAGATAGCGGATGGACAGCTTTACCGCCGCCTCCACAGCTTCCGGAAGGATCGTTACCCCATGATGCAGCTCGTAGCGGGGAACCAGGCCCTGAAGCATCTCCACCGCCGTCTGCTCCGACGGCTCCTCCACCGCGATCTTCTGGAAACGGCGGGCCAGAGCGTTGTCTTTCTCAATAAAGCGCTTAAATTCGCTCCAGGTGGTGGCGCCGATGACCTGCAGCTCCCCCCGGGCAAGCTGCGGCTTCAGAAGATTGGCGGCGTTGGTGGCTCCCTCGGCAGAGCCGGCCTCGGTCAGAATGTGCATTTCGTCAATAAACAGAATACAGTCCCCCCGGGACAGCGCTTCGCCGATACACTGCTGGATCCGCTCCTCAAATTCCCCGCGGAATTTGCTGCCGGCAAGGAGAGCCGTCATATCCAGAGCCAAAATGTGTCTGCCCCGCAGGTTTTCGGGAACGCTGTCCTCGGCGATGCGCCGGGCCAGACCCTCCACAATGGCGGTTTTGCCCACACCGGCCTCCCCCACCAGGCAGGGATTGTTTTTGCTGCGGCGGGAGAGGACACGGATCATCTGCTCCGTCTCCTTTTCCCGGCCGATCACCGGGTCCAGCTTGCCCCCAAGGGCCAGCTCGGTGAGATCCGTGGAATATTTGCGGAGGACCCCCTCCCTTTCCCGGCTCTTTTTCTGCATTTTGGGCTGTTCCTCCGCCTGCAGGTTGTTCAGCGTCTCCGTCAGCCGGTCCAGGTCGCAGCCGGCCTCCCTCAGATACTGCCGCCCCGCCGCGTGGGGATTGCGCAGGATCTTCAGCAGGATCTGCCGGGTACCCACGCTGTCGCCGCAGCGAAGCAGCTCGTTTAACAGCTGCCGCAACTCCGGGGACAGGTCGTCCGCGCCCAGCCTGCTGCGGGTGCCTCTGCCGATGCGCCGCTCGATGATGCGGAAAAACTGCTCCGCGCTGATATTCTGCCGGTGGATGGCCGCAGCCGCGGCGCTTTTCCCTTCCATCATAATGCCCAGCACCACATGTTCCGTGCCGATATAGGTCTGGCCCAGAAATTCCGCGTGCTGCCGTGCCAGATCCAGGGCGCAGCGGGCGCCCTCTGTCAGTTTCTTTTCCGCTTCGCTCATAACAATAGCCTGCCTTTGCTTGGAATTTGTCTGTTTACAGCATTGGCGGATCGCCCGGAGATTATTCGCCAATACAAAGAGAATGCCTCTCCCTTTCGGGAGAGGCCAGGTGGGTCTTAGCAGCAGCCGCCGCAGTTGTTGCCGCAGTCGTTGTTGCAGCCGTTGTTGCAGCCGTTGTTGCAGCCACAGCCGTTGCCGAAGCCGCAGCCAAAGCCATTGCCGTTGCCACAGCAGCAGAAGAGCAGGATGAGAATAAGGATCCACCAGCAACCATTACCGTTCATAAAGGATACCTCCTATTTAAGATTTCACACTATCCTATGACTGCTTTGGGGAAAGCGTTCCTGTTTTGCGCAAAAAGGTCAATCCTCCATTGTCCCCAATGGCTGCTGCCTGTCTTTTTTCCGCCCTATTCCGCCGCCTGCTGCCCGGTTTTGGCCAGAGAGCAGTCCACCGTCACGCTTACGCCGCACTGAGGCATCAGCTGGGGCCAGTATTTCTGAATTTGCTTCCAATATTGGGGATAACGGCGCTTCACCTGGTCGCAGAAGCGGAAAATATCACAGCCTCCCTCCGTAAAGCAGCGCTGGACCACCTCTTGGATCCGTTTCTGGATCTCCTGTTCCACAACCTGGGCGGCCTGCTTCTGCTCCTCCGGAAGCAAAGGTCTTTCCCCGCTGCCAATGACCTCCAGAATCCGTCCGGAGCAGTCCACATGGAGCTGAAACTGGGGGATACCGTCCTGTAGCTGGGTTTTCACCCGGGTTTTGCTTTTCTGGATCTCGGTGGAGACCAGCCCCAGCTGCTCATCCTCCACCACCAGCAAGGCCCGTTTGACCTCATCGTTGGCCCAAAGAACACCCTTGGCCTCCTCCACATCCAGAATATCCACCATTTTTTCCCGGTCAAACACGGCCATACCGGTGACTTTAAACACCGCCTCCTCCCCTTCGCCGATTTTGCTGATCACCGGCAGATAGGGGGAGGTGCTGTCACCCACCAGCCGCTTCATTACGTCCATAATGGTGGACTGGCCCACCACGCCGTTTTTCTGCCCCTGTTCCAGAATGTCCCGGATTGCGGAGCTGGTCTGGGCTTTGGTTTGGGACTGGGCATTCAGCAACTCTCCGGCGCTGCCGTCGGCCACCACCAGATAGGTGGAGGGGGAGATCTCATTTTCCCCGTTAAAATAGTGCAGCTCCTGAAGGATGCCCTCCCTGGCCATGTCGCTGCCCAAAACGATGTAGGTGCTGTTGCCCAGAAAGACCTCGTTGCCGTTGTAGTGGGTCACTTTGTCGATGGCCTCGCTGATGCTGCGCCCGTCGGACTGTACCGGCTTGCTTTCGCCGGAGGCGGAGCCGTCCTTCTGATCCGGCGTGGGCTGGTACTGCTGAAAGATCATCTCATAGGCCCCGTCCTTGCGGTCGATGCCCACCGCCTCAATGATGGTGCGCTCCTTCAGCTCCCTGGCCTCCATACAGCCGCTGAGCAGCAGACAGCAGCACAGGCAGAGCAGCTGTTTCTTCATGCCTTTTTCCTCCTTTTCCGGGATTTCCATAAAAGCAGCAGCGGGATCAGCACCGTGCTCACCAGAACCGGCACGCCGGTGGCAAACAGCAGGTAGAACCACTGGTAGCTGCCGTCAATATGGGACATTGCCAGGGTTGCCGCGAAGATCAGCGCCGCGATCCCAAAGCGCAGATGGGCCTTCTTCCTTTTGGGCAGGAGCTTTTGCAGAAGGATATAGGCTCCATAGGCGAAAAGTCCGCAGCGCAGCAGGGAGGCGAAGGTCCAGTTGATAATGTGCAGGTAATCCAGCCGGGAGAAAAAGCCGTGTCCCGACAGGCTGGCCAGGGTATATACCGGAAACATCCGGGTTTTGCCGTAAAGCCCCAGCACCGCTGTGGTAAAGAAGGTCAGCAGGCCGGTGATCAGCAATCCGCCGGTGATAAACGCCAGAAAATCCCGGCGGAAGCGGGCTTTGGTGCTGAAGGGCTGAAAAATCACCAGCAGAACAACCTCCACATTCTGTCCCCAGTAGGCCAGCGCGGCCATGGCCATGCGGGAAGGCGGCTCGTAGAAGGGCAAACCGATGTTCAGCCAGTCCAGCTGCCGGAACACGCCGGTAAAAATCAGGACGGAGGACAGAACGATCAGGCCGCAGACGATGAGGGAGACCCGGGAAATGGCTTCGATGCCCATGGCTACCATATACCAGACCACCAGCACAAACAGCAGGATCACCCAGCGCCGCTCCGCCTGGGGATAGAGGGCGGTTGTGACGAAGTATTCCGACTGGCTGGCGGCGCCGATGGCGGTGATCAGGCAGAAAAGAAGCTGCCAGATCTGCAAAGGCTTGATCCAATTTGGGGCACAGGCGGCGGCACAGTCGGAAAGGCAGCACTGAGGAAAGCGCTTCATCAAAAACAGCAGCGGGATCCCCAACAGCAGCATGGCGAGAAAGTTCACAAATGGCAGCAGCAGCGCGCTGCTGCCGTCGATGGCGCTGCGGCTGTTTGGTACCGCCACCAGCATGGTGAAAAAGCGGCAGACCAGCAGCGAAGCCACCAGCTGCATGGAATTGATTTTGACATTATGGTTCATTTTTGCCTCCGTTCTGCTCCGGATCCGGGTTTTCCCAGTCGGAACCGGGCATTTTGGCCATTTCCGCCTGTTTTTTCCCCAGCTTGCGCCAGCCCTGGCGGTAGACGGTGTCCCGCATACTGAATTTGGAGAAGGGAGCCAGCGGCGCCATCAGCGGAACCCCCTCGGTCATCATGGCGCAAAGATTCACCGCCAGCGCCAGCAGACCCAAGGCGATACCGTACAGGCCCCAGGTGCCGCCGATAAGAATAAAAATAAACTTGAGCACCGCCACTGCTTCATATAAGGAAGGCAGCACAAAAGAACTGATGGCGGTGAGGGCCACGATCATCACCATAGGCGAGCCGATCAGTCCGGCGTTAACGGCGGCGTCGCCGATAACCAGCGCGCCCACAATGCTCACCGCGTGGCCCACCTGTTTGGGCAGGCGCAGTCCTGCCTCCCGCATGATCTCGTAGATCAGATGGATGATCAGCGCCTCCAGCATCAGGGGAAAAGGCGTGGCTTCCTCCGCGGAGACCACCGTAAACAGCAGCTGATCCGGCAGGAACTCCGGGTCAAACACCGACAGCGCCACATACATCCCCGGCAGCAGAATGGAAATAAAAAAAGCCACATATTTCAGCAGACGCAGCAGCATGGCGTAGTAAGGCCGGTAGGCATAGTCGTCCAAACTCTGAAAATGCTCATTAAACAGGTAGGGTACGATCATGGCGAAGGGGGTCCCATCCACCAGAATGCCGATGCGCCCCTCCGCGATCTTGGCGCACATCACGTCGGGACGCTCTGTGCTGCCCACCCGGGGGAACAGAGACAACGGTTTTCCCTCCAGAAAGGGCTGCAAATAGCCGGTGCTCAGCACCACGTCCGACTCCACCTTGGAAAGCTGTTCCTTCACCTGCTCCACCATGCGGGGATCCGCCCGGTCTGTGAGATAAACCAGAGAAATGTCCGTTTTGCTCCGATTCCCCAGGGGATACAGCTCAAATTTTAAGGCCGGGGACTTAATGCGCCGACGGATCATGGTCTGGTTCACCCGGACGGACTCCACAAAACCCTCCCGGGCGCCCCGCAGGTTCATTTCCGTATCCGGCTCGGAGACAGAGCGTGTGGGATAGCCCTGAAGGCCGCAGGCAATGCCGTGGCTGGCTCCGTCCGCCAGAATCACCACAAAACCGGACATGATCAAAGTCAAAAGGTCATCCATGGTGTTGACAGCCTTCTGTTCGGCGGCTAAAATAGAGTGCTCATTCAGCCACTGGAGCAGGGGTTGGGCGCCGGGCTTGGCCAGACGGAGATTCAGCAGCGGCTCGGCGATCAGCTCCGCCAGAAGCTGCTGGCTCACCATGCCGTCGCAGAACAGCAGAACGCAGTCCACACCGTTGGCCTGGATGCGGTGATCCATTACATCGGTGGAGTGCTGGGTCTGCGCCCGCAGATTCATCAGATTTTCGTTCAGGGATGTACTGAGCAGCTCAGGGCCCATGTTCGATTCCTCCTTGTGTCTGTTCTGCCCTTAGTTTGGACCGGATCAGGCGGAATATGTGTGGATATTGGAAGGTTTTACGCACAAAATAAGGCTGTTATCACGGTCTGACAGGAGGTTATCCCATGCTTGTGGTCTTTATTCGAACTCTGATCCTTTACGCCATCGTTGTGGTGGGGATGCGCCTGATGGGCAAACGGCAGTTAGGCGAGCTGCAGCCCTCGGAACTGGTCATCACCATCCTGATCTCCAACATTGCCACCCTGCCCATTGAGGATACCAGCGTTCCCCTGCTGTCCGGGGCGGTGCCGATCCTGACCCTGATGTGCTTTGAGGTGATCCTTTCTTATATTGCCATGCGCAGTCTGCGGCTGCGGACCTTTATCTGCGGCACACCCCGCATCGTGATCCGGGAGGGACACATCAACCAGCAGGAGCTGAAGACCCTGCGCTACTCGGTGGACGATCTGATGGAGCAGCTGCGGGCCAACGGCATCTTCGATGTGCAGGAGGTGGATATGGCGGTGGTGGAGACCACCGGTCAGCTTTCCGTCTACAAGAAAAATTTCCTCCAGCCTCCCAGCGCCAAGGACCTTCAGTTTCCCGTACAGCCCGCTTCCATCCCGGCGGTGGTGGTCAGCAGCGGCGAGATCGTGCCCGCCGGGCTGCAATACTGCGGAATCACCGCGGAAACGGTCCGTTTGCTGGCAAAAAAAGAAGGCCGGGACGTTCCGGACATCTTTCTGATGACCTGTACGCCCGACCTGTCAGTCTATCTGGTACCATTGGACAAAAAAAATAAGAAAAAAGCAAAAAATACTTGAAAAAAAACTAGGGAAAAGGCAGGTGAAACGGAATGAAGCGGATGCTCATTGCCATCGCCATCGTGCTTGCTATTCTCGGCTCCAGCAGCTTCACCCTATGGCGCTTCTACCGGATGGAGCAGGAGGCCGCTCCCATGCTGCAGGCCATGCAGGCCTGCGCTGACAGCGAAGATCTGCCGGAAGCGGTGATTTTGGCGGAACAATTCCGCGACCTTTGGACGGAATACCAGCCGTCCTTTGTACGGGTGGCCCGCCGGGACTCCCTGGAGCGGATCGGCCGCTGCGCCGCAAGGCTGCCGGCTCTGGGACAGCACGGCGACAGCGCGGAATTCGCCGCCGCGGTGCAGGAGTTGGCCTACTGCATCAATGAGCTTTGGGAGAGCGAGCTCCCTCTGCCCCGCAATCTGTTTTAGGGAAGGCGCCGCAGCCTTCCCTTTTTTCTTTTGCTCTCCGTTCCTATTTTCCCGCAAGGAAATCCTCGATCACATCCCGGAAGTGGACGGGAGACAGCTCCAGCCGGTTGCACAGGGCCACCAGTTCCTCCACCTCCTCCCGGTCAAGGGATAGATCCTCGACTGTAACTTCCGTGCCCGCGCAGATCAACCGGATACCGTAGCAGACGTAGTTCTGGCCATTCAGTGACTTTTCCGCCGTCACCAGCTGATACTCCGCACAAAGGGTCTCATTGCTCAAACTCATCTTATTACACACCTTTAATTTGATTTGTAGACGTCCATTTAGGATTATAGCAGGAAGAAACGGAAGATTCTTCCTGCAAATTGCACAAGATGTTTCCACGACCTGTGAACCTTTCGAGCGAGATGACGGGCTTGTCAACATAATTTGTCGAAATTTGGATGGTTTTTTCAAGCTTTTTGTCGAATCCTGTCGAAAAACGGCGGTTTTTTCCCTTTAAGTCCTATGGCTTATGGGATATTTTGGGCGAATTTCCATAATAGTTTTTCACACGTTCCAGCATCCGTTGTGTAAACTCACATGCCTGCGCCAGTTCCTCCTCCTGTTCAAAGCTGTTGGAATACAGCTCCACAACCACGGAACAATCGGCGCCCGCCGCCAGCAGACGGCGGAAAAAGCCCTCCATATCCCAGTCTCCCTTGCCGGGCGGCAGACAGTCCTGCTGCCTTGCGGCGCTGCTGTCGCTGAGATGGATATGGCGGATGCTGCTGCCCAAAGCGTCCACAAAGTCCGACGCCGTATAGCCTGCCCGCAGAGCCTGCTTGCAGTCCAGCACAAAGCCCAGCTCCGGAAAGGCCCGGTGCAGCCGGGCCAGATAGTCGGGCCGGCCGCCTTTGCAGCGGGCTACATTCTCATGGAGCAGCTCCACGCCGAAGCGCCGGCCTTCCTCCCAGAGACAGCGGATGTTGTCGAAGGCTTTTTCCTCCGCAAAGGAGCGGTTCATGGCAAAATCCCCGTGGAAAATCAGGTATTTGGCCCCCAGCCGGGCCGCTACTTCGTAGTAGCGGCGGTACTGTTCCAGCCCATCCTCCAGCCGGCCGGGATAATCGGTGAAGAAAAAGAAGGTCTCCATCTCACTGTGGAAGCCGTGGACGGAGCCGATCTCCATCCCGTAAGACCCGGCGGCAGCCTTCAGCCGTGTGACGGCCTCCGGCTTCAGCTCCCTTGGGGTATTGAAAAAGCACTCGCAGAGGCGGATGCCCTGCCGGCCTAAAAGATGCAGCGCCTGCTCCATGCTTTGGGGAAACAGGCAGGCTGTGGAAACTCCTGCTTTCAAATCCATCGCTCCTTTTCCAGTTTGGGTGTATGTAATGGGTGTATATCAGATGATCGTGCTTTTATTATAGCACGGCCACCCCCCAATGGAAATGGCTTTGGATTAAAATGGAAATCTTTTACAGCTCCAGCATAGCAGATCCAATGGGAATAATCTGTCGAAAATGCTTGACAGACACAAAAAATTCGAGTATGATGGAGTCGCTGAAGAAAAAAGGGGTGCTGGGTAGTCCCGGCTGAGAAAAAGCGGCAAAATGCTTTTAACCCTCTGACCTGATCCGGATAATGCCGGCGTAGGAACCATAGGACTGGCTCTTTTTTTGGGTTTTGTGCCGAATCGTCAAACGCCTGGTGTTGCCGCCGGGCGTTTTTTTGTGAAAAAAATGCCGAAAAATCAGGCCCTCGGCAAAAAAACACCTCCCCTTGGGGAGAAAATGCTGTTTTGGAGGTCTTTGATATGAATTCCACACTGAAAACCCGCCGTTTGGTGGAAAGCGGTCTGATGATCGCTCTGGCAACCATTCTGTCCATGCTGAAAATCTTCCATTTGCCCTGGGGCGGCTCCGTTACTCTGTGCAGCATGCTGCCGATGATCCTGCTGTCCTACCGCTACGGCGTAAAATGGGGCACCTTCTCTTCTCTGGTTTACGCGGCTTTGCAGGGTATTCTGGGCGCTGTTGACGGCACCTTCACCATGGTGGCTCTGGGCGCGGAAAACGGCGTTTACTCCAGCGGTATCTTTGTGATCCCATACTGGGCAGCCGTTGTAGGCATCCTGCTGCTGGACTACATCATCGCCTTTACCGTTCTGGGTCTGGGCGGTCTGTTCCGGGGCCAGAAGAATCAGCCGCTGGCCCTGACCAAAGGCGTTATTGTTGCCGGTCTGGCCCGCTTCCTGGTTCATGTTGTTTCCGGTTTCCTGTTCTTCGGCACCTTCGCAAGCTGGTTCTTCGGCGAGGTTGGCGCCTTCGGCGAAATGATGATGGGCACCTTCAGCGGCAACCTGCTGTTCCTGCTCTACTCCATTATTTACAACGCCTGCTTCATGGTTCCGGAGATCATCATTACCGCAGTCTGCGCTTATCTGCTGGCCAAATTCGCTCCCGCTGTTCTGAAAGTGAAAGAGAAATAACCCTCCCTATTTGTTACAAAGCCGCGGTTTACAGTCCGCGGCTTTGTTTTTTTGCTTTGTTTTCCTCTTTTTCAGGATTTTTTCATTTTCTTCTGCTAAAATAAGGCGGAAAGGAGCTGTTCATGATGGAAGAAAGGATGAAAGAAAGGAAAGAAATCTTCGCCACCCCGGCGGTGGGAGCCATTGTGGAAAAAGAAATCGACGGTGTGCCCCACATTCTTCTTCAAACCCGCCGGAAGAAAAACGATCTCGGCAGCAACGGCAAGCTGGAGCTGCCGGCGGGAAGGATCCGGCAATACGAAAATATATTTCAAGCGCTGCGCCGGGAGGTCTGGGAGGAGACCGGCCTTACGGTGACCCACATTCAGGGCATGGACGCCGCCCTGCTCAGCGCGGTGGACGGCATGGAGACCCTGTGCATGGAGCCCTTCTGCGTCAACTAGAACCTGAATGGCGTCTACTCCATTATCCTCAGCGTTTTTCTCTGCCGGGCGGAGGGAGAAGCTGCCGCGGAAAGCGACGAAAGCTGCGATATCCACTGGGAAAAGGCCGAAACGGTGAAAAAACTGCTGCAAACCCAGCCGGAACGCTTTTTCCTGATGAGCGTCAACCCCTTAAAGAAATATTTCGGCCTGCGATAGAGCCTTCCCCTTGCGATCTTCCCTCTGTGATAAAGAAAACCCACAGCTTTCGCTGTGGGTTTTTGCTTGTTCTCTTTATTTTTTCGCTTCGCTCAGGATCTTTGCCCGGTACTGGGCGGCGGCCTGCTCGGTTTTGTTGTCGCCGAAGCGGTAGTAGACCCGGCCTTCCAGGGATTTGGGCAGGTAGGTCTGGGGATAATAGTGGTTGGGGTAAGCGTGCGGATACTGATAGCCCTGGGCATGGCCCATTTTCTGGGCGCCGTCGTAGTGGCCGTCCCGCAGGTAGGCCGGGATGCTAAGATCCCCGCCTTTGCGCACATCGGCCATGGCGGCGTCAATGGCCTCAATGGCACTGTTGGATTTGGGCGCGGTGCACATGGCGATCACCGCCTGGGCCAGCGGGATCCTTCCCTCCGGCAGGCCAAGCTGCAGGGCGCTGTCCACGCAGGATTTCACAATGCTGGCGCACTGGGGCCAGGCCAGGCCGATGTCCTCGCTGGCCATCACCAGCAGCCGCCGGCAGGGAGAAAGCAGATCGCCCGCCTCCAGAAGCCGGGCCAGATAGTGGAGCGCGGCGTTTTCATCGGAGCCGCGGACCGACTTTTGCAGGGCGGAAAGCAGGTCATAGTGCATATCGTCGCTGCGGTCGTAGCGCAGGGAGCCTTTTTCCGCCACCGCATCCACATCGGATAAAGCAATGAAACGGCCGCCCTCCTTTTCCTGCGCCGCCAGAAAGAGCACCTCGACCATATTCAGGCTTTTCCGCACGTCGCCGCCGCAGCTGTGGGCGATTGCGGAGGCGACCCCCTCCTCCAGCGCCACCGAACAGTTATAATCCTCCTCCAGCAGCTTCAGCGCCCGGAAAATGGCCTTTTCCACTTCCTGAGGGGCCACGGAGCGGAACTCGAAGACGGTGCTTCGGGAAAGAATGGCGTTATAAATGTAAAAATAGGGGTTCTCCGTGGTGGAGGCGATCAGGGTGATGGAGCCGTTTTCCAGAAACTCCAGCAGAGTCTGCTGCTGTTTCTTGTTGAGATACTGGATCTCGTCCAGATACAGCACCACACCGTTTATGCCGTCCAAAGTATCCAGCGAGGAGATCACTTCCCGGATATCGGAGGTAGAAGCGGTGGTCCCGTTGAGACGGAACAGCTTCTTCCCAGCCTTCCGGGCCAGGATCTCCGCCACAGTGGTCTTGCCCGTGCCGGGAGGGCCGTAGAAAATCATATTGGGGATGCTGCCGCTGTCTATAATGCGGCGGAGCATACCGTTTTCGCCAAGGATATGGCTCTGTCCCACCACATCTTCCAGCCCTTTGGGGCGCAGCCGGTCTGCCAGAGGTGCTGCCATAGTCTCACTCCATTCGTCAGTCAATATTTCTATTATAGAACAGATCTTTCCGGAAGTAAAGAAGAAGGCGAAATGAAGCTTTTCTGCTAAAAATATCCGTCTTTTTCCTTTATCATGGAAATTTCCCCGCATTTTCTCCCAATCTTTGCAGGTTTTCTTTCATTTTCATGCAAATCCTCTTGATTTTTGGCAGGACAGCCGTTACAATAGTAGACAGACATGTGGAAAAACAAGAATTTTACGGGGTGCTTTCCCCATCTCTGAGAAAAGGACGGCGAATTTCTTGAGTACCGATTTTTTGAAGCAGATCGAACAGCAGCTCCCCTCCTACTCCAAGGGGCAGCGAGCCATCGCCCGCTACATTCTGGAACATTACGAAAAAGCGGCCTTTATGACCGCCTCCCGGCTGGGCGCCACAGTGGGCGTCAGCGAATCCACCGTAGTCCGCTTTGCCTCCGGCATCGGCTGCGACGGCTATCCCCAGCTGCAGAAAAAGCTGCAGGAGATCATCCGCCACCGCCTGACCTCGGTGCAGCGCATTGAGATCACCAGCGGCCAGGTAAGCCGCAGCGACGTGGTGAACAAGGTTTTGCAGGCGGATATGGACCGGATCAAGCATACCATGGAAAATGTGGATCTGGAAAGCTTCGATCAGGCGGTAAACCGCATTGTCAACGCCAAAACTATTTATATTCTGGGCGTTCGCTCCGCCTCCGCCCTGGCCCGCTTTATGGGCTTTTATTTCACCCATATTTTCCCGGATGTGCGGGTGCTGAACACCACCAACTCCAGCGAAATGTTTGAGCAGCTTCTGCGGATCTCCGCGGAGGATGTGATGATCTGCATCAGCTTCCCCCGCTATTCCCAGCGCACCATCAAGGCCGCCCGCTTTGCCCGGGACAGAGGGACCTCGGTGGTCTCCCTCACCGACTCTCCGGAATCCCCGCTGGCGGCGCTGAGCGACTCCTGCCTTTACGCCAGCAGCGACATGGCTTCCTTTATTGATTCTCTGGTGGCGCCGCTGAGCCTGATCAACGCTCTGATCGTGGCCATCAGTCTGGAAAAGGAAACGGAGATCAGCGCCACTCTCTCGGAGCTGGAGCAGATCTGGGACGAATACAATGTTTATGAAAAAGGAAACGACGATGGAAAAAATGAAGCCTCCCTATAATCTTCTCATCGCCGGCGCCGGAGCCGCCGGGCTGATGGCGGCTATTATCGCCGCAAGACGAGGGCTGTCTGTGGCCCTGGTGGAAAAAATGGAGCGACCGGGCCGCAAGCTGCTGATCACCGGCAAGGGACGCTGCAATGTGTGCAACTGCTGCACGGTGGAGGAGTTTCTGCCCAACGTGATGCGCAATCCCCGCTTCCTCTACAGCTGTCTCAACGGCTTCAATCCCTATGAAGTCATGGGCTTTTTCGAGGAATTGGGCGTGCCTCTGAAGGTGGAGCGGGGCCAGCGGGTCTTCCCCCAGTCCGACCGGGCCATGGATGTGGTGGACGCGCTAGTGGATGAGTGCAAACGGCTGCGCTGCGCCTTCCTCCACGGCAGCGTACAGGAGCTGATTCTGGAAAACGGGACGGTCAAAGGCTTGAAAACGGCGGACGGCCGGGAATTTTACGGCGACGCGCTGCTGATCGCCACCGGCGGCAAAAGCTATCCGGCTACCGGCTCCACCGGCGATGGCTACGCTCTGGCCAAGCAGGCCGGACACAGCGTTACCAAGCTGAAACCCTCCCTGGTACCCATTGTGACCCGGGAAGACTACTGCCGGGATATGATGGGGCTCAGTTTAAGGAATGTGGTACTCACCGTCAGCGAGGAAGCCGGCGGAAAAATCGTCTTTTCCGAGCTGGGCGAGCTGCTGTTCACCCACTTCGGTGTCAGCGGGCCGCTGGTGCTGTCGGCAAGCTGCCGCATGAGCGGCGACCTGTCCCGCTACAGGATGGAGATCGACCTGAAGCCCGGCCTCTCTCCGGAACAGCTGGACGCCCGGCTGCTGCGGGACTTCGAACAGTTTAAAAACAAAGCCTTCAGCAACTCCCTTTCCCTGCTGCTGCCTCGAAAAATGATCCCGGTGGTGGTAAAACTCAGCGGCATCCCCGCCGCCCAGAAGGTGAACCAGATCACCCGGGAACAGCGGCTGAAGCTGATCTCCGTCATCAAGGCCTTCCCTCTCCGCGCCAAATGCTTCCGGCCCATTGAGGAGGCCATCGTCACCGCCGGCGGCGTCAATGTGGCGGAGGTTTCCCCAAAAACCATGGAGTCCAAGCTGTGCAAAGGGCTTTACTTCGCCGGAGAGGTGCTGGATGTGGACGCGTATACGGGGGGCTTTAACCTGCAGATCGCTTTTTCCACCGCTTTCGCCGCGGCAAACAGCTGCTGCCCCGACTTTACGGATTTTACGGAAGGAAGATGTTAAAAATGGCCCATTATGTGCTGTCCGATATTCACGGCGAGGCGGAACGCTTTCACGCCATGCTGGAGAAGATCGGTTTTTCCCGGGAGGACCGGCTTTATATTATCGGCGATGTGCTGGACCGGGGCCCGGAGGGGATCTCCCTGCTGCGGGAAATCATGGAAACACCCAATATGCAGATGATCCTGGGCAACCATGAATATATGTGTCTGGATTACTTCGCCCCCACCGCTACGGAGGTGGAGATCCGCCGCTGGAACAAAAACGGCAACGAACCTACCCTGGCCGCCTACCACAAACTGAGCCGGGAGGAGCAGGAAAGCATCCTTGCCTTCCTGAAGGAGCTGCCGGTGCATCTGGAACTGACGGTAAACGGTAGGGATTTTTACCTTGTTCACGGCTTCCCGGGGGAAAATGTCCACGATAAGGTGTGGGGCAGGCCCACACCGGACAGCCCAAACCCCTTCCCCGGCCGCTGCCTGATCGTGGGGCACACGCCGGTGTCCTCTCTGGGGCGGGATAAGGAGGAAAAAGCCGCCTATCTGCTGGAAATGGAGCAGAAAGGCGAGAAACTGCGCATCCGTCATCTGCCTGGTTTTATCGACATTGACTGCGGCTGCGGACACAGCATGGCCTCCAAAGCCTTGGCCTGTCTGCGGCTGGAGGACATGGCGGAATTTTATGTATAAGCCTGTGCGAAAACGCCCTTGGGGGCGTTTTTTCGCTTTTGTAGCGGTTGTTACTTGAAAAAATACGGCGCTTATGCTATTCTGAACGCAGGTTTTGTGTTATACTGAATGTGTATTGCGATTTTTTACAGAAAAGGAGCGGAAACTATGTTTGCAGTAGCCATTGACGGCCCTGCCGGCGCGGGAAAAAGCACCATCGCCCGGAAGGTGGCCGCCGATCTGTCGATCATCTATGTGGATACCGGCGCCATGTACCGGGCCATCGGCGCCTATGCCCTGAAAAAAGGCCTGGATCCTCACAGCCGGGAGCAGGTGACGCCTCTGCTGCCGGAGATCCGGCTGGAGCTTAACCATTCCCCGGAGGAGGGACAGCGGATCTTCCTGAATGGCCAGGATGTTTCGGAACAGATCCGCCTGCCGGAAATGTCCATGGCGGCTTCCGCTGTGTCCGCCATTCCGGAGGTAAGAGCCTTTCTGCTGGAACAGCAGCGCTCTCTGGCCCGCCGCCAAAGCGTCATCATGGACGGCCGGGACATCGGAACCGTGGTCCTGCCCCAGGCGGAGGTAAAAATCTTCCTCACCGCCGCCGCCGAGGAGCGTGCCAGACGGCGCTGGAAGGAATATCAGGAAAAAGGTCTGCCGGACAGCTATGAGGCGATCCTGGCGGACGTGATCCAGCGGGATGAGCAGGATAAAAACCGGCCCATCGCCCCACTGCGTCAGGCAGAAGACGCGGTGCTGCTGGACACCACCGGGCTGAACTTCGCTCAGTCGGTGGAAAAGGTCAAAGAAATCATCCGGGAGCGTGTTGCAGATGTTTTATAGTATCGCTCATTTTGTTGTAGGACTGCTTTGGCGGATCTGGTTCCGGCTGGACATCCGGGGACGGGAAAACGTGCCCCAAGCCGGGCCCTTCGTCTTTTGCAGCAACCATGTGTCCGCCCTTGACCCCACCATTGTCTGCCTGGGTGTACCCAGCCGGATCAAGCTGCGCTTCATCGGCAAGGCGGAGCTGTTCCGCAATCCCTTTCTGCGGCTGCTGCTGGGCCGGGGACTGGGCGCTTTCCCGGTGGAGCGGGGCAGCGGCGACACCGGCGCCATTGACAAAGCCGTTGCTATTGTGAAAAACGGCGGCGTTCTGGGAATCTTCCCGGAGGGAACCCGCTCTCCCGACGGCTCGCTCCTGCGCTTTAAATCCGGCATGAGCCTGATCGTCAGCCAGACGGAGGCCGATGTCCTCCCCTGCTGCATCACCTACTTAAACGGCCGGAAGTTCCGCTCCCATGTGATCGTAAACTACGGGCCGGTGATACCCTTCGCTTCTCTGGGCTTCAGCGGCAGCGGCAGCCCAAGAGAGCTGAAAGCGGCCACCCGCCTGATCCGCGGTGCGGTGGAAAACCTGTCCATGGCTCCCAAACAGCCGGAACTGGAGGCCTAAGATGCCGGTAACTGTTGCGAAAACCGCCGGCTTCTGCTTCGGCGTGAACCGGGCCGTGGATACGGTATTGCAGCAGCTGGCCCAGGGCCGGAAGCTGTATACCCTGGGGGAGATCATCCATAATCCTCAGATCGTGGAGGAGCTTCGGGCCCGGGGCGCTGACGCGGTGGATTCTCTGGAGGAAATCCGGGAGCCGCGAACTGTGATCATCCGCTCCCACGGCGTACCCCTTGCCACCTATGCCGCTCTGGAGCAGCGGGGGCTGCCCTACATTGACGCCACCTGTCCCTATGTAAAAAAGATCCAGAACATTGTGGCCTCCCAGGTCGAAGAAACCGGCATTCTCATCGCCGGCGACGCCGCTCATCCGGAGGTGCAGGGCATCATCGGCCACTGCCGGGGGGACTATATCTGCTTCCGCAGCGAGGAAGAACTGGAGAATGCGGCCGATTCTATGGTCAAAATGTCGAAAAAAAGCTGGGTTATGGTGGCACAAACCACATTTAACGCAAAGGAATGGAAAAAATGCGTTGAAACAGCAAAAAAACTGTGTACAAACGCGAAAATTTTTGATACAATATGTAAAGCTACATTGACTCGTCAAAGCGAAGCCGCCCAGCTGGCGGCGGAGAGTGACGTCATGATCGTCATCGGCGGCAAACATTCGTCCAATACGAAAAAGCTGGCCGAGATTTGCGGTCGTTTCTGCCCGACCTTGTGGGTGGAGACGGCGGCGGAGCTGAAGGATTTTTCCTTCCGTCATGGCCTGCGGGTCGGTGTTACGGCAGGTGCATCAACACCTGTCGGTATAATTAAGGAGGTACAAAAAACCATGTGCGAGATTGAAAAAAATCTGGATGAGATGACATTCGAGGAGATGCTTGACGCATCCTTCAAAAGTACATATACAGGAGAGAGGGTCAAAGGCGTTGTAACCGGCATCGCGCCAAACGAGATTTCTGTTGATATCGGCACCAAGCATACCTGCTACGCTCCACTCAGCGAGCTCACCAGCAATCCTAACCTGAAACCGGAAGATATCGTTAAAGTGGGCGATGAGCTGGAGTTCGTTGTTCTGCGTGTAAACGACGTGGAAGGTACTGTTATGCTGTCCAAGAAACGTCTGGACGCTCAGGCCGGCTTTGAAAAAGTTATGAAAGCTGCCGGCACTTCCGAAGTGCTCACCGGCGTTGTTACTGACGTTGTAAAAGGCGGCGTTCTGGCTATCACCGAGGGCGTTAAAGTGTTCATCCCTGCTTCCCTGTCCGGCGTTGCCAAAAACGAGGCTCTGGATCAGCTGCTGAAACAGGAAGTTCGCTTCGTAATCCGCGAAGTAAACGAAAAACGCCACAGAGCTGTCGGCTCCATCAAAGACGTTCTCAAAGAGGAAAGAAAAGCACAGGAAGAGCAGTTCTGGTCCACCGTTGAGGTTGGTCAGGTGTTCACCGGCACTGTGAAATCCCTCACCTCTTACGGCGCTTTTGTTGACCTGGGCGGCGTTGACGGTATGGTTCACATCTCCGAGCTGTCCTGGCAGAGAATCAAACATCCTTCCGATGTTGTAAAAGTTGGCGATACTCTGGAAGTATATGTAAAAGATATCGACAAAGAAAACAAGAAGATCTCCCTGGGCTACAAGAAAACCGAGGACAATCCTTGGGAAATCCTGAAGAGAGATTACGCTGTTAACTCCGTATGCAAAGCAAAGATCGTTTCCATGACCACCTTCGGCGCTTTCGCACAGATCATCCCAGGCGTTGACGGCCTGATCCACATTTCCCAGATCTCCAACGAGAGAATCGCAAAACCACAGGATGTTCTCACCGTTGGCCAGGAAGTTGACGTTATGATCACCGATATCGACTTCGACAAAAAACGTGTCAGCCTGTCCATGAAAGCTCTGCTGGACGAAGCTCCCGCAGAAGCTGAAGAGGCTGCTGACGCTGAATAATTTCATTCAACGTATTTTTCCGGGGAACCCAACGGCTCCCCGGTTTTTTTCTATCTTTTGTTGTTTAATTCCACGCTGATTCTTCCCTTCCGGAGGTATTTTCATGCTTGTTCTCTGTTCCGATGGGCTTACATCCCCCGCTCTGCTCCAGGCTGTCCGGGAAAAGCTGCCCCAAAACGCCGCTAAAGCGGCTTTGGTGGTCACAGCGGACCGCCAGTACAAGAAACGCAACCATCATCTGCCGGTGGATCAGGCCCAGCTGGAGGCCCTTGGGCTGGCGGTGGAGCTGTTCGACTTGGATCATGAGCCGGCGGAGGCCCTGCTGGACTACGACGCGGTGGATTTTATCGGCGGAAACCCCTTCTACCTGCTGTACGCCATCCGCAAAAAGCAGGCGGAGCCGGTTTTAAGCCGTTTGGCTGCGGAAAAGGCGCTGATCGGCTGGAGCGCCGGGGCCATCGTCTTTGGCCCGACTTTGGAGCTGATCCGGGAATACACGCCGGAGATGGACAAGTTTCCCCTTCCCTCTCTGGATGGGCTGGGGCTTTGCCCTCATCCAGTCCTCCCTCATTACAGCAGCTTTCTGGGTCGTTTTGAGCGCTTCGAGGAGCGCTGCCGGGACTTTGAGCAGCGCAGCAGCCTGTCCGTCCTGCGGCTTTCCGATGGAGAAGGCGCCATTCTGGACGGCGATGAACGAAAAATCATCCGTATATAAAAAATCCCCTCTGTCTCGGGACAGAGGGGGTTTTGGGATTGTTTACGGTTTCAGCATGTGCTGGGAAGCGATCTCCTTCATGGGTTTGATCAGGAAGAGGCAGACCAGAATGGTGAGCACATCGGCGGCCGGCTGGGAGAAATAGATGCCGCTGACGCCGAAGAGCTTCGGCAGAATGAGAATAAAGGGAATGTAGAACAGACCCTGACGGATCACCGACAGGAACAGGCCCATTTTGGAGGAGCCGATGGTCTGGAAGGTGATGGTCATCATATAGCACAGGCCGAAGGCCGGATAAAGAGCCACCTGAGAGATCAGCAGCCATTTGCCGTACTCCACCACCAGCGGATTCCGGTTAAACAGCATGATCAGCGGCTCAGAAAGCAGAATATAGGCTGCAGCCACCAGAACCGTCAGCAGCAGGGAGCCTTTTAAAGCGAAGCGCACCGAATCGTGAAAGCGTTTCTCGTTGTTGGCGCCGAAGGCGTAGGAGGCCACCGGCTGATAGCCCTGCATAAAGCCCATAACCACATAGCAGCCGATAAGGATCAGCCGCTGCACCACGCCGTAGGCGGCGATGATCAGGTCGGCATCCGGCAGCGGTTTGGCAGCAATGTTGGTGAGGGAGGTTGCAGCCGCCAGACAGATCTGGATAACGGCGGTTGGGATACCGATGGCGGTAACAGCCCAGAGGAATTTGCCGGAAAGCTTGAAGTAGCGGGGTTTGATCTTGATCATGGAGCGTCCGCTCAGGTAGAACCAGAGCAGAATCAGGAAGGTGACGCACTGGGAAACGGTGGTGGCCAGAGAAGCGCCCTCCACTCCCATGTCAAAGCCCCAGGAGAACATAAATACCGGGTCCAGAAGCACATTGAGGACAGCGCCGGTGATAACAGCGACGGAGGAGATCTTCACGGAGGACTCGGCTCTTGCCGCGCAGTTCATGCTTTGGGCCGGAAGGTTAAAGAGAGCGGCAATGAACATCCGGAAGGCGTAATCTTTTGCCTGAGGAAGCACCGCTTCCGACGCGCCGAAAGCCTTCAGCAAAGGCTCCATGAAGAGGATCCCCACAACACACAGGACGATGCCCATCAAAATAGAGAAGCCAACAACGGTGGTAACAGTGCGGTTGGCCTCCTCCTTATCGCCTGCACCCAGCTGGCGGCCTGCCAAAACGGCCGCGCCGGCGGCGAAAATGTTCTCGATGGACACCATGATCAGCAGCAGCGGCAGAGTAACGCCTACCGCCGCCAGGTCAAGGTCGCTGTTAGCATACCGATATAAGCGGTATCTACAATATTATAGACCGCTTTGGCCAGCAGGGCCAGGGTGGCCGGAACGGCCAGATTGATGATGGCTTTCGAGGGTTTTACCGTGGAAAGCAGCGATTCTTTCGAATCAGACGGGTTATTTTGCATTGTTTTCACCCAATACACCGTACAGCAGAATGTCCAGCTGCCGGTGACACCTTTCTTCATGTTTTTGCAGCGCGTCCTCCCCGGAGCCTTCCCGGGAATAGATGGCGTGATAGTGAGCATTGAAGTAGTCCATATACAGGCGGAAATCCTCCACAACAACAGAGATCTGCAAACCTTCGCGCAGCGTCTGGCTTTCCAGCAGCTGGGTCAGCACAGCGACATTCAGCTCATCGAAGCCGCGGCGGCAGGCCGCTATCTCCCGGTCAAGGCCGACCGGCGGACGAAAGACCACATCGGAAAAGATCCCCATGTACAGGGGATGATCCGCCAGAAAGCGCAGTCTAGCGTCAAAATAGTCCTGAAGCCGCTGCCGGGCGGGGCCTTGCAGGTTTTTTGCCGTATTCCGGAGCCGCTCTCCCAGGTCATGAAAGCATTTTTCCACACACAGCAGGTAAAGCTGATCCTTGTCCTTAAAATAATGGTAGATCATCCCCTTGGACAGGCCTTTTTGGGCGCAGACTGTGGTCAGCGACGCCCCTTCATAGCCCTTTTGGGAAAATTCCTCCAGAGCCGCGTCCAGAATCCGCTGGCGGGACAGGGCATTTTTTTCTTCCCGTTTCATGATTTTCCTCCCTGTAAAAAAACAGACCGCTCGGTTTGTTTTATGATTATAGCATAAACAGACCGGGCGGTCAACTTTTTTTCTTCTCTCAAATTGTAAATAATCTGTTTCCGTTTTGGCTTTCCATCCGCTTTCCCCTGCGGCTTCAGAACAGGATCATCAGCACTGCGATAACCAGACAGAGGATGCCGCTGCCCCGATAAAGCAGCAGGGCTTCGTCAGACGGCTCCGCGTCCCTGTAATACCAGCCCCGGCTCAGGTACCAGCTGGTTTCCGGCGCAATGGCGTTGAACAGGCCCAGCAGGATCAGCAGGATGATGGCCGGCACATTCTTCGGCGCCGATTCTCTGGGCCGTCCTGCGGTCAGAATATCGAGCAGCGTGTGTCCGCTGGCATATGTACTCTCGTCATAATCGTCGCTCCAGCCGCCGAAACCACCGCTGGCGTTCTTCTGCCACCAGAAGCTGCTGCCGTTGGGGTAGATGATCTTGAAGCTTGCGCCGGAGCTACTGCCGCTGACCTCATAGCGGTAGCTGTATTTCCCATCGGAGATGGTCTGCTGCTCCTGATCCACGGTGTAAACCACGCCGTCTCTGGCGATATCATAGACACTCTGCCGCTTTTCCCCGCAGCCAGCCAGCAAAAACAGGCTGAACAGACAGAGAAATAGGGCAAGGATCCCTTTTCCGTATTTCATAGGCTCCTCCTTATGCTTCTTGTTCTGTTAAGAGGCCGCTTGGGCCCCTTCCGGGAAGAAGAAAATCCCTTCGCAGAGCGTTTGGAACATTCCCTCCTCCTTCAGGGCGTGAACTTTTCCCTGCCAGAGGACACTGGTGCTATCGGCGGACAGGCTGACGCTGCCGCCGTCCTTGGTGATGTAGGTGATGGCGATCCGCGGCTCCTTTGGCTCCTCCGCCGGGGCGAAAGGCTGGTAACGCAGAAAGCCGCTGAGCTTCACCGCCAGCTCAATGCTCTCCTCATCGCTGACTTCCTTGGTCAGCCCGGGATAGCGGCTGTCGCTGATCAGCACCTTCTCCACCTGTCGGATCTCTGGAATACCCAAAAGATACATCCCATCCATCCCAATGTTGAGCAGCATAAGCAGTAGTGTGGTCACTGCCGCCGTCAACAAAAGCTTTGCCCCTGATTTTAGCCATTTTTTCGTTTTCATTGGCTTTTCCCTACCCTATTTGCGTCCATTCTGAGGCGGAAAAGGTCGGTTCTCCCGGAAATAGCGCTCATGGATCAAGCGGATCAGTACATCCAGGCCCTGGAACAGCAGCCAAAGCCCCAAACCCAGCGCGGGCTTGATCAAAATGGCTTTAAACAGAATCACCAGTTCCAAAAGCATAATGAGAATGACCAAAATGGAAGCCAGTTTATCCAGATCCAGCATCTTTTCCACCTCCCTTTCCTATAGTATACCACAAAAAGGAGGAATTTCGGTAAGAAAGGAAGAAAAATTCCGCCGCCGGCGGTCATTTTTGTGGATTTGGGGAATTTTGCGGCAGAAATCGCAGAAGCTTCCAAAAAAACAGCCGTAAAACAAAAAAACACAGCTTTCGCTGTGTTAAAAAAGGGAGTAAGGAAATGGTCAAAAAAATGGTGGGAGTTACAGGGCTCGAACCTGTGACCCTCTGCTTGTAAGGCAGATGCTCTCCCAGCTGAGCTAAACTCCCACAAATGGAGCGGGTTACGAGGCTCGAACTCGCTACCTCCACCTTGGCAAGGTGGCGCTC
>CAMCOD010000016.1 GCA_945876435.1 uncultured Clostridia bacterium
AGTAGGCTCTTTTGAACCACTCGCCTAGCGAGTGGTTTTCTTATATACAAGAAAAGGACAGCAGAATACTGCTGTCCTTTTTGATTCGATTAGCGTGGTTCCACGATCAGTTTGATGGCTGTGCGTTCTTCATCATCAATAACAATATTTGCAAATTCCGGAACACAAACTAAATCAATGCCAGCCGGCTCCAGATAGGTGCGTGCGATAGCCACTGATTTGATGGCCTGATTGGCCGCTCCCGCTCCGACCGCCTGAATCTCTACCGAACCTTCTTCCTGTACAAAGCCTGCTATGGCACCGGCAACAGAAGTCGGCAAAGACTTTGAGGAAACCTTTAAAATATCAATGTCCATATTCTCCCCCCATACTTTCAGGTTCTTAGGAAAAATTGGCTCCAATGTTAGAATAAGTATACCATACCTGCGGGAGCAATGCAATACAGTTTTTTCGGCAGCAAACCCGGAATAAGGAGATTTCGTTTAAATTCTCTGAATATGGGTGGCTTCTCCGGTCTTTTCGTTCACAGTGATGAAACAACCGTGCAGCTCACAGTCCTTGGGATCATACTCATGACGGACCGGCATGTGGTTAATAAAACGACCGATGATCAGCTCTTTTTTTACGCCCAATACGGAATTTTTACCGCCGCACATACCGGCATCGGTCAAATACGCGGTACCTTTGGGCAGAATCCGCTCATCAGCGGTCTGCACATGGGTGTGAGTACCGATAACAGCGGACACCCGCCCATCCAGATAATGTCCAAGAGCCACTTTTTCCGAGGTCGCCTCCGCATGAAAATCCACCAGAATATTTTTGGTTGGGATGTCCTTTAACAGCTCATCCATGGTCTCAAAAGGATTTCCGCAGGGGTCCATATAGGTTTGACCCTGCAAATTGATGACACAAAGCTGATAACGGAGCATATCCACCAGATAAACACCGCTGCCGGGCACCGTTTTGTGGTAGTTGGCTGGGCGCAGAACTCCTGTTTTCCGGTCCAGCAGGTCATAAACCTCCCGACGGCGCAGCACATGATTGCCGGTGGTGATCACATCCGCTCCAGCGGAGAAGAGCATATTCGCGCTTTCCGGTGTGATGCCATTGCCTTCGGCGGAGTTTTCGCCATTTACTATACAGACATCCACGCAATGCTTCCGTTTCAGCTCCGGAAGGGTCTTTTGCAGCAAGCGGCAGCCCGCCTCGCCAATCACATCGCCTAAAAATAGTATATTCATACGTTCTCCTGACTAAAAATAAGATAGCCCCATTAAATACGCAGTCCTAATTTGTCGCAGATCTGCTGCATATCCTGGGGCAGCGGACAGTTCACTCTGATTTTTTCACGGCTGACCGGATGTGCAAAGCAGATAGATGCGCAATGGAGCGCCTGCCGCCCGATCAGCGGGCTGATTTCCCCGTACATTGGGTCTCCCAGCAGCGGATAACCCATGTGCGACATATGAACACGGATCTGGTGGGTGCGTCCGGTCTCCAAGGTGAAATCCACCAGGCTGTACACTCCATCATCTGCCAGCACTTTGTAGTTGGTAACAGCGCGCTGGCCGTCCTCCGCCACAATACGGCGCATTTCTTCGGGAAACTCCCGGCGGATGGGCAGATCAATCCGTCCCTCCCTGAGTTTTGGCACACCGCAGACCAGAGCACGATACACTTTATCAAAACCGCCGGTGATGGAAGCAGCCGCAAAGCGGGTTTTCGCAATGAGCACTGCGCCCGTTGTGTCCCGATCCAGCCGATTCAATGGTCGATACATAAGCGTCTGACCCAAACGGTCGCAATGAGCGGCAAACACATTGGCCAGCGTATCCGCCGCATGTCCACAAGACTGGTGACAGGGCATAAAAGGCGGTTTGTTATAAACCATAACATCCGCATCCTCATAGCAGATCTCCACCTGCGCATTGCTGCGGATGTAGTGATCCAGATTGCTGTCCTGATCCAGAAAAGTAATGGTCAGCACATCCCCTTCCTTCAGCAGATCAATCGTTCGGGCATGAACCCCATTCAGCCGAATGCCTTCCGGATAATGCTTCAGCTTCACAATGGTGCGGGTGGAGTAGCCATGGCGCTTTTTCAGGAAGGGTTCGATGGTAAGACCAGCGTCCTGAGCCGTAATTTCATAGTGAATCTCTCTCAACGCAGCGTTTCCTTTCTGTCTGTTGTTGATATTTGGGCGTATCTTTGCGTTTTACTGCAAAAAAGGCCAACCATGACGATTGGCCTTTACAATCTGCTTCTTTTGGTGACAAGAAAAATCCTACTGGCATCCGCCGCAGGCCGAACAGTTGCCGCCGCAGCCACCGGTTCCAAAGATTTTTTCCTTCAGCGCAAGGCCGGTGGGGGTAACGGCGATTCCGCCTAAGGCGGTTTCTCTCAGAGTGCTTGGCAGAGCTTTGCCGACACGGAACATAGCGTCAACCACCTCGTCAAATGGGATATGGCTGGTGATGCCTGCCATGGCCAAATCACAGCAGAGGATCGCGTTGGTCACACCGGAAGCATTGCGCTTGGTGCAGGGCATTTCTACCAATCCGGCTACCGGATCGCAAACCAAGCCCATCACATTTTTCATGGCGATAGCCGCCGCCTCAAAGCACTGTGCCGGTGTGCCGCCGCAAAGCTGCGTAATAGCGGCAGCCGCCATGGAAGCTGCTGCGCCGCATTCCGCCTGACAGCCGCCTTCTGCGCCGGAAACCGTGGCATTTTTCGTAATGATCTGGCCTACACCTGCCGCCGCAGCCAGAGCCAGAAGAATGTCTTCCTGAGATGACTCCAGCTTTTCCGCCACCGCAATCAAAGTACCTGGCAGAATGCCGCAGGCGCCGGCAGTGGGGGCTGCAACGATCAGGCCCATGGAGGCGTTGACTTCCGAACAGGACAGTGCGTAAGCGATGCCTTTCTGGGTGGTCATGTCCTGAAGTCCCTTACCGGTTTGGATGAAGTCCCACATCTGTTTACCTGTGCCGCCCGTCAGGCCGCTGATGGAGATCACTTCCTTCTCCAAACCATCGTGGCAGGCCTTGTACATAATATCGTAGCGATACTGAAGCTGTTCCATAACAGCCTCCCGGCTCATTTCGGAAAGCTCCATCTCATTTTCAATGACAATATCAGCAATGGATTTGCCGGAATCGCCAATAAGAGCCAATAATTCTTTTGCGTTATGATACATACGGATTCCCCTTCTTGTAAACTGTCCTTGCTGATTAGGCAAATTTTTCGATAATAACGACATTTTTAATATAATCCAGCTCTTCCAGCTGTTCTTTTACTTCAGCCGGGATCGAATGATCGGCTTCGATCATCGTAATCGCTGTGCTGCCCTTTTTCTCCCGGGAATTGCTCATGGTAACAATATTAACCTCGTGATGAGCCAAAATAGAGGAAATTTTACTGATTACACCCAGCCTATCAATGTGGGTCACAATAATGGTGGGGTATTTACCAGAGGATTTGGCCTTTGTGCCGTTGATCTCTACGATCTCAACTTCACCGCCGCCCACAGAGGAGCCGATCATGCTGTATTCTTTGCCGGATTTCGTCACAGCGATGATTTTTACCGTATTGGGATGCACGTCTCCCAGATCCTGAGGCTCAAAGGAAACCTGGATCCCCCGCTCTTTGGCAATTTCCAGGGAATTGCGGATGCGCTCGTCGCTGGCATCCATGCCCATCAGACCGGCCACCAGAGCCCGGTCCGTGCCATGGCCGCTGAGAGTATGGCTGAAGGAGCCGTGAAGGTAAAATTTAACGGAAGAAATTTCTTCTTTTCCGCTGATCATGTACATGGCCTTGCCGATCCGCTGCGCACCGGCAGTATGAGAACTGGACGGGCCGATCATCACCGGGCCGAGAATATCAAACATGCTAATGTTCATAGGTACCTCCTATTTATTTCTGTAGTTTATCAGGCACATCCCTTGGCTTTTGCCGGGATAACTTATCTGCTTATTGCTATTATAGCATAATTTCCAGTAAATCAAATGCCCCGAAGAAAAATCTTTTTTCTGCGGCAGGAATATGCTACAATATTTTTGTCGCTTGATACTTTTTGCTTCGGTTTTCCTCAGCATGGAACCATAAAAAGAAAGGATGATATTTATGGAGATCTGCCGCGCTTTGCCTGCGGATGTGCGGGCGGCGGCATGGCTGGCTGTGCTGCTCTGGCCCCGCCACAGTCTGCTGGAGATGGAGGAAGAGATGGAGACACTGCTCCCAAATCCGGAAGTAGCTGTATTTTTGGCTATCGAGGACGGAGCTGCCGTAGGTTTTGCTCAGTTTGGCCTTCGCCATGACTATGTGGAAGGTGCCTCGTTCAGCCCTACCGCTTACTTGGAAGGCATTTATGTGATGGAGGCTTACCGGGGCAAAGGCTTTGCCGCTGAACTGCTGAAAGCTGGTGAAAGCTGGGCATTGGACATGAATTGCAGCCAGATGGCCAGCGATTGCGAGATATCCAATAGCCAAAGTCTTGTTTTTCACCTGAAAAACGGCTTCTCTGAAACCAACCGCATTATCTGTTTTCTGAAAGACCTATAGTATTCCACAAAGAGGAGAGGAAAATGTGGAAAATATTCTTGTTTCTCAACTGATCCGCTGCCATTTTCCGGCGCCTTTTGGTTTTTGCTCCATACAGGCAGCCCAACCCTATCTGGACTGCCGCGCGAAAAGCCGCATTCCCCAGGAAGCCCGCTCTGTGATCGTTCTTCTGTTCCCATATTATACCGGTGCGCACCCGGAGAGAAACATTTCCCGCTATGCTATGATCCCGGATTATCATTTGGTTGCCGGATCTTACCTGAAAACCCTGTGCGAAGCCTTGCGGGCTGCCTACCCGAACGAGGCTTTTGAGGCTTTTGTAGACAACTCTCCCCTTCGGGAAGTTTCCTGCGGTCAGGCTGCCGGCTTGGGTGTCATTGGAGACAACGGCCTTTTGATCCACCCGGATTATGGCTCTTATGTTTTTCTGGGCGAAATCGTGACCACCTTATCTTTAGAGCCGTCTAAGCCCCTGGGCGAAAGCTGCTTTAACTGCGGAGCCTGCCGGAGAGCCTGTCCCAACGGCGCGCTCCAAAAGGACGCATCCGTGGATCTTTCCCTCTGCCGCTCCCATATTACCCAGAAGAAAGGGGAATTAAGTACGTTCGAACAGGAGGAGATCCGCAGAGGCGGCTTGATCTGGGGCTGCGATATCTGCAACGATGTCTGCCCTATGAATCAAAACGCCGCCATTACCCCCATTCCGGAATTTCTCGCTTCTGTGACACCGATGATGGATGAAGCCCAGATCCTGTTATTGTTGGAACAAAGGCCCTATAACTATCGAGGAAAAAAAACCATTCTCCGTAACTTTTATCTGCTCCAAAACAAGGATTTTTAGAGCGAATAAAACTTCTGCAGCAGTTTTCTGTTAAATTTGTATAAAGATTCGAAAAAACTATAGCTTTCTTTTGATACCTGTGGTACAATTATTTTAAAGAAGAAAAATATTTTTTCTTCGACCGTTTCCATATTTCGAAAGTGGGAAAGGGTTTTACGGCAGACCGTGAGTATCTGCCAATCGAAGGAGGAAATTTTATGAAACTTATTTTTGCTATCGTTTCCAACGATGACAGCTCCAAGGTATCTTCCGCGCTGACCAAAGCACGCTTCTCCGTTACCAAACTGGCTACCACCGGTGGTTTCCTGCTTTCCGGCAATACCACTTTTATCATCGGTACTGAGGACGAAAAAGTGGATGAGGTCATCCAAATCATCGGCGAACATTCCAAAAAGAGAAAACAAATGGTTCCATCCTCCGCTTCCTACGGCGTAGGCATGTACACAACTTATCCGGTTGAAGTTACCATCGGCGGCGCTACCATCTTCGTAACGGATGTATGCCGCTTTGAAAAACTGTAATTCTGTTCCGGCCTTATGGAGCTGCTGAACCAGTTTTACGCAAATGAAAAAGTGAAACAAACGCTCGTCAATTTTATAACTGACGGGCGTTTGCCGCATGCAGTCCTTTTGGAGGGAGAACCGGGTGTGGGAAAAAACCACTTTGCCCGTTTGATCGCCGCCTCTTCCCTGTGTTCCGGAGAAAAGAAACCCTGCGGACAGTGCCGTAACTGCCGTTTGGTTCTTCAGGATACCCATCCGGATGTTATGCTGCTTTCTCCTGACGGGGCTGACAAGCCTTATTCCGTTCATGCGCTGCGGGAATTGATTTTATCCTGCTATGTTCTGCCAAACGACGGGGATCAGAAATTTTATATTCTCCGCAATGTTCACGAAATGAGCGAACAGGCTCAAAATACCCTGTTAAAAATTATCGAGGAACCACCGCCCCATGTATTTTTTATCCTGACCTGCCAAAACCACGCCCGTATCCTGCCCACCATCCTTTCCCGGGTGGTAACACTGACTCTGTGGCCCTGCCCTGTGGAAATCTGCGCCCAAGCTTTAAAGGAGCGGAATCCGGATACCGACGAAGAAGAGTGCCTTCGTCTGGCAAAGCAAAGCGGAGGTAATATCGGCCGCGCTTTATCTGTTTTACAGGATGAGCATTTGTCCAGAATCGTCAAAAACGCCCAGGAGGCAGCCCAATTGATCTGTGACGGCAAGGAATTTGAACTTCTGTGCCTGCTCAATGGTTACAACCGCCAAAAGGACGATTTTCTTCTGTTTCTCGGTGAACTGCGTCAAATTTTTGTAGAAGCTTTGCGGCAAAAATATGGCGCTTCTGACAAGAATTTTCTGCCTGGAGCCATGCTCAACCGCATCTCCGCGTTGCAGACCATGCGGATTCTTGATATAATAGATAAGGTATCCGGCGAGGCGGCGCAGAACGTGAGTATTTCGCTTTCCGGAGCCCATTTATGCAGCGCCTTACAGCAGACGCTGCGCGGATGATCGGTTTTGCTCCCGATGACGGCAGCCGATCCCGGCAATTTGATGTGTCATCGGAGAAATGGCGGTAAGAAAAACATGACCGAAGTAATAGGCGTACGCTTTAAAAAAGTCGGAAAGATATATTATTTTGACCCAAACGGCCAGCAACTCCCCCTTGGTGAGCAGGTGATCGTAGAAACTGCCCGCGGCATCGAATGCGGTGAGATCGCGATCTCCAATCGCATGGTAGATGATGACAACGTGGTAAAACCGCTGAAACCAGTGATTCGTGTGGCGAATGCAGAGGATAAACGCCGGATTGCGGAAAACGCGGAAAAAGAAAAGAAAGCCTTCAAGCTCTGCAATGAAAAAATCGCGAAGCATAAACTGGACATGAAGCTGGTTGATGTGGAATATACTTTTGACAACAATAAAATTCTGTTCTATTTTACTGCTGAGGGGCGGGTCGATTTCCGCGAACTGGTAAAGGATCTTGCTTCTGTATTTAAAACCCGCATTGAATTACGCCAGATTGGTGTCCGGGATGAGGCAAAAATGCTGGGCGGTCTGGGAATCTGCGGCAGACCTTTCTGCTGCGCGTCTTTTTTAGGCGAGTTCCAGCCGGTATCCATCAAAATGGCTAAAGAACAGGGCCTGTCCTTGAATCCAACCAAAATCTCCGGCACCTGCGGCAGACTGATGTGTTGTCTGAAATACGAGCAGGATGCTTATGAGGATCTGATCCGTATCACCCCTCGAGTTGGTTCCTATGTATCCACCAGCGAAGGAAAAGGTACTGTGGTGGAGATCAGTCTGCTGACCGGTTTGGTCAAGGTTCGTCTGGACAAAGCGGCCGATGGCGCTCCTATGATCTTCGATCGAAAGGCGGTCAAGCTCTTAAAAGAAGGGCATGCCGTAAAGGAAGATAAACACAGCAAAGACAGCGAAGATCTGCGCGCATTGGAGCGGTAGTATTCCCTGATTTGTGGAAAATAAAACTTTTCTTCTGCAAAAGGTTGATTTTTTCCGTGTATATGGTACAATGAGGTTAACCCAAAAACTATGGAGGTGTTATGATTATGGCATACAAAATTAAATCCGATTGCATCAGCTGCGGCGCTTGTGAAGCTGAATGCCCAGTAGGTGCTATCTCCGCAGGTGCAGATAAATACGAAATCGATCCTGCTAAATGCATTAGCTGCGGCGCTTGTGCTGGCGTTTGCCCAGTAGGTGCTCCAGAAGAAGAATAATCTTCGTCGAAGAAAGGAACCGCGAAGCGGTTCCTTTTTTGTTTGCTCAGAAAAAGAACTTCCTGCCTGAAAAACAGAAATTCAGGCAGGAAGTTTTGCTTTAATTTTTTTTGCTCACCGGCCGTTCGGTACCGTCCGGCTCCACAATGACCATATTTTTCAGTTGAGCTTCCAGATTTCCCCGAAACAGAGCGATATATTCCTTGCGAAGGCGGGTTTGTTCCTCTTTTTCCGCCGCGGTTAAACCCTGAGGCGTGCGGGATTTGCGGGCCAGCTCATTGATCCGCTCCAATTTTTTCTGTTCCATCCTGCCTTATTCTCCTCCTTTCAGCTCTTCCAGGTATTCTTCCAGACAAAGTCCTTTTTCTTTCATGGCTTTGGCGTGCTCCACACCCACATAGCGATAATGCCAGGACTCATAGATGATCTTTGTGGTCGCTTCCTTATCCTCCGGATAACGAAGAATGAAACCGTAATCCGCCGCATTCTCCGTCAGCCATTTTCCCGCAGCTGTTTCGGCAAATTCCGGGTCAAGCGTTTGATGGCTGGGGGTTACAATATCCGCCGCCAGGCCGGTTTGATGCTCACTGGTGCCGGGAACGGCGATCATCGTCGCTGTTTCCGCCTCCGCTTCCTCCTGAGACTTACCAGCATTTCTGAAAATCGCAACCTGCTCATCGAACAGCTCCTGCTGACGCTGAATGCTGCGGTAAGAGGAGCAGATCATCAGTTCCACGCCATCTTCCTGCGCCGCAGCAATCATCTCCTTCATGCTGTCCGCTACACGAATGTCCATGACAAAATTGCCCTGAACCGGGGCAGTCTCTACCTGGAAATCCTCCGGCAGCGGATGGTCCGGATTGGCCAGGATCAACTCCCAGGTATCCGTAGGATCTTCCTCCGGAACCGGCTCTGTTTCCTCCGGCTCCTTCTGTTCCTCTTCTTTTTCTTCCGGGAGGGCAGCACTCTGCTGATTGTCCGGCTGGACAGGCGTTTCAGTCGGCTGATCGCTCAGCATAATGCCCACTGCGGTGGCCCCAACACACAGCAGCAGAACCACCAGAGTCATGATAAATTTTCCATTCATTGTTCCAGGCCTCCCTTACATATTTCCCGTCTGATACATGATAATGGAAAGGGCCGCCAGCGGAGCTGTTTCGCAGCGTAAGATCCGTTTGCCCAAAGAAATGCTGGCAATTCCCCGCTCCAGAGCCTGTCGAACCTCTTCCTCATCAAAACCGCCTTCTGCGCCTACCATAATGGACAGGGAGGAGGCTGTTGTTTGCAGTTCTTCCTGAAAGGAGCTGCTGCTGTTTTCATAAAACAGGATAGCCTGCTGGTCCTTTTTCATGGCGTCAAGCGCCTGGGGGTAGTCCAGCATGGGCAGGACCTGTGGAATTCGGCCTCTGCCGCACTGTTTCGCTGCCTCCAAAGCGATTCGCTGGTAGCGCTCCTGCTTTTTCGCCATAGATTTGGCGTCAGGACGGGACACACAGCGCTTTGTTTGCACTGGAACAATGGCAGAAACGCCCAGTTCCACTGCCTTCTGAATGATCAGCTCCATTTTATCCGATTTCGGCATGGCCTGATAAAGAGTCACAAAAACCGACGGCTCGGTTTCCGACGGATAGGCCCGCTCCACCCGGAGAGACACCTGTTTTTCGTTCAGTTCTTCGATGACACAGTCATAATCCCATCCCTGGGTATCACAGGCAACCAGTTTTTCCCCTGGCCGCATCCGGAGAACTTTCATAATATGTTTGGCGTCATCGCCAACGATGACGCCTTTGGTTTCATCAATGGATTTCGTAAAGAAACGAGGCATAGCTTATCCTTTCACCTTGCAGGCAAGGGCTACCCAACCGCCGTTTTTGCGTTCTTCCATAATTTCGATGCCCTGCCGGTCCATAGCGGCAAGCACATCGTCCCGGCGCTCTTCAATAATACCGGAAGCAATGAAAACACCGCCCTTTGCCAGGTATTTCGCCACATCGTCGCAAAGGCGGATGATCACATCCGCCACAATGTTCGCCACGATCACTTGGAAACTTCCCTCCACCTGCGAGGTCAGATCTCCCTGATGGAAGGAAATCCGGTCACCCACCTGGTTCAGTTCTGCATTTTCTCCTGCAACTTTTACGGCAACCTCATCAATATCGCAGCCAATGATGGTTTTGGCGCCCAGCAAAGCCGCTGTAATAGCCAAAATACCGCTGCCGCAGCCAACATCCAGCACGGTATCCTCCGGCGTCAGGTATTTTTCCAGCAGCTCCATGCACAGACTGGTGGTGTGGTGTGTGCCGGTGCCGAAGGCCATACCGGGATTTAAGGTGAGAACGATCTCCCCCTCTTTTGCTTCATACTCTTCCCAAGCCGGACGAACCACCAGCTTTTGGCCGATTTTTACGGTGTGGTAGTATTTCTGCCAGGCGGTGGACCAGTCTTCCTCGTCCACGCTGCCGGTTTCCAGAGTCAAACGGCCGTATTCGCCGGCTGTATCCTGCTGTTTGAGCTGAGCCAGCAGAGAGCGCACTGCCGCCAGCTCCTCCATGCCCTGAGCATTGTCCGCAACGTAAAGTTTCACGTTGGTTTCGCAGCCTTCCATCTGGTTCATCAGCTCTTCGTCGATGTAATCCCAGTGAGGGGTGGTATCTTTCAAAAATTGCTCGAAATCTGCCGCGTCCTCCACGACAAAACCTTTGATGCCTACATTCATCAGACCGGCGGTCAGCGGCTCGATGCCCTCTGTGCTTGTGTAGATTTTAACTTCTGTCCAGTTCATTTCTTTACTCCTTGTATAATTTTAATGAATAATTCGTTTTTTCTCTATTTCCCCTGATAAATCAGGCCATAAACCGTATCTCTCTGCTCACCATTCCGGTAGTTGATGCCATTTTCCTCCTCGATTTGGAAGCCGCATCTCTGATGGGTGGCAAGGGAAGCCCAGTTGTCCTTGGCCACATTGCTGCGAATGATCACCGGCCCGCGTTTCTTCAGTAATTGAATTACTTCCTCCATAATTTGGGTTCCATAGCCCTTTTTCCGCTGTTCCGGCGCTGTTTCCAAGGCTTCCAAGTAATAAAAGTCGTCGATTTTTGTCAAGCGCAGAGCGCTGACCCAATGCTCATCCACTTCCAGTACATAATAGCGGTTTCTCTCCTGAGGAAAAAATTTCTCCCGCAGGAAGGTCTTAAAGTACTGTTCTTCCTCCTGAATTTCCCGGCTCAGATCCTCTTTCTCCGGATGCCGCCACTTTGCGTTGATGATAGAGCCTTCCGAATAAACGCCATGGACCATCCGATACATTTCTTCTTCCGTCATGGTTTGAAATTCCAGCAGCATAAGATATCCTCCTTGCCCCTCTGTGGATCGCTCTGCCACAAGCATAGCACAAATCCGTCAAAAAGGCCATAGAAAAACGACAAAACGCCGCCGGTTCTGCCAAAACAGACGGGCGGCGTTGTCACAGTCTTATGGAAGCGGTTCTTCTTTCTGAATCTTAAAAATAAGCCGCAGAATACCGGACAGGAGTTTTGGGCTTTTAACCACAACGATTTTCATAGAGATTCCTCCTCCAATAGTCTTTTCCCTACTATTATACGAAAAATCTCCGGTTTGGTGACAAAAAGCCCTGCTTTTACAGTTCCCGGTTACAGATAATCACCGCAATTCCTTCCTCAATCGCGATCTTTCCATCCTTCCCAGGCAGGAAGTGGTTGCTGACGCCCAAAGGGAAGGTATTGGTAATCACTCCATTTTCCAATGGATAGAATAAATCCCGCAGACAAACACCGCTGCAGCGGTCGGAGTGGGCAAAAACCGATAGCACGAAGCCCTCCCGATAGGGAACCGTGATCTGCTGTCCGCCGGTGATGACAGAGATCCACAGATCCTCATCCATCAAACAGGCTTTCGCCCCATGAATCACAGCATAAACCAGCGACTGAATGTTGGCAATGCTGTGATCCAATCTTCCTCCGGTCATTCCCAGCAGGAGCAGATCCTGAAATCCTTTTTCCAGAGCAACCTTAATGGCCAGCATGGTGTCGGTGTCATCCTTCTCCACCGGATACTCCAAAATCGGGCACGCAGCGGCAAGCTCGCCCTCGTAGGAGTCAAAATCTCCCAGCAGCAAATCCGGCTGGAGCCCCATCGCCTGACAGTGAGCATAGCCCCGGTCAGCAGCGATAATAAAATCATCCTCTTGTATCAGACGGCGATCGTAGGAAAGGTTCTGAATCTCTCCACCACCCACAATCACGCAGCGTTTCATTTTAATTCCCATACCTTGATCTGTTTTGCCTGCTCGTATAAGGCCAAATAGCTTTCATGACGGCTTTGAGCGATTTTTCCTTCCCGCAGCGCCTTCAGCACGGCGCAGCCCTTTTCCTTCGTGTGGGAACAGCCGGTAAAGCGGCATTTTTCCAGATAAGGAGCAAAGTCCCGGAAGCAGTATTGCAGCTCATCCTTTAAAATTACCTGGAATTTCTCCAGATCTACCGCGGAAAAACCCGGCGTATCCGCGACCATGGCTCCATTATCCAGTGTGTAGATCTCCACATGGCGGGTAGTATGGCGGCCCCGGCCCAATTTCTGACTGATATCCCCCGTGTCAATGGCAAAGCGCTGGTCCAGCGCGTTCAGCAAGCTGGATTTTCCTGCGCCGGAATTGCCGCAGAAGGCGGAAAACTTGCCTGCCAGCAGTTCCCTCACAGCTTCCACACCTTCTCCGTTCATGCTGCACACCACCGCAACCGGGAATCCAGCCTGCCGGTAAATTTCCGCAAAAGCTTCCGGCTCTTTCAGATCCGCCTTGGTAACAACAATCACCGGTTGGATATGCTGATACTCGGCAATGGCGATCAGCTTATCCAAAACCAGCGTGTTCGGAGCCGGATCGGAAATCGATACCACCAGCACCAGTTGATCCAGATTGGCCAATGGGGGCCGAACCAGGCTGTTGGTTCTGGGCATAATTTCCAATACATAACCGGTTCCTTCGCCGGTCAGCTCCGCCAAAGCCCAGTCGCCCACACAGGGCTTGATGTTTTTATTGCGAAAAACGCCTCGCGCCCGACACTCCAGCTCCTGACCGTTCTCCGCTTTCAAGTAATAAAATCCGCCCAGAGATTTTATAATGCGTCCTTTGATTTGTTCCAAACTTTTTCGCCTTTCCTATTCGTCCTCGTTGGCCTGCTCGTTGATTCCTTCTGACAGCTCGGAACCGGAAACATGGATACCGCTCTGGATACCGCTGCTGGTCTGGAAGGAACTTGGATCATCCGTAATATCATAGAACTTTTCTTCGGTAAAATCGACGCCGTATACCCGGTACAGCTCCCGATCCAGATAAATCTCCATTACAACACGTCCGTTGCCCTCCACACTGAAGGTCCAACTGGAAGTTTTCTCCGGCGTAATGCGTTTGCTTGCAACTTCCTCTTCTCCTATATAGGCCTGAATATAAACTTTTTCATCAATATCGCTTTCTACCGGAATGCGAACACGCATACTATTGGCTTCATTGATTCCTTCCACTACCATAACGTCGATAGAAGTGCCTGCCGGAACCATTGAGCCAGCCTCCGGACTCTGTTTTACGATCGTGCCGGGAGCTTTGTCGTCGTAATCGTCGGCATCCACTTCTTTAATGTTGGCAATGCGCAGACGATAGGTCATCAGGAGGGATTTTGCCGTGTTCAGATCAAGCCCTTCCAGTGGGGGAACCGAAACTTTGGTCTCCTGCGGTCCCTGGCTGACATAAACCATCAAAATCTCATCGGTGGAAAACTCCTCAGAGGCCGCCGGTTCCGTACGGATTACGTTGCCGCTGGGGATATCGTTGCTGTAGGCGGACATTTCCTCGTATTGAATGCCCTCTTTGTTCAGCTCCCGGAACACATCAGCGGAATCCCGGTTGGTATAGTCCTTTACAATGATCACATTTTCACCCAGACTGACCTTAACCTTGATCGTAGCGCCTTTTTTCAGAATGGTGCTGGCGCTGGGGCTTTGATGATAGATCTCGCCCTCCTCGTACTGGGAGTTATAATCGCTGGATTCCAAAACGATCTTGAAATCCTCCGCATACAGCTTGTTTTTGGTAATATTGTCATAGTCCTCGCCCAGCAGGCTGGGAACCACAACGTCCTCTTTGACCTCGAAGGGGTTGTTCTTCATAAAAAGCATCACCACGAAGACGCTGCACACGATGAAGAAAGCGGCGGCAATGCCAGCCATGACCGGTACCAGCGGTAGTGGCTTACTGCTATACTCCTCCTGGGCCTGTGAATTTTTTCTCCGTTTCATTTCGTCGCCTGCTCCCTGTTTGTTGAATTCCCTCTGGATGCGCTCCTCCACCGTTTCTGTATCCAGGTAGCGGTATTCAAAAACAATCGAAGGATCCTTCTTAAAGCTGTCAATATCCCGAAGCATCTCGGCGGCAGACTGATAGCGTTTGCTCACATCCTTCTGCATGGCCTTCATGATGATTTCTTCCAAACCTTTCGGGATATTGGGGTTGAGGGAAGAAGGCAGCGTTGGGGTGGACTGAATTTGCAGAATAGCTACGGAGACAGGAGAATCCGCCTCAAAAGGCAGTTTGCCTGTCAGCATCTCAAACAGCAGCACACCTACTGAATACAGGTCTGTGCGGGCATCCGTAGCCGCTCCGCTGGCCTGTTCCGGGCTGATATAATGCACAGAACCAATGGCTTTGGTGGTAATGGTATTGGTGCTGCTGCGGGAGAAGCGGGCAATGCCAAAGTCCGTGATCTTGATGGTTCCGTCTGAAAGCAGCATAATGTTCTGCGGCTTGATATCCCGGTGAACAATGCCCCTGTCATGCGCATGCTGTAGACCCCGCAGGATCTGGATCGTAAAGTGGACCGCTTCCTTCCAGCGGAGCACCTTTTCCTGCTCAATATATTCCTTCAGTGTGATACCATCAATATATTCCATGACGATGCACTGAATTTTACTGGTAAAGCTGACATCATACACCTGAACGATATTGGGATGATTCAGCAGAGAGATTGCGCGGAATTCGTTGCGGAAACGATGAAGAAACTCTTCGTTATCCAAAAACTCATCCCGCAGGATCTTGATGGCAACGGTGCGGTTCTCTACCGCATCATAGCCTTTATAAACATTGGCCATACCGCCGACGCCGACCAGCTCCCGGATCTCATAGCGTCCTTCCAGCTTTTTGCCGATGTATTTGTCCATTTTCTTACCTCCAGTGGGATGGTTTAAACGCGATACATCACAACAGCGGTCACATTATCGGAACCGCCCCGATTATTCGCGTAGTCTATCAGATGCTTGGTATTTTGATTCTGAACAGCTTTTTTCACCAGCTTGGCCAGCATATCCTCTCCGGCGTAGTTGGTCAATCCATCGCTGCACAGCAGAACACGCTGCTCCGGCTGCAGCTCCACCATCTGATAATCAATATCCAGCGTGTCCCCAACGCCCACCGCCCGGGTCAACTGGTGGCGACGTTCATGGGTCAGAGCCTGCTCCGCCGTCAGTTCCCCGATCTCCACCATGTGTTGAGTCACCGTATGATCTCTGGTGATCTGGACAGCCTGCTTTGCATCGGTCACGTAGAGACGGCTGTCCCCAATGCTGATGATATGCAGGTCATTGTTCATCAGAACGGCTGCTACCATCGTGGTTCCCATGCCGCTGTACTCCCAGTTTTCTCTGGACATGGCGTAAACCTTGGCGTTAGCCGCGCTGATGGCGGAAAACATCACCGCTTTGATCGCCGCGTCGCTCATATCTGCTCTCAAATCCCGGGAAAAGAAGGCAGAAACCATGTCGCAAGTGGTCTTACTGGCCACATCTCCGGCTCTTGCGCCGCCCATTCCATCACAAACGATAGCAAAACCACAGTTATCGCCGAAGGTCTGGTAGGAAAAAACATCCTGATTCATGGAGCGCACTCTTCCCGGATGGGTTTCCCCAATGATTTTTAACATTGTTCTTCCTCCTCTTCTGACATGTATTCCCGCCGAAGCTGTCCGCAGGCCGCGTTAATATCCGCGCCCAGTTCCCGGCGTATGGTAGCGTTAACGCCCAGCTTCTGAAGCTGGTGCTGGAAATTTTCGATTTTCTGGCGGCTGCCTCTTTTAAAGCCCCGTTCCTTCACCGGATTTACCGGGATCAGATTCACATGAGCCGGCATTCCCTTCAATCTGGAAGCCAACTCTTTGGCGTGTACCGGCTCGTCGTTGACACCGTCGATCAGCGCGTACTCAAAAGAGATGCGCCGGCCGGTTTTCGCAAAATAATTGCGGCAGGAACGCATCAGTTCATCCACACCCCAGCGCTGATTCACCGGCATGGTCTGGCTGCGGATCGCGTCGTTAGGCGCATGAAGAGAAATTGACAGCGTCAGACCCAGATTTTCCTCCGCCAGACGGTCAATTTTATCCACCAAACCGCAGGTGGACAGAGACAGGTGGCGCAAGCTCAGATTATAGCCCTCCGGCATGGACAGCAGCCGCAGAAAACGCAGCACATTGTCGTAGTTGTCCAGCGGCTCGCCTATACCCATCAGCACAACCGAGTCCACCCGTTCACCGCTGTCCCCAACGGCGGTATAGATCTCATCCAGCATCTCCGACGGCTCCAAACAGCGCACCAGTCCGGCCAGCGTAGAGGCACAGAATTTGCAGCCCATACGGCAGCCTACCTGCGTCGAGATACACAGAGAGTTTCCATGCTTATATTTCATCAAAACTGCTTCCACACAGTTTTTATCTTTCAATTCGTAAAGGTATTTTACGGTACCATCCAGTTTGGATTCCAGACGGCGAACAATTTTGAGAGTGTTTATGTAATAATTCTCCTCCAAAACCGTTCGCAGAGAGGCTGGAATATTTGTCATTTCCGCAAAGGATGTTACCCGCTTTTCGTGCAGCCAGGAAAAAATCTGTTTTGCACGGAACTTCGGCTGGCCCAAGGCAGCCAGCTCCGCTTCCAATTCCTGTGGAAACAGAGACTTAATATCTTTCCTATCCAAAAACTCACCCGATCCTTCTCATTGTTGCAATGAAAAATCCATCGCTGTTGCACATATTGGGGAATAAAGCGGAATACCAGCCCTGGGTATGCTCTGGCTGGCAAACCGGTTCAAATTCCCGATGGCGGCTCAAAAATTCCTCCACGACCTTCTGGTTTTCTTCCGGCAGCACAGTACAGGTGGAATACGTCAAAATCCCGCCCTCTTTCACATAGCGGCTGCAAGTCTCCAAAATATCCGCTTGTACTGGCGGAAGACCTTCAAATTCCTTCGGGTCTTTATATTTAATCTCTGGTTTACGGCCAATGATGCCCAAACCAGAGCAAGGCACATCGCAAAGCACCCGGTCAAAAAGGCCCAGATCCTCTCTGTATATCATGGCGTCATTTTCCAAGACCTTGATGATCGTAAGGCCCAGACGGGCTGCGCCCTCCCGGATTTTTTTCAGTTTTTCCGGGTAAATGTCACAGGAAATGACCTCTCCCTCATTATTCATATACTCACTGATGGTAAAGGATTTGCTGCCCGGCGCGGCACAAACATCCAGCACCCGCTGTCCCGGCTTCGCTCCTACCAAACGGGCGCAAAGCTGGGAAGATTTATCTTGAATATGGAAAAGGCCGCTTTGGAAGGAGGGCAGTTTTTCCAGGGAAGCGGTGTTGGACAGACTGATACAGCCGTCCAGCTCGTCCGCTTTGGCCTCCACACCCTCCTGCTTCAGCCTTTCGCACAGCTCTTCTGTGGTGATTTTCGTTGTATTGACTCTGGCAAAAAGCGTCGGTCTGCCCAAGGAGTGTTCCAGCAGAGCCTGAACCTGTTCCTTCGTACAGCTTTGCAACAACCTTTGGATCAATTCCGCCGGGCAGGAGTACTCCACCTGCCACTGCTGGACCAAGCCGCCCTGCTTCACAGGCGGGATCTTCTTTCCATCCCGCAGAAATGCCCGCAAAATCCCGTTGACAAAACCGGACGCGCTGGCTGCCTTCATCAGGCGGGTCAGTTTAACTCCTTCATTCACTGCCGCCGAGTCCGGAATATTCTCCAGATACAGCAGCTGGTACAAGCTGATCCGCAGAATCTCCCTTACCGCCGGGGTCAGCTTGCGAATGGGCGTTTTGGAATAGGCGCTGATCACATGATCCAAGGTCAGCCGACGCTCCAAAGTACCGTAAATCAACGCGGAGCAGAGAGCGGTATCCTGCGCTGACAGCTTATTGCGAAGCGCCAGATTATGAAAGACCACATTGGAGTAGCCGCCTTCCTCATTAATCTGAAGAAGGGCCTCCACCGCCGTTTGTCGTGCCAGTTTTGCCATAATTGACTCCTTTGGGGATCTAATCCCTGTTGTTTCTTCTGCCGAACAGTAAAATCATTCGCAGCAACTGGGCTGCGGAGGTCAAAAGCGCCGCAACATAAGTAAGTGCAGCCGCTGTCAGGACTCTTTTCGCCTGAGAAACTTCCTCACCATAAAGAATATTGTCGCCTTCCAGGGTTTTTAACGCCCGCCGGCTGGCATTCAGCTCCACCGGCAGGGTAATAAGCTGAAACAGGGTCATCAGGGAGAACAAAAGGATGCCCAGATTGACCACCGGCTGCCACTGGAACACAAAACCTAACAAAATCAGGGGCATGGACAGCTTGGAACCAAAATTGGTAACCGGAATAATGGCGGCCCGGATGCGGATAGGCGTATAACCTACCGCATATTGGATCGCGTGTCCAACCTCATGGGCGGCAACACCGATGGAAGCCACCGAACGGCTGCTGTACACACTGTCTGACAAACGTACCACATTGCTTGTTGGGTCAAAATGATCGGTCAGATTACCGGAAATATGCTCGATCCGCACCTGATACAAGCCATTGCGGTCCAGAATTTGACGGCACACATCCGCCGCTGTCCAGCCGCTGCGGCTCATCACCTGGCTGTATTTGTTGAAGGTGCTGGACACTTTGGTCTGCGCCCACAAGGCAAAGAGCATAGTGGGGATAATCAAAATCCAATAATAACGGTCCACATAAAAATAAGGCATAATATAAGTTCCTTTCTGAAAATTGATACCTATATTATATGAGATATTTTTGAATGTACTATGAATAGTACGCAAATTTTGCCTGTACAGGGCTTATTTTGCAGTCTCTGTCCCAAGAATTTTGCCCACAGGAAGTTGTTTTCCCCGGAGGAAATCCGCAGCAGCCATTCGTTTGGAGCCGGCAAGCTGCACTTCCGTAAATTCCAGAGCGCCTTCGCCGCAGGCAACGATCATTTTTTTCTTATCCAACAGCTCTCCCGGCTTGCCTTTACCGGAAGCCAACTGGGCCCGGTGAACTTTCAGCAGCGTTCCGTCCAGGTCGGTATAAGCCACTGGCCAAGGGGACAGACCGCAGATCAGGTGATGCAGTTCCTTCGCCGGCCGGCTGAAGTCCAGTTTGGCAATTTCCTTATTGAGCATAGGCGCATAAGAAGAAAGCGTATCATCCTGAGGCTGACGAGGGGCACAGCCTGCCTCCAGCAGCTTCATGGTTTCGCTAAGACAATGAGCACCGATATAACGGAGGCGATCGTGGAGTTCTCCGTAAGTTTCATTTTCTCCAATCGGGGTTTCTTCCTTCAAAATCATATCCCCGGTATCCAGACCCTCGCCCATATACATAGTGGTAACACCGGTGACAGCCTCACCATTGAGCACTGCCCACTGAATCGGGCCTGCGCCGCGGTATTTGGGCAGCAAAGACCCATGAACATTGATACAGCCCTTGGGCGGCAGCTCCAAAATCTCTTTCGGCAGGATTTTTCCATAGGCGACCACAACGATCACCTCCGGTTTCAGCTCCCGCAGAATGCCCAATGCTTCTCCGTCCCGCATTTTTGCCGGCTGAAACACCGGGATTTCATGCGCCAGCGCCGCTTCTTTCACCGGAGGCGCTGCCAGTTTATAGCCCCTGCCCTTCGGCTTATCCGGCTGGGCAAAAACGCCTACAACCTGATGGCCATCTTTGATCAGCTGTTCCAGAGAAGGCACCGCAAACTCCGGTGTTCCCATAAATACAACCCGCATGAGGCATCCTCCCCTCTGTTAATACTCGTCCTCTTCCAGCATCCGGTAAGCACGCTCTTTAAAAACGATTCCGTCCAAATGGTCGTTCTCATGGCACATGGCGCGGGCAAACAGTTCTTCCCCTTCGACCTCAAACCAGTTTCCTTCACGGTCCTGAGCTCTCATTTTTACATAGTTTGGGCGGATGACCATGCCATATTCACCCGGGAAGGACAGACAGCCCTCGTTGCCGTCCTGTTCGCCGGAGGTTTCCAGAATTTCCGGGTTAATAAACTCGATCAATCCTTCTCCCACATCGATCACAAAGACCCGGCGAAGATAGCCCACCTGCGGGCCTGCCAGTCCAACCCCCTCCGCCTGATACATCGTATCGGCCATGTCGTCCAGAAGATCCCAAAGTTTTTGGTTGAATTCTGTTACCGGCCGGCATTTTTTATGCAGGGTTTTCATTGGATCATCATCTTTTACAATATTTCGGTATCCCATTGTTTTCTCCTTTTCCGCAGCTATATGCTGCCGTTATAGTTCATATCAACCGTCACATGGACGGCCTTGTTTTGTTTATCCGAATCAAAAAGCTGCAAAGCCTTCCACATCAGCGAAGAAAAATCCTTTCCCTGGCGACATTTAATCAGCAAACGGTAGCGATGCTTTCCGGCGATCTTTTCGACGGAAGGTTCACAGGGCTTCAGCACCCGGAGAGGCAGCTTGGGAAAATCCTGCTCCGCAAGCTGAGCAAAAAGCCCGCCAAAACGGACAGCGGCTTCCTGCACCGCCCTTTGCTGCTCGCTAACAAAGCCTACCATGCACAGGTCACAGTAGGGCGGATAGAGTCCCAGTCTTCTTCCGCTGATCTCATCGGCATAGAAACTGTCATAGTCCTGCTTTGCTGCCTGTTCCAGAACATAGTGGTTAGGAACGGTGGTCTGAATATAGGCTCTTCCCGGCAGTTTTCCCCGGCCGCAGCGGCCGATAACCTGCGTTAGTAAGCCAAAGGTGTTTTCGTAGCAGCGAAAGTCCTGGGCAAACAGGCTTTGATCCGCGTTGAGCACTCCAACCAATGTTACATTGGGGAAATTATGACCCTTTGCCACCATTTGGGTGCCCACCATAATATCGTAATCTCCCCTGGCGAAGGCGGAGAATTTTTTTTCGTAAGAATCTCTGGACATGGTAGTATCCATATCCATCCGCAGGACCGAAGCCGAGGGAAAGAGCTGTTTTAACTCCTCCTCCGCTTTCTGGGTACCGAATCCACCGTAACGGATCAACCCGCTGTGGCAGGCAGAACACTGTTCCTGCAAGCCCTGTGTATGGCCGCAATAATGGCACATGAGCTGTCCATTGGCCGCATGATAGGTCAGCGCCACCGAACAGTTGGGACAGGTGGCCACCTGTCCGCACTGAGAGCATTTTACAATGGTGTGATAGCCCCGGCGGTTCAGCAGAAGGATCGTTTGCTGCTTATTCTTCAGATTGGCTTGGATCTCCAGAATCAGCTGCTGACTGAACACAGAGCCATACTGGTCCGACATGTCAATAATGTTCACATCCGGCAGACGTCCGCCATGATAGCGTTCCCGAAGTGTTACAAGATGATATTTTCCCTGCTGCGCCTGATAAAAGCTTTCCACACTGGGCGTAGCGGATGACAGAAGCAGCAGAGCCTTATGGTAGCTGCAGCGCCATTTAGCCACATCCCGGGCATGAAATTTGGGAGACAGCTCCGACTGGTAGCACTTTTCCTGCTCCTCGTCCATAACGATCAGGCCGATGTTGTCCAAAGGAGCAAAAACCGCGGAACGGGTACCAATAACCAAATCTGCATCACCTTTTCGGATGCGTTTATACTCGTCCACCCGCTCACCCATCGTCAGGCCGCTGTGCATGACCGCCACTCTCCGGCCAAAACGCTTCTGAAAGACCTCCAACGTCTGGGGCGTCAGGGAAATTTCCGGAACCATAACAATGACCTGACGGCCCTGGTCCAAAACATCCTGGATCAACCGCAGGAAAACCTGCGTTTTTCCGCTTCCGGTTACGCCGTAAAGCAGCGCCGCCTCCCCTGACCGCTGTTCTGCAATGGTTTTCAGCTCAAGACAGGCTTTTTCCTGATCCGGCGTCAGGATAACGGCGTTTTTTTCCGGTTTAAAGTCACTTTCCGCATAGGGATTGCGCAGGACCGGTCTGCCGAACTCCTCCACAATGCCCTTTTTGACCAGATTTTTTATGACGGCGGTGGTCACACCGCAAAAATAGGCAGCCTCCTTCATGGAGGCACAGCCACAGTCCAGCAGCAGACGGTATACCGATTTCTGTTTCGCACTGAGGCCCTGAGGTTCCTCCTCACCGGACTCATACGGCTCGCTTAAACGGATCATCTGCACGGTCAAATCCCCAACTTTTCGGCGGATATCCTCGGTCAAGAACACAGCCTGCTGTTCCACCAGCCAAGCCATAGCCCGGTTGGAACCATGGATGCCCAGCTCTTCCTGCAAAAGCGGAAGGGGGACCGGCTTTCTGTGTGCCCGCAGGTAGTTTAGTATCCGGTCGACCTCTTCCGGCCTCCCCTCTTCCTGGGTATCCTCCCAGCGGGGATTCAGTGAGCAGAGAATATTCACCTTCACGCCCAATCCTGACGGGATCAATACTTTTACCGCGTCATAATAGGTGCAAAATACCCGGTCGTGAAGCCGTTTAACCAAAAACAGCTGTTCCTGGTTGAGGAGAGCCTCCTCGTCTACCAGACAGGCGATCTCCTTCAGCGGTTTTTCCGGGATTTGCTCCATTGGCTCCACCGACAGAACCAGACCCTGCCGCTTTCGGTTGGCTGTTCCAAAGGGGACCATAACCCGGCAGCCGGCTTTCAGTTTATTCTCCAAAGCGGCCGGTACAAAATAAGAAAAGGGGCTGTCAAAAGCATAGGTGGTTTTTTCTACTACTACCGTAGCCAGAAGCGCCATGCTTTTCACCCCTTTCCACAACTTCTATTCCGCGTCTCTGGTTTTAACCAGTTCACTCACTTTGGCTTTTCCGCTGGCAAATTCGTTGAGCGCTGCTGTTACCGGCTTTACCTCCAGTGGAGTGCCGTTCGCCTCTGCCTCCTCCGCCAGTTCGCGGGCGCGTCTTGCAACCGCAACCACAAAAGCATAAGAGCTTTCTCCTTCTCTGAGAATCTGCGCCATAGTTGGTCTAAGCATGTTGATCCACCTCTCTGATAAAATCTTTCATTTCTGTGATCCGGCAGCGGCCGGCCTCAATAATATGTTCCAAACGCTGTGCAGCCTCCGCAACACTGTCGTTCACCAGGATGTAATCGTAGTGAACAGCCTGCTGCAGCTCCTGCCGGGCGATCGTCAGGCGATTTTCAATGGTAACGGCATCCTCGGTGTTTCGTCCCACCAGACGGCTCCGCAGCTCCTGCCAGGAAGGAGGCATAACAAAAACCAGCAGCGCATCCGGACACTTTTCCTTCACAAGCAGCGCACCCTGCACTTCGATCTCCAGAATAATGTCCCGACCCTGCTCCAAAGCTTCCTCCACCTTATCTTTGGGTGTACCGTAGTAATTCTGATTATACTGGGCATATTCCAGCATATTGCCCTCTTCCACCTTTTTGAGGAAGTCCTCTTTCGTCAGGAAGTAATAATGTACACCATTTTCCTCCCCCGGTCTCGGCTGACGAGTCGTTGCGGAAACCGACAGAGCGACATTTTCCCTGTTTTTCAAGAATTCTTTTAAAACGGTGCCCTTGCCTACCCCGCTTGGACCGGAAAAAACGATCAGTTGACCTTTATTCATTTTCTTCCAACTCCTCCTGCTCATCCTCTTCGTTATCATCCACTCGGTTGGCGACGGTTTCCGGCTGGACCGCGGAAAGAATCACATGGTCGCTGTCCATGATGATCACAGCACGAGTCCTGCGGCCATAAGTGGCGTCAATCAGATCGCCTCGCTCTCTTGCTTCCGTAATAATACGCTTGATAGGCGCAGATTCCGGACTGACGATGGCAATCAAACGGTTTGCCGAAACCATATTGCCAAAGCCGATGTTGATCAGCTTCATGTTGATTTCCTCCTTATTGTTTCCTGGGACGCAGACTGAACAGCAGCGCAGCCAGCGCCGTACCGACTGCCGCCAGATTACCCAGAAGAACCAGCAGACCCTTCCCTGTGGTTTCAATCTTCTGATAAACCAGCTTTTTTCGGGATGGCATTCCTTCCAAATGTCCGAAGGACAGATTGAACCATCCCATTATTTCGGCCTCTTCTTCCGGTGAACGATGGGATTGCGTTCTTCCTGCTCATGAAGGTATACCCGGTAACCTAACAAAAAGTCTGCTGCCGTAAAACCAAGAGCAAAAAGGAAAACAAGTGGAACGAACCACTGATTTTCCACAAAGAAAAGCACGGCTGCTACACCGGTATAGTCCATCAGGAAGGGTAAAATCACCAGAATCCAGCTTAAAATGGACAAAAGCATGCAGATACGCTGGGCTGTTTGGAGTTTTTTCCATTTATTTTCGTACATGGCCATAACCAATACTCCTATTCAATGTTCTGAATCTGTTCCCGGATCTTTTCAATTTCCGATTTGATATCCACAACGATTTTTGCCACCGCTACATCCTGGGCTTTGGAACCGATGGTATTGGTTTCCCGGTTAAATTCCTGAACCAGAAAATCCAGCTTGCGTCCAACCGGCTCCTCGGCTTTGAGAATCTCACGGAATTGACGAATATGGCTTCTCAGGCGGACTGTTTCCTCGTCCACAGCGATTTTATCAGCAAAAATAGCGGCTTCCGCTAAAATACGCTGCTCGTCCACCGTATTATCCCCCAGAATCTCATCCATTTTCGCTTTCAGGCGGGCGCGGTAGTTTTCCAGCGTTTTTGGGGATTGTTCTTCGACCTGCCCCACCCAGTTTTCAATATTGTTCAGACGGTTCAGCAGATCCTGTTCCATCTTTTCACCTTCCAGCGTCCGCATGGAAAGAAAACGCTGTACAGCCTCATCGGTGGTTTCCCGCACCATAGCCCAGATCTCTTCCTCATCTTCCTCCGCACGGGCAACCGTAAATATGTCGGAAAAACGGGCCAGCTGAGATACGGTTACATCATTGCGAACCTGCAGCTCCTCAGACAGAGATTTCAGAGCATCCAGATAAGCCCGTGCCAAACCATGGTTGATGCACACGACACTGCTGCTTTCCCCTTCCACAGCGGCGATCAAAACGCTGACCTCCACTTTGCCGCGGGAAATTGTTGCTTTTAAATGGCTTTTCAAACGTTCCTCCAGATAAGAGTAGGCCCTTGGCACTCTTGCGGAAAATTCAAAATAGCGATGGTTTACCGAACGGATCTCAACGGTGATCTCTTTGTGTTCAAACAGCTTTTGGGCACGGCCAAAGCCGGTCATACTTTTGATCAAATCCATCCGCTCCTTTCATTGTCTATGAAATGGTCTAAGTCTATGAAATAGTCTCAGAAATGTTTTCGGCGCTGATTTGTAAAATCGGCGCCGGCTTCCGAAGCGGTGATTGGAAGCTTCTCCATCTTGTTATTTTACTATATTGAAAGAGCCTGTGTCAAGGATTCCTGCACTTTCCCCGGCTTCTCCAACCACTTTCTTAATCCCCACTTTCATAAACACAATAGAGATTGGTATCCCACGCGGGAATATAGCGGTAGTGACGGAAGAAAAAGCGGTATTCCGGCAGAATCTCCCGAACTTGCAGCGGCAGCGCAAATAGATCTTCGCTGCGGTGATAGGCGGAGATCAGCATTGTGGGTTTCCATCTGCGGATGGTTTCCCGGCAGCCTTCGATGGCCTCTTTTTCTCCGCCCTCCACATCCATATTGATAAAGGAGGCCCTTTTTCCGTCCATAATATGATCCAGCGAGTCCACCGGTATCTCCACACCTTCCGTCGCAGACAGTGCAGACTGCCTTCCTGCTTTATTGGAAAACAGCATAATACCCTTTTCTCGGTAAGCAGCCATATTCAGCAGTCTGGAACGCTCACTGAGACCCAGGGCTTCCACATTGAGACAAAGCTTTTTATAATTTTTCCGATCCGGCTCAAAAGCGGTCACAGAGCGAACGCTGCCGCCGGTAAAACGCAGCAGCTCCTGTATGGTATCCCCCTTATACGCGCCCAAATCCACATAATCTTCATCCGCTCCCGGGCGGATGATGTTGGCATAAGCTTCGTCCACCGGCGTTTCACAGTGGCTCAGGTAGCACAGCTTGCCGCTGAGCTTGAAATTCAGAATATCCCGATAAACCAGGCGGGACTGTTCATCTGCCAGCAGCTCATAGACCTGCTCAAATTCCTTTTGATGCGCCCGATAAAAGTCCATTGTGAACAGATTGTCCCCGGCGACTGGCACATCCGGCGCGTAAAATTCATGTTTTTCCGCAATTTGATGGATCATTTCTGTGGTTGGCTCATCGTGAATGGCAAAGGCCATCAGGATAATAAAATCTCCCAATTCCGCCTCCATATCCGCCAAACGCTTTACCGGAAAGCCTGCAAAGGAGTGGCCCCGCACAAAACCGTCGCTGGCAAAAATGCCTTGGATGGGGATATTGTAACGCTCCAGGACCTTCATAATTTTCAGAGCGCCATCTCCCATGCCGTAAATCGCCACTGGTTTTGTTTCTTTTTGCAGATGGGACCAAAGATCCTCCTGCTCCAACAGCAGTTCTGTCATCTTTACCACCCCTTACTGCTCACTGACGATTAAGTTGGCGCCGGTATTGCTGATATTTTCCGCCACAATTTCTCCCGGGCAAACCGGATGCTCCACACACACACGCTTCAGCGCCAGCGTAACCTTATAAACCATGCCCTTGGGCACCGATTTGCTGGTGTACACCGGGATTTTGCCCACACCCTCCACCGAGGAGCGGACAAAGCCGCGCACCACCTGTCTTTGACCGAGGAACTCCTCCGTACCGGACTTTAATCCTCTTGGGCAGCGGTTTCCGGTTACAACGATCTCTTCCCCTTTCTGCTCAACTGTCAGACGGCAGTGATTGGCGCACTCCGTACAAGTAATTTCCTTCTGCATGCTCGCCCTTCTTTCTCACCACTTATTTTCGAAAAATCCTCTCCCGTGAAACACGGGAGAGGATTTGTTATAGACCTATTTTGTGCCGAAGATACGGTCGCCGGCATCGCCCAGACCCGGGATGATGTACTTGTCTTCATTCAGACGGTCATCCAGGGCACCGCAGTAAACCTGTACATCCGGATGAGCGGTGATCAGCGCTTCCAGACCTTCCGGTGCGGCAATGATGCACATAAATTTGAGCTGCGTTACTCCACGCTGTTTCAGCTTGCTGATGGCGTCGATCGCAGAACCACCGGTAGCCAGCATGGGGTCCAGAACGATAACTTCACGCTCTGCCACATCGGTTGGCAGTTTGCAGTAGTATTCCACCGGGGTATGCGTCTCATGGTCTCGATACAAGCCGATGTGGCCGACTTTCGCTGCCGGAACCAGAGTCAAAATACCATCCACCATACCAATGCCGGCACGAAGGATCGGAACAAAGGCCAGTTTTCGACCGGAAATCACATTTGCTTTGGTAACTGCCATCGGCGTTTCGATCTCCACCTGTTTCAGAGGCAGATCGCGGGTAGCCTCGTAGCACATGAGCATGGTGATCTCACTGATCAGTTCGCGGAACTCTTTGGAGCCGGTGTTTTTGTCGCGGAGAAGGGTGATTTTGTGCTGGATCAGCGGATGATCCATAATAAATGGTTTCATTGATTATTCCTCCCAGTCAGTTGATTCTTCCTTACTGCTCATTTTCAATGGCAGAAATTTTATCGACACGGCGCTGATGGCGTCCGCCTTCGAATTCGGTATCAAGGAACAGGTCCACCATCATTTCAGCCAGACCTGCGGATACAACACGGCCTCCCATGCACAGTACGTTGGCGTCGTTGTGCAGGCGGGTATATTTGGCGCTGAAGCAATCGGAGCAGCAGCAGGCACGAATGCCCTTCACTTTGTTGGCTGCAATGGAAATTCCCACACCTGTTCCGCAGAAGAGCAGACCTTTTTCGCACTGGCCGCTGACGATCTTCTCGCAGGCTGCTTTCGCAATGTCCGGATAGTCCACAGAATTGGTGTCGTAACAACCCACATCCTCAAAAGCAATGCCGCGGGCCTCCAAATGCTTTTTCATTTCTTCCTTCAAGGCGAAGCCGCCGTGATCAGAACCGATAACAATCATGTTTAACCCTCCAAATCGGAATCATTTCTCTATTTGCTGTTTTTTCAGCAGCTCCCGCTGTGCCTGGGGCAGACGCAGATAGCTGGGGGCCAGTTCTCTGGCCTGGACCGCCTCTTCTCTGTGTCCGCGCAGAACCGCAAGCCCTACGCTGTACGCATTTTGCAGCCGCTGATGAGCGGGAGCCAGCCGCACCCGGCAGTTCTCCTGCTCTTTGATGCTATTGTAACATAAAACCGCGCCGTCTCCAACTAAAATGACATCTTTTTCTTGTTTTTTCAAGATATCCTGCAATTCTTCCAGAGAAATCGCCATATCCTCGGTGATTCGGCGCAGATCGTTGTCCAAATCAAAAAGAGCGGTATACACCTGGTTGCAGCGTGCATCCATCACCGCACAAACAATCCCGCTGTGGCCGACCAGGTTATAGGCCAAACCCTCCAGTGTGGACAACCCCACACAAGGCTTCCCAAGGCCATGAGCCATCCCTTTTACCGCCGCAGTACCGATGCGCAGACCGGTAAAGGAACCGGGGCCATTGGATACGGCAAACAGGTCCACATCCTCCAGTTTCTGCTGGCAGGCTTTCAAAACCTGCTCCACCATAGGCAGAATCGTCTGACTGTGGGTCAGCTTCGCGTCCATATAAAACAATCCAACTGGACGTTCATCCTCCAGCAGACAGCAGGATGCCGCCTGAGAAGAGGTGTCCAGAGCTAAGATCTTCAAAACCGCCCGCCTCCTTCGATGATAATTTCGCGTTTGTCCGGAGCATCCTCCACTTTTTGAAGGGTCACATAAATCGTTTCCGGCGGAAGGGCGCCTTCAATGTTTTCGCTCCACTCGATGGCCAGAATACCACCAAAATCCAGATAGTCAAAGAAACCGGTAGAGTACAGATCATCAAATCCATCCACCCGGTACATATCAAAGTGATACAGCGCATTGGAACCGGAGCCATATTGGTGAACCAGCGCAAAGGTCGGGCTGGAAACAGGGTCGTCCAGTCCAAGCCCGCGGGCCAAGCCACGGGTAAACGCCGTTTTTCCCGCGCCCATCGGGCCGCGGTAAGCAATAACGTCACCACTGTGAAGCTCTTTGGCAAATTGAGCCGCGATCTGTTCCGTTTCCTCCGTATTGTTGGAATGATAGAATTTCAAGAGCGGAACCTCCTGTAAGACAAGTTGTTACATTGGATGTATATCATACATTATAACACAAAAACTATGGCTGTGAATCATTTTTCGTAAATTCTTCCGGGCAGGTGGTATTTTGCAGTCGCTAAAATCCTTTCTTCTCTCCTTCTCCTTTTCTTTTTTCTGCTTGTCACTGATTGTGATGGCCACTGTTTTGTGGGTATCCCCCTTTGCCCGCCCACAGGAGGCTCCGGCACAAAGCTATATCTCCATTCCGGAAGAGGAGGATTCTATCACGGTTTTTGCTGTCCTTGCGGAGGAAAGCGCAAGCTGTTTTTCGGTGATCTCCTTTCAGCCCCGGGCAGGAACTGTGGCACTTTGGACTTTTCCACCGGACACTGTGATAAACGGGGAAATACTTGGCTCTGTTTGGGCTGAAAACCCCGCCTTAGCAATGAATCTGCTATCTGCTTATTTAGAGCTTCCCATTGAGCGCTGGGCGATTCTCAAAAATCAGGATGTGGTGGAACTTGTAGATTTGTTCGGACCGGTTTCGGTAACTTTGACCCAGCCTCTGACCTGGCATCAAGCCTCTCTTTCCGTTACCTTGGAACCGGGTCTGCATCAGCTTAACGGCGAGGAAATCCTGCACTACCTGCAAGCTTCCCCCGACCCACAGGAATACGCCCGGCGCGCGGCTGTTCTTCTGCAGCAACTTATCAATCAAGCCATGCCTCTTGCCGCCTCTGAGCAGGCGCAAACCTTATTTCAGCAGCTTCTGGAACACATGGAAACCGACCTTTCCACCGCAGATTATGACCGCTGCCATAATTCCATCGCCTTTATGGCACAGTTGGTAAACAGTCCCGCCGTCATCCAGTAAAAACTTCTTCCGGCCAGGAACAACAAAAGGACGATTCATATGAATCGTCCTTTTTTACAATTTTTACAATAAGATACCTGTTTTTATTTGGAAAACAGTTTTTTTGCCGCACTCAGCAGGTTTCCCACATCTTCTGCGCTAAGATTCGCCTTTACCGCAGCGGCGACTTTTTCAATGGCCTCATCCGGCAAGTCAACGCCAAGGATCTGCTCTAAAACCGGAATCGGTTCTTTTTTAAACTGTTCTCGCCGCTTATCATCGCTCTTTAATTGATCAACAACCTGATTGACTTTTTCCAGAAGAATTTTTTCCATTATAGTCTCCTATTTCTGTGCCTTTAGCAGGTCACGGATTTCCGCAAGCAATTCTTCCTGGGTTGGACCTTTTGGCTCTTCCGGGGCTGGAGCCGCTTCTTCTTTCTTCATTTTCTCGCTTACTTTGTTTACAAAACGAACAAATACGAAGATGGAGAACGCGATAAGCAGAAAATCAACAACATTCTGAATCAGGTTGCCGTAGGTGATTGCCGCTTCCGCTTTTACCACTTCACCAGCTTCATTGAGAACCGCTGGAGAAAGCACCAGTTTCAGCGAGGAGAACTGAGCTCCCGCCGTAATTGCGCCGAAAATCGGCATGATCAGATCATTTACAATCGAAGTAACGATTTTTCCGAAGGCAGAACCAATCACAACGCCGACTGCCATATCAATTACATTTCCTTTAAAAGCGAACTTTTTAAAATCTTCAAAAAATTTTGACATTTGTTGTCATCCTTTCTCTGTTTTTTCCTCATAATGATAGCAAAAAACAGAGAATTGTGCAAGCTTTACTGCTATATTTCTCATGGAAATTAATAATCTATTCCTTGTACTGTCTTTTTAAAAAGAGTATAATGTTGATATCAATGAAAAATATTCGGAGGTCTGTCTATGAACGACGATCGTTTTACCAATTTGGAAAAGGACATTATGCGTTCCGTCGGACGGATTTTAAGCTCTCAGGAGCTGTCCGACCTGAAATATACCATTTTTTCCGCCATTGATCAGGTGGAACAGGTGACCCAGAAGACAGCCCGTACAATGGAAAAAGCGGCTGATAAAATGGAGCAGGCAAGCCATAAAGCCGCTGAAAAGACTGCTAATTCCGCAAGAAACAGCTACTATCAGCCTTACAACGGCGGTCGTGTCTACAGCAACCGCTCCCAGCGCGAAAATCCCCCTTCTAATTATGGCAAAAGCAGCTCCACTCTCCAGATCAAAGGCTCTGTATCCTCCGGACTGTGGCTGGCTTTCAGCATTTGCGGCATTGTGATTGGAGCCAGTTTGACTCTGCTGGGTCTGGTTTTCAGTCTGCTGGGACATTTCAGCTCCTTCTTCGGAGGCGCACTGCTCTTTCTGGCTGCTTCCATCGTTTCCACTGTATTCGCAGGGAAAAAGCTGGGCCAGGTGGGACGCTTCCGCAAATATCTGAAAGCCATCGGTCAGCACCCTATGTACACCGTAAAGGAAATCTCCAGCGGTTCCGGAATCCCGGAGGCGAAGGTCCAGCAGGAGCTGCCCAAGCTGCTGTCTGCCGTTTCTTTCCCCTTCGCCAAGCTGGATGAAGAAAGAACCTGTCTGATTTTGGAAAAGGAGACCTATCAGCAATATTTGGATCTGAAGGAAACCCGCCGCAGGCTGGAAGAAGAGGAAAACCGGAAAAAAGCCCGTTTGGCCGCGGATCCAAATGCTGCCGCTGTCGAACAGATGAAACAGGACGGTATGGAATATCTGCACAAAATCCGCATGGTCAACGATGCACTGCCGGAACAGGAAATCTCGGAAAAGCTGGACAAATTGGAGAATATCTGCCGCAAGATCTTTTCCTATGTGGAACAGCACCCCAACAAGCTGCCGCAGATCCGCAAATTGATGTGCTACTATCTGCCTACCACTCTGAAACTGGTGGAAAGCTATGAACAGTTGGAGTCTCACCGCATCTCCACCGCGTCCATCGAAGAATCCAAGTCAGAAATTCATTCCGCGCTGGACAATATCAACCTGGCTTTTGAAAATCTATTTGATAAGCTGCTGCAAAATGACCTGATGGACCTGTCTGCCGATATTTCCGTTCTGGAAACCATGCTGGCTCAGGAAGGTCTTACCGATCATGACCACAATATCAATGCCAAATAAAACATAAACACAGGAGGGCATCCACATGAACGAAACCAAAACCGTACCTGAATTGACCTTGGAACTGGCAACCGCCCCATCCCCGGCAGTCCCCGCTCCGGCAGCCGAAGCTCAGACAGCGGAACCGGCAGCAGCCTCTGCCGAAATCGTCCTCACGCCGGAGGAGGAAAAAATCGTCGCTGACTTTATCCCAAAAATCGAATTGAACAATTCCAATCTGGTACTCCAGTACGGTGCAGGCTCTCAGCAGAAAATTGCTGATTTTTCCCAGAATATTCTGGACAATGTCCGCACCAAAGATCTGGGCGAAGTGGGCGAGGCCCTGTCCAATGTGGTGACGGAGCTGAAAAGCTTTGATGTGGCGGAAGAAGAAAAGGGCATTTTCTCTTTCTTCAAACGTTCCAGCAATAAAATTACTGCCATGCAGGCCAAATACAACAAGGCGGAAGAGAACGTGGACAAGATCTGCCAGGTTCTGGAGGGACATCAGGTCCAACTGATGAAGGACACCGCCATGCTGGATCAAATGTATGAAATGAATGCCGTATATTTCAAGGAGCTTTGCTTGTACATTATTGCCGGCAAGCGGAAATTGGAGGAGGTTCGCAATGGAGAACTGGCCCAACTGATGGCAAAAGCTCAGAAATCCGGCTTGCAGGAGGACGCACAAGCCGCCAATGACCTGGCAAACCTGTGCAACCGTTTTGAAAAGAAGATCCATGATCTGGAGTTGACCCGCATGATCTCCATTCAGATGGCTCCCCAGATCCGTCTGATCCAAAACAACAATACCATGATGTCGGACAAGATCCAGTCCACTTTGGTAAACACCATTCCTCTATGGAAGAGTCAGATGGTACTGGCTCTGGGTGTAGAACACTCTCGTCAGGCCGCCGAAGCCCAGCGTCAGGTGACCGATATGACCAACGAACTGCTGAAACGCAACTCCGAAACGCTGAAAATGGCCACCATTGCTACTGCGAAAGAGTCCGAGCGGGGTGTTGTTGATATGGAAACCCTTCGCCAGACCAATGAAAACCTGATCTCTACACTGGATGAGGTTATGCGGATTCAGGATGAGGGCCGTCAGAAGCGCCGGGAGGCTGAAGTGGAGCTGGCCCGCATTGAAGGCCAGTTGAAAAACAAGCTGCTTGAAATGAAAGGCTAAAATACAAAACACAACAGGGAGAAAATCTTCGATTTTCTCCCTGTTTCTTTGCGTTGTTCTATTACAATTCGTTATATTTCGCTGATATATTCCCGAATCGTCTTTTCCACCTGCATCACTTCGTCGTGGAAGCTGCGGGCAGACACCCGCAAAGCCCCCGCTCCAAGGATGATGATCTGTTCCAGACCGTCAGAGGTCGCTACGCGCACCCGGTGTTTTTTTCCCAACTCGTAGGTCACCTTTTCAATATAGGCATCGGCAGTTTCCGCCTCTTTGGTGTAGACAATGGACAAATCACCCATCCGCTCCACAGATCCGGGATTGCCCTTCACTTTATAAGCGTCAAAAACGATAATAACCGGATTTCCCAGAAAGCCCTGATAACTGCTGAGCATATTGATCAGCTTGGCACGGGCCATATCAAGACTCTCTTTTGCCAGCTCTTTCAGCTCATCCCAGGCAAAAATAATGTTGTAACCATCCACCAGAACATATTCCGGCCCATCCGGGAGGGGCTTGCTCTTGAATGCCTTCAGCTGCTTCTCCACCGGACGGAAGGCTTTCCGCTTATCCCGCTTGATTGGCCCATAAGTGCGCTCAAAGATATCCATCAGCTCCTGGTCAGAAGCCATACGAGCGCAATAACGGGCCGCCCGCTCCTGCCAGGACTGTTCCTCCGTTATAACCGGCTTGGCAGACAAAGCGGAGGGCAGATGCATCCACTTTGGCACATCATTCCACTTCACGTTGACGCCTGCGCCATGCTGACAGAACACGCTGTCCGGTGTGTTGTCCAAGTCCGCTGTCGGCTCATAGGCCAGCTCTTCCACAATTTTCTCCTGATTTTTGCAGGGTGCATAGCCTTTAAGCTGGCAGGAGAAACGCCCCAAACCATGGGTATAAGCGGTCACTTCCTGGGGATAGGCGCGCATAACGGCAACCGGTGCGGAACCTTCCAGAATGGAATAGTCTCCCATGGTTTCCGGCGGATCAAAGTCCGCGCCCATGCGCTGCAGGTCTGTCATCGCCCGACCCACATTAACCTGTGGAATTTCCAGACGAAAATCATACCACGGTTCCAGCAGAACGGACTGTGCCTGCATCAGTCCCTGCCGCACAGCCCGATACGTCGCCTGTCGGAAATCTCCGCCCTCGGTATGCTTTAAATGGGCCCGTCCTGCTGCCAGCGTAATGGTCATGTCGGTAATCGGAGAGCCAGTCAGCACTCCCAAATGCTGTTTTTCCATCAAGTGTGTCAGGATCAGGCGCTGCCAGTTTCGATCCAATTCATCTTCGTGACAATTGGTCGCAAAATGCAAACCGCTTCCCCGTTCTCCCGGCTCCAGAATCAGATGCACCTCCGCGTAATGGCGCAAAGGTTCATAATGCCCCACCCCTTCCACCGGGGCGGCAATGGTTTCCTTGTACAGAATACTTTCCTGTCCAAATTGTGCCTCCAAACCAAAGCGGTCCAGCAAAAGCTGATGAAGGATCTCCAGCTGAACCTGTCCCATCAGCTGAACCCGTAGTTCCTGCAAACGCTGATCCCAGTCCACATGGAGCTGAGGTTCTTCCTCCTCTAACTGGCGGAATTGCTGCAAGGCTTTATGAACGTCATAACCTTGCGGCAGTATGACGGTATAGGTCAAAACTGGCTCCAGAGCCGGGATCCATTGCTGCCGTTCTTCTCCCAGCCCCATTCCCGGGGAGGTGCGGCTCAATCCCACAGCCGCTACCACATCACCGGGATAGGCTTCCTCTACTGTTATATACTTTGCGCCGGAATACAGGCGAAGCTGTGTTATCTTCTCCTCCCAATCACTGCCTTGCAGCGTATCGCGCACCTTTAAAGTACCGCCAGTCACCTTTAAATGCGTCAATCGCTGCCCCTGCTCGTCCCGGGAGATCTTAAATACCTTGGCGCCAAAAGCCTCCTTCTCGCCTGCAGCGGGAGCAAACGCTTGCAAGCCCTGAAGCAAGGCTTCCACTCCATCTAATTTCAGTGCCGCACCAAACCAGCAGGGGAAAACTTTGCAGCGGGCCACGGCAGAGGCAAGGCTTTCGTCAGAAATTTTCCCATTTTCCAGGAATTCTTCCAGCAAAGCCTCATCGCACATGGCCAAAGCTTCCATATCAGGCTGGGTAAAATCTACAAAACCCTCGCCAAGTTTGAGCCGCAGATTTTCCAGCACCATATGTGGGTCTGCGCCAGGCTGATCCATCTTATTTACAAACAGAAAAGTAGGAATATGGCGCTGGCGAAGTAGCTTCCACACCGTAAATGTATGGCTTTGCAAGCCGACCGGGCCGCTGATAACCAGCACAGCGCAGTCCAACACATCCAGAGTTCGTTCCATCTCAGCGGAAAAATCCACATGACCCGGGGTGTCCAGCAAAGTTATCTGAAAATTGGGCAAATTCAATATCGCTTGCTTGGAAAATATGGTAATTCCGCGCTGACGCTCCATGGCAAAAGTGTCCAAAAATGCGGAACCATGGTCCACTCTTCCCAGTTTCCTTATTCCGCCCGCGCAATAAAGCATCGCTTCCGACAAGGTCGTTTTTCCCGCGTCAACATGGGCAAGGATGCCAATAACCGTTCGTTTCATTCGTTTCGTTCCTTCCGCTTTTTTGAATCTATCGCAATCTATCAAGCTTACAATCAAAGTCAGTAAAGAATATCATAGCACTTTTTAGGAAAAAGCACAATAAAGCCGCATTACAAAGAAAAAAGACCCATCCAAACGGACAGGTCTTAATGTGTCGGCATCGCTCTATTTTC
>CAMCOD010000017.1 GCA_945876435.1 uncultured Clostridia bacterium
AGGGCTACGCCCGCATATGAAAAACCCCCGGCTTCGCCGGGGGATATTTATTTTGAATGACTGTTATCTTTTAGGATTATTTTAAGGACAGAATGCTATACTACCCTATAAAATAAGGGGGTATGTTCCATGAAAAAAGGAATTGCACTCATTCTGGCATCCTTGATGCTTTGCTCTATGGCTGCCTGCAATACCGAGAGCGAAAATGCAGAAAAGAATAACAATCTAGAAAGTTTTGAAACAAGTTCTGCTGCTGAAACACCTGAGGAATTCACCGGCACTGTGATCCAGCTTTCCGATGATGCGATCACCGTCGATGGGGAAGCGATTTCCCAGGAGGAAAATGCCGCTGTTTACGCAGCAAATGACATTGTATTTTATCTGGAGGGCCAGGATTTCACCTATGGAGAAGGCAGTCAACAGGATGAACACAGTCAGGAAGAAGCTGACCGGCACACGGTGATCCATATCACACAAGCGGGTGATTATTCCCTTAGCGGCAGCCTGTCCGCCGGCCAGATCGCCATCGACTTGGGAGAGGGCGCGGAAAACGATCCGACTGCGGTGGTTAACTTGTACTTGAACGGTGTGGATATCACCTGCTCGGTAGCACCGGCTGTCATCTTCTATAATGTGTATGAATGCGGCTCCACCGATACGGAAAGCGCAAGCGAAACGGTAGATACATCTGCGGCGGGAGCGAATGTTTATTTGGTCGACGGCACTGAAAACAACATCCTTGGTTCCTATGTTGCCCGGATTTATGAATCCGTAGAATTGAGCGAGGATGGAAATACAATCGTCAGCAGCAAGAAACTCCACAAATACGATGGAGCTTTTTACTCCAAACAAACAATGAACATAAACGGCAATACCGGTATTCTGAATATCCAAGCAGACAACGAAGGACTGGATTCTGAGCTGCACCTGACCATTAACGGCGGCATCATCAACATCACTTCCGGCAATGACGGCATCAATACCAATGAGGATGGCGTCTCTGTCACCACCATCAACGGCGGTGAACTGAACATTGTCGTTGACGGCTCCACCGGCGAAGGAGACGGCATTGACTCCAATGGCTGGTCATCAACGGCGGAAAAATCACTTCTTCCGCCTGCGCGGTAAGCGGTGATACTGGCATTGACTCAGACATGGGAATTTATCTCAACGGCGGCACAGTAATTGCTTCCGGCAATATGCTGGATCGCCTGGAGGAAGGTAGCCAAACCTATGCGGTGCTCTCTTTCGCGCAAGCACAACAGGGAGGCAATACCTACACTCTGCGGGATGCAGAAGGAAACCTTGTCCTGGTAGCCACTCCCGTTAACAATTTCTCCTATTTGCTCGTTTCTGTCCCGGATTTGGCGGAGGGAACGTATACGTTGTGGCAGGGCGATACTCAACTTTCTTACAGCACAACTGCGGTAGGAGGAATGATGGGTCATATGGGCGGACAGATGATGAAACCGGAAAAATTCCAGAAAAATCCGGATGGCACCATCACTCTTCCTGACGGTACTACCGTTAATCCGGATGAAATGCCAACTTGCGGTTCCTTTAACAAGGAAGATTTCCAGAAAAAGCCGGATAATTTCGTCCCTCCGCTGGATGGCAGCACCATAAACCCTGAAGGAAAAAAGAACCGGAGGGGCAATTCCAGCCTCCTGAGAACGCGGAATCCATCAATTCCGCCGAGGCATCCCCCGAATTCACCATCGTTGCCGGAGAGAACACATTTGGTAGCATCGCGGCAGTGGAATAATATTTGATTTCTTCTTTATTCCTTTCTCTTAACAAAAACAAGGCTTCGGATCACGATCCGAAGCCTTGTTTTGTTACTGTCTGCGGCGAAAAAGTTTATTTCCCCATATTGATGGCATCGTCTCGAAAGAAAAACGAGATCGCCCAAAGGCCTGCCAGTGCCACCAGTGTATACACGATTCGGCTGCCGATGGCCGCGGAACCCCCAAAGAGAGCCGCTACCAAATCGTACTGAAAAATACCAATGCTGCCCCAGTTCAGGGCACCGATGACGACCAGCGCCAGCGCAATTTTATCAAGCATAACTATCGCTCCTTTTCAGAGAAGTTGTTCATAGTCTGCCCTGATCCGCTGTGTTTATTACAAATCAATCCAAAAAAGGCAAAAGAAAAAGGCATCGGGATCAACGATGCCTCTATCGACAGAAATTGCTTTATTTGTTCAGGGCTGCTCTGCACTCTGCACAGATATTTCTGCCCTTATAGTTGATAATGTTGTCTGCGCTTCCACAGAAAATGCAGGCTGGTTCGTATTTCTGGAGAACAATTTTGTCATTGTCAACGAAAATCTCCAGAGAATCTTTTTCGTTGATGTTGAGGGTTCTTCTCAACTCGATTGGCAGTACGATACGGCCGAGCTCGTCAACTTTTCTCACAATACCAGTAGATTTCATGTTCCATTTCTCCTTTGATGTGTAGTGTGTCTGATTAGTACGATGATTCTTTTCTATTCCGAACCCTGATCCATGGATGGAACAGAAAGAGGAGTTTGGGGCTGTCAGAAGGAGCTTGGTACAAAATTAAGCTGCCAGCGCACGGTTGCAAAAAATTTGGTGGCGAACCGGAGATGAGTCTGTGCATCTTCGCAGCTAATCATGTTAAAAACTGGAATCCGTTTTGTGATGCTATTCCTCCTAACGAAAAAATCATACCATGTTATCAAGAAAATTACAACTGAAAATCTGTAAAAAACTGTTGGTTTAACGTAATAAAAGGCATTTTCGCAGATTTTTTGCATATTCCTGCCGTTTTTTTGTTTCTTCTGACGAAGGAAGCGCTTGGCCATTATCCATTATTTGGAACCAAGTTCCCTCTGCTGTATTTTCCGGAAAGCGCTCCCGCAGGATCTCCAGCCGTTTTCCTTCTTCGCTGTGGCAAACCGCAAGATCCCCTTCCCAGCGGTCAATCACCCAGAATTCCATAAAATCATCCTTTCTCTGTGGAATATTCAATGGTATAGCCATCGGTCACTATGGTTATCGTGCCGTTAATATCGGTTCTTCGATATGGTATATCCGCATTTTTCAGCTTTTTGAGGGTTGACGAATTGGGGTGACCATAGCTGTTTCCCTGTCCGCAGGAGATCGTCGCAAAACCTGGCGAAGCAGCCTTAAAATAAGCGCTGCTGGAAGAAGTGGAGCTGCCATGATGTCCCATGGTCATCACATCCACATCCAAGTCCACCCCGGAGGCCAGAATCGCTTTTTCTTCGCTTTCCTCCGCATCACCGTTGAACAGGAAGGAGCGCTCACCGAAGTCCACCCGGCACACCAAAGAGCAGTTATTCAAATCATTGGGAGTTCCCTGAGGACCCAATACGGTGAGAATGCCTCCGCCGCCCAAATCATAGGTGGTACCTACCTCCGGTTCCCGATAGGGAATACGTCCAATATCCAGCTGTTCCAGAACGTCGGTATAGGTTTTCGTTGACGGCACCAGGTTTTCCGGCATGGCTCCCATCCAAAATTCCGCTGTGGGTATGGCCGCCAGTACCGTATCCATCCCGCCAATGTGGTCAGAATGGGCATGGGTGCCAATGGCTAAATCCAAGGAAGTGATCCCCAAACTTTCCAGATGGGCCAGAACCTCATCTCCTTTATCGTTTTCACCGGCATCAATCAAAACCGCTTTTTCCGCTGTGGTGATCAGGATGCTTTCCCCCTGCCCCACATCAATAATATCCACCCGCAGCGTGCCTTCGGCTATAGCCGGCTCCTCCGGAAGCGGATCACCATAGAGGATCTCATCTATGGTAAGCAGAATTTCTTCCGCCTTTGCCATAGCGGTCTCTATGGTTTCCCGAAAATCTCTGCTTTTCATGGCACGAACGCCGAAAAACAGCAGCAACGCTACCAAAAAGCCACTGATGAAGGTCAGCAGCCATAGCGGAAGGCCGAATACTTCTGTGACTTTTTTACTTTTTCTTCTTTTGGCCATTGTCTATCCTCTTTCTATGTTGTGCATAAAAGGCGTTTTCATCACCGAAAACGCCTTTGGCTGCTTTTTTATTTTTTTCGTCTGGAGACAGAGGATTTTTTCCCTTCCCCATGGCTTTTCCCCCCGTGTTTTCCTCGGAAAGATGCTGTTTGTGCCGTCGTTTCCCGTTTTTCCCGCTGCTGGCGAAGGTACTGGGCATCCGCCGGAACAAGACAATCCCCTCGGCTGCCGATCAGATCTTCTCGGTGAGCGGCAATGAGCGCCTGGATTACTTCACGCTGATTTTCCTTTTTGTAATACTGCATCAGCGTTCGCTGCATGTATTTTTCCTTTGGATCCCGGGGAACATATACTTCTTCCAGTGTCTCCGGGTCTAAACCGGTGTAGAACATACAGGTAGAGGATGTGCCCGGCGTGGGATAGAAATCCTGAACCTGCTCCGGTCGCATATGATTGCGTTTCAGGTAAACTGCCAGCTCCACCGCGTCATTCAGCGTACAGCCCGGATGGGAGGACATGAGATAAGGCACCAGATATTGCTCCTTGCCGGCCCGTTTCGTCTCATCATAAAAAGCTTTGACAAATTTATTGAAATCCTGGATATGCGGCTTGCCCATTTTATCCAGAACGTGGTTGACACAGTGCTCCGGCGCCACCTTCAGCTGTCCGCTGATGTGATAGCGCACCAGCTCCTGCAGGAAGGTGGGGTTTTTATCCGCCATCAGATAGTCATAGCGGATACCGGAACGAACAAAGACCTTTTTAACGCCCTTAATGGCCCGCAGCTTCCGCAGCAGCTCCACATATTCCATGTGGTCGATGTCCATATTGGGACAAGGTTTGGGCGCCAGACATTTGCGATTTTGACAAAGGCCATGCTCCAGCTGTTTTTTGCAGGAAGGGTAACGGAAATTGGCGGTCGGGCCGCCCACATCGTGGATATAACCCTTGAAATTAGGGTTATGCGTCATGGCCTCAGCCTCTTTCAGGATGGATTCCTCACTGCGGGAAACCACCTGGCGGCCCTGGTGGAAGGTAATCGCGCAGAAATTACAGTTGCCGAAGCAGCCTCTGTTCTGAACGATGGAAAATTCCACCTCCTTGATGGCATCCACGCCGCCCAAGGCCTCATAATCCGGGTGATAAGTACGCTGATAGGGCAGTTCAAAGACCTGATCCAACTCCTCCCGGGTCAATGTTGGCATAGGCGGATTCTGCACCAGATACAAATCATCCCCATGCTTTTGCACAATGTGTTTGCCGTAGACAGCATCCTGCCAGATGGTCTGGATCTGGTGGGCTTTGGCGTAAGAGAGCTTGTTTTCACTCACTTTCTGGTACGAAGCACAGGCAATGTAATCAGCGGGCAGCTCGCTTTGGCTGCACAGATAGCATACATTGCGGATGTGGCGCATTTCCTTTGGTGTTTTGCCCTCTTTAAAGCAACCGCAGATCTGGCTGATCGTCTTTTCCCCCATGCCATACAACAGCAGATCCGCCTGCGCATCCAGCAGCAGAGAGGGCCGCACAGCGTCATCCCAATAGTCATAATGGGCAAATCGCCGCAGGGATGCTTCCAAACCGCCAACCAGAATATAGCTGTCCGGATACAGCTGACGCAGCGCGCGGCTGTATACAATGGCCGCTCTGTCTGGTCGTCTGCCGGCTCGGCCGCCTGGGGTATAAGCATCGTCGCTGCGCTTTCTCTTAGCGGCAGTATAATGCGCAACCATGGAGTCAATGTTGCCTCCGGTCACCAGAAAAGCGTATTTTGGTTTTCCAAAGATCTGGTAGTCCTCCGGTTTCACCGGCTGAGAGATGATACCAATGGAGAAACCCAGCGCTTCAATGACGCGGGAAATGATGGCTGCACCGAAACTGGGGTGATCCACATAGGCGTCCCCAATAATATAAACAAAATCCAATGTATTCCAGCCCCGCGCTTTGGCGTCGGCCATAGTCACCGGAAGAAATTTCGAACGATCTGGCATAGTCCACCCGTCCTTTCTAAAAATTCTAAGAAAACCATGTGTCTGCGAAGGCAGACGCTTTGATTTTAGTATAGCATAAATCCGGCCCGGTGAAAATATTTGACAAACGGTTTTTCCTTCGGTATCATATGGTAAAAGAGCGATTTGTTTTTCCACAGGAGGCGTTTAGTTATGTTGAATGATCTGACCATTTCCGATATTCTGGCCATGCAGAAGGAGCTTCACGATTTCCATGACCCGGAGGGCACAAAATGGACGCCGCTTAAACCATCCGGAGCCCACAATTATCTGCTGTATATGATCGAAGAGGTCGGCGAAGCCATCGCTATCATGAAAAAGAAGGGCGACAGCAGCATTATGGAAGATACGGCTGTGCGGGCCCATTTTGTAGAGGAGCTTGGGGATGTGCTGATGTATTATAGCGCGGTACTCCTCAGCTACGGCATTACCCCTGAGGAGTTCTCCACTATCTTTTATGAAAAACACCAGCGCAATATAGGACGGGATTTTCATCGGGAATATGAGGAGAAATAGGAAAAGTAAGAAAAGGACGGCTAAAGCCGTCCTTTTTATAGTTCATAATCCACGGAATAATCGTCGTCGATAAGCAGATAAGGGCAGCCGTATTCTCTGCACAGCCTGAGATTTTCTCGATTGTCCCGCAGCAGCAGCTGTTCTGTCAGCCAAGAATCATCCACACGTCGTTCGATCACATTCGCGTGAGCTTTAATGTCCGCCAAGTGCCGTCGGATATAGTTGTCACTCATCACCAGGCAAATAAAACGGATCTGCTCCCGATACTCCGCAGAAAAATCCGTTTCCCAGTCAAAAGGGATATAACAGCCCTCCACAATCAAATTCTGACGGTTTTCTACCGCTGTTTTGATCATCTCCCGCACAATAGGCCAGAGATAGACGCATAATTCTTCGTCATCCTCCGGAGTCAGGTCTGTTTGGCCGCTGCGGATCAGCCCCATTTTCAGATGGTCGATGGAAAGGTAGGGAAAATGATACTTTTCCAGCAGTTTTTGGGCCAGCGCCGTCTTACCGCAATGGGAGGCGCCGGAAATCAGGATGATCATACGTTCCTCCTCAATTCCTTTTCCAGTTCCCTGCAAAATTCCTGCAATTGAGGCAGTCTTTCCGGCAGCTCTTTCATCAGTTTCCCCGCGCAATCATGAGCAAGAGCGTGCTGCTCCGCTGTAATATCCCCAGAAGCCAGGGCTTCGTCCAGTTCGTCCTCATCCAGCAGGTCCAGGCGGCCATCCGGCATCAAAACCACATCCAGGTAAAGGTCCCAAAACCAGCTGTCCCGGCTGCCCAGCAGGTGATTTTCCAGTGTAATATCAAAATAATACTGCGTCAGCGCTCCGTTGGGCGCAAGCATGGCAGTCAGCCACCAGTGCTGCCCCTCCACAGCGATTTGCAGCCAACTGTAGCCATCGTCGGCGATGACAACCGGTTCTCCCCGAAACGTCCCAACAGCAGGCGCGCTCACTTTTTCAATTTGGATCAGAGCTGCCTCACCTTTTTGACCATTTTTCTCCCAACAGCAGTGGGAATCTTTCCGCTCCAGCACTCTGGACCAGTCATAGCGGCCCAATCTCTTCCGTTTCATCGTACCTCTCCTTCGTCGATCCATCAAACTCCTGTCCAACCTGCACAAAATGACGCTTACAAAATAAAGCTCTTCTTCATTTTAGCACAAATCGAAAAGAATAGCTACAAAAGCCGAAAAAACGGGAAAAAATCGCTTGACAAAGCCAACAGAATACAATATAATAATAAAGCTGTCATAGTTCCAAAGACAGCAGGTGCATCTGCTGAAAGGCTTCTCCTGGGAAGCTGCCTGCCGAGGAAATAGTGATGAAATTGATTGTCCCAAGGGACTTTACGATGAATTCATTCGCTCTTTCCTGTAGGAAAGGGCGTTTTCTTTTACTTGCACCTGAACAAAATTTCAGGAGGTGAATTGATTTGCCAAACGAAAAAGTTTTGCTTCAGAAACAGCAGTACGTTGCCGAGCTGAAAGAGAAAGTAAACAACTCCGTAGCCGGCGTACTGGTAGACTACAAAGGTATCAACGTTGCTGACGATACCAAGCTCCGTAAAGAAATGCGTGAAGCTGGCGTAGAATACCGCGTTGTTAAGAACACTATGCTCCGTCTTGCACTCAAAGATTCCGCTTACGAGGAAGCTTCTTCCGTTCTGGAAAACACCACTGCACTGGCTCTGTCTGAAAATGACCCAGTTGCTGCAGCCCGCATCCTCTGCAAATTCGCAGAAGATTCCAAAGGTGCTTTCAGCGTAAAAGCTGGTTTTGTTGACGGTAAAGTTCTGAGCAAAGAGGAAGTTGAAGAACTTTCCAAGCTGCCAAACAAAGAAGGTCTGCTGTCCATGCTGCTCAGCGTCCTCACTGGCAACCTCAGAGGTCTGGCTGTTGCTCTTAATGCAATCGCTGAAAAACAGGAAGCTCCGGCTGAAGAAGCTGCTGCTGAATAATCCGATCCGGATTACCACCCTCGAGGAACCGGCCCTGTGCCGAACCAATTTCTAATTAAAAAATATGTATGGAGGTACTATCATGGCTTCTGAAAAAATCGTTAAATTTGTAGAAGACATTAAAACCCTGACCGTTCTCGAACTGAACGAACTGGTTAAAGCAATCGAAGAAGAATTCGGCGTATCCGCTGCTGCTCCTGTAGCAGTTGTTGCTGGTCCAGCTGCTGGCCCAGTTGTTGAAGAAAAAACTGAATTTGATGTTGTTCTGGCTTCCGCTGGCGCTTCCAAAATGGGCGTTATCAAACTGGTTAAAGAAATGACCGGTCTGGGCCTGAAAGAAGCAAAAGCTCTCGTAGACGAAGCTCCTAAGACCATCAAAGAAGCTGTTGCTAAAGCAGACGCTGAAGAAATGAAGAAACAGCTGGAAGAAGCTGGCGCAACTGTAGAACTGAAATAGTTCTTACTTGCTTAAGTCTTCAAGCAGCCATCCCAAATGGGATGGCTGCTTTTTTATTGCCTCTTTCTGTTAATTTTTTTTGAAAGCATTGCAATTCAGACAAAATGTGATAGGATTATTTTGAGGCGAAAGCCTCAGTGAACATTGTTTTAGAAATAGAGGAGGCAGTTCTATGAACGCACGTCCAAGGTGGGATCGTCCCACACTCAAACAATACGCGAAAACAGCTTTGAAAAACTTCTATTGGAAAGCCGTTCTGGCCAGCCTGATTTTCAGCATTTTAGGCGGAGGGCTGGGCGCCAGCTCCGGCCGCGGCACCGGTACAAAAACGATTATAAATGGCGATGGCCTGAATCTTGACCATAATCTCTTCAACCATGATTCCCTGCTGTTCAGCTCCATTGCCATTGGCATCTTTATTATCATCTTTTTGTTAGCCTTCGCCCTTGGACTTGTTTACGGCATCTTTGTAGCAGGACCGATGGAAGTGGGACACAACCGCTTCTATCTGGAGAGCCGCTCCAACCCTACCGGCATCGGCAGACTGTTTTACGCCTTTAGCTGCGGCAACTACGGCAATGTGGTAAAAACCATGTTCCTGCGCAACCTGTATATCTTTTTGTGGAGTCTGCTGTTTGTTATTCCTGGCATTGTGAAGAGCTATCAATACCGCATGGTGCCCTACATTCTGGCAGAAAACCCCAATATTTCCGCTGATCGGGCCTTTGAACTATCCAAGCAGATGATGGACGGGCGCAAATGGGATCTGTTTATCTTTGATTGGTCCTTCTTCGGCTGGGAACTGCTGGCTGGGATCCTGATCATCGGCGGCATATTCCTTAAACCTTACATTCAGGCGGCCAACGCGGAGGTTTACCTCTGGCTGCGTTATGATGCCCTGTATACAGGCTATGCGGATTCCCGTGAACTAAATGGTCTGTTTATGGACCCGCCAGAATATACACAATATTAGAACGATTTGCTGGGGCGTCGGAATGGATGCCCCTTTTTTATCATTTTCTTTCCCCCTTTTGAAAGGAGTATGTTATGAAACCCATGAAACGCTTGATTGCCGCCCTGCTGGCAGCCCTGCTTTGCTTTTCAATAAGCGGCTGTAACAGAGAGATCCCACCCAGTCCGGACAATCCGCCGGAAAATGTGGAAAAAGAGGACAGCGGCAAGTCTGAAAATCAGGAAACTGGCCAGGAAGAAACCTCAAACTCCGAACCAAAGCCTGAATTCCCCACCTCCTACGCTACGGTAGAGGAAATGCAGGCGGCTTTTGACGACTTTATCCTGCAGGAATTTGTGGATTCACTGGATTGCGACTACCTTGCCATTCACCAATCCCTGCTCCACCCGGAAAAATACGGCATCGACCTTGACAGCGCTGAGGTCACGCTGGGTGACGTGATTACGGAAGCATATTTGGAGGAAGCCCGGCAGGAAAACAATCGCCTGAAGGAACAGCTGGGTACTTTTGATTACGTACTCCTTACGGAGGAGCAGCAGGAAACCTATCTGGTGTATCAATACTTGCTGGAAAACGCCATCGCCGGTTTTGAGGGAGATTTTCCCTATATGGGCGGCGCGTTCACCCCTATGCAGGGCCTGCAAACCAGCATTGTCTCCATTCTCATGGAGTATGATTTTTACACGCTGCGGGATGCAGAGGCCTATCTGGAAATGATGCGGGACATCCCACGTTATGTGGACGGCATGCTGGAATTTACAAAGGTACAGGCAGAAAAGGGTTACTTTATGCCGGATGTGGCGGCTCAATCCACGTTGGATTATTGCAAGAAGATTCTGAAAGCCGGGGAGGACTCCGCTTTGCTCAGCGCAGTCCTGCACAACCTGGAAACCTGCGATTTACTGACCGATGCGCAAAAAATCCAGTATCAGGCAGAGGCCCGGAGCATATTCAGCGATTGTATTCTCCCCTCTTACCAGAAGATTTATGATACCATAGAATCCCTGATGGGAAAAGGCGGCAATCAGCTGGGTCTTTGCTATCTGAAAAACGGAAAAGAATATTACCAGTACCTTTTCCGGGTAAAAAGCGCCAGCAGCCGCAGCGTGGACGAGGCAAAGAAACTGCTTCAGAAATACTTGGATCTTTCCATTCAGAGCATCAACACCATTGCCATGAATAACAAACCCACCTACCGCCAATATATCTACGAGGGCGCTCTCATGGACTACGACGGCATTGGCGATATGCTCAATGACCTGGAAACCTACATCTGGCAGGATTTCCCCTACATTGAGCCGGTGGATTATACCGTGGATTATCTGGATCCGGAGGTTGCCGTGGACGGTGTTACCGCTTATTATGTGGTTCCGCCGCTGGACAGCGAGGTAACTCAGAAAATTAAAGTAAATCCCAACGCGGACCTGGATGAAACCCAACCCAGCACCTTTACGGTTCTGGCCCACGAAGGGCTTCCCGGCCATTTATACCAGACCAACTATGTGCTGCAAAACCTGGAGAATCCCTTCCGTCAGTCCGTTTCCATTCTGGGTTACTCAGAAGGCTATGCAACCTACGCGGAACTGGTTTCCCTGAACTATTTGCAGGATTTGGATCCGGATATGATCACACTGGAACAAAGCTACACCCTTTTCCAGAACTGTCTGATTGCTCTCTGCGACATTGGAATTCATTACGAGGGTTGGGATGTAGCGGATATGCAGAACTTTATGAATCAGTATGTTTCCATCGAGGATGCTACCGCTATCTACAACCAGCTTTTAGGAGATCCGGCCGGTTTCCAGGCCTATTACATGGGCTGCGTGGAGTTTCTGGAGCTGCGGCGTCAGGCACAGGAGGCTCTTGGCCAGCGTTTTGACGCCATGAAATTCCATAGTCTGATTTTAGAGGGCGGTGACTTTCCCTTCTCTCTGCTGCAGAGCAAGTTGACAGCCTACATCAACGAAGCAAAAGGATAATTTTCTGCAAAAACAGCCTCAGTTTGACAGATTGCCAAACTGAGGCTATACTTTTGTTGTATTTTTGTTGAGAGGGGTCCTTCCCATGAAAGCTTCCAAACGAGTGTTTCTGTATTTCTGCGTTGTTGTTCTGCTTAACATGGCCGCAAACTTTGCCCATCCGGTGACGCCTACCTTCATTGTGGAGCGCAAACTGGACAGCTCCATGTTCGGTGTGGCGCTGGCCGCTATGATGACGGCAAACTTCCTGTTTTCCCCCTTCTGGGGCAGACTGTGCAGCTATATCCCAACCAAACGGATCATGCTAATCTGCGGCTTCGGCTATGCGGTGGGTCAAGTGATCTTCTGCGGGGCTTATACAGAATGGATGGTGATTGGCGGACGGATGTTTGCCGGCATCTTTACCGGCGGCCTGTACATCGCTCTCTCGAATTACATCCTCAATATTACAGCGGATCCCATGCAGCGAGCGGAAAAGCTAACCGTACAGATCACCCTTCAGAATGTTTCCGGTGCTGTCGGTTATTTCGTCGGCGGTATGCTGGGTCTTATCTCTGTGGAGACCGCTTTTCTGGCTCAGATTCTTCTGCTTGTGCTCTGTGCCCTTCTGTTCTTCCTGATTTGTGAGGACGACACCCCGTATAAACATCAACCGGACAGGCCTCTTTCCATTGGCGACGCAAACCCCTTCGGCGCTTTTCTCGCGGCGAAAAGCTTTCTTTCGCCTATGATGCTGCTGCTTTTCATCATCACAGCGGTCACCAGCATTGGACAAAATTCCTTTGAACAGTGCTTTAACTACTACATCAAGGACCAGTTTGGCCTTTCTTCCGCCTATAACGGGATTTTCAAGGCCATTATCGCCGTTGTTACTCTGCTGGCCAACGGCACCATTTGCGTCTGGCTCCAGCGAAAAACCAACATCAATCTTAGTTTCCTTCCCGTCATGCTCTGCTGTACCGTGTCTCTTGGCGCGATCCTGTTCTTTGACAGCCTGCTGCCTTTTGTCCTTGTGGATATTCTGTTCTTTACTTTCAATGCGGTTCGGCTTCCATTGCTTCAAAATATGACCGCCATGCGCTCCACCCCGGAAAGCAGCAACGCGGTTATGGGCTTCTATCAGGCTATGGGCTCTATGGGCGGTATTTTCGGCGCCCTGTTTGCCGGGCTGATCTACGATATCAATCCCCTGCTGCCCTTTATCCTTGCCTTCGGCTCTTTTGCTGTCGGTTCCGCTGTAACTTTATTGTACACAAAAAAATACAGGCGGGAACAGGCATAAAAAAACCTGTGACGATAGGAATCGTCACAGGTTTTCTTCTTATTTCAGGCTTATTTTCTTCGGGAAATACGTTCCTCCGCATGTTCTCGGCGATCCAGCTCCTGATCCACCTGTTCAAAAATAAAACGATACATATCTCTGGCCATAATATAAAAGTCCTGGACCATTTTATAGGTGATCTCCCGGTCAACGTCGGCTGGATAGCGGGTCTCAATATAGCACTGGTTTAAATCGGCACTTTCCTCAAACCATTGTTGGAAGCCTTTGTGATATTTTTTGGCTTGGCGGCACAGCCAGGTCAGGTTATGTCCATCCACGAGCCGCCCCGAGCGAAGCAAGATATAGGCCTTCAGCGCTTTTTCAATGGATTGTTGACAATGAAAAGCCGCCAGATCATAACAGCGGTCATCTTCCTTAAGGATCGATGCCGCAACCAGATCCGCGCTGGAATGATCCAGCCAGTCAAAATACTTCCGGCTGTCCCGCGATTCATGGCGGTTACTTCTGGCCATACAGCATCTTCCCTTTCGTAAAGACTCGGTTTGCGAAAGCAGCGGTGTCATCTCTCAACTGGCGGAACTGTTCCTTGGTATAGAGCAAAACATCAAAGGGCGTTTCACAATCCACATCAAAAATATCGGTGAGCAAACGACGCTTGTTCTCGTATTCGCAGATGACGCAAAGCTTGAAAGAGGTCAGCTCACCATCCAGATCGTGTTTACAGTTGTAAAGAAACACTGCCTCGGGCTTGGCGATCGCAATAACTTGCTTCAGTACTTCCTGTACGGCTGCATGTTTTTCATCTGGGATCATAAATATTCCTCTTTCCTCTTACAGATAATCGTTTGGATCCACATCATCCAGCGGATCAATGTAAATATTGTTTTCCTGTTGTGTGACCGTTGGTTTCTGGAAAATGCGACTGTTATTTTTATCATTTTTGCTGTTTTTGCCTGTTTCACTGCTGGAAAAGCTTCGCCCAATGAAGAAACATACAAAGCAAACAATGAAAACCGCGGACAAAAGCTCTGCCACATGGGATAATTCCACACCGTGGAATTGACTGAAGTTGGTATAGCGTAAAGGAGCTTCCGCACAGAGCACCGCCAACACCTCTCTGCTTTCGTCTTCCGTCAATGGGGCGAAAGAAAGAACCAGATCCCCATTATAAATCGAGGTCAAGAAGTTTTCCTTGCCCCGGCCAGACAAAAGCAGCTCCACTTGTCGAACACAAGCTTTGTCAATATAGCCCTGTTCATAGGACTGACCCGGCACAAATTCTTCATCTGTGCCGTAATCCGCATCGGCAAGGCAAACCAGCTCATTGTTCTCGTCCTGATAAACCAGATACAAACGGGAAAAGCCATAGGCCTTCTTCGCCTGAGCAAGCAGCTCCGTAAGCTTATCATAAGTGGGACCGGTGGTTCCCGTGGCCAGCATATAACGCAGTCTTTGCGGCTCATAATGAGTCATGGACATAGCCAAGGGGGACAGCTGATGAACGCTGGTTTCCCCCAAGGATTCCACTGCCCACTTTTCCCGGCTCAAAGGAACCAAAAAGCAGAGCAGCGCCAGCAGCATGGACAGCAGCCCCAAGGTTAAGGAGAGTGCCTGTGTTTTTTTCGAGGCAAAAAACGCCTGAATTCGTTCTGTCATAAAAGTACCTCTCAACGGTCCGGCCCTGCATTTTATCTCCTCGAATGCAGCGCCCTTACTATCATTATGTTGCACCATGAATACTGGTACACTTGTTCGCAAAAACGGTCATGACACGCTTCTGCGTAAAACGTATCGCTTTGGCAGAAAACAGAATATCTTCTTTGAAAATATTATACCACAAAACCGGTAGCAATGCAGTTTTTTCAGGGAAAATTCTTATTTTTTACAATAATATCCATTATTTCAAAGAAAATTTGCTCAAACAACAGGGAAATGATATACTGAAAACACAAATATCATAAAAATAGACACCAAAAACTAAAAAAGGAGAAAATACTATGGGATTCCTTCGCATCCTCCGCCATCTCCTCCGACAAAAAGATCCTTTTTTCCGAGAAGAGCAGCTTCCCGCCAACACATTCCGCTCCTACGATCTGCCGCACGGAAAAGTCCGTTGGTGTATCACGGGAGACTATGCGGAAACAGCGAAAAACCACTGCGCTGCGGTCTGTCTGACCAATCTGGCTCTTTGCTTTGCTCAGATGGGAATGCTGCCATCGCTACCGGTGGATAAGATTTTTACTGCTGTCCATCAGCTGATTGGCAATGGACCGATTTTTTTCCTGCAAAAGAAAGCCAAGCGCTGCTTTTCCAACACCAATCAATTTCTCATCGGCAAAAAACTATGCCGTTTTTCAGAAGTCAAGGACTCTCTGGAGCAGGGGCGGCCCTGCGCCCTGCTTCTTGCCAATCACCTGTTGGACTGGCACTGGGTACTTGTCCTTGGCTATCGGGAATATAGCGCCGAGGAGTGCTATCTTCGCATGGCTGATGGCTGGCATCCCACCGCTGACCGGTATTACCGGCTTTTACCCGGCGCAGAATGGCTGTCCGCCATCCAATTTACTTTCACTCCAAATAAGGATGCATGATTTTTCATGTATCCTTGTTTTTTTGCTGAAAAAAGCTCCCGCCTTAACAGACGGGAGCAAAGAAAAACGATGGAAACAAATTATTTAACCAGGTCTCTGGTATCGCGAGCGATCATCAGTTCTTCGTTGGTCGGGATAACAAAGATCTTAACCTTGGAGTCATCCGCCTGAACCTCAGCTTCGACACCACGGGTGTTGTTCTTCACAGGGTCGATCTTGGCGCCCATATACTCCAGACCCTCTACCAGCTTCTCACGCATATCGATAGAGTTCTCACCAACGCCGGCGGTGAATACAATCGCGTCCACACCACCCATAGCAGCGGCATACGCGCCAATGTCTTTCTTAACTTCGTAGATGAATTTGTCCAGAGCCAACTGAGCACGCTCATTGCCTTCCTCGGCAGCCTTGTCCAGATCACGGAAGTCAGAGGATACACCGGAGATACCCAGTACACCGGATTTCTTGTTGAGGATGTTCAGCATGGTTTTGATGTCGTAGTTGTAACGGCCCATCAGATATTCCAGAATGGTAGCATCAATGTCGCCGGAACGGGTACCCATAGGCACACCAGCCAGAGGGCCAAGGCCCATAGTAGTGTCTACTACTTTGCCGTCTACGCAGGCAGACAGAGAGGAACCGTTGCCCAGATGGCAGCAGATGATCTTGCTGTGTTCTGGGTTGCCCAGCATGTCGATAGCACGGGCAGAAACATAACGGTGGGATGTGCCGTGGAAGCCGTAACGGCGTACATCGTCATTCTCATAATATTCGTATGGAATTGCGTAGATATAAGCCTTCGGAGGCATAGTCATGTGGAAGGCAGTATCGAATACAGCTACCTGTGGTTTGCTTGGCATAACAGCCTGGCAGGCACGGATACCCATCAGGTTTGCAGGGTTGTGCAGAGGGCCAAGCGGGATGCATTTCTCAATGGCAGCGATGCAGGCATCGTCGATGAGACAGGACTCGGTGAAAGCCATACCGCCGTGCAGAACGCGGTGACCTACGGCATCGATCTCATCGGTGGATTTGATAACACCGTTGACATCGTCTACCAGAATATTCAGAACAGCCTGAATAGCCTCGGAATGGGTAGGCATTGGGATGTCCAGCACAACTTTATCGCGGCCTGGGACGCTGTGATTCAGACGTCCGTCGATACCGATACGCTCGCACAGGCCCTTAGCGAAAACATCGCCAGTATCAGGGTTCATCAACTGATATTTCAGAGAAGAACTGCCTGCGTTGATAATTAAAATGTTCATTGTAATTTCCTCCTAAAGAGTTTTTTCCTGCGCAAAAAATTGACACAGTGGTACATATTCTATATTATTATAGTTAGACCAATTTTTCAAGCGGTTCCGTACACTTTTTCCATTGTCACTAAAAATTATGGTCTTTTGTTTCTCATCTGGCTTAAAAAATGGCGGAAAGGAGGCTTCCTCATGAAATGCGCGGTAATTATCGCGGAATATAATCCCTTTCACAAAGGACACCAGTGGCAGATCACTCGTCTGCGGGAAATGGGCTTCACTCATATTGCCGCTGTTATGAGCGGCTGCTTTGTTCAGAGAGGCGCCCCTGCCGTTTTTCACAAGGCAGATCGAAGCCGAATGGCTCTTCTCGGCGGTGTGGATTTGGTTATTGAGCTGCCCCTGCCTTACGCCTGTGCCAGCGCCCAGCGCTTCGCTTTCGGCGCTGTAGCTCTTGCAGACGCTTTGGGCTGCTCCGATGCCCTTTGCTTTGGCAGCGAATGCGGCAGCCTTTCTTTATTGGAGCAGACTGTGGATATTCTCCAAAGCCCGGAATTGCGGGAAAGGCTGACTCCGTACCTGGCCCAGGGCATGACTTTTGCCAAAGCCCGAACCCTTGCCGTTGAGGATCTTTCCTCCCCGGAGCTTGCCGCCCTTCTGCAGGAGCCGAACAACACACTGGCTATGGAATATCTGCTTCAGCTTCGCCAGCTCCATTCAACGCTGACCCCCATTACCCTGCCCAGGAAAGGCGTCTCTCACCACGAGGAAGGGGCTGTAGGAGGTTTTGCTTCTGCCAGCCACATTCGTTCTCTTCTTTTTGAAAATCGATTGCAGGAGGCTACAGAGCTTCTGCCGGAGTGCTGTGCCGCTTTTGAGAAAAAGCTGGAGCCGGTATTCCGAAACGACCGTATTCTTTTGTCCCGGCTGCGCACCCTCAGCAGAGAACAGCTTTCCCATCTGCCGGACTGCTCGGAAGGGCTGGAAAACCGCCTGTATGAAGCCATCCGCACTTCCTGCTCCATGGAGGAAATCTGGCAAAACACCAAAAGCAAGCGTTATTCTCTGGCCCGGATCCGGCGTTTGACCATGAGTGCCTTTTTGGGACTGGAGGATGGATTTCACCAGCAGTTTCCGCCGTATATCCGGGTTTTAGGCTTTAATTCCGCCGGCCGCCAACTGTTGGCAGCCATGCGAAGCTGTGCCAAGCTGCCGGTATCCGGTTCTCTGGCCGATTTATCAGGCACATCTGCTTTAGCTGCTGATTTTGCCGCCTTAGAAAGCCGCTCGGTTGATTTATACAATCTGTTTGAATCAAAGCTGAAGCCCTGTGGAGAGGATTTCCGCTTCAGTCCTATCCGCATATAAAGCAAAATCCCCCTTTCTGCCGAAGAAAGGGGGATTTTTACCGTCATAGAAGGGGCAGAGCACGGATATACTGAGAAGAAGCCTTATTCCCTGTGCCGCAAAAGTACACGATGCAAGGCTCTCACACCCTCGTCGGCGGCATCTCTGGGAAGCAGAACGGAGCACCGACGCTCTCCCAACCAGCTGCTCCCAAAGGGAATCCCCGCTTCCTCCAACTCAGAAAGCACTTCCTGCTTAACATGAGGGATACTGTGCAGCTGGCTGCCAACTACCGTTACCTTTGCCCACCGCTCATCGGCTTCCGCCCAGAGATTCCGTTCTTTCAGAGTTTTCTCCACTGTTTGACGATGGTGTTGGCTCACGGTAAAAAGAAGTTCATTATCCGCCGGCTGTTCGGTCAGATCCGGACGAACCTGACGACGATACAATTCGGTCATGAAATGGCTCGCATCCTCCAAAGAAATCGAAGTAAGATGGTAACGCAGCACCGTACGATCCGCTGTGATCCCCTGCATTGAGGGCGGCCCATCTTTCACACCCCACACCAATGTTCCCGGCGCTTCGGTCAAGCTGGACAGCACCTCCAAATGTACCTGCTTCTCTTTTGCCAGCTCCACAGAGCGGTCATGGAGCACCTTGGCCCCCATGGAAGCCATCACCAGCATATCATTGTAGGTGATCTCTGGCAGCTTTACCGCCTCCGGGACGATCCGCGGATCTGCGGTATAAACTCCCTCCACATCCGTGAAGATCTGGCAGTGATCCGCGTTCAGCGCCGATGCCAGCGCCACTGCCGTTGTATCCGAACCACCCCGACCCAAAGTAGTAATATTTCTTTCCTCGTCCACACCCTGGAAGCCTGCAACGATCACAATATTTCCTTTTTCCAGCTGCTGAAGGATGCGCTGAGTGTCCACTTGCAGGATGCGGGCGTTCTGATGAACAGCATCCGTATGGATCCCCACCTGCCAACCGGTGAGAGACAGCGCCGGACAACCGATTTGGTTCAGCGCCATTGCCAACAGGGAAATGGACATCTGTTCCCCTGTGGACAGCAGCACATCCATCTCACGTCCGGAGGGTGTTTTCGTCACCTCCATGGCCTGCCCGATCAGCTGATCCGTGGTCTTGCCCTGAGCCGATACCACAACCACCACTTGATTTCCCTGATGGTACACATCGGAAATGCGCCTGGCCACATGGCGCAGACGCTGTACATCCCGAACCGAAGATCCGCCAAATTTCTGCACGATCAGACTCATAATCATCACCGCTTTCTGTGAAATGTCCTGCGTAAAACAGCGTTCTTTTACCAGTATATGCATTTCACCGAAAATCGCCCTTGATGAAGTGTCTGTCCGGACAGGAAAAAAGCCATTGGATCTCCGATGGCTTTCCTGATTTAAGAGATTCGGTTGAGGCGGATGACACCACGGCACTGACGCAGACGGTCCAACAGAGCCGATTCCTCCATCTTCATATCTGTGGTGCGGATGCTGATGGTTGCCGGCGCGGCGCCGTCGGAAGGGATATTCTGGTTAACCGTTACAATATTGGCCCCACATTCATGGAGCGTATTCATTACTGCGGACAGAACCCCTGGCATATCCTCCAGAGAAAAGTACAGGGTGATGACCTCATGGTCATTCATACGGTATTCCAGCACCTTATCTTTATACTTATAGAAAGCGCTGCGGGACAGCCCCGCCATTTCCGCAGCCTGCGAGGAATTGCGCGCTTTTCCGGTAGCCATATATCGTTTTGCCTGCAGCACCTTGATAAAAACTTCTGGTACCGCGTCTTCTTCGATCAGATAGAATCGTTTTTCATTCATGGCTCTTGGCCTCCCTGACACGGAAAATCCGTGTTAATTTTATATGGTTAATTGTACCACAAATCCATGTATTGTGTACAGATGTTTTTCTGGCAAGAGCACATTTTTCCCTATAATTTCGGCTGTTCTGCACAGACTAATTTCTGTAATTTTGTATTGATTGATAAGGAGAATTGCCGTGGATTCCAATCACCGCCAGCGTTTTATTTTGGATTCTGTCTTTTGGCTGTTCGTCCTGCTCTGGACATGGGCTGCCGTCAAATATATTTTGCCTGCCACACTGCCTTTTTGGATCGGTTTGGCCGTAGCCTGCCTGCTGAAGCCAGTGACCGTTTGGCTGACCCGGCTGTTGAAAGTTCGCAGAAAAAGCATCGCTTTTTCTGTGCTGCTTTTGTTTTATTTGCTGATTGGAGCCCTGTTATGGGCAGTGCTCAGCTTACTTTTTCAACAAATCGACACTGCGGTAGAACAACTTCCTCTTTTTTATACAGAAAACATCCAGCCCTTTCTCCACCGCTGCGCTTTGACCATCAATGGGCTTTTGGATGATTTTTCCCCGCAGACAGCTCAACTATTGGTAGCAAAGTCCGTCCAAATCACCAACGCACTCTCTGCCGGCCTGGCTGGTTTTTCCACTGATGTCCTGACTCAGGCCACCAGTCTGGCCAAAAGGGTCCCTTTTTGGCTGACAACCGTAGCCTTTTCCGTCCTGTGCTCTGTTTTTATCTCTATAGATTACAGCACCGTTGTTGCCTTCCTCCTGCGCCAGTTTCCAGCCAATATCCAATCGCTTCTCCTGCGCTGCAAACGCTTTCTCAGCGATTCCTTATTCCGTATTCTGAAGGCTTACTTGATCCTACTGCTGATCACATTTGTCCAGCTTTTTGTGGGATTCTTTCTGTTGGGCATCCAGCAGCCTCTGTTTTGGGCAACAGTACTGGCTCTTCTGGATTTTCTGCCCTTTATCGGCACCGGACTGCTTTTGATTCCTTGGGGACTGTACCACTTGATGGGAGGAAAGGCTGCTTTGGGCGCCGGATTGCTCATTTTGTTCGCGATCCTGACAATCGTCCACAATTTAATGGAACCCAAGCTGGTCAGCAGCTCCATTGGACTGCATCCGTTGATCACATTGGTGGTAATGTACGCTGGACTGCGCTTTTTTGGCATGAGTGGGCTTCTTCTGGCGCCGCTTATTGTCCTGCTGCTTCGTTTTTTACAGCAGGAAGGCTATTTTCGATTCTACCGCTGACCAAAAGAAGAAAAGAATCAAGAAAAACTCCGCCCTGCTGCAGAACAGGACGGAGCAAAAAGGAGTATAGATATTTAATTGAGGCTTGCTTTGATTTCTTCCATCTGTTCTGTGGTATATGTTAAGCCTTAAGGCACCAAAACAATAGGCACATGGAAATAATCCATGTGCCTATTGTGGCTTGTTGAGGCTGCCGGAAAGCCTGTAATCAAAGCTTGGGGAGATTACAGCCTTACAGACGGCTTAAGAATGCTTTTATTATCCAAGAATCAGTTTGCTTGGAGCAAAACGTTTCAGCGCGCTTTCGTTGAATTGTACATCAAGAGCCTCGATATACGCATCCATATCAGCCTGCATTTCTTCGTATTTCAAATCATACAACAGGGAAGTTTTCAAAGACTCAAAGTCCGCCGGATCGGAAACACCATCCTGACGGCAGCAGATCACCCAGTACTGTTCCGTTTCAACCAGTTCTACTGCGTTGTATTCCGCATCTTCCAGATACTCGATCACTTCTGCCGGAACGCCCTCGTCCCGTTTATCAATATAGGTGTAGCGGCTGCCGGTATCAATATCCTTATTGTCGGTAATAGGGGTATTTTCAAAGTCGTAGGCAATCATGACATCATTAAAGGTGTTGCCTGCTTTCATCATGGATTCCGCCTGCTCCATCCAGTAGTCCACATCGGATTTTACTTCGTTGTAGCTGGCCTCATAGGTTGCCTTCACCTGTGCTTTTTCTTCCTCGGTAGCGCTCTCGGAAACGGAAGCCTCTGCCGGCTTGGTGAAGATCATCAGACCTGCTTTCAGATAATTTTCGGTATAAATATTATGCAGCTCTTCTTCTGGTACTTCTTTTTCACCGCCTTCACCGTAGATTGCCATAAACACCTTGTCGGCCAGTGCGGAAGCTTCATTGATCGTCATAATGGACTCTTTGGATACGCGGTTTGCCTCATAAATGGAACCGCTGCTTTCCCAAGCGCTTTCCACATCAGCAGCGATCTCTTCCTTCTCCTCATCGGTCAGGCTGAGCCCCATTTCTTCTGCTCTTTTCAGGTAGCCCAGGATGTCCAGCACATAATCTTTTGCGCTTTCTGTCACTTTGCTAACGGTTTCCTCCGATTTCAGATAGCTGTTGCCCATATACATATAGCCGTACATACAGCTTTCCATCAGATCCGCAACATAAACGCCCACCGGCAGTTTTGTATCTCCGCTTTTTACGATCCAGCTTGCGTCAGCACAGCCGGTCATGCTGGTTGCCATTGCCGCAGCCAAAGCCACAGCAGTCATTTTTTTCAAACCTTTCATGGGGTTCGATCCTCCTATATTCATTGGTTTTTGGCTCCAAATCGCCATTCATATGCCAAATTATTATACACCCAAACCGGTACCTTGTCTATAAAAAACCGGTGAACAGGCTGTAAATCCTTGCGTTTGTACAGAAAAACCACCCCGAAAAGGGTGGTTTTCCAGCATATTTTCAAATTTTTAAAGGAACAGCGGGGTTGCGGCATTAAAACCAAAGCCGATCAACAGAATACCCACTACTACAACCGCCACAAAGGAGCCCAGAAGCTTTGGCTTGATCGCTTGTTTCAGCATGATGATGGACGGCAGAGACAGCGCCGTTACCGCCATCATAAAGGACAGGATGGTTCCCAACCCGGCTCCCCTTGCCCAGAGTGCCTCAGCAATCGGAATGGTGCCGAAAATATCCGCGTACATGGGGATTCCTACTGCGGTGGCCAAAATGACAGAGAATGGGTTTCCGCTGCCCAGCAGATTCACAACCCACTCCTGTGGGATCCAGTTGTGGATCACTGCGCCAATACCCACACCGATCAGAACATACTTCCAAACCTTGCGCACAATGGACGCCACCTGATTTTTGCCATAAACACAACGATCTTTCCAGCTAAGTGTTTCCTGCTGCGCCTCCGCAACCGGAGTTAGGCGAATAAACTCCTCCACCTGGTCTTCCATTCCCAGCTTATCCAGCAGTGCGCCGCCCAGAACCGCGAGAATGATGCCCACGATCACATAGGCTGCGGCGATTTTCAGGCCAAACACGCTGAGCAGCAGCAGAAAAGCTCCCAAATCCACCAATGGAGAGGAAATCAGGAAAGACAGGGACACGCCCACCGGAACACCTGCGCTGGCAAAACCAATAAAAATCGGGATGGAGGAACAGGAGCAGAAGGGTGTTACCGTTCCCAGCAGGGCGCCCATCAAATTAGCGCTAAGCCCATGAAAACGCCCCAGGATTTTTCGGGTACGAGCCGGCGGGAAGTAACTCTGGAGATAGGATACGCCGAAGATCAGCACGGACAACAGGATAAAGATTTTGATGGTATCATAAATGAAGAATACCATGCTGTCCGCAATGCGGCTTTCCATATTCATGCCGCTCAGCGACAGAAGCGCGTGGACGCCTTCTTTCAGCCACTGCATCCCCAGCAGCTGCTTCTCAATAAAATTCCAAACAGCAGACATCCGAATCCCCCTTCTACAGCAGCTTTTCCAGCTGTCTTTTTACTTCCGCTGTGCTTGCGGCCTGGCCGCTGATGACCAGCTTGCCGTCCACCATAAGCGAAGGAGCCGTCATGACCCCAAGCAGGATAATGTCTCTTAGGGCGCTTACCCGCTGTACCTGAGCATCAATGCCCAACTCTTTCAAAGCTTCTTCTGTGCTTGCTTTCAGCTTATCACAATCCGGACAACCGGCTCCAATCAGTTTAATTTCCATAAAAATCACCTCAAAGTTTTAGTTTTTCAGCTTCATGGGCAGACCAACAATATCCTTCCACGCCTGATCCAAGGGACGGATAATCTGCGGGCCGATTTTGGAGATAAAGACCAGATGAGATTCTTCCTTGGGTTCGCAGGGTTTATAATCAATTTTTTTGCCCACCACATCGATCTGCTGCCAGCCGTCATCCAACTGGAAGAAGCCCTTGATCCGGTAAGCGGACGGCAGCATTTTCCGCAGAAATTCCTCCACTTTTGCTTTCGGGGCCACACCGTCAAAGTTAAGAGACAGGGTTTTCGGCTTGGTATCCACGGAATTGGTGCTGGCTTCGGCCTTCGCCCACTGTTTTTCCATCAGATTCTGCTCCAGGAAGGTGGTGCCGATATCACCGTAAGTGGTGGTGTCAATATCACAGAGCGGATTATACTTTCGCACGGTTTCGATCACCTGAGCAAGCTGCTCTTCGGAAACCAGGTCCACCTTGTTGATCACTGCCCGGTGGCAGTGTTTCAGCTGGCGGTCAACGGTGATCTCATCGGCAATCTGCTCCATGAAATTCACCGCATCCACCAAACAGATCACGCCGCTCATTTCATACACATCGCCGGCCAGAACTTTTACCCCCTCCAGAATCTCGTCGATATTGGATGGGTCAGCCAAACCGGAGCTTTCTACAAAGAGATATTCGATGTCCTGCTTGCTCATTTCCGCCAGAGCCTGGGCAAACTTAAGCCGCAGGCAGGTGCAGAAAATAGAGCCTCGGGTCAATTCGGTCATCACCAAACCATCCCGTTTCAGGATCTCGCTGTCCACGTCAATGCGGCCGAACTCATTCTGTAAAATACCCACTTTGTGACCCTGTAAATTATCCAGGATCTTCAGCAGCATAGACGTTTTGCCGGAGCCTAAAAAGCCTGTGAGCACATACAGTTTGATTTTTTTTCCTGTTTCCATTGTCGTTTCCTCCTGTTTCTTACAAATACACTGGGACTTTTCCCAGTCGGTTCTTGATTTTCCGCAAAGCACGCATTGATTCTGAGCCAAACCCTCAATTAAACGGGTAAAATATTGTTCGGCCGCCTCAAGCGCCTCCTGATTCAAAGAATAATAGCTCCACTTTCCCTCTTTCCTCACCTTCACCAGACCCGCTCCGGTCAGGGTTTTCATGTGGTAGGAAAGGGTTGGCTGTGTGATCTGAAATTTCTCCAGAATCTTGCAGGCACACAGCTCGCCCATGGTCAGCATCTCTAAAATACGAAGACGCGTCTCATCGCTCAGCGCCTGAAAACATTTTGCCTGTATTTTGTCGTTCAATTCCATTCTTTCACCTCTCCTTTTTGCGTCTGGTAATCAAATAGAAATTTTTCTATTTGAATCATAGCATACGCATAGAAAAATATCAATATATTTCTCAAAGGAAAAAACAACCGTTTTTATACGGCTGTCTTTTCTTTAATTCTCCTCTTTCTTTCTGTCTTTGTCCATGGTTTCCAGGGCAACACGCATGGCATCAATGGGTTGTTCCCCTTTGAGCACACGAACAGCCAGGTAAGGCTCCTTGCCCACATTGACCATGACTCTGCCTTTCAACTCGGCGGCCAGACGGCTGGCCAATTCTAGGTCGAATTTTTCCTGAAGGAAAATCAGACTGTCGCCCTTCTGGGAGATCTTACTGATTCCCAGTCTTGCTGCCGTATTCCGCAGCAGGGAGACATCTACCAACCCCTCCACGGAGGCCGGCGGATCGCCGAAGCGGTCGATCAGCTCATCAAGAACATCCAAAGCATCCTCTTTCGTCTCAATAGAGGCAATTTTCTTGTAAATATCGATTCGCTGGGACAGATCGCCGATATAATCTTCCGGAATGTGGGCGCCAATGCGGATATCGATCTGACACTCCTCCGCTTTATACGGAACCTCTTTGCCTTGTCCGGCGGCGATTGCTTCCGACAGCAGCTTCATATACAGCTCATAGCCTACAGCCTCCATGTGACCATGCTGTTGAGCGCCTAAAATATTGCCCGCGCCGCGAATCTGCAAATCCCGCATAGCAATGCGGAAACCGGAGCCAAAGGTGGTAAACTCCCGGATCGCGGAAAGCCGCTTGGTAGCCAGTTCATTGAGGGCTTTGCCCGGCTTCACGGTCAAATAGGCGAAGGCCCGCCGGCTGGAACGGCCGACACGTCCCCGGATCTGGTACAACTGCGACAGGCCGAGGCGATCCGCGTCCTCAATGATCAGTGTGTTGCAGTTGCTCACATCAACACCGGTTTCGATAATGGTTGTGCAGACCAGAACATCAATTTCATGTTCCAACATCCGCTTCCACACTTTGGATAGCTGCTCCTCGCTCATTTTGCCATGAGCATAGACTACCCTTGCCTCCGGCACATAATGCTGAATGATATTGGCACAGTGTTCGATGGTTTCTACCTTGTTGTACAGGTAGAACACCTGGCCGCCCCTCCGCAGCTCCTTGCGGATTGCCTGCGCCAAAATTCCCCAATCGTGTTCCAGCACATAAGTCTGCACCGGCTGGCGGTCCTGAGGAGCCTCATCAATGGTGGACATATCCCGGATGCCGGACATCGCCATACTGAGCGTTCGGGGGATCGGCGTTGCGGACAAAGTCAGAACATCCACATTTTTCCGCATTTCCTTCAGTTTTTCCTTGTGAGCGACGCCGAAACGCTGCTCTTCATCGATAATACACAGACCAAGGTCTTTAAACTTGACGCCGTTTTGCAGCAAACGATGGGTGCCAATGATAATATCAATCTGTCCCCGCTTCAATTCGGTGAGTACCTGCTCAGATTCCCGCTGGTTGCGGAAACGGGAAAGTAGATCGACCTTGATGGGGAAGCCCTCCATGCGGCTTTTGAAGGTTTGAAAATGCTGCCAGGCCAAAATGGTGGTGGGGACCAGCACCGCACACTGCTTGCCGTCCATTACGCACTTAAATGCCGCCCGAATTGCCACCTCTGTCTTGCCAAAGCCCACATCGCCGCAAAGTAGCCGATCCATAGGGGCTGATTTTTCCATATCATCCTTGATTTCCTGGACACAGCGCAGCTGGTCGTCGGTTTCTTCGTAAGGAAAACGACGCTCAAAGTCATGCTGCCACTCTGTATCCGGGCTGAAGGCATGGCCTTCCATGCTCATACGCTGGGCGTACAGGCGGATCAGTTCGTCCGCCATATCTTTGACCTCTTTTTTTACCCTTGCGCGGGTTTTTTGCCATTCACCGGAGTTCAGCTTGTTCAGCTTGACAATGCCTTCCTCGCCTCCGCTGATGTATTTGGTGACCAGATCAAGCTGCGTTACCGGCACAAAGAGCATGTCGGTCCCAGCATAACGGATCTGGATATAATCTTTGATAACACCATGAATTTCCCTTTTGACAACGCCTTCAAAAATACCGATGCCGTGGGAAACATGAACCACATAATCCCCGATATTCAGGTCGGAAATCTGCTTGATATTGGACTTTTTCTTTGGTTTTCGCTGTTTGCTCTGTCCGCTTTTTCCCTGACTGAGAATCGCCAGACGAAGCTTGGGGTACTCGATCCCGCAGGAAATGCTGTTTTCCAGCACATAGATCTTTTCCGGAACCAGCTGCGGCACATCCTCCACCAAAACAGCATTGAAACCGTCATTGTTCAGGTCGGCTGTTAACGCTTCTGCCGACCGGCGCGTTCCTGCAAAAAGCACACAGCAGTAACCATCCCGGCAATAGTCGCTGATGTCTTCCTTCAAAACCTCATATTCTCCGCTCCATGCCGCTATTTGAGAGGCGGAAAGCAGCAGGCTTTCTTTAACCGGCACTTCGCTGACCAGACGGGTAAAGTTGTCCATCAGGATGCCATTGTGACTGCAGAGGGAACGGCACAGGCTGACAAAGTCCTCGTAAAAAATGCTGCACTCCTTAAAGAGAATACCTTCCTCCAAAAGCTGCCGCACGTCCTCATGGTGCTGATCCAAAACATTTTTCAGCCGCTCTTTACAGCTGATCGGTTCGCAGAGAACCGCGACCGCCTGAGGCATATAGTCAAAGATGGTTGCCGGCTGGGGATAAAGCAAGGGCAGATAGCGGTCAACACTCACCGGATTAAGACCATCCTCCAAACGGCGGATGTCCTGCTCCAGCTTCTCCTTGACCCGGATCCCGGTTTTTCCCTTCTGGTTTTCCTGCGCCTTCAGCAGCAATTTTTTCAAGGATTCATGGGAATCAAAGAGAACCTCTCTGGCCGGAGGAATGATCACTTCCTCCATAGGTTCTTCCCGGCGCTGGGTATCAACTTTGAAGCTGTTGATAGAATCCACATCCTCATCCCAAAATTCGATTCGGACTGGATTTTCATAGTTTGGTGGGAAAATATCCAAAATACCACCCCGGCAGGCAAACTGACAGGTGCCTTCGATCTGTTCCCGGCGTTCATAACCCATAGCCACCAGCGATGCCAGCAGGCTGTCCAACTGATAACTGCCGGAAAGGTTTATGGTCAACTCCCGGCTGCGAAGCTTATCCGGCGGCAGGGTCAGCTGGCTCACTGCCTCTACAGAAGCAGCAACAATGCAGGGCTGTCCATCCAGCAGCCGGCTGAGAACATTCAGCCTCTGATGCTCATATTCTGCGGACGCGCCGTCCATACCCAGCAAAACGAAGTCCCGGGAAGGATAATACAGCACCGGAACAGAGCTGAGAACCTCCATATCCTTGGCCATCCGCAGGGCTGTGCTTTCATCCTGGGTAATAACCAGGACCGGACGCTCCAAACTGGCGGCCAGGGAAGCGGAAAAATGGCTTTTATGTCCTTCAGCCAAGCCGGACATGGACACTGGTGTCCGGTTGTCCTTCACCGCCTGCAGCAGCTGCCGGTAAACCGGATGCTGTTCCAGAAGCTGCGGAAATTGTTTCATTTTCTCCCCCTCCTTCCATAGGTTTTTGCTATTTTATGTGCGATTTATTTCTTTAAGAATTGAATTGATTCATAGCCTTATCCAGCTGACCGTCCAAGAACAGCTTTACACTCTCCCAGCTTTGATCAAAAACCGGAGACAGGGCCTTGCGCTCATCCTCAGTAAAGCGGCTGAGCACCCAATCTGCCAGATCATAGCCCGGATGAGGCTTTTTGCCCACGCCGATTTTTATCCGCGGGAAATTTTCGCTTCCGCAAAGCTGAATAATGCTCTTGATCCCGTTGTGACCGCCGTCGCTGCCCTTTCTGCGGATGCGCATCTTGCCCACATCCAGAGAAACATCATCAAAAATGACCAGTACCTTTTCCGCAGGGATCTTGTAAAAGCTCATGGCCTCCTGCACAGCCTCTCCGGAATTGTTCATATAGGTCTGAGGCTTCAGCAGCAGCACACGCTTGCCGCCGATCTGCCCCACACCGCTGAGAGCCTTGTACTTCATCCGGTCAACGGCGATGCCGGACTTCTCTCCAATCCGATCAATGGCCAAGAAACCGGCGTTATGACGGGTATGCAAATATTTGGACTCCGGATTGCCCAAACCAACGATTAGATATTCCACCGGGCCGGACGAAGTCTGCGGATAAAGTTTCTGCTTCAGCAGATCAAACATATCCATTGCTTTTCCTCCATTTTTACTGCCTTTACAGCAGGAGATTTTTCTATTTTTTAATAACAGGAAAGGGCGGGATAGAACTTCTACCCCACCTGTTCGCTGCATATTCTGTTACAGGCCAAGCTTTGGCAGGGTCTGTTATTTTTTATATTTTGCCTTGTGGCGCTCCGCCCAACCCTCAATGTTGGTCTGACGGCTGCGGGCGATAGCAAGGGCGTTTTCCGGCACTTCATCCGTAATGGTGGAGCCGGCAGCTGTATAAGCCCCTTCCTTCACGGTCACCGGAGCTACCAGGTTGGTATTGCAGCCGATAAAAGCGTTATCGCCCACGGTGCAGCGAGCCTTGGTGTAGCCATTGTAGTTGACGCAGACAACGCCGCAGCCTACGTTGACATGGGAACCGAAGTCGGAATCTCCCACATAGGTCAGATGGGCAACGCTGGTGGCTTCACCCAGGGTAGAATTTTTGATCTCCACAAAGTTCCCGACCTTCACCCGATCCGCCAATACGGAATTTGGACGCAGGTGGCTGTTTGGACCCAAGCGGACCCCGCTGCCCACTTTGCTTTTTTCAATCAGGCAGGAGTGGATGGTGGTACCGTCCCCGATACTGCTGTCCTCAATGACCGTATTGGGACCGATCTGGCAGCATTCACCGATGGTGACCGCACCCTTCAGTTGGGTACCGCTGTGGATCACGGTATCCGCTCCGATTTTCGCCTTTGGCGAGATCAAAACCCCATCCAGGCTGGTAAAGCTGACTCCCTCTTCCATAAGCCGGTCAACAATTTGCCCATTAGCCAGCTGGTTCAGTTCCAGCAGGTCTCTGCGGCTGGCAGCTTTCCGCAGTTGAATCGGATCCTTGACCGGGTATTCCATTACTTTAAAGTCATTATCCTCGGCTTCCTGCGCCATATTATACAGATCGACCTGTTCCCCGTGCTCCATGATCTTCAGGAAAGCCTCCCGGTCGATCCAGACAATACCGCAAGGCTTCTCTTCCTCTGTCAGGGCAGTCACTTGCACCTTGGTGTGCAGCCGATGCTCTTCCCAGGCCTTCTGAAGCAACTCTGAGCTTAACAGAGGGCGGTCACAAGGCAGTATCAGCACCTGACTGCCGTTTACTGCATCCACAAAAGAAGCGGAGTCGCTGGTGTAGCGGGCGATGCTGACCTCCTGGTTCTCCAAAAGTTGTTCCACTTCCGGACGTCCTCCGGTGAGGACACAAATATCCGGTATCCCCGCTTTGCGGCAGCAGTCCAGCGTCCAGTTCAGCAAAGGCTGAAACAGGACTTCCGCCTTGGCGGCAGGAAATTTGGAGCGGAACGCGGAACCATCCCGGTCAGCCAGAATAACAGCAGAGTATTTTTTCATGCAAAACACTTCCATTTCGAAGTAAAATTTAGCCGCATAAAGTTGTTGCTCGCTTTTGGGGTTTGAAAAAGCCTACAAAAAGCCTACTTTGATATTATTGCAAGTTTTCTTTTCCATTGCAAGGGGAAACAGCAGGTTTTATTCGAAACTTTTGAAATATTTTTTCATTGGGACGAATAAAAATTGCCTGTCTGTGTCATTTTGGCAAACGGAAACACACCTAAAAACTGAAGATTTCTATTTATTATGGGAAATCTGTCAAAATTTTAATAAAAAATAAGCAGATATTCTTAAACTTAAATTTATTTCCCTTTTTCCTATGGATATTTTCCGGGATTATGGTATAATGACTTTGTAAGTTGGTTGAAACCAATAAAATTTCTTTGTATTATTTTTACTTATTGTGTATTTTTCAAAAAAACAATAAGTTAATGGAGGTTATCATTATGAGCCACAAATATGTTTATTTGTTCTCGGAAGGCAACAGCTCCATGCGTGAGCTGCTGGGCGGCAAAGGCGCTAACCTTGCTGAGATGACCAATCTTGGCATGCCTGTTCCACAGGGCTTCACCATTACAACAGAAGCCTGCACCCAGTACTATGAGGACGGTAAAAAAGTAAGCCCTGAAATTGAAGCGGAAATCTTTGAATACCTTGGGAAACTGGAAAATATCGCCGGAAAGAAATTCGGTGATGTGAACAATCCTCTTCTGGTTTCGGTTCGTTCCGGCGCGCGCGCTTCCATGCCCGGTATGATGGATACCATTCTGAACCTTGGTTTGAATGATGAGGTCGTAGAAGGTTTTGCAAAACTCACCAACAACGAGCGTTTTGCTTACGACTCCTACCGCCGTTTCATCCAGATGTTCTCTGACGTTGTTATGGAAGTTCCAAAACACAACTTTGAAGTGATCATTGACGAAATGAAAGCGGAAAAAGGTGTAAAACTGGACACCGAACTGGATGCTGACGACCTGAAAGAAATGGTTGTTCGCTTCAAGAAATACTATAAAGAAGTCAAAGGCACCGATTTCCCAACCGAACCAAAGGAACAGCTGATGGAGGCTGTAAAAGCCGTATTCCGCTCCTGGGATAATCCGCGCGCCATTTACTACCGCCACATGAACGATATCCCATCCTCTTGGGGTACCGCTGTTAACGTACAGATGATGGTATTCGGTAATACCGGCAACACCTCCGGTACCGGCGTAGCCTTCACCCGTGACCCTGCTACCGGTGAAAAGAGACTCTTTGGTGAGTTCCTGGTAAACGCACAGGGCGAGGACGTTGTAGCCGGCGTCCGCACTCCTCAGCATATCGACGAGCTGAAGGATATTATGCCCGAAATCTATGAGCAGTTCGCTGATATCGCAAACCGTCTGGAAAAACACTACCGCGATATGCAGGATATGGAGTTCACCATTGAAAACCGCAAACTGTACATGCTGCAGACCCGTAATGGTAAACGTACCGCTACCGCAGCTATCAAAATTGCCTGCGATCTGGTTGACGAGGGCATGATCACCGAAAACGAAGCGGTTTGCATGGTAGAACCAAAACAGCTGGACGCTCTGCTCCACCCACAGTTTGACGCGAAAGTGCTGAAAGCCGCCAAAGCGATCGGCAGCGGTCTGGCTGCATCCCCAGGTGCTGCCTGCGGCCGTGTAACCTTTACCGCGGAGGAAGCCGCTTCCGAAGCTAAAAAAGGTGAGAAAGTAATTCTGGTTCGTCTGGAGACCTCTCCAGAAGACATTGAAGGTATGAACCTGGCTCAGGGTATCCTGACCGTTCGCGGCGGTATGACCTCTCATGCGGCTGTTGTAGCCCGCGGCATGGGTCGTTGCTGCGTATCCGGCTGCGGTGATATCGTAATGCACGACGAAGAAGGTTACTTCGAACTGGGTGGTCAGAAGATCAACCGTGGCGACTACATCTCTCTGGATGGTTCCACCGGTAAGATCTACGGCGAAGCTCTCCCAACCGTTGAAGCAACCGTATCCGGCGACTTTGGCCGTCTGATGGGCTGGGCTGACAAAGCTCGCGCATTGAAAGTCCGCACCAACGCGGATACACCAAAAGACGCTGCTCAGGCTATCGCCTTCGGCGCAGAAGGTATCGGTCTGTGCCGTACCGAGCACATGTTCTTTGAGGCAAGCAGAATCAAATCCGTTCGGGAAATGATCCTGTCCAAAACCAAAGAACAGCGTGAAGTTGCTCTTGCTAAACTGCTCCCAATGCAGCAGGGTGACTTTGAGGCCATTTACGAGACGATGGGCGAACTGCCAGTGACCATCCGCTTCCTGGATCCACCTCTCCATGAGTTCGTTCCTCATACCGAAGAAGAGATCGCTGAACTGTCCGCTGATATGAACATTTCCGTGGAGGAAATCAAGAATGTTATTGCCAGCCTCCACGAGTTCAACCCAATGATGGGTCACCGCGGCTGCCGTCTGGCTGTTTCTTATCCGGAAATCGCTGAAATGCAGACCAAAGCCGTTATCAACGCCGCTATCAATGTTTCCAAGAGACATCCGGAGTGGAACATCGTTCCGGAAATCATGATCCCACTGGTAGGCGAGGTAAAAGAGCTGGCCTTCGTTAAGAATATTGTGGTAAAAGTTGCGGATGAACTGATTGCCGCTTCCGGTCTGGACATGAAATACCATGTTGGTACCATGATTGAGATCCCACGCGCCGCTGTTACCGCTGATGAAATCGCCAAAGAGGCTGAATTCTTCTCCTTCGGTACCAACGACCTGACCCAGATGACCTTCGGCTTCTCCCGTGATGACGCCGGTAAGTTCCTGGATTACTACTACAGCAACAAGATCTACGAAAGCGATCCATTCACAAAACTGGACCAGAACGGCGTAGGCAAACTGGTTAAGATGGCCTGCGAACTGGGCAGAAAGACCCGTCCGGACATCAAACTGGGCATCTGTGGCGAACACGGCGGCGATCCATCTTCCGTTGAGTTCTGCCATAAAGCTGGCCTGACCTATGTTTCCTGTTCTCCATTCCGCGTTCCGATTGCCCGTCTGGCTGCTGCTCAGGCTGC
>CAMCOD010000018.1 GCA_945876435.1 uncultured Clostridia bacterium
TCGCCCATCATTATCATAGAAGAATCTTATTTACAGACTTTTCTTCATAGTCTCATGTAGACATTCTCTCCAGCCAGTATGGTCACATTCTGTATACCTACAATAAAGGTATTTGCGTATATATAGATAGTGATGTTACGCAAGCCATCGACAACTATTTTTCGCAAATGCAGTAAAAGCACTCTTGTAAAAATACGAGGGTGCTTTTTCTATGCACAAAAGGAGGATAACCATGACCAAGAAAACGATTGTAGCACTTGCAGCGCTGTCTGTAATGGCTTTAATTTCCAGTAGAGTGTCTGTTTATGACTGCTCTGAAATGACCTCAGAGGTCGCGTGTAGCCATCGTGGAACGCTTCTGATAGAGCGAATTGATGGTGAAGTGACGACAGAAAACATGGATGGGCGAGTGCTGAACGCAAGTAATCCTGCCTATGACTATATCAATTATAAAGGCGTGGACGCAAATAAAGGTGACATAATACGCACTTATTGTGTCTACAACCCAATGACGAATGGAGAAGATGATATTCTCCTGCGAATCGACTTTGTAAAGGAGTGTAACAAATGATCAATACATTCGAGTTGTATCAGCTCTGCAATAAGCAGGGATGGTTTACCTGTGGAAGTAATCGTCAGTATGAACGCATGTTCAATTTAGCCAGAGATGGGGGAAACGTCAAAGAAATCGCTCTGATCATCTGGCTGTGTTCTGAATCTGCAACACGCCAGGACGTTGAATCTCTGATCAAACAGCACTGCATGGAAGAATAACATTGACTTTAGGAGGAAAAGAAATGAGTAACAAGTACCCAGAAAACATTATGAAAATCGTTCGTGAATCCTATGGATTGGACGAGAATAACCGGCTGCACGATGCGCATTTACAGCAGTTGTCTGCCAACGAAGTCTTTGAGCGTGTGCTCAATTACGAGGGATTGATACATTGTGCTGGCAGAATCAAATCTTTGGTCAGAGACATCTACAAAGTAGATCTGGATGCGGCAAGTGCTGAATGCTAATGTTTTCTTTTTTTTGAGAACAAAAGCGTAAAATCTCACAAATAACATGATAATAGAAAGGATGCAATAAGTCAATGAAAAGAAGTTTTCTTTGGGAACTGCTTTTTGTAATAGCTTTGACAGCAGTTCTCACTTTGGGAGGGATGCTGTGTATCTGGCTTGAGCATGATATTACTTTCATGGTAATGGCATATGTGATGTTCATAATCCCTGTATGGTATGGATTTCTTACATACTGGGTAACAAAAGAATAGGAGGTTAACTATGCGTGAAGTAGTCAAACGATTCAATGTATACACCTACAGTGAATTGAGCGATCAGGCAAAAGCAAAGGCAAAACGTGATTATCTGGATGATGATTTGCGTAATGAAGATTTCTGCGATATGTGTCAAGAGGATTTGTGGAACCTGTTTCCAAATTCTTCCCTCAAATTTCAGTATAGTTTAGGTCATTGTCAGGGTGATGGCTTTAATGTGTATGGAACAGCTGCATTGTGTGATCTTCAAACCATAAGCAAGAACGCTCCAGCGTATCAGGAAATGAATCAGTTTAGTGAGGAGGAATGGAAACACCTTTTTTGGTGCTATGACAATAGACCTTCAGAGATCGAATTGCCTCTGAATCGACGATATGCCTACTGTAAGGCTGATACCATCGAGTTTGCAGAAGAGTGGATTGATGAGTTGGAAGATTTCCATGACTACAACAAAGAAGATGAAATCCTCTTGTGTTGCTTTGAACAAGCAGTGCGAAATCTCTTTAGTCACCACTGCAACGATCAAGAAGAAGCTGGTTACAACTACCTGTACGACATCAGTAGTGAAGAAATGCAGGATCTGTCTGATGCAAATGACTGGGAATACTATGAAGATGGCAGATTATACGGATAAGGGGGGGCTAAACATGACAATCTTTACGAGGCATATTTGGCCGTCTGGTGCGTATGAAATCAACTGCCCAGAAATAGATGCTCGATGCCAATATATGGGTATGAGTAAAAAAGAAGCAATCAGACGATTCAGATTGCAAAATAAACTGAAAAAAAGACATGTAATTGTCATTGAAATATAAGGAGGATTACTATGAAATACCTGATCAACATCAAATCTTTTGATGATCTGAAAAAGAAATTCCGCGAGTGGGCAATGCGGCTTCATCCTGATATGGGCGGCAGTGATGTAGCCATGCAGGAATTGAATAACGAATATGATGTTCTGTTTCCAGTCTGGAAAAGCAGAACTGCACCACAGTCTAAGGAGACTGCTGAAAGCACCAGAAGAGAATTCTACACGCGGAATGGCTGGGCTGGCAAGAACTATAAGTGTGGCCGCAGCACAACAGCATTATCGCAAACGCATATCAGTTCGGAGCATATCTGATGGCAAGAGTTCCAGTAGACGAGCTTGTTATGGATTATGACTATCAGCGAGTAGAGACAAAGACAGTCGCAGATTTGGTGAGACATTGGCAGGATGAAAAGTGCGCGCCTTTGGTCGTTAATTATCGACCAGACAAAGATAAATTCTATGTCATCGACGGCGGACATAGATTGACTGCTGCCAAACGTCTCCACATTTCGCTGCTTCCATGCAAAATCCTTATTGGAAAAACGAAACAGGAAGAAGCAAGGATTTTTGCAGATCAGCAAAAAGATGTAGCAGTCCTCACGCCATATGACCGCTACAAAGCTGCTTTGGTAGCAAAAGATGCGATGGCGCTTAAACTTCAATCCATCTTTGATAAATACAATATTAAGGTATTGAAATACCCATATGCTACAAGTGGCGCTATCCGTTGTCTGGCTTACTGCTGGCAGATGGTTAATGAATCCAAGGCTGAAACACTGGATGAGATGTTTTATCAAGCATTACGAAGATGCTATCGTTTTGGACAAGAAAACGATGTTGATGTATGGATTGTAATTTCTAAACAAGAAGGAAACGTTCTTGCAAACGTCCAGAGAAAAGAGGATTTAGCAAAGACTATGATTCGAGAAATGACTGATCATACACGCGAAATTCTTGAGGAGGAAATTCGCGGATTGGTCAGAACATCAATTCCATATAATCCGACTATTGAAATGAAAATCCCAATCTGGGTTAAAGGAGATGTTGCGTAATGAAAGTGTTGAATCAAAAAGAAGGAAAAAACTGGGTGATTTATCATGGGGACTCATGCGAAATTATGCAGGGAATCCCAAGTGATTCTATTCATTACTCAGTAACATCAATCCCATTTGCCAGCTTGTATACCTACTCAAATTCAGAACGAGACATGGGAAATTCTCGTAACTATGGAGAGTTCGCTGAACACTATAAATTCCTCGCTAAAGAATGGTTCAGGATTATGATGCCTGGAAGAATGGTTTCAATTCACTGCATGAATCTGCCAGCCATGAAAGAACGTGATGGATATATTGGTTTGAAAGACTTTCGTGGTGACGTGATTCGTTGGATGGAGGCTGCTGGTTTTATTTACTATTCAGAGGTATGTATCTGGAAAAATCCGGCGACTGAGATGCAGAGAACAAAAGCACTTGGTCTGCTACATAAACAGCTAAAAAAAGATTCGTGCCGTAGCCGTATGGGGATTCCAGATTACGTTGTTACATTCCAAAAGCCTGGTGATAATCCAGAACCTTGTACTCACACTGATGAATCTTATCCAGTTGATCTTTGGCGAGATGTAGCCAGCCCTTGCTGGGATGAATATGTTGGTTACTGCACAAAAGGTGGAGACCTGGTATGCGATTTTGCTCCCATTGCAACATCAAGCATTAGTGCATTATGGCACACAACACAACAGACCAGAGGTTTATTGGGCTGCTATTATCCTGATAAACACCGGCCTTAGAGCCGGAGAATTCTGTGGATTAACTTGGGACGATGTTGATTTCAACAATAAACTGTTGCATGTCAGCAAAGGGCTGGTTTGTACCTACGTCGATCATACCGCGCACATAGCGATACACCCAACAAAGACAAGTAGGGGAAAACGAGATATTCCAATGTCGGAAGAAACGATGAAAGCCTTTCAGCAGCTTAGCTTATACATTCAAGAACATTTCTCTTCATGCGCAGACATCATTGATGGATACACAGATTTTATAATGATCGATAAAAATGGTAGAGTGATGACACCGAAACATTTGACGGATTTAGTCATGACTCTGGTTTCCAAATGTAATATGCGTATTAAAAAAGAAGGTAAAGTTAACCTGCAAATCAGACCAACGACATGTCATACGTTGCGATACACATATGCAACCAGAATGAGAGAGGCGGGAGTGGACATCAAAGCGGCACAATACCTTATGGGACACGCCACACCACAAATGACTCTGGATGTATACACGGATGTGACAAATGCCCTAATTACACAGGCTTCTAACCAGCTACAATCATATTTATCATCCGAAGAAAGTTTATGATAATCTGACACCAATTTTGACACCAATGAAAGGGCAAATTTTGCCTCAAAATGCTTCAATTTGCCATTGTTGCAAAACCGGTGTCATGATTGAAATTAGCAAAAAACCGCATAACTAAGCCATTTTTTAATCATTGATGGTGCATAGCGAAGAAAAAAGATAAATATTGTAGTAAAATAGTCGGAAAAGCAGAAGAAACCTCTTGACATAACACAGGATTCTGTTGTATAATGTTCGATGTTATGAGCTGTAAGTAAAATCTTACCGCTTAAAACTCCTGCCCGTAGGCGTGAGGAGGGATTAGAGAAATGGCAGAAATTCATGTAAAAGATAACGAGTCTTTGGATAGTGCTCTGAGAAGATTTAAAAGACAGTGCGCTCGTGCTGGCGTTCTGAATGAGGTTCGCAAAAGAGAACACTACGAAAAGCCTTCCGTTAAACGTAAGAAAAAATCTGAAGCTGCTCGTAAACGCAAATTTAAATAGTTTGTGTTGAGGCATGCAGGTTCCCTGTACGCTTGATACAGGGGAAACAATGCGTGGAACCTGATTCCTCCGTATTGTAATTGAAACAAGGCGAGCCTTAACAGGCTCGCTTTTTCATTGTCCGGCAGAATCCGAACCGACAGTGGAAATAGCAGCCGCTGGAAAAGGCGGGGAAAGGGAGAATTTGGAATATGCTTTTCCCAAAGAAAAGGGTGCGGCGTGTAACCGAAATTTCCATTGACTATCTCAGATCGAAGGGGATCCGGGGTCTTATTCTGGATATTGACAATACGCTCACAACCCATGATAACCCGATTCCCAGCGAAGGAGTGGCTCATTGGCTGGATCTTATGAGGGAAAACGGTATAAAAATGATCGTTCTTTCCAATAATCATGGCCCGAGAGTGGAACCCTTTGCGAAAATTTTGGGCTTAGATTATATTGCGGAAGGGAAAAAACCTCTCAGCAGCGGTTTTAAACGCTGCGCGGCCGCCCTTGACCTGAGCAAAGAACAGCTTTGCATCATCGGGGATCAGATCTTTACCGATGTTCTGGGAGGGAACTGGTATGGCTGCCATTCGATCCTGGTGGAGCCGATTCAGCCGGAATCTACCGCTTTCTTCAAGTTCAAACGCTTTTGGGAGAGAATCATCCTGTTCTTTTATAAGGAAGGGGAAAGAGGATAAACAATGAAACGAATTTTAGTGATGCATGGGCCGAACATCAACCTTACCGGCAAAAGAGAACCCGGTCAGTACGGGACAACGCCTTTTGTGCAGATGAACGAGGAGTTCGTGGCCTTTGCCAAACAAAATGGTCTGGACTGCGATGTGTTCCAATCCAACCATGAGGGTGCGCTCATTGACAAGCTCCATGAAAGCGTGGGTGTGTATGACGGTATTGTCCTCAATGCCGGCGCATACACTCATTACAGCTACGCCATCCGCGATGCCATCGCCGCGATTGAACTTCCAGTGGTGGAAGTTCATATGTCCAATGTTCATAAAAGGGAAGAATTCCGTCACCATTCGGTTATCTCCCCGGTTTGCAGCGGTGTGATCTGCGGATTCGGAAAAAACAGTTATATTTTGGGCATTTCTGCCTTAATTGAGCTGCTGAAGTGAGAAATTTCTTGGAAGAAATCCAAAAATACTTGAAAATGCAGCGCAGATACGGTAAAATATAGTAGTGTAAAACAGCCAATGTTCTTATTGGCCCATGGTCCCCGCGGAGAAGGACTCCTTTTCCCGCGGAGGATGACCTTCTTCCGCCACTCCGAAGGATATAAAAATTACAACAAGATGTCGTTGGCGGAACGGCAGAATGGAGGCTATCATTATGATTACAGCAGGCGATTTCAGAAACGGCGTAACCTTCGATATGGATGGACAGGTATTCCAGATCATCGAATTCCAGCATGTAAAACCAGGTAAAGGCGCTGCTTTCGTTCGTACCAAGATCCGTAATGTAATTTCCGGTGCAGTGGTTGAAAAAACCTTCAACCCAACCGATAAATTCCCAACCGCTTTCATCGAGAGAAGAGAGATGCAGTACCTGTACGCTGACGGCGATCTGTATAACTTCATGGACAACGAAACCTTTGAAACCATTCCGATCGAGCGCAGCAAACTGGGCGATGCTTTTAAATTCGTAAAAGAAAATATGAATGTAAAAGTTCTCTCTTACAAAGGCGTTATCTTTGGTATTGAAGCTCCAAACTTTGTAGAGCTGGAAGTTGTTGAAACCGAACCAGGTGTTCGCGGCGATACCGCTACCAACGTAACCAAACCAGCAAAACTGGAAACCGGCGCAGAGATCCGCGTTCCGATCTTCATCAACGAAGGCGAAATGATTCGTATCGACACCAGAACCGGCGAATATATGGAGCGCGCATAGGCGATTGCTGAACCCGTGCCGGAAGGCACATCAGATAATAAACCATAAGGGGGATTTTACCATGACTTTAACAGAAAAAGTTGCTTACCTGAAAGGCCTTGTTGAGGGCCTGGGCATCGACGAGACTACCAGCCAGGGCAAGGTAACTAAAGCGATCCTTGATGTTCTGAACGATATGGCTCTGTCCGTTGCTGATCTGGAAGACAGCACCTCTGAACTCTACGAAGAAGTAGAGGCTCTGGACGAAGACCTCGGCAATCTGGAAGATGACTTCTATGAAGAAGAATACGACGAAGATGAGGACGAGGATGACGACGAAGATTGCGACTGTTGCTGTGACGAAATCTACGAAGTTGAATGTCCAAATTGCCATGAGGAGATTTGCATCGACGGTGAGATCCTGGATAAGGGTTCCATTGAATGTCCAAACTGCGGCGAGAACCTGACCTTCGAAATCGAAGAGGACGAAGATTGTGGTTGCTGCTGTGAAGACTGCTGCGATTGCGAACACGATCACTAATCTTTTAAACACATGAGTCTTAAAATACAACAGTGGATTTGCGTCCGCTGTTGTATTTTCTGCATTATGGGGTATGAAAGATTCTGTGAATAATGTTATAAAGTGTTATGCTTCTTTGTTAATTAACAAACGAGCCGTGCTGAAGCAAAGGAGAACGATTTGATTACACAAAATCAACGGCGGCTTCTGGCGGCTATGCTTGCTGCGGCGGGAATTGCCGGCGGACTGTGGTTGGCTGGCTGCTACCGGAAAGCAAATACACCCGCAATATCCACGGACTTTATTATGGACACCATAATTGAGCAAAAACTCTACGGGCAGCAGGCGGAAACGGCTGTTCAGGAAATTTCCGCAGAATTACGGGATTTTGAAGCGCTTTTTTCCATGTATGTGGAGGGCAGCGCAATCAGCAGCCTGAATCAGGCTGCCGGAGAAGAGCCTGTCAAGCTTTCTGACCAGGTTTACCAGCTGCTGAAGCGCAGCAAAGGCTTGTCCCAACAGTCAGGTGGAGCTTTTGATATAACGATTGCTCCCCTAACCAAGGCATGGGGAATTACCTCCAACAACCCTTCTGTTCCAACAGAAGCGGAGTTGGCGGCTGCCAAGTCTCTGGTAGACGTAGACAAATTGGTCCTTGACGATGAGGCACAAAGTGCCCAACTATTGGAGAAAGGGCAGGCTGTTGACCTGGGTGGTATCGCAAAGGGCGCGGCCTGCGACATTGTTCGTCAGGTTGCGGAGCAGTATGATATTACATGCGGTTATGTTTCCATTGGCGGCAACATGGTTGTGCTGGAAAATAAGCCTTTGGGCCGGGATTTCTACTTTGGAGTCCGTGATCCGGAGGGAGACGCTTCTCAATCCATCTGCGCTGTTACACTTTATGGCAAAACAATGGCAACCACCGGCGGGTATGAACGCTTTTTCGAAGAAAACGGGGTAGTTTACCATCATGTTTTGGACCCGGAAACCGGTTGGCCCGCTGACAGCGACCTGCTGAGCGTTTCGGTGATCAGCGAAGATGGTTTGCTGGCCGATTTTCTTTCCACAACCTTATTTGTTTTGGGTAAGGATGCAGTACTTTCCTGTCTGGAGCGCAGCGATTTTCAAATAATTGCTGTCGGAGAGGATCATACCGTTTACTGTTCCAGCTCACTGGAGGGGAAACTTCTCCCGTCCGGAGGAGATACTGCTTACCGTTTTGTTTATGGAGAAAGACAATGAAGCAAAAAAATAACAGCAAACAGATCCGGCGCGTGGCGCTGATGGGTTTGTTCTTTGCCATGTCGCTCACCTTCTCCTTTTTGGAAAATATGGTGGTGATCCCGGGACTTCCGCCGGGAATCAAGCTGGGACTTTCCAATCTGGTGACCATGTACTGCCTGTTTTTCCTGGGCAAAGGTTCTGCCTATGGGCTTGCTTTGCTGAAAGGTTTGTTTGTCTTTCTGACAAGAGGCCCAGTAGGCGCATTTTTAAGCCTCTGCGGCGGTCTTTTGTCGGTTACGGTTATGGCGATCGCCGATTTTGGAACAAAAAAACGGCTTAGCTATACTGCGCTCAGCATCCTGGGTGCAGTCAGCCATAATGTCGGACAGCTTATTGCAGCTCGTTTTCTGGTAAATCAATTTTTGTTTTACTATATTCCGGTGCTGCTGCTTTCCGGCCTTGTTATGGGAGTTCTAACCGGAACAATGTTCGGGTATCTGGCTCCTTATTTGAAGAAAATTGATTGTTGATCCATATAAGGGATGGATTGCAATAGATTCTTTGTGCTGATGCGGCACGAAGAGGAAAAGTTTAATGTAATGGGGGCAAAAATCGTGTCAAACAATGGTAAAAAAACATTGCATGGGGTACACGCGCCACACTTCAAGAATACCACGGAATTGGTACCGGAAGTGATGCCCGTCCCGGAGAAGGTGTACATCTCCCTGCACCAGCACATGGGCGCACCCTGCGAGCCGCTGGTTAAGAAAGGAGATACCGTCAAGGTTGGTCAATTGATCGGTGACACCAGTGCATTTATGAGCGCGAAAACACACTCCAGTGTTTCCGGTACGGTTGAAGCGATCACTACCATGACCACCAGCATGGGCGGAACGGATCAGTATGTGGTTATTAAAACCGATGGTCTGCAGGAAGTATCAGAAGAGGTAAAACCACCGGTGGTTACCAACTACCAGGAGTTCCTGACGGCTGTTAAAAACTCCGGTCTGGTTGGCTTGGGCGGCGCCGGTTTCCCAACCTTCGTAAAGTTTAATCTGAAAGATTTGAACATGGTGGATACCTTGGTGATCAACGCTGCGGAGTGTGAGCCGTACATCACCACCGACTACCGCACCTGTATGGACAAAACCAAAGAGTTGCTGGCCGGTGCCCGTGCCATCGCGAAATATCTGGAACTGAAGGATATTTACATCGGTATCGAGGACAACAAGCCAAAAGCCATCGAACTGCTGGAAAAAGAAACGAAGGATGATCCCGCTTTCCATATTGTTTCTATGAAGGCAAGCTATCCAAAGGGCGCAGAAAAAGTGATCGTTTATGAGACCACCGGTCGTGTGATCAAAGAGGGACAGCTGCCCTTCCAGGCCGGCGTTATTGTCAGCAATGTTACTTCCGTCGCTTTTCTGGGCGAATATCTGGAAACCGGTATGCCTTTGGTGACCAGAACCCTGACCATTGATGGATCTGCCATCGCCAATCCGAAGAATGTTGTTGCGCCAATCGGTGCTATGTTCGAGGATATCGTGAATTTCTGCGGCGGCTATAAGGAAGAACCGGTGAAAATGCTCATGGGCGGCCCAATGATGGGCATCACCATCTATACGGATAACCTTCCTATGGTGAAAAATAACAACGCCATGCTGGCTTTCGGCGCGGAACAGGCAAAAGTTTATGAAGAAACAGCCTGCATCCGCTGCGGCCGCTGTGTTCGTGCCTGCCCAATGTCTCTGATGCCCGCGGCAATCGAGACTGCTTATAAGCTGAAGAAAGAGGACGAACTGAAAGCGCTGAAAGTCAACCTCTGCATCGAGTGCGGCTGCTGCTCTTATGTATGTCCGGCCCATCGTCAGCTTGTGGTAACCAACAAAATGGCAAAACGAATGATTGCTCCAAAAAAATAATAGAGGTGATACACTTTGAAAAGCAAATTGATGGTATCTCCATCTCCACACATCCATGATGCCGTATCCACACAGAGCATCATGCGGGATGTTCTGATTGCACTGGTTCCTGCGCTGGTAGCCTCTGTTATTATTTTTGGCTTCCGCGCACTGGTTTTAACCGCTGTCTGCATTGCAGCCTGCGTTGTATTTGAGTATCTGACCCGCCGTATTCTGGGCCGCAGCAATACGATCTCCGATCTGAGCGCTGCTGTCACCGGTATGCTGCTGGCCTTTAACCTGCCGGTTGGACTTCCTCTCTGGATGGCTGTTCTGGGCTGTTTCTTCGCTATTGTAGTAGTAAAACAGCTCTTCGGCGGCATTGGCCAGAACTTTGCCAACCCGGCAATCGCGGCTCGTATTTTCCTGCTGCTGTCCTTCTCTCTGCCTATGACTACCTGGGTTCAGGTCAACCAGGTTTCCGGCGCAACCCCTCTGGCACAGATGGCTCTGGCAAGAGCAGGGGAAACACAGACTCTGCCAAGCCTGCTGGATATGTTCCTGGGCGTTCGCGGCGGCTGTCTTGGTGAGACCTGCGCACTGGCGCTGATCATCGGCGGTATCTATCTGATCGCCCGCAAGGTAATTACTCCAACTATTCCGCTGGCCTTTATCGGCGGTGTCGCTGTTTTTGCTCTGCTTCTGGGTGAAAATCCGCTGTATCATGTAATGAGCGGCGGTTGTTTGATCGGCGCGATCTTCATGGCAACCGATTACACCACTTCTCCGGTAACCGAAAAGGGTAAACTGATCTTTGGTCTGGGCTGTGCCGCTCTTACTATGCTGATCCGCGTGTTTGGCTCGTATCCGGAAGGTGTTTCCTACGCTATCCTGCTGATGAACATCATTTGTCCACTGATCAACCGTGTAACCAAATCCAAACCGTTCGGAGGTGTTCAGTAATGAAAGATTATATCATTCCTACCGTGGTTTTGGGTGTAATCTGCCTGGTCATCACCGCGTTCCTGGCGTTTACATATAATGTGACCCAGCCAATTATTGAGGAAAATAACCGCAAAGCCGCGGAAGAAAGCCGCGCTCAGGTACTTTCCGAAGCGGACGGTTTCGAAGAAGTCACCGGTAACTTCCCGGAAAACACCGTTGACGCTTACAAAGCCACCAATGGTGTGGGCTACGCCATTACCGTAACCGCAAAAGGTTATGACAGCACCCCGCTGAAAGTCATGATCGGCATCAAAGCGGACGGTACCATCGAAAAACTGAATATTCTGCAAAACTCGGAAACACCGGGTCTGGGCAGCAAGGTTTCCGATGAGTCCTTCACCAGCCAGTTTGTCGGCATGGACAGCTCCATGAGCGGTTATGAGATGATCGCGGGCGCGACCCGTTCTTCCACAGCCATGAAAAAAGCTGTTTTGACCGCCTATGAAGTATTTGATATCGTGAAAGGAGAGTAGGGAATATGGATAAAGAAAAAATCAGCCTGTCCGTCCTTACCAAAGGTATCATTAAAGAGAACCCGGTTCTCGTGCTGATTTTGGGTACCTGTCCAACTCTGGCAGTTACTACGCTGGCAGTCAATGGTATCGGTATGGGCCTTGCAGCAACCTTTGTACTGGTTTGCTCCAATATTGTAATCTCTCTGCTGAAAAATGTGATTCCCGACAAGGTCCGCATTCCTTGTTACATTGTTATTATTGCAGGTTTTGTAACCATTCTCAGCTCCTTGCTGGAGGCGTTCTTCCCAAGTATTTACAGCGCGCTGGGTCTGTTCCTGCAGCTCATTGTTGTTAACTGCATTATTTTGGGCCGCGCGGAGATGTTCGCTAGCAAAAACGGCGTTGTCGCTTCTGCTTTGGACGGCCTTGGCATGGGTCTTGGTTTTACACTGGCTCTGCTGATGATTGGTTCCATCCGTGAGATCCTGGGCGCAGGCACCTGGTTCGGCATTCCGCTGACCGTTAACCTGTTCTCTCCAATCTCTATCTTTATTCTTGCCCCTGGCGGCTTCTTTGTTTACGGCTGCGTCATCGCTCTGGTCAATAAACTGACCAAAGGCCGTGCCATTAAGAAAAAGGACTTCAGCTGCGAAGGCTGTCCGAGTGCCGGCGCCTGCGGTTCCTGCTCCGGCTGCTCTGCGGAGAAAGGAGAGAATAAATAATGGAAATTTTCAAAAATATGATGTATATTTTGATGACATCTGCCATTGTTGAAAACGTTGTTCTCGCCAAATTCCTGGGCTGCTGCCCATTCCTTGGCGTATCCAAAAAGCTGGACTCCGCAGTGGGCATGAGTTCTGCGGTTATCTTCGTTATGATCATGGCAACTGCCGTTACCTGGCCGATCTACACCTTTATGCTGGAACCAAACGGCCTGGGCTATTTGCAGACCATCGTTTTCATTCTGGTTATCGCGGCTCTGGTACAGCTGGTGGAATTTATCATGAAAAAATACATGAAACCCTTGTATCAGGCGCTGGGTGTATACCTGCCTCTGATCACAACCAACTGTGCTGTACTTGGTCTGACCCTTCTGAACCTGGAAAACCACTATGGTTTCCTGGAATCTCTGGTAAATGCACTGGGTTCCGGTATCGGTTTTATGATCGCTATGGTTCTCTTTGCCGGTGTGCGCGGTAAAATGGAAAGCTGCGATTTCCCGGAAAGCTTCAAAGGCATTCCGTCCACGCTGATCGCCGCTTCCATCGTGTCCATGTCCTTCATGGGCTTTGCCGATGTAGCCAACGGCATCTTCAGATAAGGGAGGAGAGGATAGTATGTTCGAAACCATTCTGACTCCGGTTATTATTGTTGCCGCTATCGGCCTGATTGCCGGCCTGATCCTTTCCATCGCATCCAAGGTTTTTGCTGTGGAAGTGGACGAAACTGCCGCAAAAGTCCGGGAAGTGCTTCCCGGCGCAAACTGCGGTGCCTGCGGCTGTGCCGGCTGTGACGAATACGCCGCCAAGCTGGCCAAAGGGGAAGCGGAGCCGAATCTGTGTACCGTAGGCGGCGCTGCAGTCGCTGCCAAAATCGGTTCCATTCTCGGTGTGGAAGTTGGCGCAATGGAGGCCAAGAAGGCCGTTGTTAAATGCCGCGGCCATCTGGAAACTACCGATTACATCATGAATTACACCGGTCCAAAAAGCTGTGCCGTTGCAAAAATGTACTACGGCGGCCGCACCAGCTGCAACTTCGCTTGCCTGGGCTACGGCGACTGTGTAGCTGCCTGCCCATACAATGCCATTCACATTGTCAATAATATTGCCTATGTAGACGAAAGCATGTGTGTAGGCTGCGGAGCCTGCTCCAAGGTTTGCCCGCAGAGTATTCTGGAGGTTATTCCTGCCGCTCAGAAAACCTGGGTTGCCTGCTCCTCCAAAGAGAATGCGCTGGGTACTCGCAAGGTCTGCACCAACGGCTGCTTGGGCTGCAAAAAATGTGAACGCACTTGCGAATTCGGTGCCATTACCGTTACCGATAACCGTGCTCACATCGATCCGTCCAAATGCACCAACTGCGGTAAATGCGCGGAGGCTTGCCCGACCCACTGCATCCATATGGCTTAGTTTTCCTGAAAACGCCCACCAAAAGGTGGGCGTTTTTCTTTGCGGGCCGATACGTTTTCCTTGACAAAGTTCCTTGTAACGGGCTATACTTAGCAATACAACATGAACAGGAAGGAAATCAGCTATGAGAATCCGCAGAAAAGCTTGGGCACGGCCGGAATTGGCCCAGTGCCCCTTTAATATTGATCAGCCTACGGAATATATTGGCCACTGGGCTGAAGTGTTTCCCAAAAAACAGCCGCTTCATCTGGAATTAGGCTGTGGAAAAGGTGTTTTCACCGCCTGCCAGGGCAAAAAGCATCCTGAATTTAATCTGATCGCCATTGATATCAAAAGCGATATCCTTGGCGTGGCAAAACGAAACATTGAAGAGATCTACGGCGATGAGCCGGTGGACAACATCCGCCTTTTTGCCTATGACATCGAGCGTATTCTGGAAGTGATGAACGATAAGGACCAGTTTGACCGCATTTTCATCAACTTCTGCAACCCTTGGCCCAAGAAAAAACACAAGAAAAAACGGCTGACCTACCCACGACAGCTGGAACACTACAAAACTTTCCTAAAAAAAGACGGCGAGATTTGGTTCAAAACCGATGATGACGAGCTGTTTGAGGAGTCTTTGGACTACTTTAAAGACTGCGGCTTCACTTTCACTTATCTGACCCGGGATCTGCACAACAGCGATTTCAGCGATAATGTGATCACTGAGCATGAGAGAATGTTCTCTGAGCAGGGGATTCCCATCAAATTCCTGATCGCCAAGCTGGACCCGACATTTCCGCTGCGGGTGTTTAACGATGTGGAGCGTGTGGACCCCCAGCACGTTGACGTTCTTGCTTCTTCTGATGGCAGACCGCTGGAGCTGGTGGATGCCGGAAAGATTATCCGTCCAGTCAGCGAAAAAAACAAAGCTTCCGCTCTGGGCCGGGCACTGCAGGAACACTGCGGCCTTAGATTCTATACAAACGACAGCAAGCTGTCTGAGATTCCCTTCTATCCGGTGCCAGTAATGGAGCTTTTGTTCCATGACGATCAGGGGAACTATTTCGGTTATGATGGTGAAAATGGTCCTATTGTTTGCGTCAATGTGGCAAGTCGCTGCTGCCGGGTGGCGGAGACTTATGCCGACTTTTTGGAGTTGATCCTTTTCCATCCCCGGTGGCGTCAGCTGCTAAGTTTATCTCAGCACAATGGCCGCAACATTCCTGAGGTTATAGGGGAAGAAAGAGCCTTGGTGCCCTGGCAGGAGGAGCTGGAAAAAGAGCTGAAACTGTGCTGGAAGGCGGACAGCCTGCAAAAAATGCGGGACTGCCTGATGAAGTCCTCCGGCTACGTGATTTATCCTGATCTGGAGCGGGCAAAAAAAGATAAGCATTTCCTGTAGAATAAATATGAAAAAGACCAGTACAATCTTTGATTGCGCTGGTCTTTTTTTTGCTGCCAACACATAAGATGAAAGCAGGAAGGAGAGGAAAAATAATGGACAACAGCTTTGAACAGGTTCTTTGCCAGCTTCCGCCGTGGTTTCAGGCGGAAGCAAAAGCAGTTCCCGTGGAAAAGAGAGAAACGATCACCGAGTTACGGCTATTTTGCGGACAGCCTGCCGTTTGGGTCAGTGCCGGAACATGTTTTTGCTATGATATGCGGCCCTTGCGTCAAAAAGAGATTGATGAAATTTTTTATGCGGTTTGCCAAGATTCTGTCCACACCTTTCAGCAGGAAATTTGCCAAGGCTATGTTACCATGCAAGGGGGCCATCGGGTGGGAATCTGCGGAACAGCCGTTTACCACAATGGTATACAAAGCGGATTGCGGGAGATTAGTTCCCTGAATATACGCTTTGCGCGGCAGGTAAAGGGCTGCAGCCGGGAATTACTCCAGCAAATGCGCCGCCTCGGCCTGGAAGAAGGGAATTTTCTTTTGGTAGGGGCACCAGGCTGCGGCAAAACCACCCTCCTGCGGGACTATGCCCGTATTCTGGCCGGCGGGGACGGGGATGAGTGCCGTATTGTAGCCCTGCTGGATGAGCGGGAAGAGTTGTCCGGCGGCTTTGACCTTGGGCGAACCGCCCATGTGCTGAAGGGAATCCCCAAAGAAAAAGCGATTTTACAGGCACTGCGAACGCTGGCTCCCCAAGTCATTGTCTGCGACGAGATCGGAACAGCAGAAGAAGCCCGTCTGCTGACAGCAGGACTTCACGCCGGCTGCCATTTTATCGGTACCATCCATGGAGAAAGCTGGCAAAATCTTTGCGACAAACCCCAGTTTCGGCCATTTTGGGAGCAAAAGGCATTGGATGCGCTGGTGTTTGTTGAAAAATTGGGCCAGGTGAGGAAAATACAGCGGTTAAAGGAGGACAGACATGAGACTGATGGGCTGCGGACTGATTTTTCTCTGCGGGCTGCTGCTGGGTCTGGGGCATAAGCTGACCCTGGACCGGCAGGTAAAGCAGTGGCAGCAAATGCTGCTTTTTTTGCAGTTAGCTCAGGAGGAATTGGAAAACTCCGCAAAAACAAGTCCGGAGATCCTGCTGACTTTGCGGGAGCCATGCCGGGATCTGGATTTTTTACAGAACTATTTTTCTGCGGAAGGTTCGGTCCAGCAAAGACTTCTGCTGGCGGCAGAAGGGTTAAATGACAAAAAGCTCCAAGCTCTTGCTCTGCGCTTCGCCGGGCGCTTTGGAACCAGCAGCACCCCGGTCCAGGTTGAAAGTCTGCTGGCGTTGCAGCAGCAAACAGCGTCGGAATTGCAGCGACTGAAAGAGCAAAACACGCAGCAGGGGCATTTGTCCCTGACTTTGGGACTGTTAGCCGGCGGCGGTGCTGCGATTTTGCTGCTATAGAAAGCCATAGGAAATAAAAGAAAAGGGGAACAAACATGGATGTGGATCTTATTTTTAAAATTGCCGCAATCGGGATCATTGTTTCGGTTCTGAATCAGGTTCTGGTGCGCTCAGGACGGGAAGAACAGGGGATGATCGTGGTGCTGGCCGGGCTGCTGTGTACTCTTTCCCTGATTATTACACAGATCAGCAGTCTTTTCGACAGCATCAAATCCATGTTCGGGTTATGATTATGGAAGTGGAAAAATTGATCGCTTTTGCAGTTGTGGCGGCAGTTTTGGTGGTGGTTTTGCGGCAAATCCGTCCGGAGCAGGGCATGATTCTATCGATTTTGGCAGCCGTTCTGCTGTTTCTGTGGATCTTGCGGGATATTGCCCCCGTATTGGAGGAACTGAAGGCTTTAACCGGTCCGTTTCACTTTCACAACGAAGCAGGGCAGATCCTGCTAAAGACACTGGGCATTTGTTTTCTGGCCCAAACCGGCGCAGATGTTTGCCGGGACGCAGGGGAAAGCTCTTTAGCGGGGAAAATTGAGCTGGCTGGGAAGACAGCGGTCCTGCTGCTGTGTCTGCCCTTATTCCGCGAACTGCTGGACATAGCCGCAAGGCTGATCCAGTAAGGAGGGAGCCATGAAATATGTGTTTCAGCTCTCCATTTTGTTGGTAAGCTTGCTTTTCCTCAGCCTTCCTGTCTGCGCGTCCGGCGAAGTGGAAGATTTTCTGGATGAAACCCTGGACCAGTTCGGCGAAAGCCTGGAGGAAAGTATTCCGGAGGAGGCAGACTCCTTTATGGAAAGCTTGAATTTAAGGGATTTGGATTGGCGGCAGGTACTTTCTCTTCAGCCCGATCAGTTTCTGACCCTGATTCGAGAGCTGTTGGAGCAGCAATGGAAAGAGCCGATCCGTCTTCTGGGACAGATTTTGGGCATCCTTCTCCTTTCCAGCTTGCTGTTTCCGCTGCAGGATTCCCTGCTGAAGGACAATGCCTCTCTGCTTTTTTCTTTTGCCGCCGTAATTTGTCTTTGTGCCTCGTTTGCGGGACCGGTGGCAGACTGTATTTCGGCCGCTATGGAGAGCATCCAGCACTGTTCTGTTTTTTTGCTGTCCCTGATCCCGGTGCTCTGCGGCATCCTGACAGCCGGCGGACAGGCTGCAGCAGCGACCGGATATCAGCTTCTGCTGTTCACCATTTGTCAGATCGTATCACAGCTTGCTGTATCCACCATGGTGCCGCTGATGGGGATGTATTTTGCCCTGAGCATGATCTCCGGTGTTTTCCCCAAATTGGGTATGCAGGGTATCATCTCCGGCATCAAAAGCGCAGCCTGTTGGGGCTTGGGCATCGTCACTACGATTTTTGTGGGCCTGCTCTCTTTACAGACTTTCGTCAGTGCCAATGTGGATGTGGTAACAATGAAAACATCCCGCTTTCTGATGGGAAGCTTTATTCCGGTGGTGGGAAGCATTCTTTCCGAGGCTTATGGCGCCGCGCAAGGCTGTATGGCGCTCTTGAAAAGCACCATTGGAACCTTTGGCATTGTGGTCGCCCTGTGTACCATACTGCCGGTTTTGCTGCGTGTAGTGCTTTGGTACCTGATCACCTGGCTGGCGGAACAGTTTTGCAGCATGATGCAGGTGGGAGAACTGGGCGAGATCTTAAAAGGCGCGGCGAATACATTTGCTATACTTCTGGCTCTGATGCTTTGTTTTCTGTTATTGATGGTAGTGGCCACCAGTCTTGTGATTTTCATTGGGACGGGAGGCTGATTCTATGGAAGAAATAAAAGAATGGATGTGGATGCTTTGTGTTTCGGCGGTTTTCTGCGGCATTGTGTCCAGTCTGCTGCCGCAGGGTGTGAGCGGCAGAGCGGGAAAAGCGGCAGTGGCTTTGTTTTTTCTATGCTGTCTGGTTCGGCCTTTGGGCCAGTCTTTTGTGAACGCGGAACAAATGCTTCCTGAGATGCAGACGACACAGGAAGAATTAAGTCAGCAGCTTCAGGAGCAGACGGAAGAGCTGGCATATTCGATGGCAGAGAATCATATACATGAACTGATCCTGACGGCTCTGGAGCAGCAGGAAATTCAGGCGCTTGTCCATGTGCAGCTGGAGGAAGATCATGTTCGGGTGCAGTTGGAACTGTCTGACGCATACAGGAGCCGGGAAGAAGAAATACAAAGGCTGCTTCAGCAAAGCTGGGGCATAAAAGTTGACCAGTTTATCTGGCAGGAGGCAAAATGAACGGGAATTGGAAAACAATCAGCACGGTCTGGCTGGCAAAATGGAAGGATGAAAAGCAGCGCAATCGGCTTATTATTGCCTTGGGCCTTTTGGGGCTGGTGCTGATCATGCTGTCGGAGCTTCCGGGAAAAACTTCACAAGCTGCTTTTGACAGCATCAGCAGCCAGACAGCAGAAAACGAAGAATACGTCCGCGGAATGGAAGAAAAACTCAACCGCCTGGTAGAGAATGTAAGCGGCGCAGGCAAATGTCATGTAATGATTACGCTAGAACAGGGCACACAGTACGTCTACGCCAGCGAAAACAAAAAAGTGGTGGATGAAACTCAAAGCCATGAAGGAGAAAGCAGCAGCAAAATCCAACAGAAGGATAACAGCGAAAGCAAAATCGTGGTTATTGAGGAAAATGGCGTAAGCCGGCCACTGGTGGAAACCAGCCGGGAGCCCCAAATCAAAGGCGTTGTAGTTGTGTGTGACGGAGGCAACAGCTCTGTGGTACAGCAGAGGATCACAGAGGTCCTGACAACCGTACTGGGCATTCGCAGCAACCAAGTGTGTGTTGTTCCGCGGAAATAAATTTAGAAATCAAAAGGAGGTTCTTTTATGAATATGATCATTGGGAAGAAACAAATCGTGCTTGCCTCTTTGGTGGCGGCGCTGGGTGTGGCAGTTTACCTGAATTACCAATTTGCGGATGTGGATGGGGAGTACATTGCCAGTTCAGCGGACGCTTCAACAAAGCAGGAGGAGAATTACGGTGACGCCACCTTTGTGGATACCAAAACCGCCATTGAAAACCAGCTGAGCACGACCGTAGATAACAGCGAATATTTCTCTGAAGCGAAGCTGACCCGCTCAAAAAGCCGGGATGAGGCTGTGGAAGCGCTGAAAACCATGCTTTCCGATGAGCAGCTGACGCTGGAACAGAAATCCGCGCTGACGACACAGGCAACGGAATTTGCCCAGGCCATTGAGGTGGAGGGAAAAATCGAGAATCTGCTGAAAGCAAAAGGGTTTGACGAATGTATGGTATACTATGATGCCGAAAAAGTGGATGTGATCCTTCGCGCGGACGATTTGTTGGAGGATGAAGTGACACAGATTCGGGATATTATCCTGGAAGAGACGGATGTTGCCGTTCAGAATATTTCCATTGTTCCGATTCAGTAGACGAAAACACAGGGAGCCGGAGCTCTCTGTGTTTTTTATATACAGACAACTGGAAAATTCTAAAAGTAAAGAAACTTTTCGTTTCACAAAAATTTAGCACTAAAAAGAGACAAAATGTCCAAAAAAATTAAAAAAGAGAATTTTTAATCAAAACATTCAAGCTAAAAGGAAAGATTATGCAGAAAATATACGCAAAAAGCTGAAATTGAGAAAAAATATACAAATTATTTTTTCCAGTAAAACTTGCATAAAAAATAGATTAGTGCTACATTAATCTTGTATGATGTTCTTTCCGACATCATCATTCCAACTATATACGGAGCAGGCGTTATGTTGTTCCGTTCTGCTGGTTTTTTCGGGCAGAATTCATTTCCGATCTCTGCCGAAAACAAGCGCTATCAGGGAAACAGCAAACTACCGGGAGGGAAAGACAATGAGAGAGATCAACGCACAAGACATTACCGCTGCGGTAAAACGTCTTTGCATGGAAGCAAACTCCTATCTTCCAGGCGACATCAAAGAGAGAATTTGCAAATGCTATGAGAATGAGCCATGGGATCTGGCAAAAAACATTCTGGGCATCATCAAAGAAAACTATGAGATCGCGGAAGACAAATATGTACCTATCTGTCAGGATACCGGCGTAGCATGCGTATTTCTGGAAATCGGTCAGGATGTACATATCAATGGCAATCTGGAAGAAGCCATTCACCAGGGTGTAAGAGAGGGCTATATTGAAGGCTGTCTGCGTAAATCTGTGGTAAGAGATCCTTTGGACCGCGTGAATACCACCGACAACACCCCAGCAATGATCTACTACAACATCGTGCCGGGCGACGGCCTGAAACTGACTGTTGCACCAAAGGGCTTCGGCAGCGAAAACATGAGCCAGATCAAAATGCTCAAACCGTCTGACGGTCTGGAGGGCGTAAAAGCCTTCATTCTGAAAGCGGTTGAGGATGCAGGTCCAAACCCATGTCCTCCAATCGTTGTCGGCGTTGGCATCGGCGGTACCTTCGACAAAGCCGCTTTCCTTGCCAAAAAAGCACTGATGAGAGATACAAATGTTCGCAACGCAGATCCTTTCTACGCTGATCTGGAAAACGAAATGCTGGAAAAAATCAATGCGCTGGGCATCGGTCCTCAGGGTGTTGGCGGTAAAACCACCGCGCTGGCTGTCAATATCGAAAAAATGGCTACCCATATTGCGGGCCTGCCAGTAGCGGTTAACATTAACTGCCACGTTACCCGCCATAAATCCATTGAACTGTAAGGAGGGGAATGCTATGGAAAAAAGAGTAACCACTCCACTTACTTTGGAGCAGGTCAAAGACTTGAAATCCGGCGACAGCGTCCTGATCTCCGGTGTGATCTATACCGCTCGTGACGCAGCCCACAAACGCCTTTGCGAACTGGCTGCACAGGGCAAACCACTGCCCTTCGACCCAACCGACTCTGTTGTTTACTTTGTAGGTCCGGCTCCGGCAAAAGGGGATCAGGTCATCGGTTCCGCAGGTCCAACCACCAGCTACCGTATGGACGCTTATTCTCCAACACTGATCGCTCTCGGCCAGAGAGGCATGATCGGTAAAGGCAAAAGAAGTCCGGAAGTAGTTGCCGCTATGAAAGAACATGGCGCAGTTTACTTCGGCGCAATCGGCGGCGCAGGCGCTCTGCTGTCCCGCTGCATCAAAAAAGCAGAAATTATCGCTTATGAGGATCTGGGTGCGGAAGCACTCCGCCGTCTGGAGGTTGAAGATCTGCCTGCATTCGTTATTATCGACTGCGAAGGCAACAACCTGTACGAGACCGGCAGAAAAGAATACCTGGAATCCATTAAATAATACGAATAGTCAGAGGTGCAATGATCATGGAAAAGAAAAAATTGGTCATCGGCGTTATTGGCGCTGATGTTCACGCAGTTGGTAACACCATTTTGAACCGCGCATTCCTGGATGCCGGTTTTGATGTAACAAACCTGGGCGTACTTGTTCCACAGGAAGAGTTTATTCAGGCTGCCGTAGAGGTTGGCGCTGATGCTATCATCGTTTCTTCTCTGTATGGACAGGGTGAAATTGACTGCACCGGTATGAGAGAGAAATGCGACGAGGCCGGTCTGAAAGGCATCCTGCTGTACGCTGGCGGCAACCTGGTTGTCGGCAAAGTTCCAGTAGAGGAAATCGTTCGCCGTTACAAAGCAATGGGCTTTGACCGCGCTTTTGGTCCTGGCACCGATCCACAGGTTACCATTGATTGCCTGAAAGAAGACCTGGGCATCAAAGACTAACCGGGAAAACTCTTACTGAAGAAGGTGTCGGCCATGAAGGCTGTATTACTGATTGACTTTGGCAGCACTTATACAAAAGTTACTGCTGTCGATGTGGACACAGAAGAAATTCTGGGTACCTCTCAGAGCTACACCACCATTGAAACCGATATTATCAATGGTCTGAACAATGCGGTAGCTCTTTTAAAAGAAAAAATAGGTGATATTACGTTCAGCGAACAGTATGCCTGTTCCAGCGCTGCCGGCGGTCTGCGTATGGTAGCCATCGGTCTGGTGCCGGAGCTGACCGCAAAAGCGGCCAGACAAGCTTCTCTGGGCGCCGGTGCGAAAGTAATCAAAACCTATTCCTATGAATTGACTGAGCGCGATCTGCAGGAGATTGACCAGATCAATCCGGATATTTGTCTGCTGACCGGCGGCACAGACGGTGGTAATAAGGAAAATATCGTGTTCAATGCGAACATGCTTGCCCGCTCCAAAGGCAAATTCCCGATCATTATTGCCGGCAACCGCAATTGTGCGGATACCTGCGCGGAAATTCTGAAGGATAAACAAACGTATATTTGCGAAAACGTAATGCCTCGTTTGGATATTCCCAATGTGGAACCGGTTCAGAATAAGATCCGTGAGATTTTCCTGGAACAGATCGTTAAAGCAAAGGGTCTATCCAATGCGGAACAGCTGATCCAGGGTATTCTGATGCCAACGCCTTCCGCCATGCTGACCGCCATGAAGCTCCTGGCCAAAGGCACCAAGACGGAAGAGGGCATTGGCGATTTGGTGGGTGTAGATCTGGGCGGCGCAACAACAGATATTTACTCCATGTCCTTTGGTCTTCCAACAATGGGAATGACGGCTCTCAAAGGCTTGCGGGAAGAATATGCGAAGCGCACGGTTGAAGGGGACATCGGTATGCGTTACAGCATCCACGGCATCGTTGATGCCGCCGGAATTGACCGGGTTTCCGAACTGTCCGGTCTGGATGAGGAACGCTGCAAGGAACTGGTCGATTATTTATCCGTACATACAGATGTTGTTCCTGGTGAAAACGATGACGAACTGGAGCGAATCGACTTTGCTTTGGCTTCTCTGGCCATCGAAACCGCTGTAACCCGCCACGCAGGACGTCTGGAACAGTATTACTCTCCAATGGGTGTCAGCTATATGCAGACCGGTAAAGACCTGACAGCGGTAAAAACCGTTATTGTTACCGGCGGTGCGCTGATCCATACCAAACGCACGGCGGAAATTGCGTCCCATGCGCTGTTTACTCCATTGGATGCCATGTCTCTGAAGCCAAAGAACGCTGAGGTTTTGGTAGACAGAAAGTACATCCTTGCGGCGATGGGTCTGCTGAGTACCGAATATCCGGATACTGCATTAAGAATTATGAAAAGGGAGTTAGTAAAAGATGGAACTCGAAATTAGAAATAAGAAATGGTCTGACGACGAATTCTATAAAGTTCGTAAAGAAATCCTGAACACCTGGGAAACCGGTAAAGAGGTTGATTTGGACGAAGCAATCGCTTTCCACAAATCTCTTCCGGAGCACAAAGTGTTCTCCAATAAGCTGAACAAAGCAAAAGAGACTGGCACTACTCTGGTTCAGCCTCGTGCAGGCGTTGGTCTGATTGAAAACCATATCGAACTGCTGAAACATCTGCAGAATGAAGGCGAAGCTGATCTTCTGCCAACCACAATCGACTCTTACACCCGTCAGAACCAGTACGAAAATTGCGCGGAAGGTATTCGCCGTGAAAAAGAAGGCATGGCCAATGGCAACTTCCACCCATATCTGAACGGTTTCCCCGCAGTTAACCATGGTGTACACGGCTGCCGTCAGCTGGTAGAGGCTCTTGATACTCCTCTCCAGGTTCGTCATGGTACTCCAGATGCCCGTCTGCTGACTGAAATCACCTATGCCGGCGGTTTCACCTCCTACGAAGGCGGCGGTATCTCCTACAACATCCCATACGCAAAAAATATTCCGATTGAGCAGACCATGAAAGACTGGCAGTACGTTGACCGCCTGACCGGTATCTACGAAGAAGCCGGTGTTGCTATCAACCGTGAGCCATACGGCCCTCTGACCGGTACTTTGGTTCCACCATGTATCTCTCACGCTGTTGCGATCATCGAAGCTCTGGCTGCCGCTGAGCAGGGTGTTAAAAACATCACCGTTGGTTACGGCCAGCTGGGTAACCTGATCCAGGACGTTGCCGCTATCCGCACTTTGGAAGAGCTGACCGAAGAATATCTGATGAAATTCGGTTACAGCGATGTAAAAGTTACTACCGTATTCCATCAGTGGATGGGCGGTTTCCCTGCTGATGAAGCCAAAGCCTTCGGCGTAATCTCCTGGGGTGCTGCTACCGCTGCTCTGGGTAAAGCAACCAAAGTTATCGTTAAAACTCCTCATGAAGCAGCCGGCGTTCCAACCAAAGAAGCAAACGCTCAGGGTCTGCGCGCGACCAAACAGGTTGTTAACATGCTTTACGATCAGAGAATCCTGGGTTCCCGTCTGGAAGCTGAAAAAGCTATCATCAAAGAGGAAACCAGATTGATCGTTGACCGCTGCTTCGTTCTTGGCAACGGCGATATTATCAAAGGCGCAATCGCAGGTATCAATGCCGGCGTTATCGATATCCCATTCGGCCCAGCAAAATGCAACAATGGCCTGATGCTGCCAGCCCGCGACAATTCCGGTGCTGTTCGTATTCTGAATATCGGCAACCTGCCATTCACCAACGACCTGAAGAAATTCCATGCAGAAAAACTGGCTGAACGTGCTGCAGTGGAAAAACGTGAGGTTTCCTTCCAGATGGTTATTGACGACGTTTACGCTATCGGTAAAGGCCGTCTTGTAGGCAGACCAAAAGACTAATCTTCTTTAAACTGCCTGATATATATTTTACCTGATAGGACTGAACGGCTGAATTGCCGTTCAGTCTAAATAAGAAGGGAGATTTTTAAAATGAAAATCGTAAATGTAGTATGTGCACCTGGCCGTACCGGTTTCTACTTCGACGACCAGAAAGCGATCAAAGCCGGCGCTGTATCTGACGGTAACGCTTATGTAGGCGAGCCTGTTACCCCTGGCTTCACCTCTATCCGTATGGCTGGTGAGTCCATCTCCGTTATGCTGGTTCTGGAAGACGGCCAGGTAGCATGGGGCGACTGCGCAGCTGTTCAGTACTCCGGTGCAGGCGGCCGTGACCCTCTGTTCCTCGCAAAAGACTTCATTCCAGTTATTGATAAATACATCAAACCTGCTCTGGTTGGCAAAGAGGCTGACAACTTCAGAGAACTGACCAAAATGATGGAAGCAATCGAAGTTGACGGCAAGAGACTGCACACCGCTATCCGTTACGGTGTTTCCCAGGCTATTCTGGACGCAGTTGCAAAAGCAACTCACCGCATGATGGCTGAAGTTGTTGCTGACGAATACGGCTGCACCGTTTCTGACAAACCAATCGCTGTATTCACCCAGTCCGGTGACGACAGATACAACAACGCTGACAAGATGATCCTCAAAGGCGCTCAGATTCTGCCTCACGCCCTCATCAACAACGTTGATACCAAACTGGGCAGAGACGGTTCCATCCTGAAAGAGTACGTTTGCTGGCTGAGAGACCGCGTTCTGAAACTGCGTTCTTCTGAAGACTACCAGCCAATCTTCCACATCGACGTTTACGGTACCATCGGTCAGGCATTTGGTGATGAAAACTACCCAGCTATGGCTGATTACCTGGCTGAGCTGGAAGAAGCTGCAAAACCATTCCACCTGAGAATCGAAGGCCCAATGGATGCCGGTGAAAGAGAGAAACAGATGCTTTGCATGAAAGGTCTCCGCGAAGAGATCGACCGTCGCGGCATCAACGTTGAGCTGGTTGCAGATGAATGGTGCAACACTCTGGAAGATGTTATCTACTTCTGCGACAACAAAGCTGGCCATATGGCTCAGATCAAAACCCCAGACCTGGGCGGCGTAAACAACACCATCGAAGCTGTTCTGTACTGCAAAGAGCATGGCTTCGGCGCTTACCAGGGCGGTACCTGCAACGAAACCGACCGTTCCTGCCAGGTATGCGTAAACTGCGCTATGGCTACTCAGCCTGACCAGATCCTGGCTAAACCAGGTATGGGTGTTGACGAAGGCTACATGATCGTGTTCAACGAAATGAACAGAATCATTGCCCTGAGAAACGCAAAAAAAGCTTAGCTTTTTAAAGCAACAAAGCGCTTTAAGGAAAAAGCACATACGGTATAAGCAAACCAATCGGGATTCTGTATAGAATCCCGATTGGATTATGCCTTGTTGAGCAAAAAATAAGAGGAAGGATGTCATAGATGACAAATAATGGCCATTTGTACAGCGTTTACTTTGCACCTCGAGGAACCGTACGCATGGGAGAATTGGGCAGGGAGATCGCGCAGCAGCACCTGCGTCCGCAGGATAAGCTGATCGGCGTTATTGGCGATGCCGGTTCCGGAAAAAGTATGCTGATCAAGGGAATGTTTCCGGGTTTGGAACTGACAAATGACGATGAAGGCGTCAACGTGCGTCCGCTTCCTATTTTGGACATGCTGGATGATCCTCTGGGTGGTTTTATGGGGAAAAGCGGCCTGTCTCTTTTTGCCACTCCCCATACCTATCACTTGGATATTCGCTTTGAACAGGGCTTTCATCAAACGCCCAAACTGGCCGAGGCGATTCTCGCCGCGCTCAAGAAGGGAAAAAGAGTCATTGTGGAGCATTTTGAGCTGGTATATCCGTTTCTTAAAATGGAAGGCAGTAAATTTCCGATCAATGCGGATCTGTTGATCGGCGTTGGGGAAGAAGTTGTTGTTACCAGGCCGAATCTTTTCGGTCCGCTGCCCGATGATATTGCAAAAGTGTCCTATTATTCCATCAATTTCCGCAAGATGGCACATTCCGCGGAAGATTTGACCAGTTATTTCCTGTTTCAGCAGTTCCATGATAACTTTGAACATGCTGATGTACGGCATGGTTTCGTTTTATGCTTCCATGAACAGCCAATGATCAATGTGGAAAAACTGGAACAGAAGGTAAAAAACGCGATCAAAGAGGATCTGCCCATCTCCTTCCTGGATGATGAGCATATCCGAATCGGCGATATTACCCAGTATTGTACCGGTCCCCGTAATCATGTCAAAAGCACCGGAAAAATTGAAGGCTTCACCCTGATGAAAGAAATACCTTATGACCCTATTACCAAACGCTATCTGTTGGTTGGTCTGGTTGGCCATGAAGGAGAGGCAAGATTGGGTGAGGACATTGACAAGATCGAAAGGATCTACTAATTTTCGCAAATAAAGCGAAAGGGCTATATGCCCCCAGCTTTTTTATAGAGTAAATTCGCAAAGGAGGGAAACAGCACCATGGAAAAAGGTTGTATCCAGCTTTACTATGGAGACGGTAAGGGTAAAACGACCGCCGCTATGGGACAAGTTGTCCGCTGTGTCGGTCATGGCTTCAAGGTCTTGGTTTATCAGTTCTTAAAAGAGCCAACCAGTGGTGAAGTCAGCGTGATCAGCAAACTTCCAGGCGTGGAATACATCGCCAACGAAGGACAGATTCCATTTCTCTTTAATTTGACCCCGGAGCAGCAGGAGCATTATCGTCAGATTTTCAGGAAGAAGTTTGACGAAGTGAAGGAAAAATATTATTCCGGTAATTATGATCTGGTGGTTTTGGACGAGGTCATCGATGCCTACCAGTTGGGTACCATTCCGCCGGAAGAGCTCCTTGAAATGATGGAAAAAAGGCCGGAGCATACAGAACTTGTTATCACCGGCCATCAATATGGCATGAGCATTGACGACCTGATCAAACGTGCCGATTATGTGACCAAATTTGTCAAAGAAAAGCATCCCTTTGATCAGGGACTGCCATGCCGTGTTGGCATTGAAGAATAGAAAAGATTTGGAGGAGGATCCAAAATGAAAATTACTGCAAATGCGGTTGCGGGAACTCTGGAATCCAGCGACGTATATGTAAAAGTGGAACCTTGCGATACTTTAGAAATCGAAATTGAATCTGTGGTTTACAATCAGTTCGCTGACGATATCAAAGCCAGCGTAAAAGAAGTGCTGGATGAGCTGGGCGTTGAGTCCGGCAGGATTTCCATCAACGACAAGGGCGCCATTGACTGTGTCATTCAGGCTCGTGTGGAAACCGCTATCAAACGTGCAGGAGGGAACAAGTAATCATGAGAAGATCCATGTTATTCATCCCTGGCAATACACCGAACCTGCTGATGAACGGTGATGTGCTGGGCTCTGACGCAATTATTCTTGACCTTGAGGATGCTGTTTCTCCGGCTGAAAAGGACTCTGCGCGCATTCTGGTCCGCAACGCTCTGAAACATCTTCATTATAAGGGCTGCGAGATCATTATCCGCATCAATCCTGTTGACACGGAATACTGGCAGAAGGATTTGGAGGAAGTAATTCCGCTGAAACCAAACCTGATCATGCCTCCAAAAGTTTCCTGCGCACAGGATGTGAAAACTGTTTCGGACTATATTGCCAAACTGGAAGAGAAATGCGGCTTTGAGAAAAACACCGTTAAACTGATCCCTCTGATTGAAACAGCAATGGGCGTTGAAAACGCTTTCCAGATTGCCGGCGCGGATGAACGTGTTGCTGCCATGTTCCTTGGCGGCGAGGATTTGACCGCTGACCTGCGCTGCAAGAGAACCAAAGAAGGCAATGAAATCTTCTATGCCCGCACCAGACTTGTTTGTGCTGCCAGAGCTTGTGGTATTGACGTTTATGATACGCCATTTACTGACGTTGATGACCTGGATGGCCTGTATAAGGATGCTCAGTTTGCCAAGAGCCTGGGCTTTACCGGCAAAGCTTCCATTTCCCCAAGACATGTGGAAGGTATCAATGAGGTATTCAGCCCAACACAGGCGGAAATTGACTACGCTCATGAGGTTATGGAAACCATCCGCATCGCGAAAGAACAGGGTAAGGGTGTTGTTTCCCTCCGCGGCAAGATGATCGACGCGCCAATTGTTGAGCGTGCCCGTCAGGTCATCGAAATGGAAAAGGCAATGTTTGGAGGCGTGGAAGACGATGAGTAAATTAGTTGAATCGATTAAGGAAGCAATCAAGCTTTGTGGATTAAAAGATGGTATGACCATTTCTTTCCATCACCATATGCGTAACGGTGACTTTGTGCTGAACATGGTAATGGATGCCATCGCTGAAATGGGGATCAAAGATCTGACGGTCAACGCCAGCTCCGTTTTTGATGTCCATGAACCGCTGATCGGTCACATTAAAAATGGCGTTGTAACAGGGCTTGAGTGCAACTATATGGGTGCAAAAGTCGGTAAAGCCATCTGTGAAGGAATTCTGGAGAAACCGGTTATCTTCCGTACCCATGGCGGCCGTCCATCCGACATGGAAAAGGGTACCTCTGTGATTGATGTTGCTTTCATCGCAGCCCCAACCGCTGACGATATGGGCAACTGCACCGGTAAATTTGGCCCTTCCGCCTGCGGTTCCATTGGCTATGCCTTCGCTGACGCCATGAACGCAAAGAAAGTGGTTGTTATCACGGATAATCTGGTGGAATACCCTCTGGCAGACTTCTCCATTCCGGAAGTATATGTTGACTATGTTGTGGCTGTTGATCAGATCGGCGATCCATCCGGTATTGTTTCCGGTACTACCAAGATCACCCGCGACCCAGTTGGTCTGAAAATGGCAAGCTATGCCGCAAAAGTAATTGAAGCATCCGGTTTGCTGAAAGATGGCTTCTCCTTCCAGACCGGTGCCGGCGGCGCAACATTGGCTGCCGCAAAGTACATCAAAGAAATGATGCTGGAGAAAAACATCAAAGGCAGCTACGGCATGGGCGGTATCACCGCTTATATGGTAGATATGCTGGAGGCCGGTTGCTTTAAAGCTCTGCTGGATGTACAGTGCTTCGACCTGGACGCTGTTCGTTCCATCCGCAGTAATCCAAAACATATGGAAGTTTCCGCAACTCAGTATGCCGGCGTCAGCGGCAAGAGCGCAGGCGTTGATAATCTGGATGTGGTTTTGCTGGGCGCAACTCAGGTTGACCTGGACTTTAATGTTAACGTACATACCGACTCCAACGGTTACATTATGGGTGGTTCCGGCGGTCACAGCGATACAGCCGCTGGTTCCAAACTGGCGATCATCATCGCTCCTCTGACCCGTGCGAGACTGCCGCTGGTTGTTGACCGCTGCCTGTGCAAATCCACGCCAGGTTCTACCATTGATGTGGTCGTAACCCAGAGAGGCATTGCTGTCAACACCAAATACGGCAAAAACGCTGATTTGAAAGAGAAATTGATTGCCGCAAAACTGCCGGTTTGTGAGATTGAAGACCTGAAAAAGATGGCCGAAGAGCTGGCTGGCGTACCAAAGCCAGTTAAACTCACCGATCGTGTTGTCGCTAACGTTATTTACCGCGATGGCACCCTGCTGGATACCATCAAAGCAGTAAAATAAGGTACGGCTGAATTCTGTTTGAAAGAGGAAGGCTTAATTGCCTTCCTCTTTTGTGTGTTAGATAACTTTTTGAACGGAGGATACCATGGACTTTAACGGCTTTTATGAAGAATTCGGCGAGCCTTTTTCCGGAAGAAAGCGCAGAAAGCTGATTGAATTTCTGCAAAAAGCGGAATTGGACTATGATGAACAGATCGAATACAGCGTCAATTTGGTAGACGGAGATGGTGAGATCGTCGCCACCGGATCCCTGCATCAGAATGTGCTGAAGTGCATCGCGGTTTCTGAGAAGCAGCAGGGACTGGGCCTGTCCGCGCGAATTGTGACCCTGCTGATGAATCATGCCATGGAAAAGGGCCGGGATCATCTGTTTCTGTTCACCAAGCCCAAAAATCTGCTGATGTTCTCCGATCTCGGTTTCTACAAAATCATCCAAACCAAGGATGTTCTTCTGATGGAAAACCGAAAAAACGGGATTCAAAGCTATGTGCATGCTCTTTCCCGCCCACAGCAAGCGGGTACAGTCGGCGCGATCGTCGCAAACTGCAATCCTTTTACCCTTGGCCACCGTTATCTTGTGGAACAGGCCGCCAGCCGCTGTGATACCCTTCATCTTTTCGTTTTATCCGAGGATAAGAGTGTATTTCCGGCAGAAGTCCGCTATGAGCTGGTTCGAGAAGGGGTACAGGATCTGAAAAATGTGTTCCTGCACCACTCCTCTGACTACCTGATTTCCTCCGCCGTATTTCCCACCTACTTTATTAAAGACAAATCCAAAGCGGCGGACGCCAACTGCGAGCTGGATATCCGCATTTTCTGTGAATTTTTCGCGAAGGAACTGGGGATCACCAAGCGTTTTGTGGGCAGCGAGCCTTTTTGCCCGGTGACAAATGCGTATAATCAGGCCATGAAACGGCTTTTGCCTGATTATGGGATTGAATTGGTGGAACTGCCGCGAAAAGAAAGCGGTGAAACGGCCATAAGCGCCTCTCTTGTGCGAAAATGGATGGCTGAGGGCAATTACGACGGCATCCGGACCATTGTTCCGGAAACTACTTTTGCCTATCTTTGCAGCACTCAAGGCAGAATGATCGCTCAGAAACTGGCGGAACAGGAGAAAAAGGCATGACTGCGGAAAAGTACCTGCAGATTCTGATCAACACTGGGAAGCAGGCTTCGTTGGTGGAAATTTTAGACGCAAAGGAAGCCCGGGTGGAAAAACAGCGGCAGCTTTTGGAACAGGGCGGCACGCTGATTTCCTTTACCCTGAACATTCCCGGCGCTGTCAAAACCGGTTCTTTGTTCCGGCAGGCCTTTGATGAAGCCAGCAAGCAGATTTGCAAACAACTGGAGTGGAATCGTTGCTGCATCATTCGCCGGGAAGAAAGCGATTCTCCGGCAGGGTATGAGCTGTATGTACTGACAAATGCCGATCCATACATGGTTAAAAATTTAATGGTGCAGATCGAGGAAGACAGCGATTTCGGACGGCTTCTGGATATTGACGTGTTGGATAAAAATGGTCAAAAAATTTCCCGTACTGCTGTTGGCAGAGAACAAAGGAAGTGTTTTCTCTGTGGGGAAACAGCGGCAGCCTGCAGCCGCAGCCGAAAACACTCCTGGAAAGAACTGATGCTTCAAATCATTACCATCCTCCAAGAGCATTTTACTGCTCAGTTTTTGGATCGTGTTGCGGCCAACGCGGCAAAGGCATTGCTCTATGAAGTGTCTACAACACCCAAACCGGGCTTGGTAGACTGCCACAACAGCGGTTCCCATGGGGATATGGATCTGTTTACCTTTTTTGACAGCACCGTGGTCTTGACGCCTTATTTCCGAAATTTTGTGGAAAAGGGCATTGAATTGGCAGATTGGCAGCCGGAACAGGTGCTGCCCCTTTTGCGCTACCCAGGCCGAAAAGCGGAAGAAGCCATGAATCAGGCTACCGGCGGGGTCAACTGCCACAAGGGAATTATTTTTTCACTTGGTGTGATCTGTACCGCCATTGGGATGCGCTATGGGCAGGGGAAAGAGTGGGATACTGAGGCAAGCCTTCGACTGTCTGGCCGGATTTGTCACTCACTCCTGAAGGATTTCGAAAAACTCGAAACGCCCCACAGCTATGGTGAGCAGCTTTATGTGCAGTACGGCATCACCGGAATCCGTGGTGAGGCTTCGTCCGGTTATCCGTCGGTGGAAAAAATCGGACTGCCTGCCCTGAAAAAGTATCTGGGGCAGGGTATGAGCCTGAATGATGCAGGGACGTGGACGCTGCTGGAGCTTTTGGCCGCCACAGAGGACACCAACATTCTGACCCGCTCGGATATGTCCACCCTGAAGGCTGTTCAGTGTCAGGCAAGGGAACTTTTGTCTTCGGAAAACCGTTCTCCGGCGCTTCTGGAAGCGCTGGATCGGCAGTTTATGGAAAAGCATATCAGCCCGGGAGGCTGCGCCGACCTGCTGGCACTTAGCTATTTCCTGTACTTCATGGAGGAATAAAGGATGAATATCCGTTTGTGTACGAAAGAGGAGCTTCCGCTGATCCTTAAAATGAGTGAGGTTTTCGCCACGGAGGGTTGCTGCAACGGGATCGTTCCGGATACCATGGACGATCTGTTGGAAAATGAGATCTATGTAGCGGAGGAAGCAGGCGAAATTCTGGGTTACGCCTACGGGAGCGCGGAAACAGCCTCAAGAAAACGCTGGTTTATTCTGCCCGGCACCAAAAACTTTTACGTTGAGGTTATTTATGTGAAACCGGAACACCGCAGCAGGGAGGTCGGGCGAAAACTGTACAAGAGATTGGAAAACCGTGCAAAGGAACTGGGCTGCGGCACAATGGAAGTGATCGCCGTATCCAAAAGCTATCAGAAATTACTGCATTTTTATATTGACGAGCTGGGCCTGGAATTCTTTACTGCACATCTAATGAAAAAAATATAATAAATATCCCCCGGCGAAGCCGGGGGTTTTTCATATGCGGGCGTAGCCCT
>CAMCOD010000019.1 GCA_945876435.1 uncultured Clostridia bacterium
TTGATCTTGGTTTTCCAAAAGTTATTTCTTGTTCAATTTTGAGGGTATTGGCAAGCAAGGCTTTATGAGTGATTCATAAAGGCAAGTTTCACATATCTATTTGCGCCACTAGCTCAGTTGGTAGAGCAGCTGACTCTTAATCAGCGGGTCCCGGGTTCGAGTCCCTGGTGGCGCACCAATATGGCCCGTTGGTCAAGCGGTTAAGACTCCGGCCTCTCACGCCGGCAACGAGGGTTCGAGTCCCTCACGGGTCACCATAAGTCGGTGTTACTGGCGATGAGGATCCACCTGTTCCCATTCCGAACACAGAAGTTAAGCTCATCAGTGTCGAAGATACTTGGCGGGTGACTGCCTGGGAAAATAGAGCAATGCCAGCATTTATATTCCTCCTTAGCTCAGTCGGTAGAGCATGCGGCTGTTAACCGCAGGGTCGTCTGTTCGAGCCAGACAGGGGGAGCCACTATGACCGGTATCGTAGGATGCTACGGTACCGGTCATCTAAACAAAAAGGGCCTTTAGCTCAGCTGGTCAGAGCAACCGGCTCATAACCGGTCGGTCCCGGGTTCGAATCCCTGAAGGCCCACCAGTTTTGGCGAAAGGTTTTTCCATAAAACATATAGGGGTATAGCTCAGCTGGTAGAGCAGCGGTCTCCAAAACCGCGTGCCGAGGGTTCGAATCCTTCTGCCCCTGCCATATTTGCTGTTATGGCTCAGTCGGTAGAGCACGTCCTTGGTAAGGACGAGGTCGCCGGTTCGATTCCGGCTAACAGCTCCAAAAAGACTTGTCGCGATTGCGGCGAGTCTTTTTTCGTATCTGCAGACTTTTCTCCGGCGGTACGAGATTGCATGAGGAAAGGTATAGGAAGGAATAGGATTGAAAGAAAACGGCCAGAATGATATACTGGAAAAAATGAGAAAACGGCGGAAAAGAGGCGGCTGCATGGACTGGTATCAGGGTACAGTGGGAAAGGAACAGATCCTGCGAATCACATTTGGGGAAAGCTACGAGGCGAAACCCGGCGATGAGGGGTGGAGAATCGAGGAATGGCAGGCGTTTGGCTGGCTCCATGAACGGGAAGTGTTCGTGTGCGGCGGACCGATCGGTCTGCACAGCCGTCTGTTCGCCGGTTTTCAGGGCTTACAGGAGATCATCGGGCTGGAGGGGCTGGAAGTTGGGGACTGCCGGGATCTTTCCGGCCTGTTCGAGGGCTGCGCATTTTTGCAGCGGCTGGAGCTGAACGGCTGGAACACCGGGAAAGTCCGCTGTTTCCGCGGCCTGTTCCGGGGCTGTCATCTGCTGGAGCGGGTGGAGCTTGGCGGCTGGGATTTGTCCGCCGCGGAGGACCTTTCCGGGCTGTTTGAGGACTGCATCAGCCTGAAACAGGCGGATGTGAGCCGCTGGAACGTGGAAAAGGTGGAAGATTTCTCCCGCATGTTTGCCAACTGCCCCAGTCTGCGTCAGGTGGATGTCCGTGATTGGCGCACAGACTCCGCCAAGGACCTGAGCGGGCTGTTTCAGGGCTGTCTGGGGCTGGAGAGGGCGGATGTTTCCCGGTGGGAGCTGGGAAACGCGGAGAATTTGAGCCGGATGTTTCTGAACTGCTGCCGGCTGGAGCGGCTGGATGTGAGCCGCTGGAACGTGGAAAAGGTGCGGGAGTTTTCCTTCCTGTTCGGCGGCTGTATCCGTCTGAAATATCTGGCTGTGGACGGGTGGAATACGGGCAGCGCCCGGTCCATGGACGGACTTTTTAACCGCTGTGAAGGTCTGAAGGAGTTGAATGTGAGCCGCTGGCAGGTGGACAGGGTTGGGAGTTTCCGGAAAATGTTCCATCGCTGCGCCGCTTTGGAAGCGCTGGACCTGGAAAATTGGCACATTGGCGAGGACGCGGACCTGGAGCGGATGTTTGTGGGGACCCAGGCGGCGCTGAAACTGCCGAAAGACCGGCCCTTCTGGACCCTGGCGCCGGGGGATAGCTGGTTCCGGGGGCATATTCCGGAGGAGAAGCTGAAATATGTGACCCAAATCACTCTTTCGGAACGAATCTGGCCGGATGAGCGGCAGGAGAGCTGCTGGCCGGGGGATGTGAGGAAAAGCGGCAGCCTGCTGGTCCGGAAGGCGGGGGAGGAGCTGCTGCTGTGGAGCCGGGGACAGCGGATCCGGGCCAATGGAAACAGCCACCGGGCTTTCACCATTCTGGACCGGGGCGGTCAGTCCTGGCTGCGGGAAATCAGGGGCCTGGAGCTGCTGGACACCGGGGAGGCGGTGGACCTCAGCGAGATGTTCGCCGGAAACGGCGGGCTGCAAAGCCTTGCGGTGGAGGGATTTTCCCTGGGAAAGGCGGAAAATCTCTGGGGACTGTTCCGGGGCTGCGGCAATTTGCGGCGGCTGGATGTGAGCCGCTGGGATGTGAGCCGGGTGAAGGAATTTTCCCTCCTGTTTCAGGGCTGTCAGTGGCTGACGAATTTGGATGTGAGCCGCTGGGACACGTCTTCCGCCCAGGATATGAGCGGTCTGTTCGACGGCTGTGCCCTGCTGCGGCGCTTGGAAGTCGGGAACTGGTCCACGGGAACTGTCCGCAGCTTCAGCGGGCTGTTCCGGGGCTGTGACCGGCTGCGGGAATTGGATCTGTCCCGCTGGGATGGGTCGGCGGCGGAGCGCATGGATGAGATGTTCCGGGACTGCGGCAGGCTGGAGAAGCTGGACCTGCGGAATTTTAAGGCAAAACGCTGCCGCAGCTATGGAAATATGCTGCTGGACTGTCCGGCGGAGCTGCTGACGGAGGATGAGGCCTTCCGCACCCTGGACAGCCGGGATCACTGGTATCGGGGCAGGGTGCCCAAGGGGGAGATCCAGGCGCTGTCCATTGTTTCCAGCTTCCAGCCGGACGGGGAGGAGGACGAAAGCTGGGCCGCGGACCAGCGGCGGAGCGGTTCCATCCTCTGTTACCGCTACGGGCGGCGTCTGCTGCTTTGCGGACGGGGCTACAAGCTGCGCTGCGCCGCCGATTCCAGCCGGGCCTTCCGTCTGGCAGAGAAGGGCTGGAACGGGGAGCCGGTTTCGGCTCTGGGGAGCCTGGAAGGCCGGGAAAACCTGGAGCTGGACGGGGTAAAACTGGATTTTGAGATGTTTCCCCCGGAGGAAAAATAGGAAAAACAGAAAAACAGGAATCAGCCGCCCAAAAGGCGGCTGATTCCTGTTTCGTTTTTGCTCAGGATTCCAGCAGACCGTACATGCTCATGGTAAATTTCCGCAAAGCCCGGTCCTTCAGCTCATACAGGGCGCTGCGCTCAATGCACAGAGCGTCCATCAGGTCGTCCTTGGCGCGGGGGCCGGCGCTGATGTAAAAGCCCTCCAAAACCATCCGTTCGTTGGGCTCCAAAACAGAAAGGCCCCGGTCGATCCAGTTCAGCTGCTGGCGGACGAAGGCGTAATTCTGCTTCAGCTGTTCTTTTTCGGCAATGGAGTTGATGAGCCGGTCCTGGGCCCGGCTCAGATCGCCTTTCAGAGGGATTTTGTCGCTTTGTCCGGCACGCAGGCTTTTCATCTCCGCATCCAGCATACGGTAACGCTCCTTGAGGCTGCTCATGGCCTCCTGTTTGGCGGAATAATCCTTCAGCAGGCTGACCGCTTCTTTCTTCCAATTCATAAAAAAACTCCTTTCCAGAGAAAAAATACAGGATTTGGGCATCACGTTTTGTGATATCCATAGAATACCACAAACAAATGTTCTTTGTCAACACATTTTGTGATTTACCGGAAAATTTGTGGAAAATGGTCTTGATTTCAATCACGGAATGTGATATTATCAGGACGTGAGGTGATCCTATGGCTTTGAAAGACGTAATGAAGCAGCTTCGCCGCTCCCGGAACATGACCCAAAAGCAGCTGGCGGCGCAGTTGGGCGTTTCCCAGAACGCCATCAGTATGTACGAGACCGGCAACCGGGAGCCGGATATGAAAACCCTGTCCGCTTTGGCGGGGATTTTCGGCGTGGACATGAACTACCTGCTGGAATCCCAGGCGCAGACGCCCGTTTCGAGGCCGGAGGAGATCCCTCTGAACCAGCGGGATGAGCGGGACATCGGGAAAAAGATGCGCTCCATGCTGGAGCTGTTCGACTCGAAGGAGGCGCTGATGTTTGACGGGGAGCCGCTGGACGAGGAGACCCGGGAGCTGCTGAAGGAAAGCTACCGCAGCCAGCTGGAGCTGACCAAGCGGCTGGCCAAGGTGAAATACAGCCCCAAAAAGAAAAAAGACAAGACAACAGACAAAAACAACTGACAGCTTGACACAGGTGGTGACACATGGATATCAGAAAGACTGTGGAGAGACTTTGCCGCAGGCATCAGACCCGTGATCCCATGGTGATCTGCCGGGAGCTGGGGATCCTGGTGCTTTTTGAGCCTTTGGGCAGCGTGCGGGGCTACTATTCCCGCTCCCACCGCTTCCGGGTGATCCACATCAATCAGGATCTGGAGGAGCGGCAGCAGCGGTTCACCTGCTGTCACGAGCTGGGTCACGCCATCCTCCATCCCCAGGCCAACACGCCCTTCCTGCGGGCCAATACCCTGTTTTCCATCAACCGGCTGGAGGTGGAGGCCAACCGTTTCGCGGTGTGCCTGCTGTATCCGGAGGACTATCTGCGGCGGGAATTTGAGGGCTGCAGCGTGATGCAGCTGGCGGAGAGCCTGAAGCTGCCGCCGGAGCTGGCAGAGTACCTGTGGAAAAAGGACGAAAAACAATAATCTTCACATTTGAAACTTGATTATTTTACAACTTTCGTATATCATAAACAGATAGGCGAACCTGCGCGGCTTTTTGGCTGTATGACAGCGGCCGGAGGAAGCCGTATTCCCAAAGAAAAAGCCGTATTCCGAAAAAGGAGGGATTTCCTTTGAGTCAGAATGACTTTGATTTTGAATTTAACGAGGACGCTGCCCCAAAAAGCAGCCCGAAAAAGAAGAAAAAGAAGCGTCCAAACCGCTTTGTCCGCTTCCTGCTGACCCTGTTCTGGGCGCTGGTGCTGGTGGCGGCTTCCCTGTTCCTGTCCTACTTTGCCCTCAGCTCCGCCAGCGACCTGCTGGGCATCAATCAGGTGGACCAGCAGGTGGAGATCGTGATCCCCGAGGAGGCCAAAGGCTCCATTAGCAAGGTGTCCAAGATCCTGTACGACGCCGGCGTCATCGACCAGCCTCTGACCTTCCAGCTTTATGCCAAGCTGCGGCACATGGACGGCTCCGACCGGGGCGAGGGCAAGGCGACCCGCCAGTTCCTGCCGGGAACCTATGTGGTAAACTCCCGCTGGGGCTATGACAACCTGATGAATTACCTGTCCTATGAGCGCACCGAGGAATCGGAGCTGGATATTGTCACCGTTACCTTCAGCGAGGGCATGAGCGCCGCTCAGATCGCCGACAAGCTGGAGGAGAACCGGGTGTGCAGCGCCGAGGACTTCCTGGAGGCACTGGATGGGGACTATGATTACGCCTTTTTGGAGCGGATCCCGGAGGATGAGCGCTTCCGCCGGCTGGAGGGCTACCTGTTCCCGGATACCTACGAGTTCTTTGTGGATATGAAGCCGGAAAACGTGGTGAAAAAGTTCCTGAGCAACTACGCCAACCGGGTGGATGACCAGCTGCTGCTCTCCATGAAGGACCTGCCCAACGGGCTGGGCGAGCTGGACAACCTGATGACGCTGGCCTCCATTATCCAGAAAGAGGCCGGCAGCTACGAGGAGATGTGCCGGGTATCCGCCGTGTTCCACAATCGTCTGGACAACAGCGCCGATTACCCCTATCTCCAGTCCGACGCCACCACCAACTACATCAAGGACAGCATCCGCCCCTTCCTGAACGTGGAGCGGCCGGAGCTGTACGACGCTTACGACAGCTACAAGTGCGTGGGCCTGCCCATCGGACCGATCTGCAACCCGGGTCTTGACGCGATCCGGGCCGCCATCAATCCGGATCCCGACATCGACGCCTTCTTCTTCGTCAGCGACGACGCGGGAACCTACTACTACGCCGCTACAATGGCCGAGCATGAGGCGAATATCGCCAAAGCCAACGCGGTGAACAAATCCTTAAAGGATTAAAAGCGGCAGAATCAACAAATCGGCAATAAGTCGGAAACAAACGAGGACGAAAAATCAGAGGAGGATGGACGGAAATGCAACAGAAACCGGAGATTTTGGCGCCGGTAGGAGATTTTGAGCGGCTGGGCTTTGCCCTGGATTTCGGCGCCGACGCGGTTTATCTGGGGGGGACGGCCTTCGGGATGCGGGCCGGCTCCGCCAACTTCGATTTTGATACCCTGAAAACCACCTGCCAGCTGGCGCATCAGCGGGGCGTGAAGGTTTATCTCACCTGCAACACCCTGCCCACCAACGAGGAGATCGCCCAGCTGCCGGAATATTTGAAAAATTCCGCCGCCTGCGGCATCGACGCCCTGATCGTGGCGGATGTGGGGGTGCTGATGGAGGCAAAACGGGTGGTTCCCGATACGGAGATCCACATCTCCACCCAGACCGGCGTGGTCAACTACCTGACCGCCAGGGAATTGTACCACATGGGTGCCAAGCGGGTGGTTCTGGCCCGAGAACTGTCCTTTGAGGACATTCGCTGCATCCGGGACAACACGCCGCCGGAGCTGGACATTGAGTGCTTTGTTCACGGGGCCATGTGCATGAGCTTTTCCGGGCGCTGCCTGCTGTCCAACTATCTGCTGGGCCGGGACGCCAACCGGGGTCAGTGCGCCCAGCCCTGCCGCTGGAACTACTACCTGATGGAGGAGAAGCGGCCGGGGCTTTATCTGCCCATTGAGGAGCATCCGGAGGGCAGCTATATTCTCAACGCAAAGGACCTGTGCATGATCCAGCACATGGACAAGCTGGTGAAGGCCGGCATCACTTCCTTCAAGATCGAGGGAAGGGCAAAATCCTTCTACTATGTGGCGGTGGTCACCAACGCTTACCGCCAGGCTCTGGACCTGTACTGGAAGGACCCGGAGCATTATCAGCTTCCCGACTGGCTGGAGGAGGAGACCCGCAAGGTCAGCCACCGGCAGTATTCCACCGGCTTCTACTTCGGCCGACCGGAGCAGGGCCAGTTCTACGAAAACGGCGGCTATGTCCGGGAGTGGGACGTGGTTGCCATTGTGGACGGCTGGAAGGACGGGGTGCTCAGCTGCACCCAGCGGAACAAGTTCTCGGCAGGCGACCAGGTGGAGATCCTGGCTCCCGGCCGGAAGCCGGTTCCTCTGACCGTCGCCTCCATCACCGACGCCGAGGGCGTTGTCCAGCCTTCCGCCAACCACGCCATGATGAAATTCACCATGCCAAGCCCGGTGGATTTCCCCAAAGGCTCCATTGTCCGCAAAGCCGCGGAGGAAAAATAAAGATCCGGAGAAAAAACCACCCTTTCGGGTGGTTTTTTTGCGGTTTTTGGCAAGCCGGCAGGAGAGAAGGGCATATCCGGCCCTGTGAGGCGCATAAAATGAAGCAAAAAAACAGGGAGGAAGTTCCATGGCAGAAGAGAAAAAAGCGCTGAAAACGGCGCACAACCTGATTATGGAGGAAAGAAGCAGCCTGACCGTCACCGGCGTGACGGACATCGAGCGTTTTGACGAGGAAGAGGTGGTGGTGGCCACGGATCTGGGCCAGCTGACCATCAAGGGGCAGGGGCTGCATCTGAACAAGATCGACGTGGACGACGGGGAGCTGTCGGTGGAGGGGGAGCTGGACGCCCTCAGCTATTCCCAGCGGCAGGAGAGAGGCAGAGAAGGCTTCCTGGCCCGGCTGTTCCGCTGACGGGCGGCCGGTATGGAGATCTCCATCAGCAACCAGTGCTGGACCTTTCTGGCGGCCATCGGCGTGGGGGCGGGACTGAGCCTTCTGTATGACGGGCTGCGCTTTGTCCGGCTGCTGCTGCCGGACAGCGTGTGGCGTGTGGCGGCGGAGGATGTTTGCTACTGCCTTCTCTGCGGGGGACTGACCATGGATTACCTGCTGGGGGCCTGTCAGGGGCGGCTGCGGGGCTATGTGCTGCTGGGGGAGTTGCTGGGCTGGGTTTTGTGCCATTTCACCCTGGGGCAGTTGCTGTACGGGCTGTCCAAAAAGCTGGTCCGCCTGCTGAAAGGGGCGGCGGGGCTGCTGTTCCGACGGGTCCTGCGACCGCTGGGCCGGCTTCTGGGAGGGATTCTGCGGGGAATTTTCCGGCTTTTGCTGCGTCCGACGCGGTTTTTGGGACAAATCGGCAAAAAACTTTTGCGGAAATACAAATTTTCCTTGAAACAAAGGGCCGTCCTGTTGTATAATCTAATAAAGTCAGAAAAGCGTCCTGTTTCCAGGAAGCGTTGATTGCAGGCTGATTGCGATTGAGGTGAAAGAATGGCAAGGACAAGGAAAAGAAAAAACAGGGATGGCTTTATGAGCTTGGTTTTGGTTTGCTTTGTTCTGTTCTGCGCGGTGAAGATCGTGGATATCCAGCGCAATATTGCGGATAAGGAAGCACAGCTTCAGGCGCTGGACCGGCAGATCGAACAGCAGCAGGACAAAAACAAGGAGCTGGAACGGCAGCTGGAAGTGGGCAGCGAGAAGGATAACCTGGGAAGGGTGGCCTTTGAGCAGTACGGCTACGGCTATGTGGATGAGCATATCTACATTGACAGTTCCGGCAGTTAGGCTTGGGCTTTTTTGGGTGTGTGTTTGGAAAAATTTAAGGGAGGATTTATTAGGCGTATGCAGGTAGAAATCGGAGAAATTCTGGAAGGTAAAGTAACAGGGATCACCAAGTTCGGCGCTTTCGTGGAGTTGCCGGAGGGAAAAACCGGCATGGTACATATCTCGGAGGTGTCCAACTCCTATGTGGAGGACATTAACCAGTTCCTCAAGGAGGGCGACGTGGTCAAGGTGAAGGTGATCAACATCACCGAGGAGGGCAAGATCAGCCTCTCCATCAAAAAGACCCAGCCCAAACCTGTCAGACCCCAGGGGGAAGGCCGCAACGGCGGCCGGGAGCGCCGGGGCGACCAGAATAATACGGACCGGGGCGAGAGAAAGGGCGGATACCGTCAGGACGGCGGAAAATCCTTCAGCCGCAAGCCCCGCTACGAGAGCAAGCCTTATAATCCGTCCAATGTGACCAGCTACGAGTGGAACACCCGCAAGCAGGACAGCAATATGTCCTTCGAGGATATGATGAGCAAGTTCAAACAGAGCAGCGAGGACAAAATGTCCGACCTGAAAAAGACTCTGGGCGATGTAAAACGGGGTTCCGCCAACCGCCGGGCAAACAATAAATAAGCAGATAAGCGAAAACAGCCTCCCTTTCGGGAGGCTGTTTTGGTTTTCTGCCTTTCAGTTTTTCTTTTGGTATCCGCGTTAGTTCAGGCTGTAATCGCCGTCGCAAAGCTCCTCCAGGCAGGAGTTGTAGAAGGCTTCCAGAATGTCGATGGTGCTCTGGATGTCCTTCACGCCGGCAGTTTCGTAGCTGGAGTGCATACCCAGCTGGGGCAGGCCGATGTCAACGGCGTTGAGGGAGACCTGGGCGTTGGACAGGTTGCCCAGAGTGGAGCCGCCGGCTACGTCAGAGCGGTTGTGGAAGATCTGGTAAGGAGCGCCGGCCTTCTGGCAGATGGATTTAAACACAGCGGAGGAAACGGCGTCGGTGCAGTATTTCTGGTTGGCGTTGGCTTTGATGACGATGCCTTCGTTCATGAACACCCGGTTGGTCTTGTCGCACATTTCCGGATGGTTTGGATGTACGGCGTGGGCGTTGTCGGCGGAAACCATGAAGCTGGAGGCAACGGCGCAGTGGTAATCCTCCTCGCTGCGGCCCAGAGCGGCGTTGATGCGCTTGAGCACGTCAGGCATAAAGGTGGATTTGGCGCCCTGTTTGGTGCCGGAGCCAACTTCCTCGTTGTCGAATACGCAGTAAACGGACACGCTCTTTGGATTCTGGCCCTTCAGGAAGCCTTTCAGGGACACAAAGGAGCACTCCAGGTCGTCCAGCTTGGGGCAGGAGATGTATTCCCGGTTAGCGCCCCAGATGCAGGGCTGCTGACGGTTATAGAGGAACAGGTCGGAGCCAAGGATATCCTCCTCTTTTACGCCGGCTGCTTCGGCGATAACGGCTTTCAGAGAGCCTTTGGCGGTATTGTCGCCGTAGATGGGCATCATGTCAACCTGTGGGTTGTATTTGTAGCCGCTGTTGATCTCCCGGTTCATATGGATGGCCATGTTGGGGATCATCACCAGGTCCCGGTCAACGGAAACCAGCTTGGTTTTTACCGCGGAGCCTTCCTTCACCAGCACACGACCGGCGATGGACAGGGGACGGTCGAACCAGGTGGAGGCGATCATGCCGCCGTAAGGCTCGGTGTTCAGCAGAACGTATTTTCCGGCGGCTTCCACCTCGTTGTTTTCCTTCAGTTTATAGGTTGGGGAATCGCTGTGGCTGGCAACGATGTGGAAGGAGGTGAAATCGGCGGTAGGGATCTTAAAAGCGATGACGGAGGACTGGTTGCGGGTAACGAAGTAGGATTTTCCGGCCTCCAAAGCCCATTTTTTGCCTTCGGACAGCTCGATAAAGCCGTTGTCCAGCAGCTCCTTGCGGATGGTGGCGATGGCGTGGAAGCAGCTTGGGGATTGCTGAATGAACTGGAACAGTTCCTGTGCGCGTTCAAAACTCATGGTAAACCTCTCCTTTGCTTTGCTGCGCTTGGATTTGGACAGGCTGTCCTTCTGCGCAGCAGCGTTTTCGGGCACAAAGCCCTATAAATTCATTATATTCCCAGAAAGGGCGGCGGTCAAGAGGGTGGGGGGCTTGTCTTTTTCGGAGAAAACTGCTATACTGGACGAAAACCGGTGAGACAGTTCGAAACCATCCTGTCTGTAAACAAAACTATGGGCTCTGCCTGCCGCGAAGAAGCGGCGGGGGGCTTTTTGTGCGCGGAAAGAAATGGTGAGGACGTCGAAAGGACGTCTTTTTTTATGCCTTATTTCGGATTTTTGGGAAGGAGAGTGGAAAAATGGAACAGGAGCGGGAAGCGGATATGCCCCGTTACAGTGTCATTGAGGAAAAAAATCCAAGGGAGATCTGTCTGCTGCGGGGCAGCGGCTGCAAATGGCGGCGCTGCGCCTTCTGCGACTATCATCTGGACTTTTCCCGGGATGAAAAGGCCAATTTCGCCCTGAACCGGCAGGTGCTGGCCCGGGTGGACGGCCATTTGGGCAAGCTGGAGGTGATCAACTCCGGCAGCTTCTGTGATCTGGACGGGGAAACCCTGGCGGAGATCCGCCGGGTCTGCCTGGAAAAGAACATTTTGGAGCTGCACTTTGAGTGCCACTGGATGCACCGGCAGCAGATCCCCGCCATCCGCCGTTATTACGGGGAAAAGGGCATCGAAGTGGTGATCAAAATGGGGGTGGAGACCTTCGACGGGGACTACCGGGACCGGATCCTGCGAAAGGGCATGGAGGGGGCTTCCCCCGCGGACATCGCCGCCTATGCGGACGAGGTCTGCCTGCTTTTCGGCCTGGAGGGGCAGACGAAAGCCTCCATGGAGGCGGATGTGGAGACAGGCCTGCGGTACTTCCGCCGGGTCTGCGTCAACATTATGGTGGAAAATTCCACCCGCGTGAAGCCCTGTCCGGCGGCGATCAAAACCTTTGTGGAGGAGCTGTATCCCCGCTATCGAGACAACCCAAGAGTGGACATTCTGCTAAACAACACGGATTTCGGCGTGGGAAAATAGGAGCTCCCACAGAGTGAGAAAAGAAGGAGAATTACAATGAACGAGTTTTTATTGATTTTGTCGCTGCTGCTGATCTACGGCTCGGTGCTGGCGGCGTACCGCTTTTTCGGCAAAACAGGGCTGTACGGCTGGACGGTGTTCGCCACCATCACCGCCAACATTGAGGTGCTGCTGCTGGTGGAGGCCTTCGGTATGGAGCAGACTTTGGGCAATGTGCTGTTTGCCTCCACGTTTTTGGTGACGGATATTCTCAGCGAGAAGTACGGCAAGAAGGCGGCGCAGGTGTCCGTTAATCTGGGTGTTGCCGCCAGCCTTATGTTTATTGTTCTGAGCCAGCTTTGGCTGCAGTACATCCCGGCGGCCAACGACTGGGCGGCGCCGTCCTTCCATGTGATCTTCAGCAACACACCCCGGATCATGCTGGCCAGCCTGCTGGTTTACGCGGTGGTGCAGCGTTTTGACGTTTGGGCCTACCACAAGTGGTGGGACTTCACCAAAAAACGCTTCGGCGACAGCGGACGCTTCCTCTGGCTGCGGAACAACGGCTCTACTCTGATCTCCCAGCTGCTGAACACCCTGCTGTACAGCTTCGGTGCCTTCGCTGGACTGTACGACCTGGGCACCCTGCTGTCCATCTGCCTGTCCAGCTATCTGATCTTCATCGTCACCTCTCTGGCGGACACGCCCTTTGTCTACTGGGCGAGAAAAATCAGCCCAAAAGGGGAATAACAGCGGGAGAACGGTTTTTTTGCCCCGGCTGACGCAAAAAATCCTTACATTTGACCGGAAAAAATGCTAAAATAATAGAGAAAACCCGGTGTTTTCGGGGATTTGGGTATTGTTTTCACATTTTGGAAGGGAGGAACTCTTATGTTTCAGATTGGGGAACGGATCATGTACGGCAGCAGCGGCGTGTGCCGTGTGGAGGCCATCGGCAAGCCGGATTCCGCTTTCTTCGCGGACCGGGACCGGGATTACTACACTCTGTCGCCGCTGTACGGCGAGGGCGTGATCTATGTACCGGTGGACAGCAGCGTGTTTATGCGGCCGATCCTCAGCCGGGAGGAGGCCTTGGAGCTGATCCGCCATATTCCGGAGATCCCGGCGGAGCCCTTCGCCACCCGGGACCAGCGCCTCCTTTCGGAGCATTACCGCAGCTTTTTCAGCCGTCACGACTGCGGGGATCTGCTGGAGCTGATCCGGAGCATTTACGTCAAGGGCCAGACCCTGTCCCGGCAGGGAAAAAGGTTGGTTCCACCGACCAGCAGTACCTGCGCCGGGCTGTGGATCTGCTCCACGGTGAGCTGGCGGCGGCGCTGGACATTCCGGTGGAACAGGTGGAGGACTTTATCGCCGGGGAAATCGGCAGTAAAATCAATGAAAAAAATGAAAAAGAATAAAAAAACCACCCGAAAGGGTGGTTTTTCTGCTGTTTCAGGCCGGTTTTCCCGCCATTTTCCCTCAACGGCAGAGGGTTTCCACGGCGGCAAAGCCGTAGTGGCGGAAAAGGGCCAGGGCTTTTTCGTTGATGACCTCGCCGGGGACGGCAATGGGAATGGCTGGGGGACAGGAGACTGCCGGCGCGGCGCAGACGCGGCCCAGAGCCTTCTCCGCCGGAAGGGTTTCGTGGGGAGCGAAAAGAGCCTGCCGGATGGAGCAGGCGGATTCCGCCACAGCCGGAGGCAGAAAGGCCTTTTCCCGGTAGGGAAGGCGGTTTTCCCCCAGGGCGTCGTGGATTTTGCGGAAATCCTCCGGCGTATTTTCCGGCGTGGCCATGAGCACCACATACTCCGGGTCGGCGTACTCGCACTCCACGGCGTTTTGGCGGAGTTTTTCCGCCAACTGAAGGCCGGAAAGGCCGTCCGGGGCCTCAATGGTCAGGCGTAGAGGATCGGTGCTTTCCAAATGCCAGCCATTTTCCGTCAGGGAACGTCGGAGAGCCTGAATCTGACCACAAGCTGTGGCCAGCCGATCCTCATACCCCTCCGACAAATAGCGGTTGCAGCGGTCCAGAGAGGCTAAAATCAGGTAGGAAGGGCTGGTGGAGCCGAACAGCTCCAGCGCCTGCTTGGCCTGAGCGACAAAGGAGGCGGGAGCGGAGGCGGCGATATGCAGATAGGCTCCGCCGGTGAGCACCGGCAGGGTCTTATGAGCGGAGTCGCAGCAGAGGTCCGCGCCCAGGTCCATAGGATGACGGCTGGGGGAGAGGAAGCGGAGATAGGCGCCGTGGGCGTTGTCCACCGCTAAGAGCGTGCCGTATTTGTGGCAGACCCGGGCCAGTTCCCGGATATCCGCCATGCCGCCCAGATAGTCCGGGCTGGTCACATAGACCCCGGCAGGGCGGCGGCCCAGGCTTTGCAGTTTATGTTCCAGCATTTCCGGAGAAATGCGGCAGCTGCACAGGCTGCGGCAGTCCCCCTCCGGCCAGAGCCACTCCACCTGCACGTCCAGCAGGGCGGCGGCGTAGACAAAGGCCTTGTGCACGTTGCGGGCGGCTAAGATCAGAGGTTTTTCGCCGTCCGCGGCGGCGGAAGTCCGGGTGGTGAGCAGATAGAGCATGGCCCGGATGCACTGGCTGCTGCCCTCGGTGGAAAACAGGGTTCTGGCGCTGCCGAAAAGGCCGGTGGCTATGGCTTCGCTTTGGGCGATGATGCCCCCGGCCTCATAGAGGGCGTCGGCGCCGGCGATCTCGGTGATATCCCAAGGCTCACAGCCCAGAAAGGCCTGCCCTTTGTGGCCGGGCATATGCAGGCGGGAGCCGCCTTTTTCGGCGTAAGCCTTCACAAAGTCGAAAATAGGGGTTTTACTGGCGGGCATCTTCGGCAACCTTCATCATAATGGCGCACTCAATGCGCTTTTTGAACAGCTCGCAGCCCGGTTTATAGATGCCGCGGATGGAGCCGCTGGCGTGATAAGCGTTGGCGGCGCAGCCTCCGGAGCAGTAGAGCTTGGCCCAGCAGTCCTTGCAGTCCTCCCGGGCGTAGGCGTTGCAGCTGCGGAACTCCTCCCGCAGGGCGTTGTTGGTGACGCCGTCCCAGATGTTGCCCAGCTTATAGCGTTCCTCGCCCACAAACTGGTGGCAGGGGTACAGGTCGCCCCAGGGGGTCACGGCCATATATTCGGTGCCGGAGCCGCAGCCGGAGATGCGTTTGTAGACACAGGGGCCGTTGGTCAGGTCCAGCATATAGTGGTAGAAGGTGATGGGATGGCCTTCCTCCTGGCGGCGGAGCATATCCTTGGCCAGAATCTCGTAGTGCTCCTTCACGATCTCCAGGTCCTCCGCGGTGAGGGCGGCGGGATCACCGGGGGCGGTGACCACCGGCTCCATGCTCAGCTCGGTAAAGCCCAGGTCCGCCATGTGGAACACGTCCTTGGTGAAGTCCGGGTTGGCGTGGGTGAAGGTGCCCCGCATGTAGTAGTCCCGTCCGCCGCGGGCCTTGACCATCTTCTGGAACTTGGGCACGATGCGGTCATAGCTGCCGTTGCCGGCGTAGTCCACACGGGTCCGGTCGTTGATCTCCTTGCGGCCATCCAGAGAGAGCACCACGTTGCTCATCTCTTTGTTGCAGAAGGCGATCACCTCGTCGTCAATGAGTATGCCGTTGGTGGTCAGGGTGAAGCGGAAGTTTTTTCCGGCTTCCTTTTCCCGCTGGCGGGCATAGGCCACCAGCTCCTTCACCACTTCCCAGTTCATCAGCGGCTCGCCGCCGAAGAAGTCCACCTCCAGATTGCGGCGGCTGCCGGAGTTCTCAATCAGGAAGTCCAAAGCCCGCTTGCCCACGTCCAGACTCATCAGGGCACGCTCGCCGTGGTATTTTCCCTGGGAGGCGAAGCAGTAGGCGCAGTTCAGGTTGCAGGTGTGGGCCACATGGAGGCAGAGGGCCTTGATCACGTTGCCGCTGCGCTCCTTGAAGGTGCCGGCCAGCTCCTCAAACTGGTCCTCGCTGTACAGCTTGCCGGCATCCTTCAGCGCCTGAATGTCTTCATAGCAGAGCGCAAGCTCCTCCTCGGTGACGTCGGGGCGGCCGGCGTATTTTTCCAGCATCCGGGCGATCAGCTCCGGACGGGACAGCTCCGGGAACAGGGCGATCATGTCGTAGGCCACCTCATCCACCGCGTGAACGGCGCCGGAACAGCTGTCCAGCACGATGTTGTAGCCGTTAAGTTTATACTGATGTACCATTGGGGTCTTTCCTCCGATCATTTTCTGGTAAATTTCTTGGATAAGCGGCAGGCTTTTGCCCGAAAAAGGGCGGAAGCGCCGGGGATTCTATGTAAAAAACGGCGAAAGAGCCGTCTGTTTGGCAGCGCATAAAAAATGCCGTCTCAGCGGACGGCATTTTTACGGAGCAGAATGGATTATTTATTGGTGTTTTCGCATTTCTGGTTTGCAACGCCGCAGCTGGTTTTGCAGGCAGACTGGCAGGAAGTCTGGCATTCGCCGCAGCCGCCGTTTTTGCAGCTCTTGCACAGGTCGCGGGTGTTCAGCGTTTTGATTCTTTCCATGGGTCATATCTCCTTCCGAAAAATGGATTTGTCCGGCTGTTGCCGTTTACCTATACAGAATACCATAATTGCACAGGTGCGTCAAGATTTTTTCGTGTTTTCGGGAGCCGGGAGCGACTGCCGCCGCTGCAGCAGGCGGAGAAAGTCCGTCATATAGTCTGGGCAGGGGGTGATGACCCGGAGATCGGCCTGGGGATGGGCGGCGGCGTAGGCCTGAAGGCTTTCCCGCAGGTTTTCCCCGGAGCGCATATAGTCGGCGACGATGGCCTCCGTTCCAAAGCCCAGTTTTTGCAGGAGCAGGGCGGATACCACGCCGGTCCGATCCTTGCCGGCGTTGCAGAAGTAGAGGACGTTGTGCGGGGAGGAAAGGATGCTGTCCAGGATCCGCTGCATCTGTTCGTCCACCATGGCAAGATAGGACAGGGGCACCTGTTCCGGGGAGGCGGGGACGGCATTTCCGCCGCTGACCGGCAGGCAGTGATAGAAAAAGCCGGGACTTGCGGCAAGGGGACAGGGTTTTTCCCGCCGCTCCTCCTCCTGGCGCAGGTCGATGATCCAGCGGATATCCTGTTCCAGCAGCCAGCGGATCTCCTCCCCGGTGAGATGGGCGGGAACGTCGCTGCGGACATAGCGCAGGCTGTCCGGCAGGAGGGAACGGGTGTTTTGGGTGCTGCGCAGCAGGCTGCTCATAGGGGTAGGCCTCCTTTTTTCGGAAAAAAGCTTGTGTTTTTTTCACTTATGGCTTTGCATTTTGGCTTTATTGTAGCACAGCGCCGGGCGGGCGGCAAGAGAATTCACAAAATCCCCCTTGTTTGGGGGAAAAACGCTGTGCTATACTGAACAAAGGCTGAAACAGAGCGGAAAAAACATTGGAATAAAGATCAAAAAACTGGATGAAAGAGGTGTTTTTCGTGAAAAAAGGACTGGTTCTGGAGGGCGGGGCCATGCGGGGGCTGTTCAGCGCCGGGGTGATGGATGTTATGCTGGAAAAGGGCCTGCGCTTCGACTGCATTGTGGGGGTATCCGCCGGGGCGACCTTCGGCTGCAACTATAAATCCCGCCAGATTGGGCGGACGCTGCGCTATAATGTGAAATACTGCTCCGATCCCCGCTACGGGAGCTTTCGTTCCCTGCTGCGGACCGGGGACCTGTACGACGTGGACTTCTGCTACCACCAGATTCCGGAGAAGCTGGACCTCTTTGACGAGGAGGCCTTTCAGGCCGATCCGTCGGCGTTTTTCGTGGTCTGCACCGACTGCGAAAGCGGCGAGCCGGTGTACCACCAGGTAAAAAGCGGGATGGGAGAGGATCTGGAATGGATCCGGGCCTCCGCCTCCATGCCGCTGGTGTCCCGGGTGGTGGAAGTGGCGGGAAAGAAGCTGCTGGACGGCGGGATCTCCGACTCCATCCCGCTGAAATTTGCCCAGGAACAGGGCTGCGACCGCTGCGTGGTGGTGCTGACCCAGCCCAAGGGCTATGTGAAGAAGAAAAGTTCCCTGCTGGGGGCGATGCGGCTGGCGCTGCGCTCCTATCCCAAGGTGGTGGAGGCGATGGCGCGGCGGCATGAGATGTACAATGAGACGCTGCGCCGGATCTGGCAGCAGGAGGAGCTGGGCCGGGCGCTGGTGATCTGTCCGCCGGAGGCCCTGCCGGTGAGCCGCAGCGAAAAGGACCCGGAGAAGCTTCGCCAGGCCTACCGGATGGGCCGTCAGGCCGCGGAGGAGAAGCTGGAGGAGCTGGAGCGCTTTCTGGCGTAGAAGAAAAGCGGGGCCGCTGGCCGTTGGAAAATCGACCGGGCTGTGCTATAATGATTTTGTCAGGCCGTGTCTGTTTGACACGGCGATTTTTTTCTTTTTTACCGATTTTTTCTGTGAGGAAGTGTCGTGTACCATGAAAACCCTGCTGCTTGCCTTAAACGCCCAATACATCCACACCAACCTGGCCGTGCGCTATCTGAAGGAGTATGCCCGCCAGCGGGGGTATGGGGATGTGGATTTCGCGGAATATACCATCAACCATCACCTGCCCTTCGTGCTGGACGAGATCTACCGGAGAAGGCCCAGGCTGCTGCTGCTCAGCTGCTACATCTGGAACATTGAGATGGCGCTGGATTTTGCGGCGGAATACAAGCTGCTGGACCCGGACTGCATGATCGTAGCCGGCGGGCCGGAGGTCAGCTACAACAGCCGGCAGGTGTTGGAGGAGAACCCGGCGGTGGATCTGGTGCTGCGGGGCGAGGGGGAGAAGCCCTTCGTCCAGCTTCTGGAGCATTTGGAGGGCAAACGGTCCCTGGAGCAGGTGAAGTCCCTCACCTGCCGGAAGGACGGAGCCGTTCTGGAGACCCCCTGGGAGGAGGAGATCGACCTGCGGGAGCTGCCCTTCGCCTATATGGATCTACCGGAGTTGGAGCACCGCATCGTTTACTTCGAGAGCATCCGGGGCTGTCCCTTCCGCTGCAGTTATTGCTTAAGCTCCATCATCAAAAACGTGCGCTATATGCCGCTGGAGCAGGCCTGCGCCTATTTGCAGATCTTTCTGGACGCGAAGGTGCCCCAGGTGAAGTTCGTTGACCGCACCTTCAACTGCGACAAGGCCCACGCCATGGGCATCTGGCGGTATCTGGCGGAGCATGACAACGGTGTCACCAACTTCCACTTTGAACTGACGGCTCATTTGCTGGACGAGGAGATGCTCCAATTCCTCAGCACCGTGCGGCAGGGGCTGTTCCAGTTCGAGATCGGCGTCCAGTCCACCAACGCGGACACCATCCGGGAGATCCGCCGCAGCACCTCCACGGAAAAGCTGCTGGAGGTCTGCCGCCGCATCGACAGCCGGAAAAATATCCACCTCCATCTGGACCTGATCGCCGGATTGCCTTACGAAGGGCTGGACAGCTTCGGCCGCAGCTTCGACCAGGTGATGGCGATCCGTCCCCAGCAGCTGCAAATGGGCTTTCTGAAGATCCTGAAAGGCTCCTACATGGCGGAGAAGGCGGCGGATTACGGCATGGTGTACAGCAAAAAGGCTCCCTTCCAGGTGTATTCCACCCGCTGGCTCAGCGCGGACGAGCTGATGCTTCTCAAGGACATGGAGGAAATGGTGGAAAGCTACTACAACAGCGGCCTGTACAGCCGGACCATAGGCTGGATCCTGGATCAGGAGCCCAGCGCCTACGGCTTTTTCCGGGACATGGGCCGGGTTTATGTGGAGCGGGGCTGTCATCGCAAAAGCCTCAGCCCGGAGGAGCGGCTCAGCTTCCTGCGGGACTTCTTCCGGAGCCGCCGGGGCGCGGACGAGGAGGAGCTGGAGCGCTTCGGCCAGCTTTGCCTTTACGACATCTGCCGCCACGGCAAGCCGAAAAAGCTGCCGGAGTGGCTGTCCGCCGCCAAAAATCTGGAATACAAGCGGGAGATCAACGCCTTCTTCGACCGGCCGGAGACCATTCCCGGCCTTTTGCCGGAATATGTGCAGGAGGAGCCGAAAAAGGTGCAGAAGCTGGCCCATTTGCAGGTCTTTTCCTACGATCCCCTGACCCTGGAGAAGAAGGATACGGCGATTTTGTTCAATTACCGCCGCCCGGACCTTCTGGGCAAGGCAAAGGAGCAGCGGGTGGAGCTGTAGTGGAAAAGCAGGAATGAGAACAAGAAAGGGAAACTGTCTGAAAGGTTACGATTACAGCCAGAACGGGGCGTATTTTATCACCATCTGCGTAAAGGACCGAAAAGCCGTCCTGGGACAGATCGTAGGGGCCGATTGCGGGAACCAAAGGTTCCCCGGCATCGGCCGCAGATGAAGCTCTCCCCTTACGGAAAGATTGTGGAAGAGGAAATAAGGCGGATCCCGGGACTGGACCATTATGTGCTCATGCCCAATCATCTCCACTTCATTGTGGAGATCCAACGGGCCGAATGGGGAACGGAGCGTTCCCCAGTATCGGCCCCTACACAATCCGTGTCCCAGATGGTGCGCAAGTTTAAAATCAGGGTGACCAAACGAGTGGGTTGTCCCCTGTTCCAGCGTTCCTTCCACGACCACATTATCCGCAATACGGCGGACTACCAGAGAATCTGGCAGTATATTGAAACCAATCCCCTTAAGTGGGAAAATGACTGCTTCTATACCCGGGAATAAAAGCACAAAAACCTCCGGTTTTCCGGAGGTTTTTTGTGCGTGGGGAGGGGATTATGCCTGGCGGGCGGTTTTCAGCCGCAGGCGGATGCGGTCGGCGATCATGGCGATAAATTCGCTGTTGGTGGGTTTGCCCCGGGAGTTGTGGATGGTGTAGCCGAAGAAGGAGTTGAGCACATCCACATCGCCCCGGTCCCAGGCCACTTCGATGGCGTGGCGGATGGCCCGCTCCACCCGGCTGGAGGTGGTCTGGTTCTGCTTGGCGATGGTGGGGTAGAGCTGTTTGGTGATGGCGTTGATGACGGAGGAATCCTTCACCGCCAGCATAATGGAATCCCGCAGGTAAGTATAGCCCTTGATGTGGGCGGGGACGCCGATTTGGTGGAGGATCTCCGTTACCATCAGCTCCAGGTCCGGCTTGGAGGCGGGCAGCGCGCCGGGAGCCGGGGTTTTGCTTTGGCAACCGCAGAGCTGGATCACCCGCTCGGCGGCCATTTCGATGTTAAAGGGCCGCAGGAAGCAGTAGGTGGCTCCGGAGCAGATCAATTCCCGCTCCACCAGCGGATTTTCCGAGTTGACCATGATCATGAACATGGGCGGCGGGTTGACTGTGCCGGCGTGGATGGTTTTCATCACGCCGATGGCGTCCAGGTGGGACATGAACACGTTCATCATCACCACGTTGGGGCGGTATTCCTTGATCTTGTCAATAAGAAGCTGGCCGTTGCAGGGCGCTAAGGCGCAGTCGAAGCCGTAGGACTGCATGGCGGCGCAGAATTGGGTGCAGAATTCCTGATTATCGTCGGATAAGAGCATTTTCAGTTTGGGTTCCATCGTATTCCTCCTGTTTCGTATTAAAAAATACAGGGTTTTCCATAATGTGGTAATTTCCTTGCTTATAGATTACCATAATATGGGATTCAATGCAAGAGGTTGGCGAACAAAAATTGGTAAAAAATTGTAAATACCGGGGCTTGGCCCGCCAAAACCTCTGCAAAGGGGGAAAGGATCTCCCGTATAAATTAATCATACCATGCCGGAAAGAGAAAGCTCAATGGGCTTTTTCGCTTTTTTGCGCAAAAGACCGTTTTTTTTGCCGGAAATCAAGGCAGGAATAAGAAAAAGGACCCCTTTCGGGGTCCTTTTTGGGATCGCGGCTGGCTGTTTCTTAGAGGACAGGTGTCCAGGCCTTTGCCATGATCTCGTCCACGTTGTCCATGGAGGTGATCAGGCCCAGACGCACATATTTTTCCACAACAGAGTGCAGGGAGGTGGTGGTGAAGTCCTGTTCCAGGCCGAACTGGAGAGAGTTGTTCAGCATGACGTTCATGTCGAAGTCGCCGGACATCATGTTTTCGTCATACATGAACTGGGTGGCCTCTTCCGGATTTTCCCGCATCCAGGCGTGTGCTTTCTGAACTGCCTGCACCACCTTTTTGGCGTGAACCGGGTTTTCTTTTACAAAGGCGGCGTTCATGGCGATCACGCAGCAGGGTTCGTCGGCGAAGTCCTCATCCAGCAGGGAGCGGATGCATTTCAGCTTGCCTTCCTTGACCATTTTGTAGGCGAAGGTATCGGAGAGCAGGGCGGCGGAGATCTCGCCGTTTTCCATGGCGTTTACGCAGGCGTCGGTGGTAACCTGGGTCAGGTTCACGTCGGACTGTGGGTTGATGCCGTCAGCGTCCAGCAGCAGGCAGGTGATGTTATAGTCGGAGGCGCCGATGCCGTTTGGAACGGAGATGGAGGTGCCCTTCAGGTCAGCGGTGGTATTGTAGTCGCTGTCCGCCAGAACATACAGGGATTTGCAGCCGATGTGGGCGCCGCCGACGAAGGTCAGCTCAACGCCGTTGGTGCAGGGAACCAGCATGGTGGCGATATGGCCTACGGCGACCGTTGCCTGCTGGGTGCCCAGGGCTTCGGTGTAGGAGGTTCCTTTGAAGCCGTCGGCTTTCAGGCCGGCTTCTTCATAGTAACCCAGTTTTGCAGCCATGGTCGGGCCGGAGGTGCAGCCGTCCGCCATGTAGTAGATAATATTTTTGCCGTAAGCCGGCTCTTTTTCCATAGCGGCCTGTTCCTCGGCGGTTGGGGTCAGGTCAACGTCCAGCATCTGCTCGGCACGGCCTTCCATGTGGATTGGAGCGAACATTTTTTCCCACTGGCCGGAGGTGGAGGCTTCGTAGGAGTTCATGTGCTCAGAAGCGGAGGCAACGGCGGAGCCGCCTTCGCCGTACTGCTGTACGGGAACCGGGCAGCCTTCCGCGGCAACCGGGTCGCCTACGGTCAGGCCGGGAACCTCCTCATCCGGGCAAACCGGTGTCCAGGCTTTGGCCATAATGTCGTCAACATTATCCATGGTGATGTCGGATGGGAACATGCCCAGGCGCAGGTAGTCCTCAACGATTTCCCGCAGCGCACGCTCGGTGAAGGCGTCGGACAGGCCGAAGTGGAGGGTTTTCCAGAAGGTGAGCTGGTTGTCAAACTCACCGGTCATGCTGTTGTTGTCGAACATCATCTGTACGGTTTCTTCCGGATGCAGACGGGAATCCATACCGGCGCGTTTGATGGCCATAACCACATATTTGGCGTGAACCGGGTTGTTCTGGATAAAGTCGTTGTTCATAGCGGTAACGCAGCAGGGCTCATCCTGGAACTCCTCGGTGAAGGTCAGGGAAACCACATTGGTCATTTCGTCCTTGAAATTGGCCAGAACGAAGTAGTCGGAGAATACGGAAGCGTCCACTTCGCCGTTTTTCATAGCCTGAACGGTAGCGGCGGAGTCCTCGATAACAACCCATTCAACCTCGGAGGTTGGGTTGATGCCGAACTCATCCAGCAGGCGGTAAGCGATGTTCTGGTCGGATTCGCCGATGCCGTCGTGGATGGCGATGCGTTTGCCCCGCAGATCCTCTACGTCCTCAATGCCGCTGCCGTTGAGGGAGAAGATGGATTTGCAGCCGATGTGAGCGCCGCAAACAAAGGTCATGTTGACCCCTTTGGTAACGGGAACCAGCATGGTGGCGATATGGTCGGTGCCCCACATGGCTTGGCCGGTGCCCACGGTGTTGACAACGGAGCCGCCTTTGATGCAAGTGGCGTTGATGCCGTATTCTTCATAGTAGCCCCGGAGCTCGGCGGTGTATTTGGCGGATACGCAGGCGCCGCCGTTGAACAGGTAGTTGATCTCCTGGCCGAATACCGGCTCCTGCTTCATAGCTTCCCAATCTTCCGGGGAAACGGCTGCGGGACGGTTTGGATCGTCGGCCGGGGTTTCGGTGCTTGGGGTGCTTTCCGCCGGGGTGTTGCTGTTCTCAGCCGGTTTTTCGGTCTGATTGCAGGCCGCCACGGAAGCAGCCATAAGCACCGCCAGGAAAGCACTGGTCAGTTTTTTCAGATTCATGGTTTTTTTCGTCTCCTTTTGTGTTTGAATGTGTCAGAATGTATCCAAAAATCAGCCCTTTGGCTGATAAAAGGACGGATGGAAAGGGTTTTTACTGGTGTTTTCCGCCGTAGTGCAGCTTATTGAGGATCCGGTTGCGGTATTCCACAAAGGTTTGGGAGGAGCGGTCCCGGGGATACTCGTCGGGGATGGGGATATCGGCCACAATGCGGCCGGGGTTGGCCTCCATGACAATGACCCGGGTGCCCATGTAGATGGCCTCGTCCACATCATGGGTGACCATTACGGCAAGCTGCTTTTTCTGCCGCCAGATATTTAAGATCTCGTCCTGCATATTCATGCGGGTAAAGGCGTCCAGCGCCCCCAGAGGCTCGTCCAGAGTCAGGATCTCCGGCTCGTTGATCAGGGTGCGCACCAGCGCCACCCTCTGGGCCATACCGCCGGAGAGCTGGCCGGGGTAATCGTCCCGGAAGTCCTCCAGGCCGATGGTTTTCAGCATGCGCTCCACCTTGTCCTCGTTGCCTTTCAGCTTACCCTGCATCTGCAGGCTGAAGGCGATGTTTTTTTCCACGGTGAGCCAAGGGAAAAGGGTGGGTTTCTGGAAAACCATGCCCCGTTCCGGGGAAGGCTTGGTGACTTCCTGGCCGTTGACGGTGATTTTGCCGGTGGTGGGCGGGATCAGGCCGGCCACCAGGCGGAGAATGGTGGATTTTCCGCAGCCGGAGGGGCCGACCAGGCTGATAAATTCGCCGCTTTCCATGGTCAGGTCCACGTTGTTCAAGGCGTGGGTCACCTCGTCGTTTTCTACTTTGGCGAAGCTTTTGGAAACGCCCTCCAGCTTCAGGGTAACATGTCGGTTTTCAGCCATTATTTCACCACTCCATTCTGCCAGCGCAGGGCACGTTTTTTGATCAGATCCAGGGCTTTGGTCACCACAGTGAAGATGAAGCAGATCACAAAGAGAGCCGCGAACATCTTGTCGTAGCTGGCCCAGGCTTTGGCCCAGGTCATGTACCAGCCAAGGCCGGCCTTAACGCCCATCATTTCCGCGATCATAATGGCGGTGCAGGCGGAGGACATGGCCTGGGTGCAGCCCTGCAGGATGGAAGGCATGGCATGGGGTATGGCCACCCGGAACACCAGCTGCCGCTCGGAGGCGCCCAGGGTCTTGGCGGCCTCAAAATAGTCCTTGTCCACGTTGGAGATGCCGGTCATGGAGGCCACCGTTACGGCGAACCAGGAGCCCAGCGCGATGATGAACACCGCTCCCCCGAACAGGGAGGAGGCGATGACCATAATGATCGGGATCCAGGTGGAGGTTGGGATGGGGCCGAGGAATTTGATGATGGGGGTCACCCAGTAGCGGACTTTTTGGGAGTAGCCGCAGGTTATGCCGGTGACAAGGCCCAGGGCAACGCCGATGAAGTAGCCCAGAAACAGCAGGCGCAGGGTGTGCAGAGTACATTCGATCAGATAAGCCCGATCCTCCCAGGCGATGTTGAGGATGGCGTTGAGATGGGGCACGAAGGGGTACATGAGGATACCGGTTTTCAGGGTCAGATAGTCGTAAAGGGCCAGGAACAGGAACAGCGCCGAGTAGAGAGGCGCTTTGTAGCGCACCTTATCAAAAACCGTGCGGTCGCCTTTCCCCCGCTTCACCAGGGAAAAGAGCAGATAAAGTCCGTAGATCACCGCCAGCAGCACCAGCAGACAAAGGTAGGTCATCGGCTTTTTGTTGGCGGTATAATTGGGGATCAGCTGATATTCCAGCATGGCCACCACGCTGCAGACCAGAGGCAGAAGGACAATCACCAGGTCCAAAGCCTTTTGCAGAGGTGTTTTTTCCTTTTCCTCCAGCTCCTTGAGCTGTTGGCGGGTCAGATTGTCCAGCTGCGCCGTCTGTTCCGGAGAGGGCTTGCCCGAGCGGCTGTCCAACGGCTGGCTGAAAATCGTTTTCATTGCACAACACTCCTCTTTGGGTATTTTGATTAGAATTACTTGAATTTTTGGCGGAATTTCACCAAGATTCAGCTTAAACTAAGTTTAATCCAGCAGATTGAAAAAGTCGAAAAGATTTTTACTATGCCAAACTGGAAATACATTGTTTTTTTCTATAAAGAACGGAAAAACAGGAAGTATTTATCGGAAAAAGGAATATATCCTCGACTTTTTGCCAAAATCAATCAGAAAAAGATATGAGAAAACCGGGCCGCGATTCAAAAAATGTATAAAAAGGGCGAAAAAAAGACAGCCCAAAGGGCTGTCTTGGCGAAAAGTTCGCGGAAAGGCTATTTTTGCCGGGAAAAGCGCCGGGCGTAGCCGCAGCGGCGGCACAGTTCCTCGGTGGCGCGGCGGCGGGTGAAGCCTTCCCGCATGGCCAGCGCCCGGGGGCTGGATAAAATCGCTGACAGGGGCTGCCGGTGCAGATTGCCCAGGGGGATGTCCCCCTCGTGGTCCAGGCAGCAGGGCACCACAGTTCCGTCGCAGAGGACGCCGAAGTGGTCCTTCAGGCCGTAGCAGAACACGTCATCCCCGTAGTTGGGGGCGGAAAGGTCCGGCCAGTCGAAGCGGTCGCCAAATTCCAGATGGAGCTTGTCCCGCAGCCGGGCGCCCCGCTTGCCCTCCTGCCAGGGCCGGGGGAAGCGTTCCTCCAGCAGGGCGATGGTGGAGGCGTTGCGGCCTTCTTCACCGCCCCGGTTCCACAGCCGCAGAATGCACAGGATGCCGGCCCGGCTGGCCTTATGGGCAAAATCGAAGCAGGCGCTGAGATAGCGCAGGTAGTCCTGCCGGCTGCCCTCCTCGAAGCTGTGGACGGAGATATTCACCTTGTAAACGCCGCTGTTCCGCAGCGCCTCGCCGCATTTGTCCAGCAGAGTGCCGTTGGTGGTGATGGCCACATGAAAGCCCCGGGCAGAGGCGTGGCGGATAAAGTCCGGCAGCAGGGGATGCAGGGTGGGCTCGCCCATAATGTGGAAGTACAAGTATTGGGTGACGCCCTGAAGCTGGGCGCAGATATGGGAAAACTCCTCCATGGTCATGGAATGGGGCCGGCGGCGGGTGCCGGGGCAGAAGGAGCAGTTTTTGTTGCAGATGTTGCTGATCTCCACATAGACCCGGGAGTACATGGAACATCCCTTCCTTTCCTGTTATGAATAAGGGGATTATGAATAAGGAGAACTGTCTCTATCATAGCAGAAACGGAGGGGAGAAGCAAATGGGGAGGGCAGGCGGGTGGAAATGGGGCTGCTCTTTCGGATGCAGAAATTGTTAACTTCTTAATCGAACATGATGAGTTAAATGATCTCTATCAAATACAAAAAGAAATACAAGATTCTTTATGTAATGTAAGCGTAACATATGCTAGAGAAGTTCTTGGAGTTTCAGATATTTCTGTTAATGATGTTCAGAGCCTTAATGAAGAATATAATTTGCAGCTTCCCAATGAAAATATTTCCGGCATTGTCGATAATGGAACTGTGAATATTCAGAGAGACTCTCGTGGGGTTATTATGGATGTATGGTATCTTTACTATTCTGTTTCTTCTGGTTCATTTTCTGTAAAAGCAGCTCTTATCGATTCTGACAATCCGCTGGATACTGTTTCGGGAACAATTACTCGTTACTATCTTAATAATTCAACCTGGAACAAAAAAGATATGACTTTCCGGAAATCGGCCTGCGCCTATGGCGGGGGGATGTTTTTCACCCCAAGCTTCTTGCCGATAAGCAGTATATGGAAGACGCGAAATTGTACATTGATGAAATGGATCAGTACCTGTATTTTGAACTGGTCTATGTCAATCAGGGAAATTAAAGGATCGCACGTTCCGGGCAGTTTGAAACACGCAAAAAAAGGAGCCTTTCGGCTCCTTTTTTTCCGTGTTCTTATGGCTTAAAACTGTTTTTTCCCGTAGATGCGCTGGGAAATCAGGTAGGACAGGCCCATCAGCGCCAGCAGGAACAGCGGCATCAGGACGGCAAAATAGCGGTCGAGGATGCCGGCGTCGATTTTGGGCAGGCCGTTCATCTGGCTGAGCAGGAAGATCAGCGCGCCCACGGCCATCACCAGCACAAAGACCATGACCCGGCCTTTGTTGATGCCGAATTTGAAGATCAGGGGATAAAACAGGGCCTGCAGGATCAGCAGGGCGCACATGGCGCCGATGAAGCTCTCCAAAAGGCCGCTCAGCTCCAGGCCCCGCCCGAAGATCAGGCCGGCGACGCCGCTGATGAGGACGGTGAGCAGGGCGGTGATGGCGCTGATCAGCAGCGTCACCACATATTTGGCCCGCACCACGTTTTTCCGCCCGTTGGGCAGGGACACGGCGAAGGCATCAAACTGGTTGTACTCGTCGTAGCTGAAGGTGCTGAGCATGGACATGAACACGATATAGGTGGGGATAAAGGTAAATATGCTGTCTCCGCTGCCCGCGGCCACAAAGTAGATCACCAGCATGACGAGAATCATGGAGCGGGCTTTCAGGCTGGCTTTCAGCAGATACAGGTCTTTTTTCATCAATCCTAACATACCTGACATGGTTTTTCCCCCTTGATCATCAGGATCATCAGGTCCTCCAGCGTGATGGCGTCCATGACGCAGTCCGGATATTTCCGGGCCATGGCTGTCCGGTCGCTGACCAGGACCTCAATGTTGTACTTGTTTTTCCGGTAGGACAGCATATCCTCCCGGTCGATGAGGGCGAACTGCTGCTCATCGCATTTCAGAATGCCGTAGCCGTCCAGAATGTCGTCCCGGCTCTTGTTCAGCACCAGCTGTCCGCCGTCCATGAACAGGATCTGGTCGGCGCAGTGCTCCAGGTCGCTGGTGATATGGGTGGAGAAAAGGATGCTGTGCTCCTCGTCGCAGATAAACTGGAGGAAAATGTTCATCACCTCGCTGCGCACCACCGGGTCAAGGCCGCTGGTGGGCTCATCCAGAATCAGCAGCTTGGGGTGATGGGCCAGCGCGGCGGAGATCTCCAGCTTTTTCCGCATACCTTTGGAGAAAGTCTTGATGGGCTTGTTGTCCGGCAGGGAAAAATCCTTTAAGTACTGGCGGAACAGGGCGTCGTCCCAGTTTTTGTAGATGGAGCGCAGGCTGGAGGCGATGTCCCTGGGGGTTAACAGCTCCGGGAAGAACATATTGTCCAGCACAAGGCCGATGTCCTCCTTGCATTGGGCTTCGTCGCGGTTCATATCCCGGCCGAAAACGGAAATTTGGCCGGAATCCGGGCGGATGATGCCCAGAAGGGACTTGATCAGGGTGGTTTTTCCGGCGCCGTTTTCGCCGATGAGGCCGGCGATGATGCCGCCGGGGATGGACAGGCTCACCGGGCCAAGCTGGAAGCTGCTGTCGTAGGTTTTTTGCAGGTTTTGGATGGAAATGGCTTCAGCCATGGGATCACTCCTTTAAAAAGAGATGGAACAGGTCCTCAAGGGCCTGTCGGTCGATGGAATAGGTGTTGGCGATATCGGCGATCTTCTGCATATAGCTTTCGATCTCCCGCTGCTTCTGCTCCCGGATCAGCTCCATGTTTTTGGGCGCCACAAAGGTGCCTTTTCCCTGGCGGGACTGAAGGTAGCCCTCTTTCTCCAGCTCGTCGTAGGCTTTCTTGATGGTCATGACGCTAATCTGGATCTCGGCGGCAAGCTGGCGGATGGAGGGCAGCGCTTCGCCCTCCGCCAGTTCCCCAGAGAGGATCTGGGAGGTGATGGCGTTTTTGATCTGCTGATAAATGGGGGTAGGGCTGTTGTTGCGGATTATGAGTTTCATCAGGCGGCCTCCTTAACTGTTATAGATAGTATATAACAGTATAATACAGTTGTCAAGGGGGTGCACGGTGTTCGGGTCGCTGCAGGTCAAAATTTTTTCGCACTGTGCCTCTTTGGAAACACCCATTTTGATGATGGAGTGGGGCGACGGTTGAGAAGCGAAGCTTCTCCCTTCCGTCCGGGGCGCCGAAAGGTATTTTCCGCAGAAAAAAACGCCTCCGTGGGGGACGGAGGCGGGGTTGTTTGGCTGTTCTTTTATTTGCGCTCCATGTGCCGGCGTACCACCAGCACCACCAGCAGGAAGCCGGCCAGGGAGACGACGGCGGTGGAGAGGAAAACAATGTTCACCCCGGCGGCTACGCCATTGGCGGCGGTCCGGGTGTCGTAAAGGATGCCCAGAAAGGCCGAAGCGATCAGGCTGGACAGGGAGTTGGCGAAATTGATCAGAGAGGTGCCCACGCCCAGATCGTGAAGCTCCAGAGTAGCCTGGGCGCTGGGGGTCAGGGAGACGGCCCGCAGGCTTTCGGCCACGCCGGTGAGGGCCAGCGTCAGGTAAAACAGCAGCACCGGCGTAGCAGGGCTGGTGAAGCCCAGAACCAGAAAGGCCACGGCCACCAGTCCGGTGGAGACCGCCAGGGCGATCCAGTTGTTCCGGGGCTGTTTGCTGACCCATAGGCCGCAGAGAGCGGGCAAAGCGATGATCAGCACGGTGCGGGGCAGCTGGAGAGAGCCGGAAACCGCTGTGCTGCCGCCCAAAACCTGCAAAACCGCCAGCGGCGTGTAGTAGTTCATGGCGATATAATAGAAATAACTGAGGAAGCTGACCCAGAGCAAAGCGTTGTAGCGGCTGTTGCGGAACAGATGGAGCGGGATCAGCGGCTCTTGGGCGTTTTTTTCCACCCGGATCAGCCAGAACAGGGCCGCGATGCCGATGGCGAAGCCCAGAAGCACCCCGGGAGCCAGCCAGCCGGACCTTGGAGCGGTGTTCAGGGCCAGCAGACTGGCGCTGAGGGAGATGGTCAGGGCGATGATGCCGGGAACATCAATGGAGACGGCAGCTTCCCGGCGGGTATTGGGCAGTCCGGCGGCGATGAGCCCCACGCCGATGAGCAGAGGAAGCACCGGGAAGAGAATGGCCAGCTCCAACTGGCCCAGATCCGTAAGAAAACCGGCGATCAGCGAGCCGCCGAAGCTGCCCAGCGCCACCGCCGAGGCCAGAAGCCCCATGGCTTTCGGTACAGCCTTGGGTTCGTTGATCTCCCGCACCAGAATATAGGGCGCGGCGGTGAAGGCTCCCTGGGCGGCGCCCAGCAGCAGCCGCAGCAGCATAAAGGGCCAGAGCGCGCGGATAAAGCCCATTCCGATGCTGCAGGCGGCGCAGATCAGTCCGGACACCAGCACCAGATTCCGCCGGCCGAACAGGTCGCCCAGCTTGCCGCCGATGGGGGTCATAATGGCCAGCCCCAGCGTGCTCAGAATGGACAGCAGGGAGAAGTACTGCATGGCGTCCATTTCCCGCAGGATGGGCTCCTGCAGGGTGGCAAGGCTCAGGCCGAACATGGCGATGGACAGCATCAGGCAGACGCAGCCCCACTGTACCCTGTTTTTTTGCTTCCGGGGCAGCGGAACGGCGGCTCCGGATTTGGATTCAGACGATTCAGACATGGAAAAACCCTCCTTTTTGCTACCAATAGCATGGGCAGAAAGGAGGGTTTTATACATTTTTATTTTGACGCCGGAGGGCTTGGGCCTATTTCAGCACCACTTTGATGACGGTGTCAATGGGTTCCGGCAGCAGCGGGCTGTCGCTCAGCTTCACAAACACCAGGTCGGCGTAGTTGGCGGTGATCCAGCCCTGGTCGATCTTCCGCTCGGAGCCGTCGCAGAGCAGGCGGATGGCGGCCACCTGGTCCTTGGTGATGCCGGGCAGGTAAACGTAGCCGATCTGCGGCTCGGTCACATGGTAATAGAGGGTTTTGCCGTCCAAGGAGCGGGTGATGCGTCCGTACTCCGGTTTTTCCAGGTCGGCGCAGCCGCAGCCCTTGATGGAGGCGCCGTTGCGGCTCATCCAGCGGCCGATTTCTTTGAGAATCCGGACGGATTCCTCCGGGATCCGTCCGGTGGCGTCGGGACCCACGTTCAAGATCATGTTGCCGCCCTTGGACACGCACTCCACCAGCTTTTTGATCAGCATATCCGCCGGTTTGAAGTTTTTATCGGTGGAGCAGTAGCCCCAGTTGTTGTTCATGGTGACGCAGGACTCCCAAACCACCCGCCGTCCGGCGCAGTCGAAGATGCCGCGGGGAGGGATGATCTGCTCGGGAGAGACGAAGTCGCCGCTGTATTCGTTGGGATTTTCCGTCAGGAGAGAGCCGAAGCCTTCGCCGCTGGCCTCCAGACGGTTGTTCATAATGATGTCCGGCTGCCACTGGCGCAGCTTGCGCACCAGCTCGGTGGCGTGCCAGGTCTCGCCGGTCATCTTGTCGTAGGAGAAGTCGAACCAGATCAGGTCCAGCTTGCCGTAGTTGGTGCAAAGCTCCTCAATCTGCTGGTTCATGTAGCTGAGATAACGGTCAAAGTCCCGGTTTTCGTTGGAATATTCCGGCTTGTTGCGCATGGGGTGGTGTTTGTCGCCGTAGTGGGGGAAATCCGGGTGCCGCCAGTCGATGACGGAGTAATAGACGCCCACCTTCAGCCCCTCGGCCCGGAAAGCGTCCAGAAATTCCCGGATAAAGTCCCGTCCGCAGCAGGTCATGGCGTTAAAATCGGTGGTTTTGGTGTCAAAGAGGCAGTAGCCGTCGTGGTGTTTGGCGGTGAGGACGGCGTATTCCATGCCGGCTTCTTTGGCCAGCTTGGCCCACTGCCGCATATCGCAGGAATCCGGCTGGAACTCATATTTCAGCGGCTCGTAGTCCTCGGCGGGGATCTCCTCGTAGTTGCGTACCCATTCGCCCCGGGAGGGAATGGTGTACAGGCCCCAGTGGATGAACATACCGAAGCGGGCTTCGGTGAACCATTTTACCCGTTTTTCGTAGGCTGCGCGGTCAAACATGGCATCAGATCCTTTCTCTTTGTTTCTTTGTCGCGGTTTTTTCACGGATGATGGGAAGGGTTTCTTTTTTTACCAGAGTTTTTCCCTTACAGGCATTGTAGCACAAAAGGAGAGTTTGCACAAGCGGAAGGAAGGGGGCTGGCGCGCGGTTGTTTTTTGATGAGGGGAACTTTTGCAAGGTTCAGCGCACAGCTTCTGCCATGAAGTTTGCTTGCAAGTTGGCTGCCAATGTCT